>NZ_JBRKCV010000010.1:0-173364 GCF_052983275.1 Robertmurraya sp. GLU-23
AGTGTGTGCTAAACTATTATTGTCTTTAGACATGGGACTTCCTCCGTGCTGGTATTTTGGTTGGCGAACCAAAAATATTTTAGCACCACGGGGAAGTTTTTTTAATACCACGCTGAAAGCTTTTTGGAACCCCGGGCCTAGCCCGGGGTTTTCGTTTCCATAAAAAAAGCAGTAGATTCTTCCCGAATCTACTGCTACCTATTAGCAAAAAATGTTTTTCTCTATATAATTATTTTTCCCTCAAATACCAACTATAACTTTGAAAATCTCCTCTAAGCTCCACTGGAATACTCAAACCCACATACATAAGCTCGTCTCCACCAAATACTTGGTCCGTCCCAACCAACTGATATTGCTTGTTTGGATCAATACCAGTTACCTTTAAAAATTTCAATGGTGCCGCAGGTTCTGCTAAAACCGAGAAATAGAAAACGAGAGCTTCCGATTGATCATCATTCGTAAATAACCACGCCGTTTCGTTTCCTTCGAATGGACTTAATAGACGGTAAAAATGTCCGAATTGGACCAGTCCTCTGATTTCCTTGTATGATTCCACCTGCTTTTTAACCACATCTTTTTCACTTGCCGGCAGCTTGGTTAAGTCGAGTTCGTATCCTAAGTTTCCTGACATCGCCACATCCCCTCGAATATCTAGTGAGGTGATTCGGTCTACTTGATGGTTCGGAACAGCCGATACATGAGATCCCATCGATACGATTGGATACACAAGGCTCGTTCCATACTGAATTTTCAAGCGAGAAATGGCATCTGTGTTATCACTCGTCCACGTTTGAGGCATATAGTATAGAATGCCAGGGTCAAATCTCCCTCCACCACCTGAACAGCTTTCGAATAGCACATCTGGGAAAGATGAAGTAATCTTCTCCATCACCTGATACAACCCAAGCATGTATCGATGCGCCGTCTCTCTTTGACGGTCCGGTGGAAGAAGAGCGGAGCCGATTTCTGTCATATGACGGTTCATATCCCATTTCACATAAGAGATTGGGGCGCTTGCCAGAATATCACATACCCTTTTGGTAATCTCCTCGCATACATCCTCCCTTGAAAAATCAAGAATTAATTGATTTCTGCTTTCTGAATTTGGACGATGCGGCACATGTAGACACCAATCTGGATGCTCGCGATACAGGTCGCTATCCACAGAGATCATTTCAGGTTCAAACCATAAACCGAACTGCATTCCTAACGAATTTACTTCGTTGGCAAGATGATTTAATCCTTTAGGGAGCTTGTTTTGATCAACGAACCAATCGCCTAATGATGTCTTGTCATTGTCTCTTTTTCCAAACCAACCATCATCCAATACAAAAAGCTCAATACCTAACTCATTTCCTGCTTTGGCAATATCCATAATTTTATCTGCATCAAAGTCAAAATACGTCGCTTCCCAGTTGTTTACTAAAATCGGACGCTCTTTATCTCTAAACGTTCCTCTTACTAGTCGTGAACGATAAAGGTCATGGAAGGTTCTAGACATATCACCTACACCTGATGAGGAATACACCATGACGACCTCAGGAGCTTGAAACTCTTCCCCACCTTCCAGTTTCCAACTGAAATCGAATGGATTAATTCCCATCGTCACTCGGGTGGTACTAAATTGATCCACTTCTGCCTGAGCCAGGAAATTCCCACTATACACGAAATTAAATGCGTACACTTCGCCTACATCTTCCGTTGTCCCTTTTCGTAACAAAGCGATAAACGGATTATGCTGATGAGAGCTTGCTCCTCTTGCACTTTCAATGGACTGAATGCCGTGACGAAGAGGCTGTCTGGCAATATGTCTTTCCTTCACATGCGCACCGTGAAGATGTAAGAAATCAAAGTCTGCATCCATAAAATCAACGCTCATACTTAGCGCACTCAAGAGATTCATATTTTCTGAGCTATCATTTTTAAATCTGACCGACCTCGTAATCACATTCAACTGTTCAAACACTGTATAGCTCAGGATAACAGTTAGCCCCGCTACCGGATCCTTCAGGGTGATCTCTAGAGTCTCCGCTTCGTTTTCGTCCTCCACATAGGTAGCTGGCAGACCCTCAAGCATCTTTTTCCCTTTAAAAATCACATGCGAATCATAACGTAAGTCAGAGACCGTCGACCCGTTTGGCAATTGAATTTGGTAAGCAGGCTTTCTAAAATCCGTATTTCCGTATTGAGGGTATTCCTGTGGCAAGGTATCTAATGAAAACGTACGATCCTCCTTTTGTTCATAAGGATTTCCAGAGAACCCACGGTCTACCTGTTGGATATAATTCGAATGACGGTATGCCTTAATTCTCTTACCCCAGTACAAATGAAGCAAATAGCCACCTTTCGCGATTTGTATCACATAACTTGTATCTTTTGCCTGCAAATGAAAGAGGCTATCTTCCGAACGATATTGAATTCCCATGTTGAGTACAACTCCTAACTGAATAATTTACTTGATCGCACCTTTTACCACTCCACCAATGATCCATCTTTGTGCAAATAAATACACGAGAACCATTGGAGCTAGCGCTAATAAATAAGAAGCAAATGCCAAATTATAATCCGTTCCAAATTCCGTTTGGAACACATATTGCACGAGTGGAAGTGTTGCGTCAGCCGAATCACTTAAAATAATTAACGGAAGCAAGAAATCATTCCAAGCCCATAGGCAGGTTAAGATTCCTACTGTCGCATTGATCGGTGTCAGCAATGGGAAAATCACCTTCCAGAACACTCCCCAGGTGCTGCATCCATCAACAATGGCCGCTTCTTCAAGCTCTTGTGGAATGGAACGAATATAGCCTACATAAATAAAGATATTCATTGCCATTCCGTACACTACATAAAGAAGAATCAAGCCAGCCGGATTATTCAAACCTAGTGCAGACGTTTGTTTCACAACCGGTAACATGATAATGGGAAACGGAATAAACAAAGCACTGACGAAATAGAAATACAGCGTTTTAAACAGCTTACGATGCATATTTCTAGCAATTGCATACGCAACCATGGAGTTTGATAGAATCGTGAATACTAATGTAAAAATCGTAATAATCGTACTATTTTTCAAGGCACTAAAGAAGTTAGTCGCTTCGATCGCTCTCGTGAAATTGTCCCAGTGCCAGTTCATCGGGAAAGACAAGGCTGACTGAGCCAGCTCTTGAGGATTTTTCATCGCAATGGAGATAGCCATATACAACGGAAAAATGATGAGTAAGGAGCCTAAAGTGATGAGTATCGTTACCGGCCAATTTGTTCTTTTTTCCATCACATATCCATCTCCCTTTTTTGTAAAATTTTTAACTGAAACACTGAGATTAGCATAATCACAATAAAGTAAATCACTGCATTCGCAGACTGGAAGGCAAACTCTCCACCACTAAACCCGCCAGTATAAATGAGTAATGAGATTGATGTAGTCGAGTTCCCAGGCCCTCCTCCGGTCATCGCCACAATCTGATCAAATACCATCAAAGAATTCTTCATCGATAACACCATGTTAATCGTGAAAAATGGAGCAATCATCGGGAAGGTCACCTTCCAAAATTGTTGCCACTTATTTGCTCCATCCAGGCTAGAGGCTTCATAAAGCTCAGAAGGAACCGTTTGTAAGCCTGATAGATATAAAATGATATTAAATGCACAAGCCTGCCATACAAACACAAGTAAAATTCCAATCCAGGCAAAGTCTGCGCTACCAAGAATATTGGTTGTTAAAAACTCAATTTTGTATTTTTCACCCAGATCAGGAAGGATATTGGTGAAAAAGAAGTTAAAGATAAATCCGACGATCAATACACTTAACACATTCGGCAAGAAATAAACGGCTCTAAAAAAGTTTCGCCCTTTAATTTTCGAGTTTAATCCGATGGCGACTGCCAAACTAATGATATTTACAAGAATCGCAGCAAAAATAGCGAACTTAAAGGTGAAAAGGTATGAATCAAGTACGGTTACATCTTTAAATAGATTGATATAGTTCTTCAATCCAACAAAATCATAATCTAAGCTGATTCCATTCCAATTCGTAAAAGAATAATAAATTCCCTGTAGAGCCGGGAATGTGTGAAACGCCGCAAAAAGAATTACGGCTGGTAACACCATGAAGTAGTAGGTCAATTCTCTAGACTTAATTTTTCTCTTTGTTTTATTAGCAACCTTAGGAGAAATATTCTGTGCTTGAATAGCAGGGTTGTCTTCTTTCATCAGTTTTTCACTCCCAATGTAAGGAAAAAGAAATTGGGAATCCCAATTTCTCCTCCTAAATATTTATTTACGATCCTGTACTTTTTCCCAATCTTTTTGCAGTTTTTCAAGGAACGCATCCACATCTTTCTCAAGTACTAATGTTTGTAGCGTTTTCTCTGGTGCCACTCCCGTAGGAATATAGTGGTCAGGGAAATCCGTTAAAGCACCCTTCTCAAAGCTAGCTTTTAGATCTGCAACAGATGGGTCATCCTGCGTGATCCCGTTTAAAGCAGAAAACGAGTTTTGTTCCTGAATATACTGCTTCGCATTTTCTTCTTCTAATAGGAATTCAATGAACTTTTTCGCTTCTTCAGGATGTTTAGAAGATGCAGCTAAGCCTAAGATCAGATCCACACCAGATATCACTTTCACTTCGTCCGCATTGTTGGTAGCAGGGAAAGGAAATACTCCTA
Organism: Robertmurraya sp. GLU-23; assembly: GCF_052983275.1. Lineage (NCBI taxonomy): Bacteria > Bacillati > Bacillota > Bacilli > Caryophanales > Bacillaceae > Robertmurraya > Robertmurraya sp. GLU-23. Next base: position 4,665 of record NZ_JBRKCV010000010.1, read on the forward strand.
GCTCAAGATCCGGGTTTGCCTTTTTAATTTCGGGAATCGCCCACACACCTTGTAAGTACATGGCTGCTTCTCCGTTAGCAAAGGCTGTGTTTCCATCATTGTAGCCAACACCTTGCTGATTTTTATGACCATATTCTGTTAATTGGATCATCTTTTCCGCAGCTTCCTCGTATCTTTCACCAGCAAGAATATTGCCCTTGTTTAATTCTGAGTAGAAATCATCACCTTGTGTGTTCGCAACTAGGGCATTAAATGAAGGCAATGTTGTCCATGCATCTTTATATGTATGGAAGAAAGGAGTTTTCCCTGCTGCTTTAATTTTTTCAGAGACATCAATAAATTCATCCCATGTGTTCGGAATTTCTAGACCAAGCTCTGTAAAAATAGCCTTATTGTAAATGACTCCTACCGCATTCGTAGCAAATGGAATTGCATATACTTCATCAAGGCCAGACACATCCTTTAGCATCTGTACGTATGCTGGTTGAATCTTTTCCAAACTTTTATCATCAGAGATATCGGTAAAAACTCCAGCTTCGGAAAGATCCTTATAGGTCATATCCCCACCGACTCCGATAATATCAGGAATATCACTCTTAGAAACTCTTGTTCTTAAAACAGTGGATGGCTCAGGCGGACTCGCTTGCTCCACATCGATATTTGGATTTTCTTTTTCAAATTTAGCGATCAGCTTATCAATGGTTTCCATTCCTTCACGCTTATGATGGAAAAACTCAATCTTTACTTTGCCATCAGATGAAGCTGCATCCCCTCCACCACAACCAACTAGAAGAGACATTGATAATACACCAGCAGAAAGAATTGCAATTGTCTTTTTCATGAAAAAATCCCCCTATAATCAATTTTTATTAGGAACCAACATCATGTTCATGCCTTTTTTATTTCTGTGCTTTCCCTTAGGATGAGTTCAGTTGGAAGAATTACTTTCATTGGAAGCTCTCTTCCTTTTATTCGGTCTTGCAGAAGTTTCACTGCTGTTTTCCCCATTTCAAAAGAATGGATTTTCACAGTTGAAAGGGCTGGTTGGAGATAAGCAGCTGCATCAATATCGTCAAAGCTAATGATGGATATATCTTCAGGAACCTTGATCCCCGCTTCATGCAAGGCTCGAAAGGCCCCGAGAGCCATTGGGTCTGAAGCACAAACCACTGCGCTTGGTAACTGTCCCGACTCGATGAGTTGATTCATTAGAACATAGCCCCCATTGGGACTCCAATCTCCCACTAGCACACGTTCTTCTTGATAGAAACCTTTTTCCTTCATGATTTTTTCATACGCTAGCTTACGAGCATCCTCATCCCCTACAAACTCTTGGTTGTATAAGCCCTTAAAGAAGACTCCTCCACCCATATAGGCAATATCCTTATGTCCTAACTCAAATAGATGTTTGAGCACTTCATCGGTAGCATTTTCTAAATCTGAGATCACCACGTCATATCCCTTTTGCTCTGGAACTGAGTCGATAAAAACTATTTTCTTGTTATCGAAGTAAACATCTTGCAGTTCTTCAACGTTCACTCTACCGATAACGATTAATCCGCTTAATCCAGACAAGACCACAGAGTTAATATCACTTAACCCAACATTAAAAACAGAGGTAATATTTAACCCGTATTCTTCACTAGCCATTTCAACTCCATTACGGATGCTCATAAAATATGGATCTCGTGCCTCCTCTTCCTTTGTTGTAGTTAGTAAAAGCCCAATATTGTGTGTTTCCGTACCCTTTTCCGCTTTCACACTCTTTTTTCTAGCAGGCTTATAATTTAATTCATGAACAACTTCCTGAACTCTTTTACGTGTGATATCAGAAACAGAAAGCGTAGGGTCATTATTTAAAATTCGTGAAACCGTTGCGGTTGAGACATTTGCATGCACCGCAATGTCTTTGATTGTTGTCATATGATCACAGCCTTTTATTAAGTAAAATTTACTAAACTTATTGTTATGAATATATCAATAAAAACGGTTACATTCAATAGATTTTTATAAAATAATTGAATTTTTATCATAAATCTTAGTAAACACTTAGTAAAATAACTTATAATTTCAGTTACGTTAACTAGTTATGCGGACGGAAAAAGGATCTCCCTATGGAAGATCCCTTTTTGTTTTCTAAATTCCTACCTTTTGATTAAGCTGCTCCTCCACTAAAGGCTGCTTTAACGACCACATCACCACCGGAATAAGCAGTAACGAAAGAATTCCTCCTGCAATAGAAAGTGTTGCATAGCTAGAATACGCAACCACTACCCCAGAAAGCACCCCACCTGATGCACCTGATAACGCAACAAGAACATCAATAGTCCCTTGTGTCTTCGCACGCGTGGAAAGACTTGTCGCATCCACTAAAATCGTCGTTCCACTAATCAAACCGATATTCCAACCGAGTCCCAAAAGAATAAGAGCGACCGTTAGAACAAACATGCTATCCGTCGGAGCAAATGCAGCCATAACCCCTGCGGCAAGTAAAATGCTACCTGCTGCAATCGCCATGGAGATCCGTCCTACCTTGTCAACAAGCATCCCCGTTAAAAGAGATGGCAGGTACATGGCACCGATATGAAAGCCAATAACCATCCCTACCTCTTGTAAACCATGGCCATGATGCCCCATATGAATGGGGGTCATCGTCATAATCGCTACCATGACTATTTGAGTTAGCACCATGATGGTTGCAGCCGCAATGATTCCTTTTTTATTAATAGCCGTTACGGCAGTCTCCTTGTTAAGGTGATTGTTTTGACTCTCTCTCTTAGCAATCGCCTTCGCTACAATAAGTGGATCGTGTCGTAGAAAAATAAGAATCATAAGTCCCGCTAAGATGAAGGCAGCCGCACCTAATAGGAAGGGACCAGCTAATGTCGGTACCCCGATTGAGGCAGCAAACTCTCCCATGGGACCAACCAAGTTCGGGCCCGCAACCGCTCCAAACGTTGTGGACACTAGCGCAATACTAATGGCTGTTGCTCGTTGTTTTGCATTGGCTAAATCAGTCCCTGCATAGCGCGCCTGTAAATTCGTTGCCGTTCCTGCTCCATAGATTAACAGAGAAGCAAAAAGGAGGATGATATTGCTAGCTACCGCAGCAAGGACTACACCTATTGCTCCAAGTCCTCCCGCTAAAAAGCCAGCAGCTAAACCAAAGCGGCGTCCATATCGGTCAGAAAGATGACCAACTAGCAATGCCGAACCCGCAGACCCTAATGTCAGCAATGCAACCGGAAGACCTGAAAAGCTATCCGTCCCAAGCATATCCTTGGCAAGAAGCGCCCCCACAGTGATGCCCGATGCAAGCCCCGCCCCTCCAAAAATTTGAGATAACACGACAATCAGAAGCGTTCGTTTGTATAATGCTTGTTGCTTTTCTTTGGAGTCAATGTATGGGTACACCCAGGATGGATGGTTTTCAGTTTTAGTTGACATAATTCTAATCCCCTTTCTTCCATTGTACTGATTCCTTTATTATACTACTAGGGGTATGAATTGGTAAGATAATAAATCTTGTTTCCAACATCATCTCACTATTATATAAGACTACCATATCATACAAAATATGTATTTTTAGAGAAAGGAATTTCATTTTACATAGAAAAACGGCTGTTTACGAAACAGCCGTTACTGCGAAAACGTTTTTACATTATTAATAATAATAAGGATACGGATAAGGCGGATAATAAAGGTAAGGATAAGGGTACGCATATCCAAAACCAGGACCTGGAGTTAATAATGCACCTGCAGCAAGACCTCCTAAGAAGCCTAGACCAAAACCTCCAAAGCCAGGACGACCGAAACCTGGTCTACCAAATCCAAATCCTGGTCTGCCGAATCCAAAACCAGGTCGACCGAATCCAAAGCCAGGACGAATTCTTACATCATGTGTTAACATTTGATGTTCATTATTCAAGGTAATTCCTCCTCTATTGTATTTAAATACAATAAAAGGATATGCGGCGCCAGCCTATTCGGTATGGGTGAACGCCTTTACGAAGGAGATTTTGTTAAGCCTGAATCTATATGCTGACTCAACTTAATTAAGGGGAGCGTTAATTTATAAAATACAGTTGTATTGGCATCGTTATTGGTATCCAGTAAATAAGCGGAGAATTTCCGGTTAGATGCAAAATGGAGCCTCGTTTGGGGATAATAAGGGGAGGTTTTCCGGTTAAGCAAAGCAAAACCATCTATTTTTACGTTTTTCGGGGTAATAGGCGGAATTTCTTCGTCTATTAGGACTATTTTTTTATATTATTTACTACTTAAGCGAAATTTCTCCGTCTATTGATCAGATAGGCTGCTTAACCTGATCGCCCAACCTATAAGTGCGAACCCTCCTAGTCCCAGATGCGGGAATCAGCATTTTTTTAGCGACCAGTTGAGAAAGTATTTTTTTTACCGTCTTGTCACTTAGCTTCAAATACTTCTCAACTTCTTTAGGGGATATAACTTCTCCTTTTCGAATCGCTAGCCGAAGCACTTCCTTTTCTAGAAAGGACAGAGATGTCTGGTCTAGTTCATCACCCAGCCATCGGCCAATCACTTGCTGAACAATCTGCTGGCATCGACGGGGCTGCTCTTTCACTTGGTCATAGGAAAAGCGGATCACAGTCCATCCATCAATCACCAGCTGGTTTTGACGTTCCAGGCTGTCAGAAAATTGCCATCTGCTTATGCTCTTTAGGTGCGGGCCATACCCGTCGACTTCCAGGCAATTCCGGACGGCTGGACGAATATAAGCAAAATCCAAATACCTTTTGCCATCCTTGAAATCATCAACTTCATATTCTGGATGAAGATACTTGAAATGGTGATATAAAGGCCACCACACTTGCTTCAAAAACACCATTTCAGCCTGATTGTGACCTTCTTGTAAACGTCGCAACCGTTCACCGGTTCTTGCCTGCAAGTGAGCATTCAAAAAGGCCTGGTATTCTTCTTCAAATCCCATAACATCTTTCCTCCTATCTAAATACTGATGTAGAACATCCACAACATGGGCATTTAATAATCGGTGCTACGAATGAATCGTTCAATTATTTATTCAGTTGAACTTCGGATAAATAAACTTTATAAGTGTAAATGCGAGTGAAAAAGAAGTTTAATGTGGTTGGAGAATTGTAAACGACAAATAAAGACATGCGGAGTAGTTAAGGAAAAAGACTCTTTTGAGAATAACTTGGGGATAGAACTATTTTTAGATTAATAGAATTCTTACATTTGTCAATCCATTTTTTTCTTTCTACAACATTTTAACCTCTCCATCCTGTCAGCATTCATCAAAATGAGGTACTCTTGGACTTTTGGAGATAAAAGTCACTTTCTTCTAAAATTTGTCTTGTCCCTCATCGAGTGACCAGCAAAAATAAGCGTAGAATTTCCGGTTAGATGCAGAATGGAGCCTCGTTTGGGGGTAAATAAGGGGAGGTTTTCCGGTTATGCAATGCAAAATCTCCTATTTTCGAAGTTTTCGAGCCAATAGTCGGAATCTCTCCGCCTATTTAACCCTTTTTTAATAATAATTTCTAATTAAGCGGAATTTATCCGTCTATTTATCAGCTCGGGTGCTTTTAACCTGTTCCGCCAACTGACCATCTTAGAAACATTAACAAATAAAGAAAAGACGTATGACAAAATCCATACATCTTTTCTGAAGAAAGCACCCGAAAATATCTATGCAGTGATTTCCTTTTTATTCACCTTAGACTCAACCTCTTGAACGGGTTTAAACTCCCCTTCTGTCTTTGAAATAACAACCGTTGCAACACCGTTACCGATAAGGTTCGTGATAGCTCGTGCTTCTGACATGAAGCGGTCAACCCCAAGGATAAGTGCCATACCTTCTACTGGAATCGAAGGGAATACGGCTAGTGTCGCAGCTAGCGTGACAAAGCCTGAACCGGTAACACCTGCAGCTCCTTTCGATGTAAGCATCAATACCCCTAGAAGTGTCAGCTGTTGCCAAATACTTAGATCTACTCCATAGGCTTGAGCAATAAACAATGCAGCCATTGACAGGTAAATGGAGGTTCCATCTAGATTAAAGGAATACCCCGTTGGAAGAACAAGTCCTACCACTGGCTTGGAGCAACCGTACTTCTCAAGCTTTTCCATCATTTTAGGAAGAGCCGCTTCAGACGAGGAAGTCCCTATCACAAGAAGAATTTCTTCTTTAATGTATGCAATAAACTTAAAGATACTGAATCCGAACATTTTAGCAATTCCACCAAGAATAAGAACAATAAATAGGGCCATGGTGATATAAACCGATCCCATCAGCTTTCCAAGATAAACAAGTGAGCCAATTCCGAATTCACCAATCGTATACGCCATTGCTCCAAATGCAGCGAACGGAGAAACCTTCATGATGATATTTACAATGCCGAAGAACACCTCTGTGATCTTTTCAAAAAACTCAATAACTGGTTTCCCTTTCTTTCCTAAATGAGCAAGAGAAATTCCAAACATACAAGCCAATAAAAGGACAGGTAGCAGTTCACCATTCGCAAACGCACCAATAAAGCTATCAGGAATGATGGAAACAACAAAGTCCATAAATCCGTGACTCGTTTCTTCAGCAGCCTTTGTGTATTGAGAGATATCTCCCTTCCCTGCCTCCGCATCAATCCCCTTACCCGCTTTAATCACATTCGCAACGATAATTCCAATTGCTAACGCAATCGTTGAGACGATTTCAAAATATAGCAGGGCTTTCCCACCAATTTTTCCAACCTTCTTTAAATCCCCCATGCCTGCAATCCCGATGACAATCGTTAGGAAAATAATTGGTGCGATGACCATTTTTACTAGCTTAATAAATATATCAGCGATCACTTTTAACTGTGATCCAATCTCCGGAAACACAAACCCGACGGTGATCCCCAATATAATACCTAGAATTACTTGAGTGGTAAGACTCTTAAAATTAATTCTCATGTGGTCTCCTCCTAAAATAAAATTATTTTGAAAACGATTTCATTCACTCTGTTAAACACATGTTACAATTTTGCGAAAACTAAGAATAGTTAATAAAACTTATAAAATCTTTTTGTAATTAATGTAAGCAACATAGTAATGAGGTTATTGAGGCTCTTCCGAAAACAAATCCTTTATTTTAAAGCGATTTCATTTTATAGTGTAAAAATAACAACAGTCCTTGGTTTGGAGGTTACGAAAGTGCGTATACGGCATGTACGTTTTAAACTTAGTACGGTAATCATCTTCCTTGTCTGTCTGGTTGTCCTCATTTCATTGATGATCACTGACCTATTAATCAGCCATTCAGTTAGTAAAAGCATACAAGCCAATTCAGAGGAAAAAGCGAGGATCGTCGCAAGAACCGTTTCAAAGTCTCATATAGTCATAGACGCGTTAGAAAACAGAACGTACTCCAACTCCGTTCAAGACTATACAAATGATATTCAAACAGCCACAGAAATGATGTTCGTTGTGGTGATGGATATGAAGGGCATACGGAGAACACATCCAAACCCGGACGAAATCGGAAAGCATTTTGTGGGAGGAGATGAAAAGCAGGCGCTAAAAGGAAAAGAGTATGTGTCCATCTCAAAGGGTACGTTAGGTGAATCAGTACGTGCATTTACGCCCATTTACAATAAAAATAACGAACAAATCGGAGTAGTGGCAGTCGGAATATCGCTAAAAAGTGTAGAGACTGCACTCGGACGAAGCCATCGGAACATATTGATCGTTACGTTTTTTGGACTATTGGTCGGTGTAATCGGCGCTATTTTACTAGCGAGATATATTAAAAGGACACTACTTGGGCTAGAGCCTTTTGCCATAGCAAAGATCACAGAGGAAAGAAGCACGATGCTACAATCCGTTCATGAAGGAATTATTGCGGTGGATCATCAATCGACGATCACACTCGTCAACAAGTCCGCCCTTCAAATTTTTCAAAAAGCTGGCCTAGATTCTAATCCAGTGGGGATGAACATTCACGACTATATGCCTTCCACCGGATTGGATCGAGTGTTACAAACAGGTGAGCCTGAACTAGATGAGGAACAGAACATTAATGGAGTCTCGATTCTCGTCAATCGTGTCCCACTGTTGGTTAATGGACAAGTAGTAGGAGCTATTTCCACCTTCCGTGATAAAACAGAGATCAATCAGCTCGCTGAGCAATTAACAGGAGTTAGAACCTATACCGATGCGCTTCGTGCCCAATCACATGAATTTATGAATCGTCTACATGTGATTCGAGGAATGATCGAGTTAAAGTCTTACAGTGAACTCACCGATTTTATTCGTACTTTGGTCAGTTACAGAAACCAAGAATTTGGAAACATCACCGAACATTTCAAGGACCCTGCTCTCGGAGGGTTTATTCTTGGAAAATTGAGTTATGCCAGGGAACAAAACGTCGATCTCACGATTGAAACTGGGACCGTCATTCCTGAACCTGCCGAGCAAACAACCACACATGAGCTGATCACTATTCTCGGGAATGTGATCGATAATGCGATTGAGGCAATGGTCGATTGCGAAGAAAAAACGCTTGAAGTGAGTTTTAGCTATGATGGTGAGTGGCTAGACATGGAAGTGATGGACTCCGGACCGGGAATATCTGTTGAAACGCAGGAACGAATCTTTGAAAAAGGTTACTCCACTAAAGGAGACAACCGAGGCTATGGACTACACTTAGTGGAAAAGAGCGTCCAAACGCTCGGTGGCGAACTCCAAATCGACTCGAAATGGATGTTAGGAACCAATATTTATATAAAAATACCTTATAAAAGCAAAGAGGTGGAATCATGATAAAGGTTCTAATCGTTGAAGATGATCCGATGGTTGCTGAAATTAATAAACGTTTTCTCCAAGATATGAAAGGATTTCGTCTCTCAGGCATGGTACATAATGTAAAGGATGCGATCATCTTTCTTCAAAAGGAATCCGTTGAACTTATTTTACTAGATGTGTATATGCCAGGTGATAGCGGACTAGTTTTGCTAAAATATATAAGAGAACACCTTATAGAAACAGATGTGATCCTCATTACCGCTGCCGGGGAGAAGGATAAAGTTCAAACGGCGCTTAGGCTCGGTGCCGTTGACTACTTAATCAAACCATTTGAGTTTGATCGATTTCAACAAGCACTGCTGAAGTTTCAAGATAAATATATGTTTTTTGCTAGTCATGCCGTGCTTAAACAAGAAGATCTTGATGATCGAATTCTCAGTACAGAGCAAACTCAGGTTGAAGAACCGATCATTGATTTACCCAAAGGATTAACGAGCAGCACTCTACAAGTTGTAGTAGAGATGATGAAAACAAAAGGAACACACCCTTTCTCTACTGATGATATTTCAGAAAGTACGTATATCTCCCGTGTATCAGTAAGGAAATATTTAAAGTTCTTAACCCAGCTAGGTGTATTAAAGGAATCATTAACCTACGGAATTGGTAGACCGGTATATTTATATACACTACAAGTAGAAAAACTAAACCAAGTGGACATGTATCTTTAAAAAGTGCATTTCCACTTTTTTTAATTTAAAAAAGTTGTATAGTTACAAAATCTATCAAACCTTGGTCATTTTCATTACGATGTAGAAAGATTGAAAGCGATTACCAAAGGGGTAGATATCATTGATAAATCTAAAAGAGGAAGCCATTAAGCTTCATAAAAAACATTTGGGAAAAATTGAGATTGTCAGCAAAATTGATGTAACTACTGAGGAACAACTGAGTCTCGTATATACACCTGGAGTAGCGGACGTTTGTAAAGCAATAGTGGAGAATCCAGAGCAAGTCGATGTGTTAACATCTAGAGGACATATGGTTGCTATTGTGTCAGATGGGACAGCCGTTTTAGGCTTGGGCGATATCGGACCAAAGGCAGCCCTCCCTGTTATGGAAGGAAAAGCTCTTCTTTTTAAAAAGTTTGCCAATGTAGATGCTTTTCCACTTTGTTTAGATACGAAAAATGTGGATGAGATTGTCGGAATCATTAAGGCACTATCTCCTAGTTTTGGAGGAGTAAATCTTGAGGATATTTCCGCTCCTCGTTGCTTTGAAATTGAAGAACGATTAAAGCAAGAACTTGATATCCCCGTTTTTCACGATGATCAACACGGTACAGCCATTGTCGTTCTTGCTGCGTTAATCAATGCAGTAAAAGTAGTCAATAAACAGCACCGGTCCCTTAAAATTGTGATTAACGGGGCAGGAGCAGCTGGAATTGCGATTGCCAAGCTTTTGATGCAGGCAGGATTTCAAGACATCACCCTTGTAAGCCTTGAAGGTGTGGTCAGCAAAGGCGAAAGATGGATGAATTCAGCCCAACAAGAGATGGCAGAAGTGACCAATTTAAAAAGAGTTCGCGGAACATTAGCTAATGCGATCCATGGATCAGATGTGTTTATTGGAGTATCTGGACCCGGTGCTATGAAGCCAGAACATATCCAATCTATGACGAAGGATCCGATTGTGTTTGCTATGGCAAACCCGATCCCAGAGATTTACCCAGAAGAAGCCCTTGCTGCAGGTGCCGCTATCGTAGGAACGGGTCGATCCGATTACCCGAACCAGGTAAATAACTTACTTGCCTTCCCTGGCATTTTCCGAGGCGCCATGGATGTGGGAGCAAAGGATATTACAACAGAAATGAAATTGGCTGCCGCTTATGCGATTGCAGAAGCTGTTTCAGAAAAAGATTTAAAAGCCGACCATGTCATTCCTAGCGCACTGGATGAAAGAGTGGCAAAAATGGTGGCCAAAGCCGTTTCGGTTGCTGCTATTCAGCAGAACAAAAGCAAAAGTTCGGTATCAGTATCGTAAAACGCCCTTTTCTGGTCACAGATTAGTAAAATCAAAAAAGTAGCCCCATTTGACCTGAATGGCTCAGTTTACAATACTGAGCCATTTTTAATATCCATCTTTGATTTCTTGTTGAACTAATCTCCCATCCCAAAAGAGCGGACATTAAGGCGGGCTTCAGCAGGGTTGATAATTAAGCGGAGAAATTCCTCTTAACTTATCTAATAGCAATGAAAATAGCAGAAATAGACGGAGAGATTCCGGCTATTGGCTCAAAAAACGGAAGAATGGGCAATTTCACTTTGCATAATCGGAAAATCTCCCCTTATATACCCTAAAAAGAGCTCTACTCTGCAGTATAACCGGAAAACCTCCGCTTATTTTTTTGTAAGATAAATTGTATATGTTATCTCCACCCAAATAAACAAATTGGCACTCATTTCAACTTACATTTTTATTGTTTTTGAAAAAAAACGGAACCGTATTTTTTCTTTTTTTTATATGAATGTATATTTTTTCAAAAGGTGCAAAATATATAGCTACACCAACGAAAAGGAGAGATTGAAATGGACAGAAACAACCGTGGAAATAACTCTAATCAATTAGTAGTACCTGGGGCTGAGCAAGCACTTGAACAAATGAAGTACGAAATTGCTAGTGAATTTGGTGTAAATTTAGGACCTGAAACATCTGCACGTGCAAACGGATCAGTAGGTGGAGAAATCACAAAACGCCTAGTGAGAATGGCCGAACAATCAATGGGCGGCAACTTCCGCTAATTTTGTAATAATTTATCCTTAGTTTTTTGTCTTGGGAGAGGTAATCTAACTTACCTCTCCCATTTATTTTGTTGCGTTTCCCAGTTTCGTGTAAATAATTGAGGAAATAAGTCGTAATTTCCTTGGAAATATTCGACACGTTTCTTTACTTTCTCTTATATCTTTTCTTGATAGTTACTACCACTAGGACAACAAAGAGCGAGACGATACTTAACACTTCTTTTAAAAGTTGAGAGATGGGAAGAACATTTTTAACGATCATTACCACAATTACGGAAAACAATATGGCAGTGGAATGTTTAGCGATGAAGTTCATATATCTCTCCTTTTTGATTATCTATGATTCTTCCTTATTACAAATAAGTCCTTTAAGAACATTATCTTAAAGGACTTGGAAGTAGACAATATTTTACGACAAGGTTTTTGGACAATTTTATGTTCGTCTCTTATAATTTAAATTTCCCTGTTAATTCCTTCATGTTTGATGCCATTTTAACAAGCTCTTCAATAGACTCCGTCATATGTAACACTAAACGTTCTTGTTCTAATGTAATATCCACGGTTTTCCTTACTTCAGTTGATGCTTGCTCGGCTATATTTGCTGTCTCTTTAGCTGATGCTGTGATTTCTTCCGTTGCTGCAGACATTTCTTCAGACGTTGCTGTCACTTCTTGGATCTTTCCATTCACTTCCTGTATGGCCCCTAGAATGTTTTTAAAAACCATTCCCGTTTCTCCTACCGAATGGATTCCTTCTTTTACATCGTCTAAAACAATCTTCATTTTCTCTGCTGTTACATTCGTATCACTATTTATTTTTTCAATAATGTTTCGTATATTAACCGTTGAACTTTCGGATTGCTCAGCTAGCTTACGCACTTCATCAGCAACCACCGCAAAGCCTTTACCTGCTTCTCCCGCGCGCGCTGCTTCAATCGCTGCATTTAACGCAAGTAAATTCGTTTGAGAAGCGATCCCTTGGATAATTTCTACAATGGACTCAATATCTTTGGAATGTGCTAGTAATGCCATGATGGAGTTTGATGATTCATTAACTGAATGACTAATGGTGTTCATTTGCTCCACTAGATCATTCACCTTTTGATTGCCTACCTCAATTTCGCCTTGTGTCTTGGAAGAAAGTTCCGTAACAACGGATGAGTTAACGGCAATATCATTGATATTCTCTGACACTTCTTCAATGATTTTTGCACTATCATCTAGGCTCTTATATTGAGTGTCTACCTGAGAGGCCATTTGCTCCATGATTACCGATATTTCATTACTTGCCCCTTTTGTTTCGTTCGCACTTACTAACAATTGAGACGTTGTTCCACTCATTGTTACCGAGCTTTGATTGATTACCGCAATCATCCTCTTTAATTCTTGAAGCATGTGATTAAATGAATCTGTTAAACTTCCAATTTCATCTTTCCTATTGGATTCAATCGTAACCGTTAAATCACCTTTTCCAACTAATTCGACCTTCTTGGCTAAATGTTTTAGCGGATTGACTAGTGACATTGTGGCTATGAAAATTAATAATATACTCAATAAAACAATTCCAACTGTCATCCAAATTAACTTTATTTTGCTCGCCTGTAGTGACGAATACACCAAACTAGCATCTAAATCAGCACCTAAAATCCCGATTAATTCTCCAGAATCCGATTTGATAGGGATATAGGCTGAAACTAAGGCACCATACTCTTCTGAATAAGTCAATTCCCCAACCTGTGACTTGCCCGTTTCAAAAGCCTTCACCATCAAGGGGTAATCATCTACGCCCTCTTCGACATCGCCTAATGCTGAGGCATCTTGTAGCATACCATCAACCATATAGTAATATTCAAATTCTCCTTCTTTTTCTTGTCGACCCATTGTATATAAATAGACCAAACCATTGGTTTCTCTTATTTCGTTTAGATTATCTCTTAGTTCATAATAGTAATCCGTTTCCCCTGAATCTAGTGAGATTTCCTCATATTGATCCAAATCAATCACTTTAACAGCATTTTCAGAAATGGAAAGTGCTTGATCCCCTAATGAACTTGTAATAACATTTTTGGACGTTTGAAAGGATACAAAGCTAGTTACGATTCCAGATAGCAATATTAAACTGGAGAAAATAACAATCATTTTTAATTTTATACTCTTACTCATAGACGTCTCCCTCTTAATCAACAATAATAGGACTATTATACTAAAAAAGGAAACTAATCTAATACTTTGTTGTTCGACAAATAACGACTTTAAACAACATGAACCAAAAAAGCATTAACCCAATTTGGATTAATGCCTTAGTTGCTCTCTTTCATTGTACCTAATATATATCTTAACTTGACGTTGAACTATATGTTATTAACGCAACTGAATTTCAAAAGGTTCGTCACCCAATGTTACTGTTAAAACTAAAGGTTTGTCTGATTCAGAGACCGTCTTTGGTACTTGAAAGTAAACATGGATATTCCCTTCCGTTAATGCATCGATACTTGAAGCGCCTAATTTTGTCCCGTTTTCTTCTTCTGCTGAACTTGTGTTCTCAAATGTATGTTTCCCATCGTATAACAAAGAAAAATTAATTTCCCCAAGCTTATTCCCAAAAGAAAATAAGTCAGTTGTATCGTTTTTAATGGTTCCAGTTAAGTGAAGATAAATTTCCGAATCAATGGTAATCTCATGGTTTGCCCAAGTATCTTCTGGATCAGCGTTTGATGCTCCAAATTTCTTTGTAAATTCGGCTTTTGTAAGTGTCATGACAACCGAACCATCTTCATATTTAAACTCTTTGTTTTTATCCAACAAATTTTGAGAAGGTTGAACCTCCTCTTCTTTGCTTGATGAAGATTCAAACACATCTTTGTCTTCTTCACTATTTTCACCTGATGATTTACTATTGTTTTCTTCAACTATTTTTGTTGAAGACTCTTCTGATTTTCCACAAGCAACTAAAGACAATACCGTAATCATTGCAATAAATAACCAAATTCTTTTCTTTTTCATATTATTTTCTCCCCTAGTATGTAAGTCAATACACCATTATACAAATATACCATATTTAGTAAATTATGTTTTACAAACATATTAATTTGATAGGAAAGTCCTGTTCAACTATAGCTAAAATGGACCATTGAGGTTTTTTCTCATTCGACCTTTTACCTTTGATTCGTATGTCAAAAATTCAAAGCCTATTTAATGTGCGTTCTTAAAAGTGTTTTACTAAGAAACCTGACAGGGAGAAATATCAACATTTATATTTAACAGAGCCATAAAGTAAAAAGACTGCAATCAAACTCAAAATACTTTGAGAGTTTGTCTACAGTCCGTTAAAAATAGAGTTTTAAAAAATTAATTTAGTTAATCTTTGCTGAAAGAGCTTTAAATCTTTCTGCAACATTCTTGGCAGTAAATCCATATTCTTCAAGCAACTGATTCGCTGGTGCTGATTCGCCAAAGTGGTCAATAGATAAGACCTCACCATATTCTCCGATATATTCTCTCCAACCTAAGGAAGATGCTGTTTCGATTGCAAATTTTGCTAGAAGCCCTTTAGGAAGGACGCTTTCGCGATATTCCTTCGTTTGCTTCTCAAAACGATCCCAACTTGGCATGCTCACAACGGAAACATAGATCTTATCTTCTTCGAGAAGCTTTTGTGCATCAATTGCGAGGGCCACTTCTGAACCACTAGCTAATAGTAAACCCTCTGCTTCTTTGGCTGCCTTAGATACCACATAGGCACCTTTTTGAACACCTTCAAATACTTCATCTTCAGACATTTCAAGTGTTGGTAGATCCTGACGAGTTAGTACTAGAGCGGTTGGGTTGCTCTCACTTTCCACGGCTAATCTCCAAGCTGCTGCAGTTTCCTTTGCATCAGCAGGGCGAATTAATGACAATCCTGGCATAGCACGTAATGATGCTAGATGCTCGATTGGTTGATGTGTGGGCCCATCTTCACCAACTGCAATACTATCATGAGTAAATACATAAGTAACAGGTAGCTTCATTAATGCAGACAGACGCATTGCTGGTCTTAAGTAGTCGGAGAATACAAAGAATGTTGCCCCAAATACTTTAACTCCTCCATGTAAAGCCATTCCGTTTAACGCCGCACCCATTCCAAATTCTCGAACTCCAAACCAAATGTTTCGTGCTTGATATCCATCCACCCCAAAGTTTCCTTCAAAAGTTAATGTTGTTTTATTCGAGCACGCGAGATCAGCAGAACCACCAATTAATTGCGGGACTTTTTTTGCGATTGCATTTAGCATTTTCCCTGAAGATGCACGAGTTGCCATTTTTTCACCTTTTGAAAACTGTGGTAGATTTTGTTCCCATCCTTCAGGCAATTCACCTTTGATTGCACGTTCCAGCTGCTGTGAAAGCTCAGGGTATTGTTGTTTGTAGCTCTCGAAAAGGGAGTTCCATTGATCTTCAAATTGCTTACCAATGCTTGCAAATTGTTGGAAGTGCTCTCTCACTTCATTTGGTACATGGAATGGCTCTTTTTCTTCCCATTCATAGGCTGCTTTCGTCAGTTCCGTCTCCTTCGGGCCAAGCGGAGAACCGTGAGAATCAGATTTCCCACCTTTATTAGGAGAACCAAAGCCAATGGTTGTTTTCACTTCAATAAGTGTTGGTCTTTGATCATCAAGCTTTGCACGTTCCACAGCATTTTGGACAGCAGTTACATCATTTCCATCTTCTACTCTGAGCACTTGCCAGCCATATGCTTCAAAACGTTGTTGGACATTCTCGGAGAATGTAAGGCTCAAGTCACCGTCTAAAGAAATATCATTGGAGTCATAAAGTACTACTAAGCGTCCAAGCTTTAAATGACCTGCTAATGAAGCAGCTTCTGCTGATACTCCTTCCATCAGATCTCCATCACCACAGATGCAATAAGTAAAATGATCGACAATAGGATAGCCTTCGCGATTGTAGGTTTCTGCCAAATGACGCTCGGCCATCGCCATCCCTGCTGCCATCGCTATCCCTTGACCAAGTGGACCTGTTGTTGCATCTACACCAGGTGTATGCCCGAATTCAGGATGACCCGGTGTTTTACTCTTATATTGGCGGAAATTTTTCAAGTCATCTAGCATGACATTATAACCAAACAAGTGCAATAAGCTGTATAGGAGCATGGATCCGTGACCCGCTGATAAAACGAAGCGATCTCGGTTGAACCAATTAGGATTTTTGGGGTTATGAATCATTTCCTTTGCCCAAAGTGCGTAAGCCATTGGTGCAGCACCCATTGGCATTCCCGGATGTCCTGAATTTGCCTTTTCAATGGCGTCGATGGATAATGTGCGAATGGTGTTAATTGCTAATTCATCTACTGTTTTTTTCATTTCTATTGAACTCATACTGACACTCCTTTTGTTAGCAGTTCGTCGTAATAGATCTATATAGTTTTAGATTTTAAAGATATTTCTAGCTGTTCCACTAAAGCGAGTCGCTCTTGGTGTCGACCACCCTGAAATTCTGCTTCGAGCCAGATGTCAACAATGTTTAGTGCAAGTGACTCTCCTAATACCCGCTCACCTAGGCATAGCACATTGCTGTTATTGTGCTCTCTGGTTGCTCTCGCGGAAAATGTATCACTTACAACTGCCGCACGAACACCCTGAATTTTATTAGCAGCAATGGACATTCCAATACCTGTTCCACAGCAAAGAATACCTAATTCACATTCTAGATTGGCAACCGAATCTCCCACTTTTTTTGCATATAAGGGATAATTAACACTTTCTGTAAAGTGAGTTCCGTAATCTAGGCATTCGAATCCTTTTTTCTCTAAGTGATGCTTAATAGACTCCTTCAACAAATATCCACCATGGTCACAGCCTAATGCGATTTTCATACGGTTGCCCCCTGTTTGTTTATTACTCTAGTTAGCTTCTCTACATTCTCCTTAACATCACCATGAAATGTGTATGAACCTGCAACGATTACATTGGCACCTGCTTCTACACATAGCTTGGCTGTTTCGAGGTTAATTCCCCCATCAACCTCGATGTCTATATTTCTACCTTCTACAAGCTTTTTTGCTTCCTGAATTTTCGGTAACACACTTGAAATGAAGCTCTGACCACCATAACCTGGATTAACGGTCATAAGTAGAATCATGTCAATTTCATCTAGAACATGCTTAATTGTTTCAATAGGGGTAGCAGGATTTAGGACTACACCGGCTCGCCGATTGTATTTCTTTATTAGCTGCAGACTTCGATGGAGATGCGTTGTTGCTTCCTGATGAATGGTAATGATATCCGCCCCTGCCTCAGCGACAATCGGAATAATCCAATCTGGATTTTGTACCATTAAATGAACATCAAAAATGAGCTTTGAACGTTGCCGAAGCATTTTGATTTGATCTGGACCAAAGGTAATATTGGGAACAAAGTTTCCGTCCATCACATCAATATGAAGCATGCTAATATTGCTTTGTTCTAAAAGCTGCATTTGGTCCTCTAAATGGCAAAAATCTGCTGCTAATATTGAAGGCGCTATTTTCATATGGATCTCCTCTTTTTCTCATTGTTCATTACTTCACAAAACAATGTTTAGTCATCTCTTCTTGATCAATGGCTTCTTGCCCATTGGGTAAAATCAACACCTTATTAAATGGTTCTTCTCGATTTATGATCATATTGAATGCTTTTTGAGTTTCCTCTAAATGAAAGCGGTGAGATATAAGATCATGTATTTGAATTCTTTTCTGTAAAAGAAACTCTATACTTTTTGTCCATTCCTCACCAGGGAATGGTGCAGAATAAGAATTCCAAAAGCCCTTTAAGGTAAGTTCTCTTCGAAAAATATTTTCAAATGCTTGTTCCGAAAGTAAAACATCTGAATAAGCAATTCCTAGATAACCAACTTTCCCCTGTTTCCTTATAACAAGCAAGCATTGTTCCTGCGTAATTTTTGATCCGGCACATTCTAAGGCGATATCCACACCAAGACCGTTTGTGTATTCTTTTATTTTTCTTGCTAAATCTTCTTTTAATGGATTGATGGTACGTTTACAACCGATTGACTTAGCGTAATCTAGTTTCTCTTCCGAAATATCAATAGCAATGATTTCTTGTACACCAGATACTTTTAGCCATTCAATGACGAGTATTCCAATCGTCCCAACACCAAATACCGCAACCACATCACCTATACGCGGAGAAATATTTAAAACACCATGCAGGGCTACAGCTAAAGGTTCAATCATGGCCGCCTCTTCAAATCTCATATTTCCTACCGGAAGAACATTGGTTGCTTTTATATTGACATATTCGGCAAACGCACCTGGAGACTTAGAACCAATCATTCCGTAATTTTCACATAATGAAAATTGCCCTCTTTTGCAATATTCACATGAATGGCATGGTAGAAAAGGGATACCAACTACTCTCTCCCCAAGATTTAAATGGCTAACATCACTACCTTTTTCTACAATAACACCTGAGAATTCATGACCCATGATAGCTGGAAGATCATACTTCCATTTGCTTGTCATTTTATGTGTGTCTGACCCACAAATGCCCGCAGCCATTACTTTTATTTTCACTTCATCTTTTTGACAAGGCGAAATATCAACTTCTTCGTACACAAAATAATTTTCAGAATAAAGAACTGCTGCTTTCATCTTTGGCCTCCTCTTTTCCGAAACGCAATCAGTCAACTTTTATGTCTTCGAGGCCCGTAGCACGTGTGGAATTCTGGAGCTTTCTTTTCTTCAATCTGGATACAGTTAACCGATAGACAGCAATAGCAAAAACCGCACTGTTGATGGGAAATTGATATTGCATATAATACTCACTTAAAAATCTGCCATGTGGTCCTAATGCGTAATCGATCATACTTTCTACCATAATATTCACCTTACTCCTTCAATTTTTCACACGTAAACTACGGGCTAGTCCACGGACTCGAAGACTAGCCTGTATTCCTTAATAGTTTCCCTGTGCGTTTATTCATTCAACAGGTGTTAACACTACTTTAATTGCTTCGCCACTTTTGATCGTTTCATAAGCTTTTTGCCATTCAGAAATCGTAAATTGATGGGTCACTAGTGCATCCGCTCTTACGCGTGATTCGTTCATTAATTGGAGTGAAGGCTCCCAGTCAAATGGGTTTTGGCTTCTACAACCAATGACTTCTATTTCTTTCTGAATGATTTTTTCAAAATCAACTACTATTTCAGGGGTTGCAAAAATACCTACTTGGACGTAACGCCCTTTCTTTCGTAGCAAATCTAATCCCATGGAAAGGGCAGGTGGTGCACCGGTACACTCTAGCACCACATCCGCACCATAACCCTCTGTTATTTCATTTACAATTTGCTTTACATCTTTTTCTTGAATATTAACAATATGGTCAATACCAAGCTCAACGGCTTTTTCTAAGCGGTGTTCATCTTTTTCTAGACCTGTAATTACCACTGTTGCTCCTTTGTGCTTTGCAATTTGAGCTGTAAGAAGTCCGATTGGTCCAGGACCTAATACAACAACAACTTGACCTGGTTGGATACGACCTTTTTCAATCGCATGATGTGAACAAGCTAAGGGCTCAGTTAATGAGGCTGATAAATAACTAACGTTTTCAGGAAGTTTATGAACACTTTCCTTCCTAGCAATAACGTATTTGGCAAATCCACCATCTTGCTGTGTACCTAAACCCTTTCGATCACTGCATAAATTATAATTTTTCGATTGACAATACTTACATTTACCACAAATAGTAAAGGTCGTCTCTGAAGTCACACGATCTCCAACTTGAATGTCTTTAACATTCAAACCAACCTCTACTACTTCTCCAGAAAACTCATGTCCTAGAGTGACTGGTGCATTTACTTTGTATTTACCCTCGTAGGTATGGAGGTCAGTACCACAAACTCCAGCATATTTTACAAGTATTTTTACCTGATCTTCGCCTACCGTTGGCTCCTCAACGTCTATTAATTCTAGGTGTCCGAAGCCTGGTTCTAATTTTACAAGTGATTTCATTTCGTTTCCTCCTAAAAGGATTTCTTTTAAAAGGCTGTTTTCTAATGACTACTCTTTGTCAATAGCCAATCCTTGTCTATACGGCATACTACTGTCGGTATCACGTATAAATCTTAGGTAGAAAATAGCCATTTTTGACAAAAGGTATTAATTATAGTATTGTTAAATCAAATTATATTTTTTAGAGATTCCCGTCTCTAAGCCTCTCGAATTAAACGCCAATTTAAGTCGAGATTTCAAGAGCTAATGCTGCATTTTTGCATGTATTAGCTCTTGCTATTTATAGCCCTAATTAAAAAGTGCAAAGAGCTTATAAACAACATAGTTTACTAGGTTACCGCCTTGGTCGATACTAGAGATCATGTTGGTTCCTTCAGGCATATCAAAGTGTGCATCAATGGCCATTTGGGTGTGAAGCGGAGCAAGATCTGTTGCCATGTAAAGTGATAATGCGATAACTACAGTACCTGCGATAACAGAGTGGATAATATTCCCTCTTGCTGCACCGACAATAAACGCAACGATAAATGGAATAGTTGCCAAGTCGCCGAATGGCAATAGATTGTTACCAGGTAAAATAACTGCTAATGCAACGGTAATAGGTACAAGAATAAGAGCTGTTGCTATGACTGATGGATGTCCGATGGCTACAGCCGCGTCTAATCCGATGTAAATATTGTCTGCACCGAACTTTTTACTTAAGAAATTACGAGCAGCTTCTGATACTGGCAGTAATCCTTCCATTAGAATTTTAACCATTCTAGGCATAAGGAACATTACCCCACCCATTGCCATACCGACTTTTATGATGTCCCCAGCGCCATAACCAGCCAGCGCACCAAGCCCAATACCTAAGATAAGACCCATAAAAATTGGTTCACCGAAAACACCAAATCTTTTTTGAATGGTATCTGGATCAGCGTGAAGATTTTTTATTCCCGGAATTTTCTGAATTAACCAAACAAGTGGAATACCAATTGGTGCATAAGATGCTGTACTTCCTGTTGGAATCGAAATTCCTGGTAGCTGAAAGTAGTTTTCTAGCATAGGTGCTGTCCAGTCAGCAATTTTAAGAATGATAATTTGGAAAATAACTGCAGCAATTAAAGCTTGAACGATACTACCTGATAATGCGTAAACTACTGCACCAGCAAATGTGAAGTGCCAGAAGTTCCAAATATCTACCATCATCGTTTTCGTCGTTTTTGTTACAAGCATGATGATATTAATCACTAGCCCTAGAGGAATAATAAATGCTGCGATTGGCGATGCCCATGATATAGTTGCTGCACCTGGCCAACCAACGTCAATCACATTTAATTCTATTCCAAACCTCTCAACCATCCCATTAGCGGCAGGTCCAAGATTATTAACTAGCAAATCTACGACCATGAAAATACCGATAAATCCAACGCCGATCGTTAAACCTGAACGAAATGCCTTGCCTGGCTTTTGACCAAAAAGCATACCTAGAAGAAAGATGGCTACTGGTAAAATAACCGTTGGTCCTAGTCCTAAAAATGCCTGTAAAGCTTCAACCATGTCCTTCATATTTCTTCCTCCTCAAACTAAGTACAATACTTTTCTACTACTCTGTTTTCGGATACGTCGTTTCACATGAACCTATCTTCACCCATAGCTAAGAAAGACGGGTTTTACAAAATCATGATTTTCGTTAAGGAAACAACTGCTTTCGAAAACAGTTATAAAAAACGATTAAATCATTTTTTAATTTCCTCAAGAATCTGCTGCTTCACATCATCTAATCCAATTCCTGTTAAGAAAGCTCTTGCGTTGATGACTGGGAATGGGTAATCCTTACCAGTTATAGTTGTTGTCACAAGTAAGTCAGCAGAATCTAAATATCCTGATACCTCAGTTATTTTGCACTGAACTAAGTTAGCCTGGATGTTGTTTGCACTACACATTTCTAGAATTGCCTCATTTACCACTGTAGAAGTTGCAATACCTGCACCACATGCTACCAAAATCGTCTTTTTCTTCATAGAAAACCCCTGCCCCTCTAATGATTTAATTTACTTTCAAGTAAATCAATGATTTTTTCTTTATTATGTTCCCTTGATATTTCATTCAAAGTTTCTTCATTTTGAAAGATTTGCATTAAGCTTTGAAGTAATTTTAATTGAGCATGCTGTTGATCCATTGCAAGCATAAAGACAAGCTTCACTGGAGTAACGGTTCCCATTTCCCCCATAATTCCAAAATCCACTTCGTTTTTTAAAACAGCCACACTAATGGCTTTTCTATTCACATGCTCAATGTCCGTATGTGGAATTGCGACAGAACATCCTAGTGTTGGCAGGCCTGTTGGAAAAGTCTTCTCTCTTTCGATCACTGCATCAATATAGCTTTCTTTGACGACACCTTGTTCGTATAAATTTCTAGCCATGTTTTGAAGAACTTCTTCGTTTGTTGTTCCATCCAAGTCTACCATTATGAGTGATTCTTCTAGACAAACGGTGTCCATTTTCATTCTTCTCCTTACTTTCGTTTATAGTTTTACTAAGTTTGTATTTTTAAGCATCCCCCCTTTCACAAGATAGATTATTAGACAGCTGAGTATTTCGAAATCACCTGGAGAAGTTCAGCTGATGACTTTGATTCGATCAACCTTTTAGTATCCTCCTGATTACTAGCTAACTTCATGAGCTGCATCAATGCTCTTAAATGCTGGTGTTTATCTAAAGCAGCAATTGTAATAATGATTCGAACTGAATATTCATTGTATTGAACAGGTTCTTCTAGCCTAAGAAGACTCATACTAACCTCGTTTACACCACTTTCAGGATCTGCGTGTGGTATGGCTATATTGTTCCCGATAATAATATAAGGGTCTTCGTTGTCGTACAACCGAAGCATTTCCTCTACATATGAGGGTGTAACACTACCACTCTTAACTAAAGGTCTTGAACAAATTTGAAGTGCTTCCTGCCACGAATTCATCCTTTTTTCTAAGGTGATCGTTTCAGGTACGATAAGCTCATTTAAATTTCTCTTCGGTAACTCCATAGGTTTCGCCAAATTTGGTGTATGATCTAGGCGAAAATGTGATTCAAGCTCCTTTTGTAGCTGCTCTCGACTCTCAATGGTCGCATGTTTTTCAATAATATCGATTACGTGATACACATTCATAACCGACGGTGTGTAGCCGTTTAGCTCCTGCATTACCTGTTTTCGCAACCGATATTTTTCTTCTCTTTCCAGAAACGTTTTAACAAGGATTTGTTTCCGATTCGTTTGTAGAAAAGTGGTAGTAAAGACAAGGTCATAATCAAGTGTATAAGCATGAAATTCTCTGACTGACAAAGCATCAATAAATACAAACTCTGGAAACAATTCTCGTAAGGTACTTTCAAGTAATCTTGATACACAAATCCCCTTCGGACAAACAACGAGAGCTTTAATTTTCTTTTGGAGGCTATCCCCTTGTCTAGAAAGCCAACCGCCGATAAGCATGGTAAAATAAGTGGATTCGCTCTCCGGAATATTTCCTCCAATAAGCTGTTCTAATGGTCTCATAGATTTTCTTACAAGATGATGTAGCTCCTTAAATTCATTGCTTACTGTGTTTTCTAATGGGTTTGTAATCGATAGCTTAAATTTAATTCTGTAATATGCTGGTTTAACATGTAGAAGGATTTTATTTAAAAGCTGATCTTTCTCTTGTAATCGTACACATGCATTTTTCTCAAATAGAGAGAGCATAAGACTAATAGAATGATATAATTCAGGAAATGTATTGTCTGCATTGCGTTCGGAAGAGGATACATTTGTTGTTAAAAGGTGTAATGTGATAAATAATCTTTCTTCCATTGGGATTTGATCTAAATCCTGTAAAAGCTCTTCTGCTGCTTGAAATTCCTTCGTATCAGACAGCTCATAATAATGAATGTGAAAAGGTTCAATTAATTTCCCTTGAGTAATGCGTCTTAGAAGTAATATGAGTATGTAGGGCATTGATTCGATTTTTTCATCAGTAAACTTTAAATTTAATTTTCTTTCAACCTCTTCCACACGTTCATGAAAGGTTTCAATCTCTGATAGTGGAATGGAAGTTATCTCCCCGATCCACCTTTTTCCATTCGTCATTTCAATCGTTTTAAAGATGATGTTAATCAATAGCTGTCGCTTATTAAACTCCTTACCTTCGATAAGGTAGCCATACTGCCTATAGTACTTAATTGTTAAATCAAAGATATCAAGCTGGAGTTGAGCATTTTTTAGATCGTTAATTATAGTATTACGACTTACACTAAGGCACGAAGTAAAATGGTAAAGTGAAAGTTCTTCACTTCTGCTTAATAGCATGAGTATCAATAGATTTACTCTTTCGTTTTCAGAAAGAATGTATGCATCTGTTTCATCTAAGGCATTTTCATTTAGGAGAGTTGTAAAATGCACTTTATTTAGAAGAAATAATCCAGACTTTGTTCTTTTGATCTCAGGTAAACCTGTCGCTATTAACCAATCGTTAATTTTGTTAATGCTATATCCGACCTGTCTTCTGCTAAGAGAAAACCGCTCTTCCAGATCCTTGTTTTTTATACTCGGATTAATAAGAATTTCATGAAGTATTTGACTGCTTCTCTCGTCTAAATCCATTGTCATGTCCTCCTTGGTTACATAGTATCATTCATAAAAATAAAAATGTACACGTTTTCATTCCAAATTATTACCATGGTGATGTACATCAATGGGATGTACAATGTGTATTGTCTCACATTGTACATTCTGCCAAAAGATATGGTTAATAGGGATTTGGCAATAAGTTGCTGACAATATAAAAAGAACGCAATGATTGATTGCGTTCTCTTGATTAGGTAGTATTCCTATGAATTTAAATTGCTAACTTATTTGTTCTAGGTGCCATTTCTATTTGGAATATTCCGCTTATGGAAACTTTAATCAAACCGCTTCCGTTCCCCACTTCTTTTCATCTTGAACAAACAGAATTCCCAACTCATGATGATCACCTTCATAAAGAGCTCGCTGAACAAAGCGAATCTGTCCATTGACGTCTAACACTTCAAGCTTACAGTGAGCGCGGTTCCGCTGGAGCGCTTCATAGACCTCTGCTTCGTTATGCACGATGGTTCCATTCACCTTAGAAACAATCTCCCCAACGGATAGCTGCATTTTTTGTGCAGGAGAATATGGAAGCACTCCTAAAATCATGACACCTTGATTGCGCTTGGAAAAATAGAAGGGACCGCTCTCTTCCTTCGTCTTTTGGCTAAAGTAGATCACCTCGCGACCTATGATTCCGATCGCAACAACCGCTAATGATAAAATCGGCAGCCAATAGGATGCAATGGCGATGGCTGTTAGAACGAAACCATGGGCCATGATTTGTTTTCCAACATGTGTGACTGCCTGGGTTGGCAGTGCTCCTTGAATATGCTGATAATGACCGAGTGCAAACGGAACTAGTAGTAGTCCGTAGCCTTCCCCACCTACATCAAACACTGGCCACCATTCAAACGGAAGCTGCTGGAGGGCATCTCCAGGGATTAACAGAAGAAGCGGCAACATCCACACTCGCTTGAGTTCATGAACGCCTACTCGTTGGCCGCGCTTGCTATTCATAAGCTTAGGCGAGGTCCCCTTCTTTCCATTTTTCAAAATAAGAATGCCTTCTGCAATGACTAGTAGAGCTAGAAGGACCGTGATGGACGGGTAGAGCTTGTCTTCTAGACTGCTGAAGAGCTCTGGGAAAATCGGGATACTCCAGTCTTTGCCCGCTGTGAAAAAGAGGGCGAAGAAGGTGAGACCCACGGTGTATACCGATGATAGCAGGCGTACACGAATGCTTAGGACTATGGTAATTGCTGCGATAAACAGGATGGCCGCTAGCGGAATGACCACTCCCGCGGCGATCATGATAATCGACAGGACAGATCCGAGCAATAGTCCGAGCGGTAGTAATTGACGGAGCTCATAGTAGGCATTTTCGGCGCGAACGTGAAAATGACTTCGCTCCCTTTTTACTCGAGAAACTCCTAAAAATGCCGCGAGTAGGAATGTGAAGTAAAACACTGGATGTATTAATAGTTTTGCGAATCCCCAAGCCATTTCTAATAGCCACTCTAGAACCAAACTAGCCACCAACCTTATCAATCTATTTCCGAACTTTCCTATTAATCTTTATTTTACCAAATGAAAGGAGAATTCGATATTAGAAATATTTTGGATAATAGTGGATAAGGGGATTTAGGGGAATATTCACGGACCTTCCATAACAAAAATCCCCCCTTACCCATGAGGATAAGAGGGTCAATCTTATTTCGCCAACAACCGAAGTCCCGTCTGAAGCTGGGTGTCGTTGCTATCCTTCTTCATTGCTTCAATCACTGCACTTTCTAGAGCACTGGCTGTTTTGCTGTCAATTTTCCCCGTCATCTCTAAATTGTGTTGACGTTGGAAGGCCATGACGCTCGTTTCGGTACGGTCGTTAAAGTAGCCGTCCTCTCGACCTGGGTCAAGTCCAAGTGCCTTCAGCATTTGCTGGGCGTTTTTGATTTGCTCATTGTTCATATCCTTTTCTAATGCCTCGGTGAGCTGGAGCGGATGCGTGTGATAGAGCTCCGATTGAACCACCTTCACATCAGGTTCAATTCCCTTTTTGTGAATCCAATTGCCATCAGGAGTTAACCACTTAAACAATGTCAGCTTAATATTGCTGCCATCTCCCATCGGCACAGCCTGCTGAACGGTTCCTTTTCCGAAAGTGGTTTCCCCGATCAATTGGAACCCTTCCGCTTCCTTTAATGCACCAGCAAGAATTTCCGAGGCAGAGGCACTACCTTTATCGATCAACACGGCAACAGGATAGTCCTTATCCTTGGTTAGGTTTGAAAAATAACGCATCTTTTCACCATCTCGTTTCTCAATTTGAACGAATGGTTTTTCCTTTGACACGAATTCTTTTAAAATTTCCTCCACGCTCGATAATAGTCCACCTGGATTGCCACGCACATCAATCAGTAATCCATCGATCCCTTGATCTTCAAGCGCCTTTAACTCCTTTTTAAACTCTTTAGCCGTTTCCTCTGAGAATGTAGTGATCTCAAGATAACCGATTTCTTTCCCATTCTGCTTTTTCACATCACTATGCACCGTGATTTGTGGAATTTCATCGCGCTTCACGTTGACAACAAGAGGCTCATTCAAGCCACTACGTGCGATTTCCAACTTTACCTTAGTTCCTTTTTCGCCTCGGATTTTTAGGGTTGCTTCATAGAGGTCCACCCCGTCCAAGCTTTCTCCATCCACCGATAGGATTTGGTCATTTGGACGCAAGCCTGCTTTTTCAGCTGGCGAGTCTTTAAATGGTGATACGATGACAATTTTGCCATCGACTAGCCCTACCTCTGCCCCAATCCCCTCAAACGAAGATTCGAGTGTGCTGCTAAATTGTTTGGCCGTTTCTTTATCCATGTACACGGAATACGGATCATCGAGTGTGGTGAGCATGCCTTGAATCGCACCTTCGATGAGCTTTGATTGATCCACACTTTCTACATAACTATTTAAAATTAACTCGTAGGCTTTTTCGACTTTATCCAATTCTTCTAGATTAATAGTCTGAGGAGTTCCCTCGTCATTACTTCCGGTATGTAATTCCACCTTGGACTCTGCCGCTAACGCACCAGTATAATGCAAAAACCCATATGTTCCTCCAGCACCTGTTAGCAATGATCCTGTCATTAGCAAGGCGACCCATTTTCGATTCATGAAAAATCCTCCCTAAAAGAAAAGCACTATTTTTTCGGCGTTAACTTTGTGTCGGTTTAAGGGTCTATTTCTCCTTCCGTGAGCTGTTGTTACTACGCAACAAAGGCTCCCTCCAGGAGAAATAACCCCATTTTATTAACTATACAAAAAACATCCCACAAAGTTGTGAGATGTCTTTGTATAACCACTATATGTGTGTAAGGGACGAGTTATGAATTAATTCCGGACGACGAGTGTGGCGAGTTGTTGTGTTAAGGTTTCTAGTTCTTTGAAACTCTCGACTACTTGGGTGATTTGGTTGGATTGCTCTTCGACGCTTGCTAGTACTTCTTCTACTGCCGCACTGGACTGCTCGGAAACACTGGATAGCGAGGAGATTTCGTCGATAACCACTTCTGAGTTTTTAGAGAAGTTAACGAGACTTTTTTCTACTTCTTCTGCTTGCTGTAGTCCTTGCTTTGAAGAGGCGAGCATCGACTGGAAGGTTTGACTTGTTTGCTGGGTCATTTCTAGTCCTTTTTCAACCGCCAGCTGGCCGCCTTGTACTTGGCCGGTTACTTGAATCGTCTGTCTTTGAATTCCATCTAGAATGGCTTCGATTTCATGTGTCGATGCTTGAGAGGTTTCTGCGAGCTTACGAACTTCCCCAGCTACCACCGCAAAGCCCTTACCTGCTTCTCCTGCACGAGCTGCTTCAATCGCTGCATTTAAGGCAAGTAGGTTCGTTTGATTGGTGACTTCTCTAATTTTTAAAACAATCGCCCCGATTTGCTGGGTTTGATCATTGAGCTCTTTCATCAATTGACTTGTATTTTCGACTGAGTCATATACATCTTTCATTTCTGTTTCAAGCGTGTGAATTTTTTCTGTGCCTACCTGCGACGTGTGCTCTGTTTCTAAAGAGATTTGGTGCAGCGTTTGAGCGGATGTTACGACCCTACGAATCATCTCTCCTGACAATTGCATCGTCTCATTCATGCCGGTTACGGAGCTTGCTTGAGTCTCCATTCCTTTTGATATTTCGGAGAAAGCTGAGGTCAGTTCAACAGAAATTTGATTGGTTTTCTCAATATTTCTTTTAAAAGCGAGACTAAAGTTTTGAAGCACACCTACCGACTCTTTTACTTTCTCTAGCAATTCATCCACTTGTTCTTTACCTTGCTTCAACTCAATTCCGTCGGCTTCCATCTTTTGGGTAAGTCTTGAAGTGAGTCGAGCCTGTGTGAGGAACATCATTAACGTCACTATATTGATGACATTCAATGAAATTAAGATCGAAACGTCAGCACCGTAAAACATTTGCTCATTAAATTTGAAAAAGAAATAATTGCTCAGAGCTAAGCCGATCACTCCCGTAATGGCCATGGATCCCACTTGGTTATAAATCATAACAACCGCTAAAGCAAAATAGATCATTAAGTAGCTTGATAGCTTTGGAGAACTAGAGACCATAAAGAAAATAAGAATCGCGATCCCAACAGCCACGATGTAATGAATATGTAGTGTAAACTTTTTGGTTACGGTTAATGTCGTAATGCTCGAAACAAGTGTGAAACCAACAATGGCAAACGTAACCATTCCCTGTGTGCTAACGTTTGCAGCAAAGTTACTAGCAAGACCTAAGGCAAAGCAAATCCACAGTAAGATCGTGACGAGCTTGTTTCTCTCCTGCATATACTGAATTCTGTCCATATCATTTCCCCCCATTGTTAAGAAAAGCGCAAGCGCCCTGGTCAGCGCCGTATGGCCTGGAGCGCTCCAACTGAGATAAAGGAAACACGAAGAGCCAGAGGCGATTCGATGTTGACTTATCGTAGGGCGGAGAGCGAAGGACACTAGGCGCTAGGGCACTGGAGCTAGACAATTTTCAAAGTCGAAAATCTATACTTTCTTATCTTTTAAAATGAAACAACATCCTTTAATGAGCGTGTAAAGTCATAACGTAAATCTACATAATGATTATCACCTAAATACACAAGTGGACAATGTGGCATATCCTCGTACACCGTAATGATGGTCCCTTGCTCCCCTGTATTTAACACGACTTTTTTTCCGATAAATTGGTCCATTAAGTATTTGGTAAATGGTACTGTAATCGCTGAGTTGAACTTTCCCTTTGCGGTTTCCTCCATTAAAATCATGACAGCAACGATCGGTGACTGCTCCCCCTTATATGGACGGACCGCCGTAATGGCGTCATACGTATCAGCAACCGAGATGATTTGGGCATGAAAAGGAATAACATCTTCTCGAACACCATACGGATACCCAGAACCGTCTAATCGTTCATGATGCATAAGTGTTCCCATAATCACCTTCGAGCGAGTCTCACCCATACTTTTCAGAATTTGTACCCCTTCAACGGTATGGTTTCGGATCAGCTCCCATTCTTCAGGATCTAGTTTTCCGTTCTTTTTTAACACCGAAAGTGGGATCGCAAGCTTGCCGATATCATGTAATATTCCTGTTTCCCCAAGCAGCAATATTTCTGATTTATCCATAGCTAATAGCTTTCCGATAATGGAAGAGACGACGGCTACATTTAACGAATGAACATATGTGAACTCATCATCCTTCCTAAGGAGTTTGAGTAACTCAAAATGCTCATCTTCCGCTACAATCGTATTCAGCATCGGTGTATACATATGCTCGAGCTTTTGTAATGGTTGGTTGGAAGCGCTACCATTTATAGTTGCTTCCAAATCTTCGAAAATCGTTTTTAACTGTCCAAGTGATTCCTTGTAGTTCTGTTCTAGTTTTTCAACACTAATAGACGGTTGGTTAATTGAACACGTATCCAAACGCAAATTGTTATGATTCAAGTGACTTTGTAAAACAAAGATATGTCTTTCGTTTAATACCGTGCCTCTTCTTAGTAGTGGAATCGATTTGTTCTTTGCATACACATCTTCCGCTAGCACCGATCCTACTAATTGTAAGGAAAGACTCCCCTCTGTTAACATTCCATACACCCCTATAGTCCGTTTTACCTGTGCA
Organism: Robertmurraya sp. GLU-23; assembly: GCF_052983275.1. Lineage (NCBI taxonomy): Bacteria > Bacillati > Bacillota > Bacilli > Caryophanales > Bacillaceae > Robertmurraya > Robertmurraya sp. GLU-23. The sequence goes on from NZ_JBRKCV010000010.1 coordinate 36,006, forward strand.
ATTATTACTATTATAGTGCCAAATTCTAGTTTTGAGTATAGAAATGGGAGAGGTTTTATTTCGCAATGCTCAAAATATTTCTACAAATTTCGACTCTGAGATAAAAAAAGAAGAGGGAGTTTGCAAAACGTCAATTTGCACAGGTAAGATAATTCATAGGCGGAGAATTTCCTGCTAATGTATATAGGGGAAGCTTAAGAAGCGGATATAAGGGGAGATATTCCGATTAACTGCTCTAAATAAGCCAAAATCCAAAGATTTGGATAATATAAACGGAAAAACTCCCCTTAGTTCTAAGGAAATATGGGTATTTCCCAATTTAGCCGGAGTTTCTCCGTTTATTTTTCATACACGTTAAGATGAAATTAACTTAACACCAGTTCCTTTGCGACTAACTGTTGAATAAACTGATGTCCACTTTTCACAATTTCGTCTTTATCATAATCCATAGATGCCACATGGTAGGAATTTGGTAATATGAGCCTCTCATTATTAGTAGAGTGTACCGTTTGAAGGATATAGTCGGTATTTCCTGGTGGAACCACATGATCCACACTTGAGCGGACTCCTAAAACCGGGCTTTCAATCTCAGGTAGGATGCTTAACGTATCCTTCATGACCCTTTGTAATTCATGAACCGCTTTTAATGGTACCTTCGAGTAAGTAATTTCATGAACATTCTTTGCATGAATATCTGGTTCTGACTCATCTATAAACCTTGGTTCAACTTGATCTTTTAAATAGTCGTAGGCTGGAACTTCTAAAGCGGCGTTTATTAAGAGAAGCCCCTTTATTTCTTTGTGACGATGAGCTAAACGAAGAGATAGTGTTCCTCCCATTGACTGTCCGATAACAAAAATAGATGAACAATGTTGTTTTAATTGTAAATAGGCTTTTTCTAATGAAGAGAACCAGTCTTGATATGAGCAAGCTTCCATATCTTTATAGTGAGTTCCGTGTCCCTTTAATCTAGGAGCTAACACCGAGTACCCTAATCTTGCAAACTCTTCCCCAATATACCGTACACTTTGAGGTGTCCCAAGAAATCCATGAGATATTAGTACTCCTACTTCACTTCCCTCGAAGAAAAATTCTTCCGCTCCCTCGATAACCGGATATGTTTCTGCCATCTGTTTCGCCTCCATTAGTAAGCTTTTTATCTGTTACCTTACTATAATCCATATTATACCTATCTGTAAACTAGGAATTAAAAAAATAATAAAAAAACGCAACTTGCTTTTATTTGATACCTGGACCGATAAAAACGACGACCATGAAGAGCCCGGTCATGTAAAACCAAAAAGCACAAAATGTCTAAAATGGAGAGTAGACATCTTGCGCTTTTTTTACTTATATATATAGGCGACAAACTGTTTCTTTACATCAAAATTTTTTTCTCAAGATCATTAAATAATTTAAATAACATCACTCGTTCACCTGTACGAGAGCTTATATCAGTATGAAAACTCTTCACTTTTTCTCCAGTTATATTTAATATAATATCCTTAAGATCTTCTATACCTGATTCAACTAATTCCGAACGAGTTTTCTTAATAGTTAACAGTCCCTCTTTTGTTTCACAAACGGTATATTCAGCTGGTGTTAAAATACCTTGTAAATTTACAATTATCATATCCCGTAATATATCTGTTTTAACCGATACAGACCCACGCCCAAGAAAGTCCTTTTCCCATTGTGTAATTGCCTTACTTATCTCAGATTCGTAAGAACCTTTAGATACTTTCATATAATACGTCTCCCATCAAACAAAAAAATTGGTCTATTGCATAGTTCCTTACACATCGTATTAGTCTTAATGATTCCCGTGCATTTTAGATAGAACTAACTGTTCCACGTGTGCGCGTGGATAGAAGTTAACTCTCCCTTCCAATGCAAGATGACTAGTGATGATCAGGTAAGGTTTGAGACTTTTTTCTCAGTTGGAACCTCCAAAATTGAGAGTTTTCCATCATTTTTATTTATTATTAAACCACTAACTTTTACATGTGATGGAACTAATGGATGATGACGAATGCTATCAACACTTTTGACGATATTGTCACTACCAGTTTCTTTTCCATTTAACCAACCTTCCACTGTACACCCTGAAAATTCAGGCATACAATTTTGAAAAAGATAATCCAATGTTTGGATTTTATCTTTTATTGAATCAAGTTGAGTTTGTACATTAACTGTGGCAGTTCTCTTATCTTTTGTTCCTACAACGAAAATCTCCTTAACATTTTCCTGATAAATAGCAATGATAACGGACCTCATAATATCTCCATAAGGGTGTGAGATTACAGAATCATAGCTTTGTATAGTCAGCATGTTTTCTACTCGAATATTAGTCATTTCTTGTAAAATAGACTCTAACCCGTTTTCAACGTCCGTTAAAAATAATGCTTTCTGATTTTCATCTAAATTCATATACTACACTCCTTCTTTATGTTTAAATTTATTGATAAGTAGTAAATAACTAATAGCAGTTACCAATTTTTCCAGCGTCCTTCTTGATCAACACTAGCAAGTCTAGCCCATCCATTTTGAACTTTTACACGAAATACAGAATCATTATTTAATAATCGTTCTACATATTCGCTAGGTGCTTGGATAACAATCAGCAACCGAAGAGGAGAATGATATGCCTCGTGATCTGATTGCATGACGGATTGCCAAGGTAGTCCGGCTAACAAGTCACTTGCATTCCCCTGCATAACACCGAGACCTGCTGTGACGGTTTGAGTTGCTTTATTTCCACTACCATAATAATGAGGTGCTACCGTTGAAGCGTAATATTGAAGATTTATCCATTGGGCCACCGTTCCTGGTCCTGCAATGATGTTAGCTAGGAGAGCACCACTTTCATCCTGGTTCCAATCATAATTATGAAGGAAGGCTCTACCTTCCAAGTCACAATCCCTAGTTAATTCACGTTGGCCGATAATAAAAGCCGCATTACGAGCTAATCCCCATTCTGGACGTATCTCACTCCAATCTTCTGCAAATCGGTGTGCCTCTGACTTCGGATTTTTAAGTTTCTTTTGGATATTCGGTAATTGGGCTAGACGTTCTGCATTTGCATTATGGCTTACTTTCGGCATAATAGCTTCGATACGATCAAATGCTTCTTGTGCAGCTTCGGAAAGTTCAGGAACATAAATCCAGTGTAATTCATCAACTGTTGTATTATGCTCAGCAGCTACAAAAACTGTGTTCTCTGGGATTTCAATTCCTGAGGAAGAAAGCTCTTCTCTTACTTCTGGAAGGTTGCATAAAGCGGCTAAAACCCTTGCATTAAATCCACCTGCGGCCCCACCACAGGCACCACAGTCGAGAGCAGCAGTATACGGATTGTTGGTACTTTGGCTACCATGTCCGCATATTACAACCAATGGTGCAATATTCTTTGTTAACCCCATCAGTTTCAATGCTTGGCGTGTATAATCGATTTTTTCTTTTTTAGAAAAACCCACATGTATCTCCGCTTCTGTATTATAAAAATGATTAAGCGAGAGCGTTGTATTAGGTTTGCGTAACCAAGTCTCACGAAGGTTACGCATAAAACGTTCTACTCCTTTTGGCACAAAACTACGTGCTATCATTTGTAGACTAAGCCAAGGTCCACTTACTTCAGGTAAGAGTAAGCTCGATAGTACATTCTGTTTCATCTTTTTAAATGTATAGCTTAAGGAGTTCACTGCTTGTTTTCGTTGTTGATATGATTTGAGTTCATTCTCATCTGCAGACTCTTTTATTTTGTGCTTAGGCTTTAGTATAACTGGCAAGGAAGAGTGGCTGTGTTTACTTCCGAGTTCACTTGTTGCAATTGGTAAACCAAAGAATCCAGCAATTCCAATGGTTTCAAACGGACCTTCTTTTTCAAGATGACGACGAAAAGGTTCTGATCGTACATCTATGCAGAATGCTAATTGAGCTACGGCCATTTTATTCCCATTAGTCTCAGGGTGTTTAGAGGTGATTTTCTGACTTAATCTATCCGTGTGTGTTTTTTCCCAAGCTTCTAACCAAAGCTTCCTTCTTAGCTTCTCATCAAAATGGTAGGCAAATGATAAATATTCGTTTTGTTGTGCGACAGACATCTGTGACCATTCCTCGATTGTAAGCCCCCCCCAATGGAACCAAGATGCTAAAAGGGAAGGAATCGATACTTTTTTCTTAGATCGTTGGTTTTTCAAAGGTAGGTATGGTTTTATAAACGCCCACTCCATAGAAATTCGAACAGCTAAATATTCTGTAAGGAGTTGCTGTTCATGGCTCGATTGTCTAGAACGCCAAAGCATCATTCCTGCCCACCCAGGTAAGGATAGCAAATGACCTTCAAGATATGTCTGCGTTTCTGATTTTGGGATTTTCAGTTCGTATAAAGCTTTTTTTATCGCAATATGTGCTTCTAGTGGCCAATCTTTTAAACTATCACGCTGTTTCTTATTCAGCGCAGGATCATATTGAATGAGATGCTGCCACGCACGATAGAAACCTTCCTCACGATTTGGCATCGTCCAAGCTGACTGCGAATCATCGAGATATAATTTACACCACTTGATGAAATGATAATCGAGAATATTGACTACCCTTTCCCCATCTTGATTCTCTATATGCGAACTTAATGGCTGCGTATAGAAATTATTATCTGTATTGATTCCATTAAATTCATCTGCCAATTTCCCCAGCTTATTTGATGTAAAAAGATTCGAAGGTAATGGATCTAATCTTAATGCAGCCTGACAATATCTCTCTGCCACATCCCGTGGGATATTAAAGGAATGTGAATTAAGCCAATGCTGTAAACCCATCTTCACAAAAGCCTCATCAATCTCGCCTTTACTTTTTGCCGATAGAATCATAGAAGCACTAGGGTATATATCAATATCACGAGTATCCTTTAACCAACTTGCAACGTGGTCGAAAGATTGCTTTTCAAGTCCCATCCACGGGTTACGTGCAGCAAATGTAGAAATTGGCCAAAGTGGGGCAATCACTTGGCTGGCAGATTCAATTAAAATGGTAATATCTCTTTCTTGCGAATCTATATTTATATCTTTCTTTTTAACATTTTCTTTCTTTAATACCGATGCTACCCCCATCACTGATTACCTCCTTATGATAAATATCCTTTAAGGTAGTTTGGGTGACTCTCTACTAGCTTGGGTTTTGCTTCACCTAATCGGACTAACCAAAGGTAGATTAATGCGAAGGTAACAGAAGAATGATTACGAGTAACCCACGTACCAATAGCACTACCAAATAGTAAGAGACATATGACAATGATGACAACTGACATTGGAGGTTGAGCACTCTCATAAACGGTTGTATCCAACCACTCGTAGAAGAAGTTATGAATGATAAAATAGACGGTAACCGTTACTCCTAAAATTGATAAGCCAACAAGTCGACCCAAAATCCCCTTTCCAAGAGCTACGAGCTGTGTCCAAGAAACCGACAATGACCACCCCAAGATTAACGCACTAATTAATTGATACCCCTCTCCAGGAGCCATGAGCCAATAAACAATACCTACAACTAAACCTAAAATCCGACCAGCCAAAATCCATAAGAAGGATGATCTTTCATTAACGCGAGACGCTCCTTCGAAAGGACGCACTGCAGAACCAGCCTGTAAAAACAGAGCAGCTTTGAACAAACCATGTAAAATAAGATGACTAATCGCTGCTACATATGCACCTAACGCACACTGAATGAGCATAAATCCCATTTGCGCTATCGTGGATCCTACTAACTGGCGTTTATAGTCAACTTGGACTAAACTAATTCCAGATCCAATCAATACAGAAATACTTGCTAGAATAAGCAACATGATAGAAGCTATATCACCATTAAATAGAGGTGAAAATCGAGTTAATATAATCCCACCTGCATTTACTAAACCTGCGTGCATAATTGCAGAAACAGGAGTCGGAGCAACTACAGATTCAATTAACCACCTTTGAAAAGGCCACTGAGCAGCTGGAATGATCACCGCTAATACAATCAATAAATTAATCCCCGTTTGCTCCCAGGGTCCGAGTTGAGCTAAATTATCTTTTGTTAGAGCTAAGGATAACTGCCATTGACCTGTGATTTTATAGAGCCATATCACTGCGAATAATAGGGATAACCAACTTATTGAAAATAAGCGGCCAGAAACCCTAGATGCTTCACTAGCTACTTTCCATCCACGATTTAACCTAATAAGTAAGGTTAAACCAACGAGAGTTGCTCCCCAACACAGGACCATCAAGCGTAAATCAACACTTAACCATGCAATAGAAGCAGCACCTGTAGTGAACGTAAAAAGCATAAAATATTTCCGATAAGAACGATCTCCCATTAAATAACGTACAGAATACCGTTGAATGATTAAACCAATCCCAAGAACAAAGAAAGCCATTAACCAAGCTAAGGGATCCAAGGACCAAGGACCAACAACTCCACTAACACTAGTATTCAAAAGAACCAATAGTGAAACTAGAGACGGCAAAGCCAACAAACCAATATGAATACGAACAAAACTCAGGGGTACTCGCGGATGTAAAAACAATAGACCACTAATTGCAGAAATACCCAGCATCATAAAAAATAATGATAAACTCCAAGAATCTAACACAATTTATTCTCCCTTCTAAACGGCGTTAACAAAGGTCTTCTATCGATCTGAAAAGTATTAATAACGTTTTTTTGAAGAAAGTTGTATTTACTCAATAAAAAAAACCGACAACTTCAAATCTTCAATGATCATTTAAAATCATTGGAGATTTAAAAATTGTCGGTTTTACTTCAACTAACTACAACGAAGTTTTTTGAAGAACTACCTTTTTATAAGTATTTCTGTATGTTTAACTTACTACTATAGTAAACATCGATATAACTAAATTTAATAATCAATTTACGTTACTCTTCCTTTTTATATTAGGTTACTTTTTCATCCAGTCAATATTATTTATTAAAAGAATGCTAAAGGCCTAATTATTTTATAAGGCGAAAATAAGTATCTACCGATTATTAAGTTAAATATAAAATATGCCAAATTTTAAAAATTGTCAACCAGAAAGCTCCCATATTCGTCTTCGCTCTCAAATTCCTTCGATTGCAAGAGGTCTCTTACTGTTAACCATGGCTTATAATCTTCATATTCCCCGAGTCCTCTTCTGTCTGCTTTAACTTTTTTAACTTTTTTCAATAGTTAACTCATACTTGAATCTAGGTATATTAAATTTCACTAATAAAAAAAACGCAATATGTCTATGATTGAGAATAGACATGGTGCGCTTCTTTCAAAGATTAATTTGAATGGTTATTCAACTATTTAAATTTAATTTTAAAACCCATTTTTAAGGGTATTTTTGTTTTTAAGTCCTTTTTTAAAGAATTGTTTTATATATCAACAGTTCTTATAGTGGAACAATTCCAACCGGATTAACCGCATTGGACTTCGATGCGTTCCATCCTCCACGGTGAAGCTCGAAGTGTAAATGCTGGCCATAGGAATCACCTGTGTTACCCATGTTTCCAATAAACTGACCTTTGGATACGACTTGTCCTTCACCCACGGCACGGCTGCTTAAATGAGCATAGACCGTTGTATAGGTTTGACCGTTAATGCTGTGTGCAATAAAGATCGCGTTCCCGTAACTTGAAGAGTAGTACGAACGAATAACTACCCCATCCGCTGCAGATACAACAGGTACTGTTCCTTTTGCTGCAAGATCGACCCCTGCATGCAGTTTACCCCAGCGGTGACCAAATCCTGAAGATAGGTAACCGGCTGATGGTCTTGTGAAAGATCCACCAGATACAGCTGGAGCTGAAACGGTGCTTCCTCCACCGCTACTTTCTGTACTTCCGCCACCTGACGAATTGTTTGCGGCTGCTGCTGCGGCCGCCGCTGCAGCTTCAGCAGCGGCTTTGGCCTGACGTTCTTGCTCCATTTGAATGGCTTTTTGCATTGCAGCAGCTTGATTAGCTAAAATCGACTGCTCTTCTGCTAGGGCCATTTGATGGTTATGAAGTTCGGTCTCTTCTTGTTGAAGAGTGGCCATTAACTTATCCTTTTCAGCCTTTTGTGATTCAAGGCTCTGCTTCATTCCTTCAAGGTCAGCAAGCATGGTTTCTAATCCAGCAAGCTTGTCCTCTACTTCTTTTTTCTTCGCTTCAAGTTCTTCTTTATCTGCTTGATGCTCTCTTAAAATATCTTGGTCGGCTTCCACAATGGTAGCCACCGCACTCATGCGATCGATAAAGTCAGAAAAGCTCTTTGCCCCCATCAATACATCGATATAACTCACCATACTTCCGTTTTCCTGGAAGTTACGAGCACGGTCCTTTAGCAATTCATTTCGCTTGGCAATACGCTCTTCTAGAACAACGATTTCTGCTTTTAATGTTTCAATTTCAGCCTTAGTGTTCTCGATTTCAACATTCTTTTCAGCAATCTTATTTTCCGTATCTGTTACCTTCATATCAATCTCTTTAATTTGAGCTTGAATACTATCCTGTTGGGCTTGATTTTCAGAAAGCTTTTGTTCCGCTTCATCAAGCTTCGTTTCTACTTCTGATTTTTCTTCTTGAATTTGACTTTTTTCTTCCTTAAGGTCATCGAGTGTGTTCGCCTTTACTGGAGAGACAAGAACACTTCCGAAACCTATTGCAGCAGCAAGTGTGACATATGTTATCTGTTTTTTCACTCCGATTTCTCCTTCCAAATGCTAAGTTAGTCGTTCGATAGACAGATAGATTCTAGTCTATTAATCTAGTCATTTTTTATGTAGAAAAGGAACGTCGTACATTCCTTTTCCTTATATTTTTAAGAATTTACGTACGGACATTAAGCTTCCCCAAATTCCAATAAAGGCACCCATGATCACAAGGATTCCAGCCACTTGGAAAATAAATGGATTCACATCTAATATTTGAATAAAATTGCCCTCTAATCTTGGTGCAATATAAGCATGGGCTTCTGTATATAACACTGAAATCAATGCGATAGGAATAATGGAACCTAGTACTCCGAGCATAAGCCCTTCAAGGAAAAACGGCCAACGAATAAACGAGTTCGTTGCTCCCACTAAGCGCATAATTTCAATTTCACGTTTACGAGCAATAATCGTAATTTTAATCGTGTTAGAAATTAGGAACATCGCTGTAAAAAGCAACCCAACGATGAGCACAAGTCCAACGTTGCGGCTGACAGATAAAAAGCTAAATAGCTTTTCAACAGAGCCTTGTCCATATTTCACCTTTGTCGTGTATTCAAATTCATCAATTTGTTTCGCGACATTCATCGTATCAGTAGGATTTTTCGCTTTGACGATAAATACATCATTTAAAGGATTGTCTTGCTCAAAAAGGTTAAATACTTCTCCTTCTTCGCCAAGACTAGAGATCAAATTATCAAGCTCTTCCTCTTTTGCAGAGAAGGTGACACTTTCCACTTTCGAGAGACTTTTAATCTGTTCCTCAAGCGCTGCCTGGTCTTCTTTCGTAGCTGCTATATCTATATGAACGCGGATTTCCACGTCTTCTTCAATCGAATCGGCTACCTTATTCAAGTTCATCATTAACACTAAAAACACGCCAACAAGAATCAATGTCACCGTAACGGCACTAACAGACGCAAATGTCATCCAACCGTTACGACCAAGGTTTTTGACGCTTTCTTTCATGTGACGACGGATCGTTCTAGCTTTCATAACCGTAGTCACCTCGCATTTGGTCTCGAACTATTTTTCCACTTTCAATCGCAATCACGCGATGCTTAATCGTGTTAACAATATCCTTATTATGGGTCGCCATCACGATGGTTGTTCCTCTTGTGTTAATCTCTTCAAAGATGTTCATAATTTCCCATGAAGTCTCAGGATCAAGATTCCCTGTCGGCTCATCGGCAATCACAAGCTTGGGTGCATTGACAATCGAACGGGCAATCGAAATACGCTGCTGCTCTCCACCAGAAAGCTCAGTAGGCAGCATTCTGGCTTTATGCTTTAAGCCCACGAGATCCAACGTCTCCATGACTCGCTTCTTTATATATTTCGGCTGCTCTTCGATAACTTCAAGTGCAAACGCAACATTTTCATATACATTTAACGTCGAAAGTAACTTAAAGTCTTGGAAAACCACGCCAATATTTCTTCGTAATAGTGGAACCTTTGAGGGTCTGAGTGTGGCAAGATTGATTCCATTAATCATAATCGAACCTTTTGTGGGCTTTTCCTCGCGGTACATCATTTTAATAAAAGTGGACTTCCCCGCACCACTCGGCCCTACCACGTACACAAACTCACCTTGCTGTATATTTACATCTATACCATTAGCGGCTGTAACGCCGTTTGGATACTTTTTATACACTTCTTTCATTTCTATCATTAACTATCACCTAAATTGTTTTTGTCATATCTATCAATTGGCCTTTGGATGTTGGTTACATTACATGAATGATGCTCAAATGAATTATCGTCGAAATTCGACAAAAGTTGACCGCTGCTTTAGACAGTATTCTTCATAAATCACATACAAGAAACATTATAGCACTATCCTAATACAAAAAGCGGTATAAAAATATTACATTTTCTTTTCAAGTATTGTCATATTATGGTGAGAGTTGGAAATTGTCATGTAAATGATTCGACATGATTGGTGGAATTCCTCTATTATATGAGGGGGATATGTTGTGGAATTTTGTATTTCTGTGGTGGATTTTAGAAAAATAACATGATATTCAAGCATATATCAGCGACATTTCTATGATATCGGCGACTTTCTCTACTTTATCAGCGACTTTTTAAATATATCAGCGACTCTCTCTATTTTATCAGCGACCTCCTTATACAAACAAAAAACGCCCTCAGGACGTTTTTCATCTACCATTATTTCTTTCCAGCTAACCATTCTGCAACAGTGGAAGCATCTTCGCCTTGTAAAAGTCCCTTCGGCATTGCGCCTTGGCCATTGGCAATTACATTTTCAATATCTTCTTTTGATAAACTAGCACCGATTGCATCAAGCTTCGGTCCTACTCCACCTTCGAGGTTTCCACCGTGACAGCTTGAGCATTTTTGCCCGTAAAGCTTTTCAGCGTCTCCGCCACTAGCTGTTGCGCTGTCATCGCTTGCTTCCTCACCGCCGCCACATGCAGCTAATACAAATAATGATCCCATCAATAGTGCAAGAAGCTTCTTTTTCATCCAAACTCCCCCCTAAGGAAAAAAATACATAGTCGGTAATATTATACCAAGACTAGGCTCGTTTGAAACCCTCACCAAGCACCTCGGAAGCATCCATAACGATGACAAATGCAGATGGGTCAATGGTTTTCACTAGTTGTTTCAATTTCGTGAACTCTGTTTGATCAACAACACACATCAGGATTGGTCGCTCGTGATCGGTATAACCACCGTATGCTGATAGTTTTGTCACACCACGGTCGATTTTATTCAGAATGCATTCACGTACTTCCGCCTGCTTGTTGGTGATAATCATCGCCATCTTAGAACGACCGAGACCAACTTGAACCAAGTCAATCGTTTTCGTTGTAACATACAAAGCAATCAATGCATACAAGCCTCGTTCAATATCAAACACAATCGCAGCAGACAAAACAATTAATCCATCGATAATGGCCACACATGTTCCCAATGTAAGACCCGTGTATTTGTTAATAATCTGAGCCGCCAAATCTGTTCCACCGGTTGACGCCTTGCCGCGGAACACGATTCCTAATCCTAGACCCACTCCAATTCCCCCGAACAATGCACCGAGTAGTGGATCATTCGTCCAAGGTTCATAATCATTCGTAAAAAACACGACTAATGGCAGAAAAATCGTTCCCACCAGCGTTTTCACACCAAAATTCTTACCTAATAAAAGAACACCAGCAATAAATAAAGGAATATTAAAAGTCCACTGTACAATAGCCGGTTCAAATCCGAATAGAGAATAGAGAATGGTGGATATCCCACTTACCCCACCAGACGCAATTTGATTGGGTAATAAAAATAAGTTAAAGGCAATCGCCACAATAGCTGATCCAATTAGTACATATATGTATTCTAAAAATACTTCTACCTTCGGAGGGACTCCCGATGTCTTTTTTCGATTCATTAACCATGTCTCCTTTACCAACCTCTTATTAAAATAACTAGGCGAGTATAGCATGGAGGAAAAAGGTTGTAAATGCCACTGTACCACCGTGTTAAAGGGCTAAAAAACCTTCTTATTAATATGATACAAAATAAGACCGGGCATTCACCATGCTCGGTCTTATTACTGTTTATTCACGATTCCAACCGCGATTGTTTCGAGAAACGGACGAACGCTCGTAGATCGATTTTTCGCATATCGAATCATCATAATCACATCGTGCAGTTCTTGTGGCGTTAAAAGCTCAATTGCCCAATCCACGAATTCCTCATTGGAGATGGCATAATTTTCGGTAGGTACTTTAATTTGCTTATATGTACGGAGTTCATCACGTAAAAGTCGCTTATAATATTCATATTTTAGCTCCACCAGTTCATCCTCTTTGCGGAGTTTTTCGGTTAAATAGAGCATTGATTGCTCGTTAATCATAACTATTTTTTCACCTCTGTCCAGCACGTTCGCATTCCTTTCATTATGATAACAAAAAACTAGCGTTGTGCCTATTTCTTCACAAAATTCTTGATACTTTCTCTATTATTTTTGAAAACCCCTTATCCTTCAAGGGCATTTCGTATTAATTTCACCGTTTTTTTTCCAGCCATTCCTAATTCCTTGACAAACGTATGAATTAGTAGAAAGATTGTATACTATGTGAGAAAGAACTGTAGAAAGGATGATTCTGTGCAAGAGAAGAAACTAGGCTCGGTATTTTACATATCTGTCATTATAATTAGTTTATTTGTTTTATGGGGATTACTCGCACCAGATCACTTGGCTAATTCTGCAAATGCGGCACTCGCCTTTACAACGGGGACTTTTGGCTGGTTTTATCTATTAGCTGCCTTTATCTTTTTAGTATTTGCGGCGTACTTAGCATTTGGTCCATATGGAAAAATTAAGCTCGGGAAAGATGATGATGACCCCGAATACTCATACTTTTCATGGTTCGCCATGTTATTTTCCGCAGGGATGGGGATTGGATTGGTCTTTTGGGGAGTAGCTGAACCCATCACTCATTATATTGATCCCCCGCTTGATTTGGCTGAAGGTCAAACAGCAGAAGCAGCTCGTTATTCGTTACGATACTCCTTTTTCCACTGGGGGCTCCACCCTTGGGCGATTTATTGCATCATTGCCCTTGGACTTGCTTATTCACAATTTAGAAAAGGGGAATCTGGACTGATTAGTTCCACCTTTCGCCCTCTGCTTGGAAACAGGGTCGAGGGACCGATCGGAAAGGGAATTGATACATTTGCTACAATCGCAACGACGTTTGGTGTGGCGACTTCACTTGGATTAGGGACCCTTCAAATTAACAGTGGCCTTTCCCATGTATTTGGAATTCCAAACAATACGACGATTCAAATGTTCATTATCGCTATTGTTACCATCCTTTATATGGTTTCTGCTACCACAGGACTAGATAGAGGAATTCGTTACTTGAGTAATTTGAATTTAGGACTGGCGGTCGCGCTCTTATTATTTGTGATAGTCGTTGGACCGACCTCCTTTATATTTGATGCCTTAACCACTACAATTGGTGGCTACATAGGAAACATCATTCCGATGAGCTTCCGTTTATCACCTTTTACACAAGGAACATGGGTTGGCGCATGGACCCTGTTTTACTGGGCATGGTGGATATCCTGGGCACCATTTGTTGGAACATTTATCGCTCGCGTGTCTAAAGGAAGAACCATTAAGGAGTTTGTCCTAGGGGTCTTACTTGTCCCAACTTTGTTCGGTACGATTTGGTTTTCAGCTTTTGGAGGCTCCGCTCTTTTCTTTGAGCTTTTTGAAAACAAAGGAATTGTTGATGCGGTGAGCAATGATGTGACAACAGCCCTTTTCATCACCTTAGAGCAGTTCCCACTTGGAACCATTTTAGCAGGCTTAGGGACATTGTTAATTATTACGTTCTTCATTACCTCTGCTGACTCCGCTACATTAGTGCTTGGAATGCTCACGTCCAAAGGGGTGTTAAATCCCGCGAATTCAACTAAGATCATTTGGGGTTTTCTGCAATCAAGCATCGCTGCGGTGTTATTGTGGAGCGGTGGATTGAATGGGCTTCAAACGGCTTCAATTGTTGCTGCCTTGCCATTTGCGGTGATTATGGTACTGATGGTCGTATCTTTGAGTATGTCTTTAAATGAGGAAGTAAGAGAGCAGAAAAAGATAGAAAAGCGTCGGAATAAAAAGTTAGATCAGCTGTTAAGAGAAAGTGATTTGTAGAGAAAAAGCCTTCTAAGTTTTGATACTTAGAAGGCTTTACTATTTTATAAACTCAATTTGGAACGCAAGTACGCATTAATAAAGATATCTAAATCTCCATCCATAACCGCTTGCACATTTCCTGTCTCCGTGCTCGTACGGTGGTCTTTTACCATCGAGTACGGGTGGAACACGTACGATCGAATTTGTGATCCCCAGCCAATTTCCTTCTGCTCGCCACGAATTTCCAATAGCTCAGCTTCTTGCTCTTCAATCTTTTTCTGATAAAGCTTGGCTTGAAGCATCTTCATCGCACGCTCACGGTTTTTAATTTGGGAACGCTCGGTTTGACATGTCACCACGACATTCGTTGGCAAGTGAGTTATACGAACGGCAGAGTCTGTCGTGTTAATATGCTGTCCACCGGCACCACTCGCACGGTACGTATCGATCTTCAAATCTTCTGTACGGATGTCGATTTCAATTTCATCGTTAAATTCTGGCATCACTTCACAAGAAACGAAGGACGTATGACGACGGCCCGATGAATCGAACGGCGAAATACGCACTAGACGATGGACGCCTTTTTCTGCTTTTAGGTAGCCGTACGCATTATGGCCTTTGATCGCTAAAGTGACACTTTTAATCCCCGCTTCGTCACCTGGTAGGTAATCAAGCGTCTCCACCTTAAAGCCCTTCTTCTCTGCCCAACGCGTGTACATACGAAGAAGCATCGAACCCCAGTCTTGTGACTCGGTTCCACCTGCACCTGGGTGAAGCTCAAGAATCGCGTTGTTTTTGTCATATTCTTCACTTAGTAGGAGTTGTAATTCGAATTGAGCCAGGCGCTCCGAGAATTCTTTTAGCTCGGTTGCCAGGTCGTTTTGCATTTCTTCATCTGTTTCTTCACGAACAAGTTCATACGTGAGATCTAAGTTTTCGTATACTTCGTACAGGTCATGAAATTCATGTACCTGATCTTTTAATGCGTTGGATTCCGAGATAACCGCCTGCGCTGCTTGCTGGTCATTCCAAAATTCAGGTTGAAGCATGACATCGTCAAGCTCCGCAATTCGCGCCTCTTTGTTTTCTAAGTCAAAGAGACCCCCTAAAGTCCGCTAATTTCTTAGCTGTTTTTTCAAGTTCATTACGAATATCTGCTAATTCCATGATTGTGCCACCTCTATAAGAATTTTAATAAAATCGTTTTCCATAAAAAGAGGACGGTAGAATCTGTTGCTACCGACCCTCTATTTTATTATGTTTGTTTGGGATTGGAACGGGAGTTGGGTTTTGCTTCGCAAGTATTTTGTGCGAATCGCAAATATATGGTTGGGATCGCAAGTAATTTTCGAGAATCGCAAATATATTTTTGTAATCGCAAGTAATTCTTGAGAATCGCAAATATATTTTTGTAATCGCAAGTAATTCTTGAGAATCGCAAATATATTTCTAAAATCGCAAGTAAATCCTGAGAATCGCAAATATATTTCTAAAATCCCAAGTAAATCTTGAGAATCACAACTTTCTTCCCCGAAAACTACTGCAAACTCACTAAAAACCGCCTATTCTTGTTCTAAAATTACCTTAATGCCAAAATTCCAGCCACTTTTATTGCCTCTAGTCTAAGCTTCCGCAGCAGTTTTTATACTTTTTGCCGCTTCCGCAAATACATGGGTCGTTTCGGCCGACATCCATTGCCTTGGTTACTGGCTTTTTCTTAACAGCCTTTTCACCGTCTTCTTTTGGGTTCACTGCTTGGCCCTTTGCTACCTCTTGGCGCTCTAGGTTGTTGCGGATTTCCGCCTTCATGACGTACTTCGCTACATCCTCTTCGATGGCTGCGATCATGCTTTCGAACATCGCAAAGCCTTCGTGGTTATATTCCCGAAGTGGGTCGATTTGACCGTACGCACGTAAGTGAATTCCTTGACGAAGCTGATCCATGGCATCGATGTGATCAATCCACTTCGAGTCAACGGCACGAAGTACGACAACTTTTTCGAATTCACGCATTTGCTCGAATGAAAGCTGCTCTTCTTTTTCGTCGTAGCGCTCCTTCACTTTCGCAAGAATCAATTCTGCCATTGCTTCTGGCTCTTTATTTTTCAGGTCATCAACTGTTACAACACCTTCGTGAAGAAGATTTCCGTTCACATAGTCAATGATTCCTTGCAGGTTCCATTTGTCACGATCCTCAAAGCTCGGTGTGTGAACTTCCACGCTGCGGCTAACAACCGTTTCAATCATTTTCTCTACGATTTCACGTAGGTTCTCAGACTCAAGCACTTCATTTCTTTGCGTGTATAAAATTTCACGTTGCTGACGAAGCACATCGTCGTAAGAAAGAAGCTGCTTACGCGCATCGAAGTTGTTTCCTTCTACACGTTTTTGTGCGGATTCTACGGCTCTTGATACCATTTTACTTTGGATTGGCTGAGAATCGTCCATGCCAAGACGTGTCATCATTGCCTTCATATTGTCAGAACCGAAGCGGCGCATTAGCTCATCTTCCATCGAAAGATAGAACTGTGTTACCCCTGGATCTCCTTGACGACCTGAACGTCCACGAAGCTGGTTATCAATACGACGGCTCTCATGGCGCTCCGTACCAATAACGGCTAACCCGCCAACCTCTTTTACACCTTCGCCAAGTTTAATATCTGTACCACGACCAGCCATGTTGGTTGCGATCGTTACCGCACCTTTATAGCCTGCTTCAGCAATGATTTCTGCCTCGCGCTCGTGGTTCTTCGCGTTTAATACATTATGACGAATACCCTTTTTCGTTAGGTATTTTGAAATTAATTCAGATGTTTCAATCGCAACCGTACCAACAAGAACGGGTTGTCCCTTGCTGTTTCGCTCAGCGATATCCTCCACAACGGCACGGAATTTTCCGTCCATTGATGCGTAGATTAAATCGGCACGGTCATCACGGGCAATCGGACGATTCGTAGGAATGACAACAACATTCATATTATAAATATTGCGGAATTCCTCTTCCTCTGTTTTCGCCGTACCCGTCATCCCTGACAATTTTTCATACATACGGAAGTAGTTCTGGAACGTAATCGTCGCAAGCGTCATGCTCTCGTTTTGAACCTCCAGACCTTCCTTCGCTTCAATCGCTTGGTGAAGACCATCGCTATAACGACGTCCCTTCATGAGACGACCTGTAAATTGGTCAACGATCACGATTTCCCCGTCTTGCACCACATAGTCCACGTCTAAATGCATGCTCGCATGAGCCTTCAGTGCTTGTCCGATATGGTGGTTCAACGCGACGTGACGGATATCGAATAAGTTCTCGATGCCAAACGCGCGCTCTGCTCTGTTGATTCCGTCTTCCGTCAGCTGAACACCCTTTGTCTTTTCATCGTACGTGTAGTCCTCTTCTTTTTTCAACGTACGAACAAACGCATTCGCTTGAATATAAAGAGCTGTCGACTTTTGAGCCGAACCAGAAATGATCAATGGGGTACGCGCTTCGTCGATGAGGATGGAGTCGACTTCGTCAATGACCGCATAGAAAAGCGGACGCTGTACCTTTTGCTCTTTGTACAGAACCATGTTGTCACGAAGATAATCGAATCCAAGTTCATTATTCGTTGAATACGTAATATCACAAGCATACGCAGCTTGCTTTTCTTCTTTTGAAAGGCCGTTTGTGTTTAGACCAACCGTTAAGCCTAAGAACGTATAAAGCTGACCCATTTCTGTCGCGTCACGGCTTGCCAAGTATTCGTTCACCGTTACGACGTGAACGCCTCTTCCAGACAAGGCGTTTAAATATACAGGCATGGTAGACGTTAACGTTTTCCCTTCCCCTGTCTTCATCTCGGAAATGTTCCCTTCATGAAGAGACGCTCCCCCCATGAGCTGAACAGGATACGGGTAAAGCCCAAGAACACGCTTGGCTCCTTCGCGCACAACGGCAAACGCTTCAACAAGCAAGTCATCAAGCGACTCGCCACCTTGATAGCGAGACTTGAACTCGTCCGTTTTAGCACGAAGCTCGTCATCGCTCAACGCTTCCATTCGTGGTGCCAATTTTTCAATCTCTTCACTCAGTTTGGTTAGGCGTTTTAATTCTCTTTTATTTGGATCAAACACTTTATTTAACATTCCAAGCATTTAGAACGCTCCTTTTTGGTTATGGCTAATTATGTATAAATTCGCCAGATTGCTTGGCGAACCCTTCGTCATTCAAATGTTTACCTATTATTTTATCACTTTTGGGTAATCAGTGCCAATAAGAGCCAGAAACAACCTACTTTAAATACTCGTCCTCTTCTAGTTCAATCTGCAGGTCTTCTAAAATCATCGCTCGGAGTTCTCGTAACTCAGGAGTGAGCGTGGTCTTTAAGTCCCTGACAATTCTTCCAAGACTAGCCGCAGAGACGTTCGTCTCCAAGGCAAACTCATTAATCGTCAAATCAACTAATGGATGAACCTCCATCGCCACATACTGAACAGCCGCCACGTACACAGACTTGCTTTTCACCTGCTTTGGCTTGATTTGACAATAACGATTCCAAAGCGCGATTCCCGTTCCGGTTAGTTCTGGTGGTGAACCATAGCTCTTAAACTCTTGGACCAACAACTCGGCAATCACCTTGTGAACAGGGAGTGGCCAATTGAAGTTGTCGATGTTCACTTCGGCTGATAAAAATTGAATTTCGTTCATCACATAAAGGAGCTGATTTTTCAAAAACTCGATGGGGTCATCGTACTTGCTTTCGGCAAACTCCTGCTTAATAAATTCTTCATCCCTTTGATCTGATTCCCCTTCAAGGTCGAAGAAGGTCGGGAAAAAGATCCACTCCTCACGATATGGAACGATAAATCCGAAGATGAAAGAGTTCGGCTCAGCTGCTGATGGCTGGAGAAGCTTAATTTGAAGATGCTCATCTGTCAGCGTGTCCTTCATCGTTACACTGGTTGGCGTAAGCTCAAGCATTCTCCCTGCAACCGGGCGAGGATTGTGCCAGGAAGCGACGATGTCTCGCAAACTCGCTCTTGTGACCGTTTTATCACGATGATGGATGAAGTCTTGTAAATACGTCATGTTTTGGTCCACTTGTTTGAAAAGGGCGAACCATACGGTATGAATAAAGCCAAAAAACTCGATTTCCTTTTCATCATCAACGAGCGCAGGAAGAACATACCGATCAAAATCCTCATCAATTTCATCACCGTACATATAATCCACATCACTGATGACCTTTGCCTGGATTTGCTCAATCTCCCGTTCTATTAATGAGTTAATCGAAATGGCTTCTTTTAAGCCACAACATTTTTTATATTTTTTCCCGCTCCCACATGTACATGGTGCATTTCTGTTATATGATGCTGCCATTCGGTTCTCCTTCTTTATCAAGGCTCTTTTCTTAAACTTTGTTGTTTTGGAGATAAAAAACGCCTAACCTAAGCTACCATACATAGCAAAATAGACTCCAATTGTAAGAAATGAGCTTGCATTCTTAATTTAAGCACAAAATAGCTTGTTTCCACGTTAAAATCGGCTTTTAGATTTTAACAACAATCAATGTGAACATTGCCTTTATCCAAATCTCTTACCCTTTAGTGTAAACGATTATGGTGGAATACAAAAGGGATTGAGGAGAAAATGGGGCGTGTTTCTCAAAATAAAAAGCACTTCTTGGCTAGGAAGAAGTGCCCACTATTAAAACTACTGCTTTTTCATATAATCAAGAACGTCCAAGTCAATCTTCCCACGCTCTAACTCGCGCGCTTCAAAGTTCTCGGTATGTATATAACGAGTCAGCGCCTTGTGAACACTTTCCTCATCCACATACAGTTCCAAATATCCGTGACGTCTTAAATGTGCGACCAATTCTTTTTTCACATGTCCTTCAATCGTAGCAATCCGCTCTTGCTTAGGAGGAGCAAAGTATAGCTGTTGCAAACCAAATACGCGAATGAGCTCTTTAATGGGCTCCGGATGATCGTCGACACGAAGATCGATGAAGCGGTCATTGTACCCACCATAACCTCCCGCTTCCTTTACCACTAATAGGGCCGCTGATTGCTGACCACGACTATCTCCGCCAGCCTCTTGCCCCGCATTTAACGCGGCAAGCAAACGTTCTGCCAGTGTACCACTTGTCTCTTGAAACGTGTTTGCCATCGCTTGTACGGTCTTTTCGTCAACTAAAATATTTCCCTGTGCGGCAAAATGCTCTCCAGTGATTCCACCTGCCCAGTCATAACATTTTTCACCGGTAAAAGTAGCGGCATTTCCGTTCGCATCGATCACTCCAACTTGACGCAGATCTCTATCCTCATCACGTGAAGTAATGATTCCGATCACCTCTTCCGCTGACTTCCCTTCTGAAAACAGCCCCAACGCCTCCGGACCATAAGCCGTATTCGCATAAGACTGCGTCGCAACAGCACCTACCCCAGCCATAGCGAACGGCACCACGGCTCCGACTCCAAGAAACTTTGATTGTACCGCAATTCCCCATTCTTTTTCCTTTGGATCATAGCCTACGATTGAAAACGTCATGTTTCTGCCTCCTCACGCTTCTAATAAGGTCAGTAGCACATGAAGCAAGCCTTTGTTGCGCTAGCAACACCAGCTTGTGGAATGTGCTACTGATCCTGACTTATCCCAAAAATACCCCACCATAAACAAGCGCACCCGCTATCACATAGGCAGGATGAACCTTCAGCCTTTCCATCAACACAAAGGCAATGACACCAATCCCAATCGTCTGCCAAATCCCCGCTCCTTCAAATGAGGAGAAAAAGAAATCATACGTCATCACCCCTAACAGGACAGCAATAACTGGTCGCACCAATACAGTGAGTCGCTTTACCTTTGGTGATTCTTTATATTTCATCAATAAACCGAGTAAGGTGACCATCAAAATCAACGACGGTGCCACCGTGGCAAATACAGCAACCACGGCTCCGAACACACCACCCACTTCATAGCCAATATACCCGGCCATTTTCGTCGCAATCGGTCCTGGTAGTGCATTCCCTAACGCGAGCACCTCACTAAATTCATTAACAGACAACCATTCATACCGATCCACCACTTCATTTTCAACCAGTGGAATCGACGCCGGTCCCCCACCATACCCGAGAATTCCCGGAATAAAAAACGCCAAAAACAATTGCCAATAAATCATGCGGACGTCTTCTCCTTTTCCTTAGACTTCTCAGGATCTTTTTTCAATAATGCACTGAGTAATAAAGCAAAAATAATGATTGCAGGATGCACGTTTAAAAATTGAAGCAACACAAGGCTCGCAACGATAAAAAGAAAAGTCCAACCCCAACCGAGACTAGAGCTCGATGATTTTTTTACAAAATCCCAAGTTAATGTTGCAAGCATAACCGCAACAACCGGCACAACCGCCATCGACATCCCTCGCACCCATGGTTCGTCTTTGTAAGTATTTAGTACATTTAACAAGATAATCATGAAAAAAATACTCGGTAAAATCGAGGCAAAAAGTGCGTTTAAAAGTCCTAACACACCACCCACACGATACCCAATATAACCGGCCATCTTCGTATTAATCGGCCCTGGCAAGGCATTGGCCAGTGCCAAAATATCGCCAAACTCATCCGAATCCATCCATTTGAATGTATCGACAACTTCCTTTTTGACAAGAGGAATTGATGATGGCCCACCACCATAGCCCAGAATTCCTGAGCGGAAGAAGGCGATAAATAACTGTCTGTGCTTCATAACATTCCTCCTATATTATAAAAATTCAGATAGTTTCATCATACCAAATTTATGTGTTTTCGTTAACCATTATTTCGGAATTCGAGATATTCACAAAATCGAAACAATTTACTTAAACTTGTCGAATTTTGTCCGATACATAAGAGGTATGTACAACCAAGAGGAGGACAGCAACATGCTAAAAAGAATATTCTTATTGTTCCTAGTCGTGAACGTTTTAAGCGCATGTTCACTCGGAGCACAGCAAACAAAGACAGAAAAAGAATACAAAATTGGGATTCTTTTATCAGATAGTGGACTTGGGGACGAATCCTTTAACGATTCCGCGTTCCGTGGCCTAGAACGAGCTCGCGACGAGTTTGGAATTTTGTTTGACTATAAAGAAGCTCCAGACGGTGACTTCGAAGAAAAACTAACGGAACTTGTCGAGGAAGAATATGACCTGATTATCGGTCTTGGTTTCTCTGTTAAGGAAGCGTTAGAAAAAGTAGCAAAGGAACATCCAAATCAGCCATTTATGATTATAGATGAGGTTTCTGAACTTGAAAACGTCGTATCCCTTACCTTTAAAGAATACGAAGGAAGCTTTCTAGTAGGAATGGTCGCTGCGATGAAGAGTACCACGGGTAAGATTGGATTTATCGGTGGCTTTGATGTGCCTGTCGTGAATCATTTTAAAGCAGGCTACATTCAAGGAGCCAAGTACGTCAATCCGAATGTAGAAGTAATGGTTGAGTACGCGAATTCCTTTGGAGACGCGACACTTGGTGGAACAATTGCCGAAAAACAAATCGCTGCTGGTGCTGACTTCATCTACCCGGCCGCTGGATTTACGGGCTTCGGCGCACTTCAGACGGCTCAAAAACTTGGGAAGTTAGCAGCTGGTGTGGATTCTGACCAATTTTTCGTAGCAGAAAAGGCTGTTACCACTTCTATGTTAAAAAATATTGACGTGGCCGTGTACGATATCGCTAAAGAATTGAAGGAAACAGGAAAAATTGGTTCTTCCGAGTATGTGCTCGGTCTTTCTGAAAATGGTGTTGGCTTAGCGGACATTCGTGTCGTACAACTAACAGATGCTGAGAACAGCCAGCTTGAAGAAGCAAAAGAGAAAATCATTTCGGGCGACATTACCGTCGAAATGGAATAAGGAGGGAATGACATGAAACTTAGATCTCGCTTACTCATCATCGCCATCATTCCACTTTTATTATCAACATTGATTATTGGATTTATGATATCTCAGCTAGTGAGCATGCAAAGCTCAGCTAAGGATGATGTACAGGTTTTATTATTGGTGGAAGGTATTCAAGGAGAGCTGGTTGTTGCCAAACAAGCACTCTCGAATTATACATTCAACCAAAGTGAAGCAAACAAATCAGAAGCTGTGACACAATTACAGAACATTGATGAGCAAATAGCATCACTTACAAAAGTAATTAGAGTGGATGAGCAGAAAGAAACGCTAGGGAAAGTTCAAGAAAAGTTTGACGCCCTATCATCTGAGGTTGATGCGGGGTTTGGAAGTAACGACCCCTCGGCGATTAAAAGACAATCGATTCGTATTTCTGGTGTCTTGAATGATGTATACCTGTTGGATAAACAGACTGGAGAATGGTACGACGAAATGCTCCAACAAACCGAGAAAAAGATTCAGTTTGTTGTTTTATTCTCGATTATTGCGATTGTTTTATTGATTGTGTTATCTAGCCTTTCAACTTGGTTCTTGGCTAGACGTATTGCGAAACCGTTAAGCGAAGTGGTGGCTCACGCGATTAAAGTGGCGGACGGAGACCTCACGGTTGAAGTCGACGAAGTGAAGGAAAATAGTTCGTATGAGTTGGATCAGCTTAAATCTGCTTTTGCGTTAATGATTTCGAATGTAAAACAAACCGTTCAATCAATTGAACAAGTCGGAGAACGAGTGACGGGCTTTACCGCTGAAGTGTCTGGACATATGGTGAATTTGCGTGAAATTAGCAACCAGGTGGCTGTTTCAACAGAAGAGCTCGCTCGCGGAAGTCAATCGGTTTCAGAAGATATTCAATCAACTGCCGGCTCAATGGGTGCGATGAACGAAGAATTCTCTCGTGTTCAGGATAAAACCGACCAATCATCACAGGCTGGATCTGCTGCGTTGGATTCGGTTCAAACCGGTCGAGTGTCGTTAGAAAAACAAGTTGAACTGGCTTCCCAATTGTCTAAGTCAACCGATCATATAAAAACATCCGTCGAGGGCTTCACACAGTTTGCTGGACAAATTGAGGAAGCGGCGCGTTCCGTACGTGATATTGCCAATCAGACAAATTTATTAGCCTTAAATGCGGCCATTGAAGCGGCGCGTGCAGGAGAAGCTGGTAAAGGTTTTGCTGTTGTCGCAGACGAAGTTCGTAAGCTAGCAGACGACTCCACTAAGGCAACGGAACATATCACAACGATGGTTAGCCATATGAAAAAAGGCATTGCGACCATTGTGGAAGCAACGGAGCTTGGGTATGAGTTATCGCATCAACAACAATCTTCTATGAAGGAAACAGAATCTTCATTTGAAGTGATTTCTATGAATGTGATGGCAATCAATGAGCAGTTGGATGCGTTGGTTGAGGGGATGAAAACTTCTAGCAGCATGAGTGCTTCGGTTATTTCTGCAATTGAGAATATTTCGGCCGTTACCGAAGAAACTGCAGCTGGAACTGAGGAGATCAGTGCCTCTACGGATGCGCAGCTTCAGGCATTTGAGCAGGTGAATGAGAAGATGGAGCAGCTGCAGGAGTTGACCGTAGAGATGAAGAAGGAATTGGCGAAGTTTCGGTTGTAGGTGATTTTTGTCGGGTTAGTACGAAATGTATGTCATATCGGAAATCTTGCAACAAACCAATCCAAGATGCAAGAAACTCGATGAAAGTTACAATTATATTAAGATGATAAAAATGCCTACTCGATCTAAACGAGTAGGCATTTTCCTTATTATTGAGCTTCAATCAAGCCATAACGGCCATCTTTACGCTTGTAAACGACATTGGTACGGTTTGTCTCAGCATTTGTAAACACGTAGAAGCTGTGGCCAAGTAGGTTCATTTGAAGGATCGCTTCTTCGCTGTCCATTGGCTTTAGGTCAAAGCTCTTTTGACGAACAAGCTCTAAATCGCTCTCATCCTCTTCTACTGCTACACCGCCGCCTTGATTTTCGACTGGAGAAGCAAACAATTCATTTAGGTTCCCTTTTTCACGGAATTTGCGGTTCACTTTTGTTTTATGCTTACGGATTTGACGCTCTAACTTGTCTGTAATTAGATCAATCGCCGCATACATATCATCATGAACTTCCTCTGCACGAAGTACCAAATTCGCCATCGGAATTGTTACCTCTACTTTGGATCGCTTGTCATTGTACAACTTCAAATTCACATGAACATTTGCATTAGGAGTCTCAGTAAAATATCTTTCCAACTTGGCAATCTTCTTTTCCACGTACTCTCTAATTGCTGGAGTTACCTCAATGTTTTCACCACGAACGTTGTAATTCATAAGTGAACTCCTCCTTCACATTATACAAATTTGGTTACCTTACTGTTATGCTTAGAGCAGCTTGTCCTACGCCACTTTTTCCAAGCATATCTTAAAAATAACCACCGTCTTAATATGGTAATTAAGACTATGTATTTATACTTCTATTTTACCCTCGTAAACTCCTGCTAAAACTTGAAAAAGGTTTGAAAATTGTGTCGAATTGGTGACTTGTAACCATTTCTCCATATTTAAATAAAAGAAAAGAGACTAGCTCTAACTAGTCCCTAATTATTTGCTTTCTTGATTCATACTTGCTTCTAAAGTAGAAACTTTCTTTTCAAGCTTGGCATTCTCTATTTTTAGTCTTCCATTCTCTACTTTTAATTCCTTGATTTCTTCTTGGTATTGCTCCACTGTCTTATCTTCTTCGGTTGTCGTTGTCGTTTCTTCTTTAGAATTACAACCGGTAATCAATAATAAACTAGCGAGTAAGATAAAAAATAATTTCTTCACTGTAATAACTCCTTATAACTTGATTTAAATACTTATTATAACAACTGTTACATTAATTAAGAACACCCTCCTGCCTAAGCAAGAGGGCTATTCTCAATGTTAGTTAACCATTTTTCTTCTTTGTAAGATAAAAAGTGCTGCACAGCTTACAAGTAGAATAGTTAGTCCAATCAATAACCAATTGAACGAATTGGTTGCTGTATTCGGAAGCTCTTGTCCATTTTGTTGAACTGGAACTAAGCTCTTTCCAGGACTTGAAACTTCTTCACTAGTTGTTTCAAATACTGTATAAACACTAAAGTGGGTTGTCGTAGCTGTAACAACTCCATTACTGTAGCTACCACCTATTAGCTCCCACCTACTTGTAGTCGGATTCCAGTAGAATACTTTTACATTATCAGGATTACTTACTCTTGTGTCGTCCACGTTAAATGTTAGAGTAACACCTTCACTGAACTGACTAATCACTTGGCCACCTTGAGTAATAGTAAAATCATACACTGGACTTAGTGCGTTTTGAATATCCTTTAGCTTTAATATATGGATGCTTGTTTTTTCATTTCCGTTTGTTAAAACACTACTTGGAATTGATAAAGTTACATCACCATTAGCTATTTGGATTTCTACCTTTTTATCCTTTAGTAATTCGATCTGATCAGCTGTAAATTCAACAGAGATATCAGAGGTGTTACTGTTTTGCAAATCAACAAAGAGTGTTCCTTTGTTTGTAATATTTTCAAGTTGTTTATCTGTAACGGTAGCTTTATTTCCGTTAACTGCTGGTTTAACTGTTACATTAGATTTGTTTGAGTTATTGTTCGGGTTACCTGGATTTGTGGTATTTCCATCTGGAGTTTGAGTTCCATTGTTGCCCTTATCCGGAACCTGTCCACCATTATCTTGACCTGGTGTTTGTCCTCCATTATTTTGGTTACCCTGACCTGGCGTTTGTCCTCCATTGTCTTGATTACCTTGACCTGGTGTTTGTCCTCCATTGTCTTGATTACCTTGACCTGGTGTTTGTCCTCCATTGTCTTGATTACCTTGACCTGGTGTTTGTCCTCCATTGTCTTGGTTACCTTGACCTGGTGTTTCTCCACCATTATCTTCGTCTTCAACCTCAACAGTTGTAAACGTTGATTCTACGCTAGCTTCAAGTGTTTTACCAGCATAATCTTTTACATCTTGCTCCACGACTACACGGTACTCTTGATTTGACTCAAGGTTTGTAGCTGGTTTCCAAACAATTTTTTGAGCGAGCTGCTTAGTTGCATCCTCTTCAAAGTAGCCTGGTTTTCCTGGTGTTTCTTTATAACCATTTAGCATTTCGTAATCTAATGATCCTTCAACTAATTGGTCACCTTTATATACCTTAATTTTCGAATCTAAACCTTCTACATTCATCAGGCGGTCAAAACCGATTTCTACTGCACTATCTAAAGCAACATCTGTCGCATTTATTGCAGGTAAAATGGAGTTAACTACCGGTTTTGATGTTCTAACTAATGGAACGTTTAGCTCTGTCTCAGCAGGAGGAACAACAACCGTACGACTAGTATAAGTGTCAAAACCATCCTTGCTGAAAATTACTCGCCAGTCACCCTGAATAACGTCCCATCCATAGCGACCTTCTTCATCGGTTACTTGTGGATTAATTTGACCATAGAATGCAGCATTCCATTGTTGCCATCTTCCGTTTACAGATTGTTCAACGACTGCTGTTGCTCCCTGTAATCGATTTTCCATACTTCCTTCAAATACATATCCCGATGGGTCAATTAGAACGATGACTTCCATAAGAGGTAATTTAATCACTTGATCACCAATTGTGAAGATCAATTCTAACATTTGCTCCCCATATGAACTCCATGTGCTAGGAATTCCACCAATATAATGGTCTCCGTCCTTAGTAAGGTCGTATTCTTGACCAAGGAAGCTAATTTTCGCTGAATCTACCTCACCACTAAATTGAACTTTCACATCGATAGGCGTGTACTCAACGATTGCTGAGGTTACGACACCAGTGTTCGGGTTAATGGTAATGTTTTGATTCCATCCAGCTGAAATTTTTACATCAGTTACTTCTGGGATGTTTGGCTCGTATGAAACAGTTACTGGTTGAGAGTATGTTGCACGCTCACCTTCAATCACCTTTGCAACTAGTTGATGTGAGATATTTTCTCCTGTTTTTACTGGTAATGTTACATCCGCATACCACCAACGACTATCAACAGTTGTTTGAGCTAATAATACATCTCCATCATAAATTTCTACCTTTGCACCTGATTTTGCATTACCATACACCTTAATTTTAGATGTAGCAGTAATTTCTGGTGCGTTTAGAGTGACAAACAATACATTCGTTGTTGCCGTGAACGTATTCTGGTTTTCATCTAAAGAAATTGTTGCATTTGAAACAATTGTTTGAGTCGCCGCTTCATTCACATTCGTTTTAAATGTGATAGTTCCAGACTCTCCCGCCGCTACACTCGGAATAACCACTTTTCCACGATCCAATGTAACAGCTTGTCCATTTAGAAGGATAGAATCCTCTATTAATTCCACATCAGTAGAAAGGTTTAATGAAACTTCCACATTTTCAGCAGGAGCTGTTCCATTATTTTTGTAGTTGAAACGGTAATCTAATGATTTACCTGGAACAACGGTTTGCTTAGAAGCAGTAAATCCGTTTCCTTCTCCTACAAAGCTTCCTTCACCCTCTTCAACTAGTGTAATAACATATTCCTCTGGCAGAGGCTGTATGTCTTCTAATTCTACATTAGGCAGATTGTACGCATCCGTCTTTAACACATAGCTACCGTCAGCTACATTACGAATCTTAAAGTATCCATCCGCGTCTGTTCTAGCCCAGTTTGTACTCCATGTACTACCTTCTGCATATAGGTACACATAGACATTCTTTGCTGGCTCACCATTTTCTTTTAGGATTTTTCCGTGTACATATTTTTCAGACTGTAACACGATTTTTCCTAGATCAAAAGTACCATTTACAAATTGATCAGCAGTAACAGTTACTTTATGAGATTGATAGCCTTGCATTAAAATCTCAACTTCTAACTCTTCTTTGTGTAGTCCATCTAACTGAATTCCTTCTGAGTCAGATTGACCATATGCATAGGTTTGATCTCCGTATGCGTAAATATAAGCCCCAGAAAGCGGACTATCGTTTGAGTCAACAATAGAGCCTGTTATAGATACACCTTTATCTACAACTACTTCGATTACATCTGTTGAAGAATCAACTGTAACCTCAGCATTGTTGTAAGTAATATATCCAGGTACCTGTACAGTTAATTGATACTTGAATTGATCAGACACAACAACATTTTCAAGTGTGTATTCTCCAGTATCACTTTGCTCTTGCCATAAATAGTATTGGCCCTCTTGGTAACCAAATGCTTCCATCACTGGATAGCTATAAAGTGATAGATACTCAATAGAGTCTACTGGATTACCTTCTTTGTCAGTTACTTTTACTTCGACATTCATTGTTTCTTTTTCGAACTTCGTTAATACGATTTCATACGGATTAGTCTCGTAATCCTGTCCAGCTACAATTTCAATCGTTTCTATTGTAGATGGGTATGTTCCATTTCCGTAAACAATTAGTTCATATTGACCGGCTGGAAGAGACAATGTTTTGCTTGGTGTATACCAAGAACGTAAGAACCCTTCTCCATCAGTGTAACCATATAAGTATACATCCTGGTTGTTTTCACCCAATCCTTGTATTGAATATTCAAGGTTTTGAGGAACTGATTCGTCTTTGGAGTCCACAACCTTAAATGTCACATTTTCCATGTCGGCTTGTGCACGTTCTGTTACAGCATACGTAAATGCTGAAGCCAATCCCTCGTTATCTGAGTTAACTGCTTCAATCATAAATTCGTATTCTGTGTTAGGTGCTAATGATTTAAATGTATAAGTGTAAGCATTAGAATCAACAGAATCAACCTTTTCCCCATTTTGGTATAGGTTATAGTGATCAATGCTTGAAGTCATTTCCTCTGACCACCACTGTACTTCAATTGCTGTCTCTGAAATAGAGCCTACATAAGCATAGATAGATGGTACATAGATTTGACTGTCATAACTTACATATACCCCTGCATTTTGAAGGGTTTCAATAGTATTCATTGTTGCTGAATCATTTACATCCAACGGCATGCCATACAGGTATAAGTTAGTTAAATTTGTTAAGTCTATTAACCTACTAATGTCACTCGCAGGGTTATTCGCAAGCCATAATGTATCTAGGTTTGTTAAACCAGCAAGTGGACTTACATCAGTAATGTTGTTCGTATCAAGGTCTAAGTAAGTCAGGTTCGTTAGTGAGCTTAATGAGCGGATTTCTGTAATCTCATTACTCCATAGAATTAGGTTAGTTAAGTTAGTTAAATTCTGTAAAGGAGTTATATCACTAATTTGATTAAAACTTACGTCAAGGTACGTTAAGTTGACCGCTTTATCTAAGCCTGTTAGATCTGTAATTCCCAAACGACTAGCATACAAGCTTGTTAATTGATCTAGGTCACTTGTATAAAGATCTCTGTCATACACATTTAATGTGTTACGAATGGCTTCATTTAGAGCTCCGTCAGGAATATTTACGACTTCCCCAAGGTCCTCATCAGGGTCTTGTCCTGGATTTTCACCCTCAGAACTGCCTGTTGTTTGTACAAGAATTCCTTCACCAAACCCTGAATCAGTATAAGAAGCGTTAACCGATACGATATAGTTTGTATTTGGTAATAGATCTGTAAATGTATATGAGGTCACAGATGAATCTAATGATTCCTCAGTAATACAAGAACTAGAATAATCTTGTTCATTCTGCTCTTCAATGCATACAGAATAACCAATAACGTCAGGAACTTGATTCCAGCTAATTTCTATTGATGTATCAGTAGTATTTACAACTTGAATACCAAGTGAAGGTCCTGGTTCAAACTCTCCATCAAACCCGTCAAATACTAGTTCCACAGGTGAAACAATATAATCTGTACCTTCTAGTACCTCAAATTGATACGTACTGTATTGGTTAAATACTCCTGGAGGACCATATAAAAAGACTTCATATTGACCAGCAGGTAATGAAAATGGTTCATCATCATAAAAGCTCTTAAACTCTCCACTTTCACTTACATATCCGTATTCAAATACTCGTTGGTTAGCATCATCCATACCATTAATAGAAAATTCATAGTTCTCAGTTGACAAATCAGTCTGATTATTAAGGTTAATATTAACATCCCTTAATTGATCAGCCGGATAGTCTGTCCAAACCGCATTGTATCCACTAATAATACGGCCATCAACGTAGTGTGCGTCTACTTGAATCTCATAAAACGTATTTGGAGAAAGATCATTAAATACATGGGAAAGTGTATCTGGTTCCACAGTAACAACTGTATCTCCAATTGTTACATCAAAGTAATCTACTTCCTCGGATTGATTCCATATAGACCAATCAATCGAAATGGAATTTTCCGTTACATTCAGTAAATTAACATAAAGATACTCGTAGTATTCACCTGGATAGTTATTATAATAAACATTTACTCCAGCTGCTCTAAGTTCTTCTAGAGTTGTAAAATCTTCTATTGGATTGTTATATAACCATAGGTCTCTTAAATTGGTTAATGAACCTAAAGGTGTGACATCAACGATTTTATTGCTATCCAAGTCCAAGTAAGTTAGTTGCGTTAAGTTACTTAAAGGTGTTATATCAACGATGTTGTTATTCCAAAGGGTTAAGTCCGTTAAAGAAGTTAATCCAGCAAGTGGGCTAATATCTTCAATTTCATTTCTTCCCAAACCTAGTCCTTGTAAATTCACCGCATGTTCTAAACCTACCAGACTAGTAATCTGTTGATCGTATGCATAAAGGTAAGTTAATTCCTCTAGATCCACTGAAGTGATATCTCGCGAATAAACACCAATCTCTTCACGTACGATCTGCTCTAGTGTTGCGTCAGCGAATGTAACTAATTCCCCTTCTTGCAATCCACCATTTGTTTTAATAAACATGTAAGTTCCATATGAGAGACCGTTTGAAAATTCAGCATTTAAACTAAATCCATAACGGGTATCAGATGAAAGATTTGTAAAGGTATAAGAAGTAGTACCTTTCTCTAAAGTTACATCTTGCCCCTCATAATAACTAGAATCTTGGTTATATAAGTATAGGCTGTAGTTTGTTACCTTTGATTGATTTGTCCATTCTACGGTGATCGAATTCTCGGTTACATTCGTTACCTTTACTTTAAAAGGTTCGGATGAGTTCTCACCTTCATTAAAGGTTAGTTTAAATGGATTTTCTAGGTAATTAACTCCCTCTTCAACCTCAATGCTATAAATAGTTGAATTATCATAGTTTTCCGGATCATAGATAATTACATCATATTTACCTTGAGGTAGTTTTAAACTATTGTACTCCCAAAAAGTTAAATACCCTTCATAGTTCACGTATCCATACTGGAAGAAGTCTTGATTTGATTCATTTGTACCACTAATAGAGTACTGATAACCATTTGTTAAGGGTTGATCGTTTTCATTTACAGCTTGGATTTTTACCTCTTGTAAATCCTCAGGAGCCCAAGAAGTAGTGATCTCAGTACTAGAAGAAACGACTGTTCCATCAACAAGATTTCCTTTAACTTCAACATTGTATGTTGTTCGTGGCTGAAGACCCGATAACACATAATTGGTTGAAGCGGAAGAAAGAGATTTTACTAGATCTCCATCTAAGTAGATATCGTATGATTCAAAATCCCCGTAATTATCCCACTCAAATTCAAATGAATTATGAGTTACTCCCTGACCTGAGTGATATAGATAGAGATATTCGTCATAAACTGGATACTCTGGCATCCAATCAAAATAGACGGACACACCTCGAGACTGTAAATCGTTGATTGTCGAACTAGTTGCAGAACCCTCTGATAAATCTAAAGATAAACCATATAGATGAAGTTCTCTTAAGTTACTTAGCGAGCTTACATCCGTAATATCGGTTACCGCACTAAAACTTAATCGAAGTGTTTCAAGTTTAACTAAACTTTCAATTGGAGAGATATTCACGAGTTGATGATTATCTTCCAAATCTAAATAGCTTAAATTAGTTAAAGAACTTAAACCACTAATATCCGAAATTTGCGTACCCCATAATGTTAATGAGGTTAAATTAGTTAAACTCGCAATTGGACTTACATCAGTAATGTCATTCGCACTTACATCTAACCCTTCAAGATTGGTTGCATACTCTAGTCCAGTTAAGTCTGTAATGCCTTCACCTTGAGCATATAGGTAAACGAGCTCTTTTAAGTTAGCTACTGTAAGAGCACCTTCGGAAATCCCCAATTGATTTTGAATAGCATTTTCTAATTGAGGATCTGGAATTTCAACTGTTTTAAAATTCTCTGATCCAACGATTGATAAAGTCACTTCTTTTGTAGTACCTGATTGCTCAGTTACTGTAATAGAAATATCTCCATCTCCGTTATCAGCGAAAAACCGTTTTAACTCTCCTAGTGTTAAATTGTCGTTCTCAGTAATACCCAGGAGCTCTTTAAAAGATAGGCTTCCAACTCCATCTGTAAATGTAACAGAGTGTGTTGATCCATTATAAGAAATCAATGCTTCTGAAGGATTTTCAGAAGAGAACAATGTAAAATCGTTAACCAACGAGTCGTCATTTTCCAATGCAGAACCGATCGTAAATGCAGGATCCAGGAAGTGCTTCATATTCAGCGTAAACTGATTATCTCCCGTATCCATTGGTTGAACGCCTATCCCATTGATATTAATAACCATATAATCAATAACTTGACCTGAAGTGTCCCCTACTTCTTCTTGGTTATCTTGCTCACTAGGAGCTGGTTGCTCAGTTGTTGGTTCTTCGACTACTACCTCAGTAACTTCTTCTTCTGTAACACGAAGAACAATTTCTCGTTCGTTGCCTGAGTAGTCAACAAGTGTTCCAGAGATCTTTCCGCCGTATAAACCCATTTGTTCTTTTAATTTACCAACGGATACTCCGTCCTGTTGAGAATCTAGCTCTCCAAGAATCTCACTAATATTTGCAGTAGCAAGACCGTTAGTAAAATCAAAAGTTTTAGAGTTAACTAGGAAAGAAAATGTCGCATGTGCTGCATCTGCAGAAGCGTTGATGCTAATATCAGTAAACATGTCCGTATCCTGCATCCCTTTAATAGAAGCAGAATATTCATTCTCTGCTGTTTGGACAGCAGGAATGGCTTGTCCACCAATCATAAATTCAACCGAACTAACTTTCGGTGCATCAACATCCTCAAAATCGCTAGTCATTAACGATAATTCAGCACTTGAATATTCCTCACCTGAACTCGTGATTCCTACAATTTGATATGTATATTGCGTGCTTTTGTTGATATCTGCATCAATATAAGAATAATCCGTTATAAAGACACTGTCTTCTGGTGAACCCTGTTCTTGAACAACAACAGGTTCAATTTTAAACGATTCACCATTCTTAATTAGCTTAAAATCCACAAAATCCTCACCGATAAAATCGTCGGTGTGCCAAGAAATTCGGATGGTGTTATTCACCTGAACAGCCTCAGCATCCGAAAGCATCATACTTGCTTTCGCGGTTTGTGAAGAAAACGGGCTCACAACAATTGAAAAAACCATTGTGAAAATCATTAATAGATTTAATACTTTCCTCCCGTTCAATTCGAACCCCCCTCGCTTACGAAAAATAGTAAAATAGTAGCCAAACTAGGGATTATTACCCAAATGACCAATGACTATTATAACTTTAATTTAGTAAAATGTTAACAATTTATTGTTAAATTATGAACAAATTGTTACAAAGAGGGGGTGTTTAGAAAAACTACTGGAGACTTCCAAAATATACACTAATAATGCAAGTGAACAAAAAATGACTCCTATATAATTCCGGAGTCATTTAGTCTTTTGCTATTTATTTGTTTGGAGGAAGCCATTAATTACTTTTTTCGATCGTAAAACATGCCATCTGGATTATAATTCTCATATGGATTCGCATATTTATTTGTCGACTCTTTTTTTGTTTTCAGGTCTTTCATATCCTTTTGAATACTCAGCTTTTCTTGGTTCATTAACCCGTTTAAATGATCGTTAAGTTGCTTGCACTTTTGTAACAGTTCTCTTTCAGCATCTGTCGAAGGCGGAGTTGCTGATTTCATTGCCTCATCACGAAGAGTGAGCAACCTTTCTGTTTCCTCAATTCGTTCATCACGATCCCCCTCTGCCTGGTATAGCTTTATCAACTGGGCAGTGAGGTCAAAGAACTGCTGTAATCCTTTCACTAGGCTTGGCCACCTTGAGCAAATTGCTTTTGACGGTTTAGTTGGATTACTTGCTTCCAAGTATCACGGTATTCCGTAATATAACCCGCTACTTCATCAAGAATCTTTGTGTCATTTTTAATATTCGCTTCTACTAAACGACGATACATGTAATCGTACATAACCATCAAGTCTTTTGATACAGGTACATCCAAATTCAATGTAACCATAAATTCTTGGATTATATTTTGAGCTTTAATCAAATTTGTATTCTTATCTTGTATATTCTTTGCTTCTATCGCCACTTTAGCTTGGTTTATAAACTTCAAGCAACCGTTATATAGCATTAGTGTAAGCTCGCCTGGCGAAGCTGTATTTAAAGAGTTCTGTTGGTAAGCTTGATAAGGATTATTTAAAGCCACTTTCTTTAACACTCCTTTTAATTTTTTAGTAAAGTTCGTAAAAATTAGCTTTTTATGCTTTGCTTTATTAACCGCTAAAATTTATTAGTTGGGCCATTTGCTCATTAGAGCGTTGAATTGCTTTTTCCATGGCCGTGAATTGTTTCCAATAACGATCTTCTATGCGAGTAAGACGGTTATTAAATATATCAATCTTCTTGTCGACGTCATCCAAGAGTTTTCCAATCTCGAATTGCCTATTCGTTGAAAAAGAATTACCAGCCTTAGAACGTAATTTATCTAATCCCTGATTAATAGTTTCAGTTAAGCGATGAGCAATTCCCATATTGCTTGATGTTGTACCAGTAGCTGAAAAGAGCTTTTCAATCGATGCAGGATCTGCTTCAATAGCTTTTTTTAATTCCGCTTCATCTATGATTAATTTTCCACCCTCTTGATAGTTCGAGGAGGTTTTTATTCCGATACTTGCAAGTTGTTTAAAAATCGGACTGATTTCTTCATTGGAAACCGGATTTCCAAAGTCAGTACGCATCTTTGATAAGATGGAGCTTAAAACTGGATCCCGGCGCAGCATCCCGCTTTTTGCCTTTTCTTCCCACTGCTCTTGCTGCTTTTCTGATAAACCTTCTCTTTCTTCGTCAGTTAAAGGATTATATGATTTATAACGTTCTTCTTGTAGCTCACCTTGTATTTTGCTAATTAACTCATTATATTTCGTAACAAAGCCTTTAATATTGTCAAAAATTTGCGTAGAGTTATTAGAGATGTTTACAGTTGCAGGCGCATCCGAGAATGTTTTTTTAATTGTAAATGTTACTCCACTTATTTCAAAAGTATTTGATGTTCTTTCTGTTTCTAAACCATTAATTGTAAACTTAGAATTCGAACCACCAATTTCAGTAGCTCCACTAAAGTTTAAAACATTATCAAGAAAATCCCCTGATGTAATAATCTCTTGTCCTGATTTATTAAAATCTCCTGTTTCTTTGCGTGTGAGAGTCATTTTATCTGTGACAGAATCATAAAACATTGTTACACCAACTGTTGATTCATTTACTTTTGACATGGTAGAGTTTAACGAATCTGTACCTGAAATATTAAAGTTTTCGTTCTTTTCAGTTCCGTCTGTATTAAAAGTTTTTAAGTTGAAATTGATATAGTCTTGCTTATAAAAAACCTCTACCTTTGCATCTTTTGCAAGTTGTTGGCTGTTTGTGAAAGTGAATTTACCATTTGCATCAATTAATCCAACCTCAGTCATTCCGTTAAAAACCTTGTTGTTTGAATCAACTGTGTAGTTTTCGACACCCCCAGCTGTCGTTACCTTAATATCTGTTACTGTACTACTTCTATGGTTCGCATCAGTCGATAGTGTAAATGTGTTAGACTCAGCTGTAATAGTAAGTTCCTGAACACGTCTAGAAGCCACATAATCTACTTTTATTGAACTATCTTTTTTTATTGTCTGATTAAAAGTTAAGTTTCCTTGGGAATCAATCATAACTTTATTACTAGACGTACCGGAAGAAAAATCATTAACAACTTGATAGGATACTCCGTCAACTTTTACATTCATGGTCCCAAGATTGCCCGTTTGTACATTAACTCCATCTTTCAGAGTTAACTTGAAAGAAGTTCCCTCTACAGTAGCAGCTACAGTTTGTGTTTCCGCAACCCCATCTGATTGCCATGTGATACCTGTTGCGAAACTTGTACCAATTTCAGCCAACGATTTAGTAGCATCAATTTTATTTCCTAATTTCGAAACAGCCTCTGTATTTACCTTAGAGGCAGCGGATGCTAGTTGATCCACCTTTGAAATTGAATATGATGCAAGTGACGCCGCACTTGATGCAGTAGCGGTCACCTTCGATTCATCTGTTGACGTAGTCCCTCTTGCACGATAAGTTGAGGAAAGCTTCATTGTTGTTAATTCTGAACGAAAATTCAAAAGAAGTGTGTTCATTGCACGGTAATCATCACGCTGCCATTCTAATATTTGCTTCTTTTGTTTTAACTTATCAAAAGGAATACGCTCTGCCTTCATCAAGTCTTTGATTATTGTATCAGTATCCATCCCACTAGCTAATCCACCAATTCGAACCATATTAACACCTCACTAAATCTTTTTATCTATCATAATTCCTATATAATCCTTCATAGCTGCATAGATATCTAGCAACTTCTTTGACGGTATTTCTCTTACAACTTCGTTTGTTTTGTCATCAACTAGAGTCACATAGTATTCATTTAAATCTTCATGATACTCGAACTTCAAAGAAGTCTGAGCCGGAGTTAGAAAGTCATTTAATCCTTCTACTACTTTAGACACTTTGTTTTTATCTTCATCATTTAGAAATTTTTCTTCGCTAACTTCGAACTTCGGAACTACGGTTACTTCTCTATTAACTTCATTACTGCCTTCTACAGTATTATTCGATCTTGTTGGTGAAGCAGAGCTACTTGTTGAAATTATGCGTTCCAACATACATATCCCCCCCGAAATTGTTCTCCTTTTTCTTATATCGGATAAAATAGGGACATTTTTAATATTTTCTTGGTTTTCATCCTTATCAATTTTTTCAATACTAATTTTATGAGTAATTGACCTTAAATCAGCGTATTTTTATTAAAAAAGCGGCCAACCGAAATCAAGTTGACCGCCAATTAATTATTAAATTTAATTAAATTAAATTTACTTAAATCCTCTTGACTATTAGTTGCTAGCTAAGACGTATATTGGCATCGGAAAGTGTTGTTTGGTTCACATAACTCTGATACTAGACACTACACCTTAATACTTCTT
Organism: Robertmurraya sp. GLU-23; assembly: GCF_052983275.1. Lineage (NCBI taxonomy): Bacteria > Bacillati > Bacillota > Bacilli > Caryophanales > Bacillaceae > Robertmurraya > Robertmurraya sp. GLU-23. Next base: position 74,694 of record NZ_JBRKCV010000010.1, read on the forward strand.
GAACCGCACATATAACATCCTGAACATCTGAATCCGTCATTCCCGGAAAAATGGGCAACGTTAATGCTTGTTCATACCAATTTTCAGCCTTTGGGCAAAGTCCTTTTTTATATCCTAGATTCTGATAAAAAGGGTGCCAATAAACAGGGATATAATGGACATGAACACCTATATTAAGAGCACGTAATTCCTCAAAGATTTTTTTCTTTGATTTTTTTATAATACTTTTATCTAGTTGTAAAATATATAAATGCCAACCCGATTCAGTATCTTTTAGTTGTCTTGGTAGATATACTCCCTCAATGTCTGATAGAACATTATTGTACATAGTAACAATTTCTCTTCGTCTACTTAAAAATAAATCTATCTTCTTTAATTGTGATAAACCTAGTGCTGCATGGATGTCACTTAGTCGATAATTATAACCGAGCTCTAACATCTCATAATACCAATCACCTTGTTCCGCTGAAGATGCTGTTTTAGTAATTCCATGGTTCCTGAAAATAATTAGTTGATCGTAATACTCTTTAGAATTTGTTGTAATGATACCACCTTCTGCAGTAGTGATGGGTTTAACGGGATGAAAACTGAACATTGTCATGTGAGCCTGAGTACCCACTTTTTTTCTCTTATATTGTGCACCTAGTGAATGTGCACCATCTTCAATTACAACTAAATTCTTTTCCCGGGCTAATTTAATAATAGGATCCATATCCGCAGGTTGACCGGTAAAATCTACAGGTATAATCGCTTTTGTGTTTTCATTAATTTTTTTCTTAACGTCTTCCGGATTAATATTATAAGTATGCTCGTCTATATCAGCGAAGACTGGCGTACCTCCACAATATAGTATCGCATTCGACGTTGCCGCAAAGGTAATGGGAGTGGTAATCACTTCATCTCCATTAGAAATACCAGCTACATGGCAAGCACCATGTAACGCTGCTGTTCCGTTAGCGAAAGCAACTGCATAGTTTACACCAACATAACTAGCAACTGCATCCTCAAATTCCTTTACCTTCGGACCTTGGGTTATAAAGGGAGATCTTAATGTTTGAATAACAGCTTCAATATCATCTTCATCTATAAATTGCTGACCATAAGACAATAAAGTCTTTCTTTTTTCCAATTCCTATCAGCCCTCTCAGAAATCAAACCATATATTAACTAAAGTAGAAGGTCCCAGCTTAATGGTGTACCCTTTGTAACACCTTTTCTTATTTTCTTCCCTAGTACCAATTCCAAGTATTTTGGAGCGAGTCCAAGTCCTGGTCTTATAACACGAACATTGTCTTTCGTCAAAATATCTCCACGAACTAGGTCATTTGAAATATAAATCGATCTTCTATGATCTAAAGATGGTTTTTCCGCTTCAGTTGGCCCATAACGTATGTCCCCCAAGCTTTGCCAAGCACGCTCTGATTCTACGACTAAAGATTTTAATTCATATGGCTCTAGTGAAAAAGCAGAATCTACTCCCTCTTCTTTACGGGAAGTCGTAAAATGCTTTTCTATTACAACAGCTCCAAGAGTAACAGCAGCTATCGATGTCCCGATTCCCATTGTATGATCGGATATTCCAACTTCCACACTAAACAGATCTTTCATATGAGGGATTGTTAGTAAATTTGAGTTTTTCGGAGTGGCTGGGTAGGTACTCGTACATTTTAACAATATAATTTGATTATTTCCTTGCGCCCGGACAGTACTTACTGCTTCATCAAGTTCACTGATAGAGGCCATCCCAGTTGAAATAATAACAGGTTTACCTGTACTGGCAACTTTCTTTATTAAGGGTAGATCAATATTCTCAAAAGAAGCTATTTTATATGCAGGTACTTGAAGTGTTTCCAAAAAGTCTACTGCCGTCTCATCAAATGGAGAACTAAAGGCTATCATTCCATGTTCTTTACATCTTTGAAAGATAACCTCATGCCATTCCCAAGGCGTAAACGCTTCTTTATATAAATTAAATAGAGATTGTCCTTTCCATAGATTAGTTTCACCTTTAATAAAGAATTCATTTGTGTGTATATCAAGAGTCATTGTGTCAGGCTTATACGTCTGCAATTTAATAGCGTCAGCCCCTGCTTCTGCAGCCAGATCAACAATCTTAAGAGCTCGTTCTAAAGATTGATTATGATTACCAGACATTTCTGCAATTATAAATGGTTTTTCATCTTTCCCAATAAGCCTATTCCCAATCTGAATTTTCATCATAACCATTTACCACCTCCAACAATGGTATTAACCATGTAGGTTCATTTATTTCATTCCCTGTTAGTTTTAACCCCAGCATACTCATATTAGATAAAACCTCATTGTGTTCATTAAGAGTTAATAATAATTGTTTATAAGTTTCAGTATTTACAGATTCATGCCAGCCGAGATTCCAGACTACACCAGAATAGGCTGCCATTTCTGTTGTTTCTAATTGATTTTGTGCAACAATGGTACTAGATGATGGCAGTCCTAAATAACATCTTTCCCAAGTTGAGCTTCCACCTGCACCTATCGAAAAATCAGCTTGTACCATTAAAGAAGCTAAATAATTAATCTGACAATGATAATGGAACCCCAACTCGCTACTCTTTAGTTTTATGTAATTACGATCAGGATTTCCCATTCCCACTACCACATCGATACGATCAAATAAGCTTTGATCTTTTACAAGTCCTTTCGAACCAACTTTGCATAAGTCACTTAGAGCATGAATAACCTTCTTAGTTTCTCCTGTTGGATCACTTCCACCCATAAAGACAAGGATATTTTTAACAATGCCTGATCTAAATTTAATTGTCTTTCTCGCATTTATAAACTCATCACGGAGGATCAAATATCTTGGACCAAGTAACTTAACACAATGATTCGGGACAAGAGTATCGTACCGATGTTCATAGTTAGCAACTAGGTTTTGATCAATAAGTAAATCACAGTCATGCACTCTATTAGCTAGATCATCTATTACAATAATCTTGTTAACATACGTACGAACAAGTTGCTCCCATTTCACATCAATAAGATAATGATCAATAATACATACATCTGCATGAATTAAATGGTTAATTATAGTGTAACCTAATGAATTTACATAATTAATTAAATTACCCGGCAGATCTCCCATGATAAAAGTAATATTATGCCCTTTACTTCTTAATTTATTTGCAACCGTTAAACATCTCATCACATGACCACTTCCTATTTCAATAGAAGCATCTGCTCGAATAAGAATATCCATCAAATCACCGGCTTTTGCATTATATGCTTATTAAGTTTCACGACTTCTGGATGATCTAATAAAAAGTTAATAACTGCATCACTAGAAACCAATGGATTATTAAAATGGTTGGCAATTGCTAAGCATAATGAATAGTCCTCTTCAGTATCAAGTGTGATTCTCAATTCAGGGTAATGTCGATTTATTGGTACTTCGTAGGTTGCCCAAAGGAACTCTTCAGGATGTTCATATGCATAATACGTAACATGCTCTCGATGTCTCTGTTCCTTTCCATGTTTATGTATATACAAAAGTGCCTGGTAGGATATCAATTCAACCGCTAACCCATTTGGCATTTTATTTCTTAAATCAATAATATCCACTTTCTTTTTCTCCATTAGGGATAGAATCTCAGTTGCAACTTCGTAGTCTACAAAAGGGCAATCTGCAGTTACTCTCATGACATAGCTGGGCTCGTATTGTTTTGCACACTGTACATATCGATCAAGCACGTCTTGTTCAGACCCACGAAAGCAATCAACTCCATTTAATTGACACCATTCTTCAACTACATCATCTTGAGATAATCTAGAGGTGGCAACAATAATATCACGAATATGGTTGATTTCCTTGCAACGTCTAACCACGTAAGAAAGAACATCGAATTCTCCTAGTTTCTTTAGAACTTTTCCTGGCAGTCGAGTTGAACCTATTCTAGCTTGTATTATAACAATAGCATTCATTTTAGATATCCCCTATCTTCATTTTTCAATTATAGGAACATACTTATGATATTTCTTTCCTTTCTCCGTCCATGTCTCTTTTAACATTTCGTAGACATATATGTCATGCCAGTCTCCGTTTTTATATATGTGCTTTTCGAAGACTCCCACTTCCCGTGCTCCCTGAAGTTGGTGTAACTTACGAACAGCTGTATTCTCCCCCATTACTTCGCCCATTAGTTTTTCCAACCCGAGAGTATGGAAGGCATAGTTATACATATAGGCACCAACAAAACCAGCTATCATTGAATAACTTAGATCTCCTATGTAAAAATTCCAGTAGGCACGCTTATGCTTTTCATCAATAGAGGTGATCGAAATATATCCAATTAATATGTCTTTATACGACATGATCCAGTAGAGTCCTTTGGGATCATGGTTAATCGAATCTAGCCACTGTTTTTGCTTCATTAGATCATAATCAATGTCGGTGTACATATATTGCGTTACACACTTGCTTGTACGCCAATCTAACACCTGTTGTAAATGTTCTTCTTTAATTCTTATCCATTTCATATTATAGAATCACAACTTCTCTCGTAAAGGTTTCTAAAAAGCTCTGTCCATCCCACACACCATTAAAATTCAGCGCTTGTCCAATCGGTACGATTCGATCAATTCCCCTTGTGGATATAGTTGAGGCAAACTCAAATAATTCCTCCTTTTCGTACCCAAAGTATGTTAATGTCTGGTCTTTATCCGTAATCATTGAACTCACTTCAGATAAATGTTGAACTTCACACTCAAAAAACAATCCCCGGCCACAGTGTTTTTCTCGAACATCTATTGGTACATTTTCAATTGAGACACGGGTATACAATTGCTCTCCCTTCACCCTTGTAGTTATATCTTCCGTCGCAAGCCATAAACTAGTTGTGAACTTCAACATTTGTGTTGCAGGGGTTAATTCATACTTTTTTTCCCTAGTTACAAGATTAAAGTTCTTCCAAAAGTCATCTTGTACACGCTTAACTAGCTGATTATCACCAATCCAAACGATAAGTTTTGGGGAAGAGCAGGCCATTTGATCAAACCAAAATACATCATTATAAAAATCGTTTATTAAACGTCCATATTCTTCTTTATCCAACCGGTCAAGAAGGCTGGCATTTATAGCTGCAAGTGAAAAGCGATTAGGAAAAACTACTTCATTTGCAAGTGGTGGTAGGGAGATTTGCCTGATAGCTTCTACTGTTTCATCTCCCCCCCAAATTACCCTCGTATTACATAAATTAGAGAAATAGGTAGTCTGTTGCTCATTATGTTCGTAAGTAAGCAAAATCGTTCGATTCGCTATTCCTCTATGATTTGGATCTTTAAAGACCTCCAAAACAGCTGAAAGTAAAGCCATTTTCTGGGGTTGATCTTTACTAGAAAGTCTAATAATATTTCTGTTCCCAGCTAACAAAGATAAGATCCAAGAATAAACAAATATAGTATCTACGTTAGAAGGGGCAATATGAAATACTGTGCCTCTTGCTTTAAGGAAATGCTTCCTTTTTCGCTTATCCCAGTCCCCTTTCATACAAATTATATTCGCTTTTCTTAGCCAATAACCAAGTGCCACAAATTCTGGGTACTCACGGAAGCGTATGAACCGCTTTGATAAGTCCTGTACAAATCCAAGAACAGCAGGATCAAATGGAGCGTAAGGCTGTTGCTCTTGAAATTTCTTCACAATAGTATCTAATTCATTTGTTTCTGGCCAGTAAACATGTGTCATTTATCTTTCTCTCTTTTCTATTGAAAATGTATCACTACATCCTCTAATTTCTGCCTTTGGTATTCTTCCTGAAACAGAAAAATATTTCCCTTTCCAACCACAAGAGCAATCGTCTTCACCATGAATTACTCCTATATCCTCTGTAAGGAGACTATGCCCAGGGTAACTTTTAGGAAGTATACTTAGTACCTGAATAAGGCCTTGCTTCTTAAATGAAAGTGGATGAAAAGAAATTGGATCTCTAATAATAATGTCTGCAAAAGGCGGAGAATGGAGATATCCCTCTGAACATTCCACAAAAATAGATCCTACTTGTTCAACCATCCCATAATAATTTCTTACCTCATCAATCCCAAATTGATTCTTTAATAATGCATTAAAAATAGAACGGTCAACTTCTTCATCTTTAAGTTTTTTCCAACCACCACCATGAATAAGAAGACTGTCAATTAAATTTAGTGTAATTCCTTGCTTAACAGCTTCTTTATAAAAAAACTGCCAAACCATATATGTAAATCCAAAAAGTAAAATGGGCTCTCCCTTATATTTTTCTAAGAAACAATATAACCCTTCCCAATCCACACTCATATCATCATGAAGTAAGTAAAAATGATGGTGACCAAAGTTAGAAAATCCTAATATCCCTGCCCCTCTTGCAGTAAAGGATTTTCGATCTTTGATTACATTCTTTGAATCAATAATAATCATAGGTAACCTTTTTGTACCTAGAATAGGGTTCATTACTGTGACAAGTGCTTTTGTTTGCGCAACGGATGTTTGTTTGTCCAAATAAATCTTAGAAACTTGTTGACCTGTTGTCCCACTTGAAGTAAGTACTTTAAATATTTCATCCTTTTTAATGGAGAATAAATCCATAATTTTAAACAACTGAACAGGTAAAAAGGGTACTTCTTCCAATGCCTCGGCGTACTTTTTTTGTCCAATTTTATTTATCATATTTTTATATGGTTGGCAATTTTCATAATGATATTTTGTTAAAATGTTCAGTTCATTTAAAAAGTTAATTTTACCCTTAGTTTGATTTATCATGTAACCCATTCCTTTAGTTGCTCGTAGTTTACTTTTCCATTTGGAAGTCTTGGAATACATTCAATTATTTTTATACTAATGGCACTTCGGTGTAATCTATATAGCTTCTCCATCAAAGTATAAATACGATCTTGTTGTTCGTCTGTTCGAATCAAAATGACTAATTTATCATCAGATCCTATACAGATGACCTCAATCTCTAATGATACCTCTAATTGTTTTTCAATATCATCTAAATTTAATCTTAGACCATATAGTTTTATAAATCTCTTCATTCGACCCTTTAAATAAAAAAAACCTTCATTATCCACTTCAGCAATATCACCCGTTCGCAATTTACCATTATGTTCATCACCCTTTGACAAATCAGACCAATTTTTGGCATATCCAAGCATGACATTCGGACCTTCATAAATTAACTCGCTTGTCTCCTGATCGAGAGACAGGTTTCCTTGAGGTATAGCACGCCCTATACTCAATGGTTTATCTATGACACGTTCAGGTGGAAGATAACTAATTCGGGCTGTTGCTTCAGTTTGACCATACATCAAAAAGAATTGTTTACCATTCTCTAGAGCATACTCTCCAAAGTAACGAACATGCTTTTCCTGCAGTCTTCCTCCAGCTTGAGTAAAATAGCGAAGATAAGGCAAACTCATATTCTTAAACCCAATTCGGTGTAACATTTGATATGTATAGGGTACCCCTGAAAATGACGTCGCTCTTTCCCTTTTAAACAACTCCCAAAACTCTTTAGAAAGAACACTATTATCGGTTAATATAATCGATGCGTTGGCATAAAGATGACTATGTATGATAGATAGTCCATAAGAATAATGCATAGGTAAATTAGCCATTCCTCGATCCTCTATACTTATTTGCAAGTATTCCGAGATAGATTTAGCATTTGCAAGAATATTATCAAATGATAATTTGACGAATTTTAAACTTCCTGTTGTTCCTGAGGTACTTAACAAAAGAGAGACTTCTGGATGTATTACATAACTTGGTTGATGCTCTCTTTTATAGATTCCATCCTCAATTTCATCATAATCCTTATGCGATAAAGCTCCGAGGATATATGCAGGCTGGTATGAATCAATAATTGTATACAAGAGCTCTTTATCAAGATCGGCAGAGACCAACATGGCAGTATCCTGATTTTCTAGAACAGCTAAGTAATTCATTAATGATGAAAAATCATTCTTGGTTAAAATTAATACCAACTGCTTACGAGCAGCTTTTATCTTAAGAGAAAAAGTCAAAATTTGCTTATTTAATTCCTCATATGTATACCTTTGACTATTAGAAAAAATAATAGCCACTCTTTTATAATTTTGGTGAGAAAGATTCCACATACTTTTATACTTACCCTCCTAAAAAGTTGAAGAATAATATTATTCTCTCCAATTAGGTTATACGAAAATTACACTTACTCTATTTTATTCGGCTAAATCGGAAATTTTTTAATAAAAAAAGCATGGTTTTTTACCATGCTTTTCTCCTAATTGGATATTACTAAAATCGAATACCATACTTACTTAAGATTTCTTTAGCTTTGGCAAAAGAATCAAGATTAATAACATCTACTGTATCTAACATAATGTCAAAACGATCATCAATTTCTGCTACTAGTGCCATATGCGCAACAGAGTCCCATTTTGCGACTGAGTTGTAAGTCAATTCGTCAGAAATAGCGCCTTCATCCATTCCTAGTATATCTGAAAATATTAATGTTAATTTTCGAGTGTTATTCACATGATCATTTCCTTTTATATTGTTATTTTTTATAATTAATATTTATAGAAATTCCCCTTGTATTAAACAATGATGGATTTATGGGTTAGATTTTCCCTTAGAAGTCTTTTTGTAAATCGATAAAAATTGGTATCGCTATTGGCCTCATTACATTGATTTAGGTTAAGTTTTGCATCAAGATAATCCCGATGCCTTTTAAGTGATCGAACAAAATATTCACTTGCTTCCTCTATATTTCCTTTTCTAATTAGGAAGTATCCATAATTATTCAAGATAGAAGGATTTTCAGACTTTTTAACTAACATTTTAAATATATTGAAAGCACTTGAAATATCATTCAAACTAAACTTTAAAACGCCTAAATAAAAATAATACTCTTCATAATTATTCCAATCATTTAGGTCAAGAGTAAGTGATGCATTAGATAGAAACTGTTCCGCTATGGCTAACTTCTCTTGAAACAAGTACAGTATTCCTAGAGATAAGGCAATGTCACCTTCCTTAAAACCTATATTATTTAATAGTTGAGTTAATTGAACAGGTTTATATTGGCTAATGACATTAGATACATCCCTTTTTTGATTACTATAATTGGCAGAAGTGTTATTCTGATGCACCCTATACTTAATAAGAATTTCAGGTATGTATTCAAAACGATAAGAATTCAGGAGCATCTTAAGTGTAATATCGTAATCCGTTGCCCCTCCGCTTGACTCAAGAAAGGAAAAGTCATGTTTATTCTTAAACGCCATTGCTGAACCCAATATGTATGATCGTTTCATTTGCTCCAAGAGGAATTTATCACCAAGAATTGAGTTGGGAATTTTAATAATGGTCCCTGTACTACATAACGTTTCATCAACAATTTCATAATCACCCATAATTAACTCAGCCCCTCGCTTGAAAGCCTGAGCAGTTAATTCAAGTCGATTGGGCATTGCAATATCATCTTGATCAAGAAGAACGATGTAATTGCTTGAAGCTTTTTCCAACCCAAATTTAATGGTACTCGATATCCCACCATTTGGCTTGGAAAACCACTTAAATCGTTGATCATAGGTGCATTCCCTAATTAGTAATTGAACAGATGAATCTGTACTCCCATCATCGACATAAATAGCCTCGAATTCGGAATAAGTTTGAGTTAATAAACTATTTATATTGTCTTGTATAAACTTCTGGCCATTGAATACAGGTATGATAATACTTATCTTTTCTTGACAGTACATCTATATTTCCTCTCTTACAAATAATTGACTAAGTTCTTAATTTACAGTAGGTCATTAAAATGTTATCTTCATCCGTTAAGACTGGAATAATTTTTAACTCAGTAAAATTATCCTTTTCCACATAATTAATGTTCTTATCTATTAGTAAGTAGTAGGGTTGCATTTTCCTTGCTTTAGACAATAACTTTAACGCCATGGCTTTCTCTTTATATTTAGTTGCATAAATAACACCTATGTTATGTATAGCTTGAAAACAGTTCTGATCTATACTACATACTTTCTTAAATTCATAAAGTGCAAAATCATATTTACTATTATTAAAGTATAAACAACCCAAATAAAAATATGTATATACATCCTTTGTATCATATTTCTGAGCCTCTAGAAAATATTTATAGGAGTTATGATAATCTTTCTTATAATAATACTCCATAATCCCAAGGTTAGAGTAGATATCTCCTTTCAAATGGCCCTCTTGATTCCAACGTTTTTTTAAATACTCATATGAATATAAAGAGTGGACCATCGAAAAACTAGCAAACATTCTTTCTGAATTTCTCGATGAATTATTTTGATGAATTCTATATTTAATGAGATCTGCATCTATATATAAGAATTTATAACCTTTCTGGACAATTTGTAAACAAAAATAATAATCACAACAAATAATGTCTAAATCACTTTTAAGCCATTCAAAATTTCTAATAGCTAACGCAGAGCCGGTAAAGTAATTTCGTCTAAACAAATAATAAAATAAATTATCGTTATTAATGTATTGTGGTAACTTAAGAGAGAGGTTAAATGATTTACCTCTATAATCTATAAGTTCTAATCCGTGATAAACAAAACCAATATTACAATCTTTTCGAAAGGTATTTGCGATTGACAGTAATCTATCGGGATGTGCTATGTCATCTGCATCTAAAAAAACTAATACTTCTCCTGATGCAATATTAAATGCGTCACGATATGCTGCTGCTATTCCTTGATTTATATCTTTATTTATTATTCGAATGTTCACATATGAATTGTCTTTAACAAAATTCTTTAATATCACTAGCGAGTTATCAACGCTTCCATCATTCACAAAAATATGTTCTACTTCAAGTCCATCCCGATTACAATTAATAAGGCTTTTTAAACACTGTTCTAAATGCTTTTCATTATTATATATCGGGGTAATTGTACTTAGTCTCATTGCAATCATCTTTCTTTATTATATATGTGGGAGAACAAAGGGCAGAGATTAAAATTTCAAAAGGTACAAATACGATTAATAAAACACCTTAGAAATAAAAAATTGGACTTACTATAAAATGAGAATTTTGCTCCATTCCTTGTTCAATTAACTCAGGCAAAATCTCTTTATAATACGATGTACCTAAAATTATTAAATCTTCTTTCTTATTAAATATAGAAAAAAATTCTTTAGGATTATAAACAGTCATATTCTTTATAACTTGTCCACTTAGTGCTTTATTGCTATCAATCCAACCAAAAACCTCTATACCCTTACCCTTAAAGTAATCTAAAGTATTAATACCGGCAGATCCAGTTCCCCATATGTATAACTTCTTTTTATTTAAACTTTTGGGAATATAATTACTTATTGATTCATTATTTTCTTGAAACGGGTTGTTTAATAGTTCATTAAACAGTTGTTGATTGTCCCTAAATACTCTTCTAGCCTCTTTATTAATTTTTTCTCCATTTGAAAAATATCCGTAGCTCCACTTCTTATTATTAATACCATTTATATTAGCTTCCTTTTCTTCAAGTACGTATTCCCTTCTAATCTTATGGATTACATCCATAGAATCAGGAACATATTTACTTAACATCTTCTCATTTGCACCCGAGTCAGAACCAGAAAAATGGAAAAAGGTTAAAGGATATTTTTCGTTCACGATTAGATTAGATGACAATACCCGTTTAGAGACATTCCACGGTGCCACATTATAACCTAAGTCCTTTAGTATATATACATCAAACAAACATGGAGCTAAGTTAATCCACTTTTGGTCCGTGAAAATTCCTTTTTCAAACATATCATCGTAACAAAATAAATTTAATCTACTAGACCACCATTCAATAAATTTCTCACTTTCACTGTTTCTACTTATAGCAAGAAAACCTAAATTAAAAACACCATACTTTAAAGAACTAAGCTCATTATCCAATATGGAAGAGATATCATCATTTAATTCTTGTGTACATAGGTGGGGAGTCAGAATAATTGGATGATTATCTAGTAATTTTTCTATCGTAATAAATGAATTAAAAACTTTTATATCTGGATCCAAATACATAAACTTATTTTCAAGAGGAAATTTTTCTAAAAGGTACTTAAATAATTCTCCCTTAACTGCAGTAGAAGCTTCAACAATATCATATCTAAAAATAAACCTATTGAAATTACCGATATTAAGATTCTTTGCTAATATAATCTCATCAAAAAAGCCAGTATACTCTTGTATCATTTCGTCCATTTCTTTTTCAACTAAACACACAACCATTTTATAGGAAGGATTGTTCGCCTTTAATGATTTTGCTAACACAGCTGCTTTTGGTAAGTAGTTTGCACAAATAGAAGTACAGACAATAATAATGATCACCCCTATACAATTTCATTTTTTATAAACACTTGCTCTTTTGTAAAATACTATCTCTATCTTTTGATAAATCACGTAACAATCTGTAGATAGATTCAGCATCTCTTTGTTTTATAACCCATCCTCCACCAGTTCGCAATACACGCTCTGCCGGAGCACCAATACTGAATGTAATTACAGGATAGCCCGATTCCATAGCCTCACTAGTAGTATAATTATAAGTTTCAGGGCTAAGCGTTGGGATAATAACAATACTTACCTTTTTTTTCTCTAATAATTCACTTATTATCTCTCTATCATACGGACCATGTACTTCTAATATCTCATCTTCTGAAAGAAAATATCTGTTATGAACTTCGGTGGTTCCAATAACTTTCAATTTTATAGGTGTATTATCTCTTTTTATTAAATCCTTCAACTCATATATAATCTTTGATCCTTTTATATTATTTATATTCCCCAAAAACGCAACATTCAGATATTCCTCATAGATGAATGCCGGGTTAAATGTCTTCTTCACATCTAAATCTAACTGATGCTCAATAACATTAATATTTATGTCTGGGTAATAACTTAATAAAATTTTTTTTGTACTCTCACTAGGGGCAAAAATCCCACTTGCCTTTTTTAGGAATTCGTGAAAATTTGTCCTCCAGTTACCAATATGAATAGCATTTCTATCTAATCGAATAGCTTCCTCGGTAATTAAGTTTGATCTAATACATTTTTGACACAAGTCTTCATTATTTTCGGCCTCACAATAGACCCCACTGGAATTTATTAAATTGTAGCTAGGACAAACACAAAAGTAATCGTGTAAAAAGAAGATATATGGAACGCCAGAGTCTTTAATTAGGCGAATAATTATTTCAACCGGAAAGGAGACAAACTGGTTTATATAAATTAAACTAATCCCAATTCTATGTAAATAATCATTAAACTCTTTTTGATTTAATTCACACAATTTTATATATATGCATTGAACCTCTTTATGTTCATAATCTTTATAAACTAATACCAGATGGTTGAATATCACATGGGCTAAGATAACATTCGTTGATTTTAAGATAGATTTTATATATTTATCTTGATATACTTGGGTACCCCCACCGTACAAGTGATTAAATATTAGCTGATTAGGATTTTGATTATTAATAACGAAACTTCTCTTAACGAAATGCGAAATATTAGGGAAATAAATTTTAATAATACTCTTAATATCAAATAGCCCCTCATCTAGATACTGATTGAACTTCTGATAAGAATTGCTATTATAAATATCGAAAAAGGCTATAATCTTATTTTCATTAATGTCAAGAGATAAGAGTTGACCTTTTATTTCCTTAACGTATTGACTAGCAATGATTATATAATCATATGGGTACTTGTTAACTTCTTCCGGTATATCAATATTATACCCATGTATTTGTGTTCCCTGTTTTTTCTTATTATTGTCTAGGAAACACACAATAGATACTTTCTTTTTATCTATACTTTTGTATACAATTTCTGCGCCTTGTCCAGTTCCGAAAAGGATTACCCTCATTAAACTCACCTCCTGTAAATTAATTAAGTATCTTAATTAACTTATTTTGAGTTAAACTTGTTATAGTAAATTCGTAAAAACCTTAATTTCCGAATAGTTATTTTTCTTTAATTCGGTTATGATTTGTTCTTTATAGCTAGAACCAATTACCACAATTGGCATAGTCCATATATTTAGATTCTCTTTTAGTATATTGGGACTATAAATGGGTAAACCTAATAAATTTTCATCCCATTTTAAAGAATTAGAGTCCAAGAAACCATTAACCATAATTCCTCTTTCCTTTAGCTTTTTATGAACCATAACCCCACCTTTGCTGGCTCCCCATATTAAAATTGGCGATTTTACGAACTGATAATATTGATCTTCAATAAATCTAATCGTTCCTATTTTTTCTAAGCTTGAAATATCATTTTCGGCATTTAAAAGTATTGAATAGAGCTTTTTTGTCACATCGCTTATGCATTGAATCTGGTTTAATGTCTCCAAATTAGACTTGCTATGTCGGAGGTTAGGCTTTAAAAAAGAGTAAACTTCTGAGTATTTCTGTAATTTTTTTTGACTAATATTTAAGAAACCTGATATTTTGTCTATTGTATCACTTGTTTTTTCTAATAAGTTATCATAGGAAATGAATATTCTCCTCTTACCTTTTGTCCAATACAAGATATGTAAATTATATAATGTCCATAAGTACAAAGCCTTTTCTAATGAAATTTTGTCTCTTTTTTGTAATGAATAAAATACATCAATAGGATTTCTAATACTTATTAAATAGTGATCATTCAACTCCTTCTCTTCGAATATCCTTAACCATAAAGGTAATGTAACAGAGGTTCTCGGATCTTTTATTAACAAAGACTCGTTATTACCTAGTAGATTGCTTAAAATATCAGTTGCTTTGTTTTTATATTTTTCTATACCAGCTATTCCCCACATCCCCTCAGTCAAAGGTAATAACTGATCCCAACTCGAATAAAAACTCTGTAATATCTCATCATTTATACTTGTTATTTGAGTATTTTCCCAAAATCCAAGAGGATTATCTTCCCTAGGTATCAAAAGTTCTTTCGATTTTCCAATATTCACTCCCAATAAATTAATGCATCTAGTAAGTGCAGAGGTGCCACTCCTATGCATCCCTAAAACGCACACAATATTCTTTCTTAAATCATTCATTTCAAAATCATTCCTCTACTAACTAGTAAGGGTTCACTGAATACCTACTATCTAAATATGTAATCCAGTTTCTAAGGACACCTTGGTATAATGCTTATTAATTTAGTTAATTGTCTACTTGATTTTTATACATTACTTCAGTAGCATCTTCACTTTCATGACTTAAAGGAAAATTCATACAATTCGGTTTAATAGTTGATGGTTGCATTCATAAACTTACACACCTTCTCATAGTTCTAAAACTGGCCTAAACCCTCTATATATAACACTCTGTGAGCTGATATTATAACTTAAACCAGCACCATTATTCATTTTTGTTCTAAACACTCGTTTTATTTCATGTGTTCCCGATAGCACTTCTCCGCTATATGGGTGAATAAGTCCTATCACTGGTATTTCTTGACACCATGATTGTGGACAAGCCTCCGTTATATTCCAATTAGATAAAGTAACAACAGTACCTAAGTAAATATATTTATCCCATTCATTATCTATTGGGAATGCACCTAATCCTTGATCCTCCATACTAAGTTCTTGATTATTATCAATGAATCCAATACCGCCCATTAATGATCTAATTTTGGAAATATGGTTACCTAAAGAAACATTTTTTCCAAAAATATACCCCTGTTTATGTAATTGATCCCATGAAATACTATGTTGTATATTACGATCTGCAACTAGTATCTTTTTCCCGTCTATTTCATCAACCATAATAAAATAAAAGTCCCCATTTGGTTTGGCTTCAGAATCAACTGGAATAAAGCTTGAACTTTCCTTTCCAATATTGCTAAATGTACCTGCTTCATTTTGACCAGCTATATAGTGACATCTAATACGCTTTCCGACTTGTAATTCACTAACAGTTGTCACTTCATCAGGATGCAGGATTCGTCCAACTTTATTTATTTCTATTCCTTCGATAGCAAAAGGACTATCATCCATTAATCTAATTTCAACATCGTGAACTTTTTCTTCAAGGTTTCCGGAAACAAACACCGTTTGCTGTATATTTGCAGAATACTCATGATATATGTCTGTTACTTTTGTTGAAAATATCTGCTCTTCGTTATCTATTTTTATTTGAATATAATTGTTACTAAAGGGGTGAACTGATGCAATAATTCGTATTCCTGTTCCTTTAAATTTGAATTTAATGTTGCTTCCTGCACCTTTTCCTAAAAAACCAATATCATAAATGATTTTCTTTTCATAACCGTCTGTAAAATTAAAATCGTCGAATTCATTTTTCTTCTTTTCCCAATCACCTTCTAGGAAGCAATAATCTAACTGTTCATATTTCCAGTTACTATATTTATTTTTCAAGCTACGATGTAAGCCCAATTGAAGATGAACACTCATCTCCTCACTTATCAGCCGAACCTGTTCTAAATACACACCGAAAATATTAATTACTCTTTTTAGCTTACTTTTCACATTTACTTCCTTATTAACAACCTCAATTTTTCTATTGAGCTGATCATATTCATTTTTCATTATGAATTGTATACAGCTTTTATAAAAAGTGTTGGCTAGTATATCCCTAAAAATGTTATTCAACTTAACGATTATTGAATGAGATTGTTCGGTAATTTTTTCGTCTGTTAGATGGTTAATTATCTTATACATGTCAGTTAATACCGCTCTTAAACTTGTATATGACTTAAACAATTTACGTATTGATTGTTCCATTTCATCCACTTTTATTAATACTAATCGGGGATCAATTGTAACAACTGATTCCCACCAATTTTCCACTGTTACTTTTCCAATCAATTTATCCTTAATTATTTTCTCGAGAGGAACAAATCGTGCCCCATTTATGGCAGCACCATTTTTTGTTGTGTTTATTACTTCTGTAGAAATACTCTTTATGTACTGCTCAATAGTTTGGCGCATTTGATTCAGTTGGTAGTTTGTAATTATAATATTTCCATTTACATCTATAGTTTCGAGTAAAGTTCTTTTTTCTCGCTCTTCACGGGCTTCACCAGTCCACTCTCCATACTTAACCCCTTCTGAATAATATCTATTTTCTCTAAATGCAAGGTTTTGTCCGGCAAGAATAATTGGTTCTCCCCCAAGTTGATGGGCAATTTGTAATGCAAAATGGGCAACAGTCATTGAATCGTTTATAATAATTTCAGGTTCACTTTCCTGATAATTTGAACTTACAGTGTCAACAGATGTTTGTATGTGTAATTTGGGTCCCTTGAACTGAAGCAATGTCTCAAATCCAACTGAAGTCCCGTAAATCATTGGAATATCCGTTCTACCTGATTCGATAAGTTCTTGAAAAACATTTACATTATGAGCTTGTGGATCATAAGTAATTACTGCATCTGGAGTTATCCCAAAATGTAAAAGGGACTTATTAGCTGATCCAGCAGCGAATATATAAGCAAGACCTAATTCTTTTATTTTTTTCAATTTCTCAAGATCATCATAAAGTGATGGACCTGCAGAGACAATAACAACTGGCTTTCCGTTAAATAAATGACTTTTTTCAAATACATTCGGACTATTTAACGTTTCTGGTACATTTTTTAAACAATTTATTATCCAGCGTTTTGAGTAAACCATATGTGTATAATAGTTAGTTGTTATTAAATCAAATGACTCTTTGAAGGCTTCAAGAAAATTCTTTGTCTTCTCTGGAAAATGTCTTTCGTAAGATGGGAACACAATAAGTAATAAGTCCCCTTTTGTAGTATTATTTACAGAGTTTAAAAATTGAATGGAAGATCCTGTACCTGTTTCTATATAAATATCTTCAATACTACCTTTTAGATTTTCGGTTAAAGACTGAGCCTCAATAAAGCAATTAAAAATGAACGGGTCTGGTTCATATAGATAGACCTTTTTGTTAGGAAAATTTTTCAGAAAAATTTCTATATGATAACCTAATCCGATACCGTAAAATAAAATATTATCTTTTATTAGAATTTGATCCTTGTATTGATTAATAATCATTTCTGCTTCTTTTAAAGGATCATATTTACTATGTATCAGTGTTCTTTTAGTATCCTTGTTAATTTGAATACTAGGTTTATCTATTTTGGTAGAAATAAGTACATAACTATCTTGTTCATGGCTTCCCTTAAATTCTCTCATTAAGTCTGTATCAATAGAAAATTTTCTTGAAAGCCATATTAGATTCCTTTCAAACATAAATAACTTCACCACATTTCAAGATTAGGTTAATTGAGTTTTTCAATTAATTGTTTCAATTCCTCTACTGTAACCCATTCTTCATTTGTCTCACTCGAATAAACAAAATCTTCTGGAATTCTTTCTCCACCAGTCAGTTTATTTCCCCACCATGGAAATTGAGGTGTTATCACATAGTAATCCGAAAACTCTAGTGTACGTCTTGCATCGTCCTTTGTAATCATCACTTCATGGAGCTTCTCTCCAGGTCTTATTCCGATCACTTCCTGTTCAACATCAGGAGCAATTGCTTTTGCTAAGTCTGTAATTTTCATACTCGGGATTTTTGGAACAAATATTTCACCACCACACATTCTTTCTAACGAATCTAGCACAAAGTCAACACCCTTATCTAAGGTAATCCAAAAACGTGTCATCCTTTCATCTGTGATGGGTATTTTGGTTGAAGTCTTAATAACTTGCTTAAAATATGGAATTACACTTCCTCTACTACCAACCACGTTCCCATATCTTACTACAGAGAATCTTGTTTGCTTTCCTCCTACATAAGAATTTGCGGCAATAAATAATTTATCTGAAGCTAGTTTAGTCGCTCCATAAAGATTAATGGGGGCAGCAGCCTTATCCGTACTTAAAGCGATAATTCGCTCTACTCCACAGTCAATTGCAGCTTCAATAATGTTTTGAGCACCATAAATATTTGTTTTTACAGCCTCAAATGGATTATATTCACAAGCTTCTACATGCTTCATTGCCGCTGCATGAACTATAATATTTACACCATCAAATGCTCTATAAAGTCTATCCTTGTCACGTACATCACCTATGAAAAACCTTAATCTTGAATCTCTATACTCTCGAGCCATCTCAAATTGTTTTAACTCATCTCTGCTAAATACAATTATTTTTTTTACATTCGTTTTAAGTACATTATCTATAAACTTCCTACCAAAGGAACCTGTTCCACCTGTAACTAGGACTACTTTATTATCTATATATCCCATACATAATTAGCCCCATTTCTACTCATTATTTTTATAATTGATGATTCTTAAATAAAGAGAAAGTTCTTGCTCTATATTTTTCAATTCAGGAATGACTTCATAGCTTAGCAAATCACCAATAGCAAATTGATCTCTTTGTACAAATGTGTCTTCAAAGTCTGGTAACAACTTATTAATTTTTAGCATAGACTGTAATGAGTTTGGTAATTCAAAGTTTGAAATAACACTACATATCCAATTAAGGCTATCAAACAATTCTAACACTAATAAAGGGTCCCCATCGTTACTATAAAAAGCCTGAGCAAGAGCATCTACTTTCGGAATGGCATTTGCGATATATTCATGGATACCAATAATAACCTCATTTTTAACCTCTTCCTTAGTTTTAATAATTGCTTTAAGCACCTTTATTTTGTCAATATCAACGCTCTCTATTAGCGTTTCTAAATCGAAGTATTCCACTCCATCAACAATATATGAACTAACTACATTTTCCCCATTCCCTAATTCTTCATTCAATATTATTTCCAGTTTATCTACCTTAAAATGTTCGATTAAGAAAACTTTATCATTAATATATATTTGCATTATTCTTCACTCCATTTCTAGTTATATATTATATCGGTAAGTCATCAAATTATTTTAGGAGCACTTAAACGTAATTAGCTAAGAAACCCTTTTAAAAAAGAAAAAAATCCTGCAAAACGCAGGACTTTCCTTTTAAATATATTAACGTAGTAGTTGAAGAACACCTTGAGGTTGTTGGTTTGCTTGAGCCAACATCGCTTGAGCTGCTTGAGAAAGAATAGAATTCTTTGTTTGTGACATCATTTCTTTAGCCATATCAACGTCACGAACACGAGATTCTGCAGCTGTTAAGTTTTCTGAAGATGTGTTTAAGTTGTTGATAGTGTGCTCTAGACGGTTTTGGTTAGCACCTAGCTTAGAACGCTCATCTGAAACTAACTTAATTGCATCGTCAATTACCTTGATTGCAGCAGTAGCCTTAGCCGCATTTGTTGATACGTCGATNCTTTAAGTGAAGCAGCATCCATAGCAGCAATACTTAAAGTCATTGTTTGACCATTGTTTGCACCGATTTGGAATGTTAGATCTGCTGCATTTGTTACTCCAGATCCTGTCTTACGAGATCCATCTAATAACTTCATTGTATTGAATTCGGTTTGACTAGAGATACGTGTGATTTCTTTTGCTAATTCATCTACTTCTTTTTGGATTTGTCCACGATCGTCAGTTGTATTAGTATCGTTACTTGATTGTACTGCTAATTCACGCATACGTTGTAAAATTTCGTGTGTTTCGTTTAATGCACCTTCAGCAGTTTGAATTAGTGAAATACCGTCTTGTGAGTTACGTGAAGCTTGATCTAAACCACGAACCTGACCACGCATTTTTTCAGAGATTGCTAGTCCAGCAGCATCGTCCCCAGCTTTGTTAATACGAAGACCAGAAGATAACTTTTCCATTGATTTAGATTGTGAATTGGAAGCAGCATTCAACTTATTGTAAGTGTTAAGAGCTGCGATATTGTGATTGATTCTCATTTTATTATTCCTCCCTGAATGTGTTTGGATTCACGTCCTTGTGAACCACTCTCATTTACTAAGGAGGGAGATCTCTAGGTCGGCCGCCCTATTATTTCCCTCCCTTACATTATTATTATCGGAAGATTATCTAAAAGTTTAATAGTTATTATACAAAATTTTTAATAGAAAAATTTGTATGAAATTGTACTAAATGAGTTAACCATAAAAAACCACCTCTTTTGCATATAGAATTTATCTTTACAAAAGAGGTGGTTTTATATGCTCTTTATTACTCCTTTTAGCTGTTAGGGCTTCTTATTTTTTAGAAAGCTGATCAAATCACCTTTAACTGTAGCTGCTTGTACATTTTCAACAAGTATTTGCTCGAGTAATTCTTTTCTGTATATCTCTAGTTTCTTCGGTGCATTGATGCCGATTCTGATCTGATCGTTTTTAGTGGAGAGAATAGTAATTTCGATATCTTCACCTATCTTTATAGATTCTCCTGCTTTTCTTGTCAGTACGAGCATCTATGTCACCTCTTTTCAAAAATTCTATGTCGAGTAGTGTAATTTCCATAATCGAGGATTACTTGTTTAGCATGATGATTTTTGGTATTTATAATTACGGGTGCTTGTAAATTAGCTGTTGTCTTATCAAATGGCTCTTGGACAGTTAGGATACTAAACACTAATACATCTTCCGCATGCTCGATTGACAGTATATCTACATGTTGATTTTCTAATATAAAGTCATATTCAGAAAAAAAGTGGAAAGGGTTAATTACAACAAATCCCAAGCTAGGTGTTTTTAGCGACTGCAAAATTTGAAAAGAATCATTGTCTTCTAATGGTAAAATGACAAACTCAGTCTCATTCGGAAAACCTGGAATCCCAGTTTGGAAATAAATCATCTTTTCCTTTAATACTTCAATTTCCCCATGGTATTTCGTTAGCACTTTCATTCCATCATTCCTTTACAAAGTCTATTTCAAGAGAAGCATGTTGCTTGAGGTTCACTTTGACCTCACTTGGCACGAAGCTAATACTAGGCTTGTTTACTTGATAATTCACTCGTGGTGAGTTAGATAAAACTTCGATTTGAACCTTACCGGGATCATAAGAAATCTGTACAGATCCAGTTTTAGGAATATAACCCAATCCGAACTCCTTGATCGATTGACTATTCCGTTTTACAATTGAGGCAATCGCCCCAAAACCATTTTCAATTCGCATGAGCTCCTCTCCCTCTCTAATCCGTCTCGCAATTCCTGCTAGTACATCCTGTTTTCCTAGTTCTGCCCCTTCTTCAATACGTCGCCTTGCTGATTTTAAATCCACATCGGCTCTTGCTTGTGTCTGGTCTATCGTTAGTTTCCCCGGAATTCTGGTAATATTCAAGTCTGCTTGGGGTTGTTCCAAATACAGTTGACCTCGGTGCTGCTCTATTGAAAGTTCACTTCGTGTACTAGATATCTCAATTTGAGAAGGCTTAGAATGGATACGTATTTGTGGAATGTTCACACTACCTTCCTCCTATCAAAAAAAGACCAACCTATACATAGCAGGTCAGCCAAAAACTTAAGGTCTCGTTACCTTACCATTTATCTTAGAAAATCCATTAATGTTGGTTGAATAATTTTTGCACCCACACTTAGTGCAGCACGATGAACACTTTCTTGTGTGGTAAGATCCATAATGACTCGCTCAATATCTGCATCCTCATTATCCGATAAAATCCTTGTGGCAATGACCTCCTGTTGATCAATACGTGCTTCTACCATCTCAAGTCGGTTGTATCGTGCCCCAAGTTCTGAGCGCTCAGCTGATAAAGTATCCATTTGCTTATCTAAATCACTTAAAAGAGAATCTAGATTTCCGGCACCTGATCCTTCAAGTGTTTTTTGTATTTCGTGTAATGTGTTAAACATTTCTTGACTAAAAACGTTACTAGGATTCGTATTGGCTTTCAACGAAACTCCTCTAGACACCTCTATCATATAGTCATTGGTATTTAGCGTAACTTGTGGAGCATTATCACCACCTTCAGCTACTGGTGGATTAGTGGTATTCGTTCCGTTAAATATATAACGACCGGCTACCTGAGTATTGGCTACATTCATAATATCTTGCTTAATCTGATCAACTTCTCTAGCAATTGCTTGCTTATCAGTTTCAGAAAGAGTACCATTTGACCCTTGAATAGTAAGTTCTCGAACACGTTGCAAAGCTTCATTAACATGTTCTACGCCAGCTTCTGAATTCTCCATCCAGAGATAGGACTCTGAGAGATTTCTTTTATATTGTTCTACCTCAGTTAGATTTGAGCGATAGTACATCCCCTTCATGGCAACAACCGGGTCATCCGAAGGCTTTGTAATCTTCTTCCCCGTAGAGAGTTGATCCTGGAACTTCCCCATTTGTGTATAACTATTACTCAAATTCCTTAGAGAATTAGAAGCTAGCATTCCTTGTGTTACTCGCATACTTATCCACCTACCTTCCGACTGTTCCCATACCGTTAATAATTTTATCTAGCAACTCATCCTGTAATGAGATCATTCTTGCTGAAGCATTATAAGCATGCTGAAACTGAATCATATTTGTCATTTCTTCATCGAGCGAAACAGAGCTTACAGACATTCTTCTTTCCTCAACAGCTTGACGAAGTGTACCACTATTTGTAGAAAGTCTCGTTGCTTCTTGAGAATCAACTGCCATTCCACCAACTAAAACTTCATAATAGTTACGGAAACTTGATTCGGTATTGTTACCATATTTAAAAGGTTTATTAATGATCTCAGCAAGTGCTGAAATATTTGTAGCGTCACCCATTGTTGGATTATCTTTACTAGCTGTTGCAATATTGTCTAGACTTTCCATGATCTCATCTGATACTTGCAAACGAGAAGCCATGCCTTTTTTATTAGCAATATCTACCTCTCCATTTAGTGTATCTGAAAAGAAAGCAGGGGTATCATCAGTAATAGATCCGTTAATCTGGTTTGGCGTAGCGCCAGCCTCATGCTGAAGATTGAACTGATAAGCAAACATGTAAGCCATATTGTCTAATTCTGCTAGCATATCCGGATAAACTCCTGTTACTTCACCTGAGGAGGTTTGATAACCATAGGACTCAACAATCGCTTTTAGTTTTCCAGTTGAACTGAATGCCTGAAAATCCACCTGTGTGGATCCGAGTTGTACCGTTTTCACCGATTCATCGGTACCGTTAAAATTAACTGTGAGCCTATTAAAGCCTGTCCCATTTACTAGCTGACCCAAACTAGCACCATTTGCATCTAGTATAGTAATATTCACTTTACCTTCAGCCAGAGTAGATGCATTTCCACCACT
Source organism: Robertmurraya sp. GLU-23 (assembly GCF_052983275.1). NCBI lineage: Bacteria > Bacillati > Bacillota > Bacilli > Caryophanales > Bacillaceae > Robertmurraya > Robertmurraya sp. GLU-23. The sequence continues at coordinate 98,868 of NZ_JBRKCV010000010.1, forward strand.
TGACGTGTAATCCACTTTAATATTCACAAGTGACGATAACTGATCAACCAAACGATCACGCTCATCGTATAAATCATTGGGTAACAAACCATGTGGCTCTACACTAGCAATCTGATTATTAATATTATTAATTTGCTCAGATAGAGAGTTAATCTCTTTCTCAGTAACTGTAATTTCATTTTTCAAGTCTATACGAATGCTATTTAATGAGCTCGCTAGATAGTTAAATGTTTCAGTTACTGCCACTGCACGTTGTCTCACCACTGAACGTGCTCCAGGGTTACTCGGATTAACTGCTAAGTCCTGTAGTGATTGCCAAAACTGGTCCATTGTTGTAGAAAGTCCACTATCAGAAGGTTCGTTCATGATTTCTTCCATCTTCGTATAAGACTCTGCACGAGCTTCCCAGTATCCTAACTTATTATTCTCCGCTCGGTATTGCACATCAAGGAAGCTTTCTCTCACTCGTTGAACCGAACCAGCCTCTACACCCGTTCCCATTTGACCTGGAAGCTGAGGCTTATTTAGGCCCACATTCGGATAAGGTTCTGTTTGTGTGAAGTTTACACGTTGCCTTGTATATCCTGGTGTGCTTGCATTCGCGATATTATGACCTGTCGTGTTTAGAGCACTCTGTTGTGTAAACATACCTCTACGGGCTGTTTCTAATCCCATAAATGTTGATCTCATGTTCGCGCCTCCGTTTTTTAGACTTTTCGATTGAAAAGGGAATTCGATGTGGACGGTCCGGACTGTTTAGGTGGTCCATAATTGAATTCAGGTGTTTTTGGGTAAAACATGTCTAATGACATTTGGACAAATTGTAGTGATTGTTTGACGAGCTCTGAATTTAACTCATTTTGCTTTTGAAGTTTCTGCGCAACTTCTAAGAGCTCCTCACGCAAATCAGCAAGTTTGTCCTTTTTTGAAACATCTATATATGTTAAACAAGTAGAAATCGTAAAGCTCTCTTCCTCTACATGAAAAGGAGTGAGAAAATTTCTCACAACCTGCTGTCTTACTTGTTCAAATTTATTTATGGTTGGTAAAAGCTTTTGCTCTTCTTTAATGAGAGTGTTCAGGGCATCAATGTCCCCTTTTTCAATAACTGTCGTCTTCTGGTAGGCTTTTTCAAGCAAGCTGCTATGCAGGTCAACTAGCCTTTCCATGACGGTTACTAATTGATCAGCGGACATCAGAGCCCCTCCTCTCTATATTTTAAAGTAGTTAATGATACTAGATGCAGTTGCAGTTGCGTTTGGCTTGTATGTTCCGTTTTGAACACTGTGCTTCAGCTCTTCAACCTTCTTTTGACGAGCAACATCCACTTGAGAAATCTGCTGCATTTCTTTTGCTGCTGAAGAAATCTCAACCTTATCCGCTTTAGCAGTTGTTGTGTTATTGACTTTATCAAGTTTGTTAATTGCTTTTTTATATGGATTAATTCCTGTTGTACCAATGTTGTTGATTTTCATGTATATCCATCTCCTTCAAAGTCCGTTCCAACTTCTACTAGTATTATCGGACATTTTGAAGGTTATTTTAGCATTAATTTAAAAAATGTATCAAAATAACTAATATATAGGTAGTTTATCCTATTTACCTCATAGTCTTATTTGTTGTAAAGTATGTGGCTTGTTTTTCTCGTTTGCGTAGTTCTTCTCTAAAAGTCTCTTCTTGTTCGTGTTGCTCTAGGTCTTTTTTTATCTCTAGTGCACAAGGCTCACAAAGTTTCCCACCACGTATAATAGTCCCGCATTTATCACAAGGATAGCCTAGATTAGGAAATTGAGTAACCTTCAGACGTCCGGTACGGATGAATTTTAACAGAAGTTCTTCTTCAATTCCTACAGCTTCTACGACCTGCAACATCGTTGCGGCTCTATTTTCACGTCTTCTCATAAATTTGGACACTTCATCGTAAGCCTTCTCTTCTTCCTTCCAGCAATTTTGACATACATCACGAAATTGATTTTTTACATAAATATCCCCACAGCTAGGGCAAGTTTCTATTTGAGACATTTCTTTTTCCCCTTTTTGAAATAAGTCGATAGACTCATTATAGCTTGTCGATTTGTGTAAGGATATGAAAATTATTTGGAAGTAAATGTATTCAATCGGTCGTATGATTGAAGTGGGTTTATTCCTTGGGGCTCTAAGAGTGAGGTAAATTCAATCAAACGTTTGATTGAATTTTACAACTGCTGCGTTTTGTTGAATCGTGTCACTAACCTCTCGCTACCGTAAAGGATGAAACCGATAATGCTCCTTGCCTTTTCAAAAGTCTCCCTGCGTGCAATAGCGTAGAACCTGTAGTATATATATCGTCAACTAACAACACTTTCTTACCAACAATTTCTTCCTCACTAGCAATTTTGAAGACATTTGAGAGGTGGATCCTTTCTTCACGAGACTTTTTCGATTGTTTTTCTGAATGAGTACGTTTTAAAACAAATGTTGGTGAAAATCCAGCCTCCAAAATTAATGCTTCCGCTTGATTAAATCCTCGTTCATATAAACGCTCATTACTCAATGGTATTGGGACTAACAAATCGTACTCATTACTCACTTTTTTTAGACCTTTACAAAGAAGTTTCGAAAGCACATAGTCTCCACGAAATTTATATCGACTTATAACTCCTTTTAGAAAGTCATTGTAAACATAAAGAGATATGTTATGTTCTAGGATACCTTTCCACTCTTTATCTTCCTCCCAGCGAACACAGTCGTAACAAAACTCACCTTTACGAAATTCCTCAGCCAAACCTTCAAAAGGTCTATTACAACGAGCACAACATTCTCCTGTAATAGGGACAAGCTGTATTGTACATTGGTCACATAACAAAACCTCTTCTTCCCTAGAAAGCAAATTTCCCCAACCGATGGCCAAAAGGATTCCTTCTCCACAATAAAGGCATCTCACTCGTCAATCAGCCCCTTCACTTGAGCTTCTCTATTCATTGAAACGACCTGGTCTTTTGCCTTTTCCATTGCCTGAGTCCTTCCATTATGAAAAAAGTTCACACTTCCATACGGTTTATCTGCACTTCTTCCGACCCTTCCCGCAATTTGAACAAGTGCCGACTCTGTAAAAATCCGATCCTCAGCACCAAGAACCGCTACATCTAGACCAGGAAAGGTCACTCCCCTTTCAAGAATGGTTGTCGTTACAAGTAACGGAATCTCTTTCTTTCTCATCTTTAGTACCTTTTCTTTTCTGTCAGGATCCTCAGCATGCACCGACTCAATACTGTCATTAAATATTTGTAACAATGGCAATATCTTAGCCATCCACGCAACAGTTGGGACAAATACTAGCATTGGCGTATCATCTAACAACCGCTGTTCAATCCACTTTTGCAACTTTGAAGGTAACCGACCTTTATTGACCACCTTCTCCCAGTTGCCACACCAAACAAACTCAGGAACAGGCAATTCATGCCGATGAAAACGAGCAGGAATGGTTACAAAGTTTCTCTTCCCGCCTCGACATTCCCTTTGCCACTTCTGGCTAGGAGTTGCCGTCAAATAAATCAAACTCGAATCAACCTTTCGAGCATTCCTACCTGCATGCTGAAGCATCGGATCCACAGAATAAGGAAATGCATCCACCTCATCAACAATAATCACATCAAACGCGTGATAAAATCGTAATAACTGATGGGTAGTAGTAATCGTTAAAGGGGAAAACTGATGGCGATCATCTGAACCACCGTATAGAGAGGCAATTTGTATAGAGGGAAACACGGTCTGTAATCTTGGAGTTAGTTCTAACACCACATCTGTACGCGGAGTAGCAATACACACTCGCTTACCACTAGCAATAGCCACTTCAATTCCTTTAAAAAGAAGCTCTGTCTTACCAGCACCACACACGGCCCAAACAAGCAACTCTTCATTATGAGAAATAGCCTCAACCACTCGATCCGAAGCTACCTGTTGACCATCAGACAGTGAACCACTCCACTTAAGAGGGGCAGCTTCTATCTCCGGCAACTCACCACTCCATCCATACAATGGCGTACACTCACTCACACGTCCCATCATGATACAAGCACGGCAATACATACATTTCTTTCCACACCGAGCACAAGGAAACTCAGCAAGTAACTCCTTATCACTATTGCCACACCGATTACAATATGCCCGACCTTTCTTATCAAACAAAATTCCAGGTCTTTTAGAAATTAAAGGAGAATCAACCATCTCAAAGGGGATTTCTTCACGAAGAAGCTGCTTACCAGCGAGGACATTTCGAAGGGAATCAACCAAATTCAAATTATCACCTCATTATAAAATTTTCAAAAAACGCCCGAAAACTAGAAACACCATTCCAGCAATCGCTGAAATGGTGCCAAATAATAATAGATATAAGTTCAGTAAACCAAAAAATTATTTCTTTACCCAGCCAAGGCCCATAGAGCCTTCACCTAAATGCGTACCGATAACCGGTCCGAAGTAACTAATCACAAATTCAACGTTTGGAAGCTCAGCTTCAAGCTCTTTCTTCCATTCATTCGCTTCTTGCTCACGATTGGCGTGAATAATCACTGCACGATATTGCTCACCAGCTGAAGCTTCTACCAACAAATCAACCATTCGACGCATCGCCTTTTTACGTGTGCGAATTTTTTCAAAAGGAACAATTTTCTTGTTCTGAAAATGAAGAAGTGGCTTCACCTGCAGCAAGCTTCCGATCAAGGCTTGAGCACTTGATAATCTTCCTCCACGTTGCAAATGGGATAAATCATCCACCATAAAATAAGCGTATAACGTTTTCTTCATTTCTTCGAGTCTTGCCATGATTTCGTCTGGCCCCTTACCTTCTTGAGCCATTTGCGCTGCCTCTAATACGTAAAATCCTTGAACCATGCAGCTAATTTCCGAGTCAAATGCAAACACATCAATATTCTCTACCATTTCTCCAGCTGATATTGCCCCTTGGAAGGTGCCACTGATCCCGCTTGATAGGTGGATGCTGACCACTGAATCATAGTCTTTCGATAGTTGTTCGAATAGCTGAACAAACTCACCAACGGGTGGCTGTGAAGTGGTTGGAAGCTCACGATTCTTTACCTTTCCAAAAAACTCTGAGGCGGTAATCTCTACTTCTTCTCGATACGTCTCAGTACCAAATATCACACTTAAAGGAATCATATGAATATCCAGCTTGTCACGCAGGTCTTTCGGGATGTACGCGGTACTATCCGTTACAACTGCCGTTTTCATATAAAAGTAACCACCTTTGTTTTTCTCTACTATATGTCTCAAGCCTATTTTATATGAAAACTATACAAATTGCATTACCTACACGCTTATGAGGGAAATCTTAACTCGCATCCTTTATGCCCCTACGAAGTATTTCTTCCAAAATGAGATCAACAAATCTCGTATCCAGGTTATAGTTTATTGCCTTGCTATAGACGTTAACTAAATCCTCATCTGATAATATACCCAAAGATGTATTAATGGAAAACACATCCATTATACTAGATTTAGTAGTATTATAAGCAAAAACACCTAGAAGTAAAATGTTTTTCACTACTTTGTCAAAATTGGAAATGCTTCCAAATGCAAAAAAAGACACCTGCCAAGACAGATGCCCCTCTACATATAGTTTATCGAACCTCAACCCAACCCTTTTTAATGGCTTCGACTACCGCTTGAGTACGATCATTTACATTCATTTTTTGAAGAATATTACTTACGTGGTTCTTAACCGTTTTTTCACTAATAAATAAAGCTTCCCCAATTCCACGGTTACTCTTTCCGTCTGTTAACAACTGAAGAACTTCACACTCACGGCGAGTAAGTAAGTGAAGTGGACGACGAATTTCTGCCGCTCCCACATAACCTCCACCGCCTTCACCAGCTAATCGACGATATTCTCTTACTAGATTATGTGTCACTTTCGGATGTAAATAAGAACCTCCATCAGCCACTACCTTTACCGCTTCTACCAATGCATCTGCATCCATTTCCTTTAACAGATAGCCACTAGCACCTGTTTGAAGTGCATGTGTTACGTAGTTTTCGTCATCATGAATGGAAAGAATGATGACTTTTGATTCAGGAAATTTCTCAATCAGTTGTCGAGTGGCTTCCACACCATTCACATCAGGCATATTAATATCCATAATAATAACGTCTGGCTGATACTCTTCTGCAATCGTAACGGCTTGGTTACCATCTTCCCCTTCAGCAACAACCTCGAACGTTTTTTCAAAATCTAATATTCTTTTGACACCTTCTCTAAATAATTGGTGGTCATCAATAATGGCAATCTTTGTAGTCATTTCTCTCAGCCTCCCTAAGCCTATTCAATAAATTAACTCTCTAATGGAACTTGTATAATGACAATCGTCCCTCGACCAACTTTTGAGTCGATGGAAAGCTGTCCTTGTAGAAGCTCCACTCTCTCTTTCATTCCTAATATTCCAAACGACTCTGGCTTGTCCAAATTCATATCAAAGCCTTTGCCGTCATCTTTTACTACTACTGAAATACTATTTCTTGTCAGCTCGAGTTTTACTTTTATTTCATGTGCTTCTGCGTGTTTGATGGCATTTTGGACAGATTCTTGAACCAATCGAAATAATGCCACTTCAAACTTGGCTGGTAACCTTTTTTCATTCCCCAAATTAACAAAACTGATTTTGGTATCACTATGATACTCTTCGATCGTTTGTAGGTATTTTTTGAGGGTAGGCACTAAGCCTAGGTCATCAAGTGCCATCGGACGAAGGTCATAGATAATTCTACGCACCTCATACAACGCATTTCGCACCATCTTTTTTAAATTTTTTATCTCACCCATGCCTGCTTGTTCCCCATGCTCACGGAAAACACGTTCAATTAGATCCGAGCGCATCATTACATTTGCCATCATTTGGGCAGGACCATCATGGATTTCACGAGACACACGTTTTCTCTCTTCTTCCTGAGCCTCTATAATACGCAAGCCAAACTCCTGCTTCTGCTTTGCGTCCTCTAATACTTCACCGACTTGCTTGAGATCACTCATCAGATAGTTCATCACGACGGAAATTTGCGAAACTAGATGCTCAGCTCGGTCAATCGTTTCCGTCAGACCATGTAAACGGCGTTCAATATCGTCACGGCGATCACGAAGTTGTTTCTCCATTTGCCGCTTCATTGTCAATTCCATTTGGAGCTGATGAGCTTTTTCATAAGCATCGCGAACCTCTGTCTCGGTATAGTCCTTGAAGTGCATGCTTACTTCAGACAATCTTTTCCGAGCAAAACGTGATTGAGTTTCAAGCTTATCACCATCATCAATCACTTCGATGACCATTCGCTTCACATCTTTTAGTTCATCTGCGAGCGATTCATAGTCCTTCCGACACTGCTCTCCAATACGGAAAATTTCGTCCTTACTCGTACCAACCGTCTCTATCATTTTTTCAAGAATAAAATCAAGCGACTTTATATCAAATTTTTTCTTCAACATAATAATTCCTCCAAGGGTCCCATTTTCCCTTTCGGCTTTGATATTATTTTAGCTTGATTTAGATAAATATACTATCTCTTGGTGGAGAAAAAACTGTCGAAACGTAAGAAAATCGTTAAAAAGAACGATAATATTTCGACCGCATATGCTATTTATCCTATATATTAAATTTAACAATCGTTACTTTTATAATACCTAAGAACTAAATATATTATGTTGATATAGTAGATATGGTGAATTTTATTCACTTTATCATTATAACATGATAAAAAATTACATAGATTAAAGTTTGTTTACAAACAGTTTGAAGTTTGATGAAATATGTCACAAAGTTTTATACTATTACTAAGAAATTATTCATAGAAAATCTTTACTAGAAAGGAGCTTATTCCATGCTCCCCTCATATCTAACTGTAAAAGGCTACGGCGAACATGAAATTGTTATTGAAAAATCTCGATTTATCGCTCATATATCTCGTGCAGAAACAGAAGAAGAAGCAATAGAATTCATTCAGAGTATAAAAAAGAAGCACTGGAATGCGACGCACAACTGCTCAGCTTATTTAATCGGAGAACATGACCTTATTCAGAAGGCAAATGATGATGGTGAACCGTCAGGAACAGCTGGTGTACCGATTCTCGAGGTATTAAAGAAAAGGAAGTTAAAAGACACAGTAGTGGTAATTACTCGCTACTTCGGAGGCATTAAGTTAGGAGCTGGCGGGCTCATCCGTGCATATGGTAAATCAACGTCAGAGGGCTTAAATGCCACTGGAATTGTTGAACGTAAGCTTATGAAGGTTGTTCATATAAAAGTCGATTACACTTGGCTTGGAAAGCTTGAAAATGAATTACGCGCTTCCGTATATGAAATAAAAGAAATACACTATCTTGACGCAGTAGAGTTTGAAGTATTTGTGGAAGAAGTAATGGTTGAAACATTCACGCATTGGATGGTAGAAATGACTAATGGACAAGGGAAACTTTCAACAGGGGAAACACTTTATCAAGAGACACTTATATAAATTTAGGAAGACCTCAGGAAACCATGCTCCTGAGGCCTTTATTTTATGCTTTATTCTTTTCATTAACTGGTCTAAAACCATTTAGGAAATTCAAGAGAGGTCGATATCCTTCTCCTACCAGACCAATTTTTTCAACGAATAATTCAATAGCTACAAGTATCGCTAAAAGAATAACAGTTGAACCCCAAAGCGTTGCCTGTGAGAAGATAAAGGCTGCTAAGCCAAATACTGCACTCATTGCATAAATGAGCAACACAGTTTGTCTATGTGTATATCCAAGCTTCAACAGGCAGTGGTGTAAATGAGATTTATCTGGTGCAGACAATGGCTGCTTGTTCACTAAACGTCTAACAATCGCAAAGAGCGTGTCCGAAATTGGCACCCCTAAGATAATGACAGGGATGATTAACGATACGAAGGTAACTCCTTTAAATCCTAGTAGAGATAGAACAGAGATCATAAATCCTAAAAATAATGCACCTGTATCTCCCATAAAGATTTTTGCTGGGTGAAAATTATATACAAGGAAACCTAAGCTAGAAACAGCTAATAGTAAAGCCATTATCATTACATAAGGATTTCCAAACGTATATGCCATTGCAGCGATAGAAAATAATGCAATGGTAGATACCCCTGCTGCTAACCCATCTAATCCATCAATTAAGTTGATTGCATTCGTAATTCCAATGATCCAAAACATTGTAATTGGGATACTAAGATAACCAAAGTCCAATTCCCCACCAAAAGGCAAGTTAATGAATTCGACTCTTATATCACCAACTACTACCACTACTAAAGCTGCTGCGACTTGCCCTAGTAACTTTACTCTAGGTGAAATCTCCTTCACATCATCAAAGGCACCCGTTAAAATAATGATCAAGCTACCAAGTAGGATGGGAAGATGAATTCCACCATCAAGATTCAGCACATGTATTAAATAATTATCATTTGGCTGAATAATTAATACCCCAATTAGAAAGCTTATATAGATAGCAAGACCACCAAGGCGAGGCATGATTTTTTGATGGACTTTTCGTTGGTTAGGTTTATCAGTAGCTCCAATTAAGAAAGCAAGTTTTTTTATGATCGGTGTCAGGAGTATTGCTGCTAAGAAACAAATGATTAACGTAAGATACACAATATGCCCCTCCATGTTTTTATCATTATCTATTTAGTGAAAAAAAATGTAGATTTTTTTTCTTTATTGTCTAATATTCAGAGTAATTCTTGGAAAGAATAATTCCTTGTGAATTATATCATAAAGCCCAATCTAATTGGAATGATATTTTATTACCCGATATAATTTTAATAAAACCGTAATAAATTTAATACAACATATTTGACGTTAGCCCGCGAAAAAAGTTTCTCTATAAATTAAAGTTCAACTTTTCAGAAAATAGAAAAAACCTGCAGAGACAAATATACTCTACAGGCTTGCTTTTATGCCAATTCTTTTAAATATTCTTTTAAAGCTTCCTTCCAATCACGCAAAGGAGTAAACCCTTCTTCTTCTATCTTCTTTTTGCTTAAGACTGAGTATTTCGGTCTAGCAGCTGGCCTTGGAAATTCCTCAGAAGTTAAAGGATTGACTTTTACATCCATTCCCGCTTGCTTAAAGATTTCAACTGCAAATTCATGCCATGAACATATGCCCTCATTAGAGGCATGATACACTCCGTATTTTTCGGAATCAATTAATTCTACCAAAAATTTGGCTAAATCGACTGTATAGGTAGGAGAACCAACTTGATCGTATACAACTCCCAATTCCTTACGATCTTGACCAAGCTTAAGCATCGTCTTTACAAAGTTGTTACCGTTGATTCCATATACCCAAGCCGTTCTAACGATAAAGTGCTTTTCTAACGTTTCCTGAAGAAACTTTTCTCCCACAAGCTTTGTCTCTCCATAAACCCCAAGAGGTTTTGTAGGGTGATTTACCTCGTAAGGCTCCGTTCCATCACCATCAAAAACATAATCTGTGCTGACATAGACCATTTTCGCACCGACAAACTTGGCTGCCTCAGCAAGGTATTTTGTTCCAAGCGCATTTACCTTATAGGCTCCCTCTTGATCTGTTTCTGCAGCGTCCACATTTGTATAAGCTGCACAATGTATAATAGCCTCTGGGCTTAGGTTCTGAACATAAGATGAAACAGCTGATTCATCTGTAATATCTAGCTCAGATCGACCAACTCCAACAGCCTCGTGCCCCTTAGCTGTAAGTTCTTTCACTACATCGTATCCAAGTTGTCCATTGACGCCAGTTACTAATACTAACATTATTCAACCTCTAAACGATCAGCATATTGAGCCTTGAAGTAGTCTTGGTAGTCACCAGAGATGATATTTTCCCACCACTCTTGGTTTTCAAGATACCACTTGATCGTTTGTTCAATACCTGTATCAAAATTATATTTTGGAGACCAACCTAATTCCGTACGAAGTTTAGTAGCATCGATAGCATAACGACGGTCATGACCTGGACGATCCTTAACAAACTTCATTAATGACTCTGGCTTACCTAAATGCTTAAGAATGGTTTTTACGATTTCAATGTTAGTGCGCTCATTGTTTCCACCCACATTGTAAACTTCTCCATCACGACCTTTGTGAAGAACAAGATCAATGGCTTGGCAATGATCTTCTACATGTAGCCAATCGCGAATGTTTAAACCATCTCCATAAATTGGAAGCTCTTTATCATTTAAAGCATTAATGATCATTAATGGGATCAACTTCTCAGGGAAGTGGAATGGTCCATAGTTATTTGAACAACGAGTAATGTTTACTGGTAGTCCGAATGTTTCATTGTACGCACGAACGAGTAAATCCGCTCCTGCTTTACTAGCACTGTACGGGCTATTAGCCGCAAGTGGTGTTTCCTCTGTGAAGTAACCTGTTTCTCCTAAAGTTCCGTACACTTCATCAGTTGAAACTTGAAGGTATTTTGTTACTTTATACGTCTTAGCAGCATCTAAAAGAGCTAAAGTTCCTTGAATATTCGTTTGTACGAAAATCCCTGGATCTGTAATACTGCGGTCCACGTGAGATTCAGCTGCAAAGTTTAATACATAATCGAACTTTTCCTCTTTAAAAAGACCATCAACAAAGTCACGATCAGCAATATCTCCACGAACAAATTTGTAATTTGGAGCATTTTCAATGTCCTTTAGATTTTCTAAATTACCTGCATACGTAAGCAAGTCCAGGTTTACAATTGTATACTCTGGGTATTTATTAACCATGTAGCGAACAAAATTGCTACCAATAAAGCCCGCACCGCCAGTTACTAATAATTTCATATTAAGATCTTCCTCCTATTCCTCAAAAACAAAGTTCAAAGTTGTTGCTTCAGCTAATCTTGGATGCTTCGTATCTTTTTCAGACAATATTGGATTAGTCGTTGGCCAATCAATCGCAAGTGCTGGGTCATCCCATGCAATTCCACCATCATGCTCTGGTGAATAATACTCATCAACCTTATACGCTACTGTAGAGTCTGGAACTAATGTACAGAATCCATGTGCAAAGCCCTTCGGTACAAGTAATTGACGCTTATTATGCTCAGAAAGAACCACTCCTACCCACTGTCCATAAGTAGGTGAACCTTTTCGAATATCTACAGCCACATCATAAATCGCCCCAGTAACACAACGAACTAATTTCGTTTGTGCCTTCGGATTTAACTGAAAGTGTAATCCACGTAGCGTATGAACAGGTGCAGATAACGATTGGTTGTCCTGAATAAAATCAAATTTTAGTCCCAACTCATCGTAAAGACTTTTATTATAGCTCTCCATAAAATATCCACGGTGATCACCGAATACTTTAGGTTCTAGTATTTTAACGCCTGATAGTTTTGTATCAATTACATTCATTTTTATTCCCTCACTTAATGGATTACTTTCCTTGGCTAGCGATCTTAACTAAATACTGTCCATACTGGTTCTTCTTTAATGGCTCAGCAAGCTCGAGAAGCTTCTCTTTTGTAATATAACCCATCTTATAAGCAATTTCTTCAAGACATGCTATTTTTAATGATTGTCTCTTTTCTACTGTTTCTATGAACTGAGAGGCTTCTAACAATGATGCATGAGTTCCTGTATCTAACCATGCATATCCACGACCTAGTAATTCCACGTTCAACTCACCGAGTTCTAAATAAGCTTTATTTACGTCCGTAATTTCTAGCTCTCCACGAGGTGAAGGCTTAATATTCTTAGCGATATCTACTACTCGGTTATCATAGAAATATAGTCCTGTCACAGCATAGTTTGATTTAGGAACCTCAGGTTTTTCTTCAATTGAAACAGCTTTTCCATCTTCATCAAACTCAACAACCCCAAATCTCTCTGGGTCATTCACATAATATCCGAACACGGTAGCCCCAGTTTCTCTTGCAGCTGCTCTTCGTAATTGTTCAGTTAAGCCGTGTCCATAGAATATATTATCTCCAAGCACAAGAGCGACACTATCGTCACCGATAAACTCATCTCCTAAAATAAATGCTTGTGCCAATCCACCTGGATGTGGCTGAATTTTGTATGTAAAGTTCATTCCTAAATCAGATCCGTCACCTAGAATTTGCTCAAATCTTGCCGTATCTTCTGGTGTAGAAATAATTAAAATATCTTTGATTCCAGCTAGCATTAATACTGATAGTGGATAATAAATCATCGGTTTATCATAAACAGGCAATAGCTGCTTTGAAACGACCTTTGTTAATGGATATAATCTTGTTCCACTTCCACCTGCAAGAATAATTCCTTTCATTCATACCAACTCCTCTTTTTAATATAGAAATATAAATACAAAAAACGAAAAGTACCTTCCCCATTATAAATAAGGATGTTATAAAAAGACAGAAACTATCGATTTTTTAACAAAAAAGTAATGTTTCAAACAATATCGTCAAATCGATACTTTGATATACTTAGCCGTCTTATCCAAAAGGAGATCTCCCCTTTAATAGGGAGAACTTCCTTATCATTTATCATGAAGGATGGAAATTAACAAGGATTACTTCAACGATAAGAACTTTTTCAACGTTTGCATAGCTATACGTTTATTCTTTACGATTAAAAATTGCTTAATCAATCGTTTAAACAGTTGTGATCGGTAAGCTGGAAGCAATTCCTTATGGTAGTGTTGATAGAAATAACTTTCAGAATCAATGATACTTTTATATCGATTTACGGACACTCTACTATAATCCATAACAGAAAGCTCATGTTCAAGACTAACATCGAGAACTTGTACCTTAAAACCTTTTGAATAGATCTCATAAAATATCCAATGATCTAAATAATCAAGCGCAAAGCTCTCATTAAATCCATTTATTTGATTCAAGAAAGATATCTTTATCAATGAAGCGGAATTTATTGCCATGACAGGTTTTTGCTGTATACCCGCTAGCGGACGGTCTTGTTGAAGCGGACGTAACGTATCACTAAACACTGGTGAAATAAGCGTTCCATCGCATGATATGATTGGTACTACGGCAGCAATATCTCTGTCCACATCTTTTACTTCTAGCATTTGTTGAACATATTGCCTAGTTACTTCAGTATCATGATCAAAAAGGACGAGCCATTCACTTCCGTTAGATTTTGCAACTGACCACGCATAGTTATATGCTGTAGCAATACCTAGATTTCTCGGATCATGTTTATACGAGATGTTTATATCCTCATACCTTTTCTGGTCAAACTCTTGAGGATTTGGGCTATTATCGTAAAGAATGATCGATATATCTTCTGACAGGAATTCCTGACTATTGTTCATCAGGGTTTGAAAGGTCTTACTTGCCTCAATACTTTGGTTATAAAAGACTATTATGATGGTTTTTTTCATCTCGTTGCCCCATGAAGCGAGGATTCTTTCCACCTTTGTGACAAGATTAATACCACAAGGAAGAAGCTAATTCCAATTGGGTTATTAATAAAAGGATTGATATTGGTTACAAGTAAAACTCCCATAAACGCAGCCATCAAAGAAATTTCTTGCGCGTTCAGTTTTCCACTTTTTTTATATCCTACATAATAATTATAATAAACAAGGAAGAATAAGAAAAACCACACTGCAAGCCCCACTAGTCCCTGCTCAACTAGAATATCTAAGAAACTCATTTCAATTCCTTCTAAACGTTCAGCAATTTCTGTACCGTATCCAGTCCCAATAATAAGATTAGCTGGGTTTTCAAAAAGGATCCTTTTAGAGTCCACGATGAATTCTAGACGTGTATTTACACTCAAGTCTTCAACTTCAATTTGCTCTTCTAACTCACTATTATTGGGATCTTCAACAACCACATCCTGTTGAAATCTTTCTAACGTCATGTATTTGTATAGGAAAGGAAGTAACATGACAAGGACCAATAAGATACCTGCCTTTTTAACAAACCATTTCGTTTGAAATAATCCTTTTACCTTTTCTGTTAGCTTATTAAATGAATCTGAAACAACCTTACCATCTAACAGGATAATCATCAGCAAACTGACCATTAAAGCTAGTAAAAAACCTCTTGTCTCTGACCATAAAACAGACACCGTTCCTAATGTAACAAGAGCAATATTTATTTTGGAAAATTGCTTATTTAATACATCATTTAAAGCAATGATTAGAGCAATAAGTACAAACAGGTGACTCTTATAAAACACACTATTACTTGGTCTAAAGAAGAGATCGTCATTCATAATCTCATTCATAAAAAGGTAGAAAGGGCCAAAATTTGCACTAAAGACTGTTTTTCCTAATAAGGAAACAACAATTGTAAAGATCGAAACAACCACAGCACTATTCTTAAGAATCTTAATAATATACTCCTTAGATATTCTTATCTCAGAGATATAATAGGCTAATGGAAAGTAGGCCATAAAGTAAGAAACTCGGAAGAAGTCCATTACTACAATAGAAAGTGGGTGGCCTTTCACAACTCCGATAACCGCACTAATAACAAACCAAACAAGGAGTGCATAAATCCCTATTGTAACAGGGTTAAATCGCAAAAACGTATTTACCTTTTTATCAAAAATAGCCTTCTGTTTAATCATTCGGTAAATAAACGTTAGTAGAAGGACTAAAAATAAGACTTGGCGAATGGAAAGAAAGCCAAAATCAATCAACCTTCCACCACCGCCAACGAATAACTCAACAAATAATATTGTTAGTAAGACTTTTTCAAACTTGTTCATTAAGATACCTCTCCATTCTTACAAAGCTCAAGGAGAACGGATCTCCTCTTTCCCTTAAGATGCGCTTCTAGTGATATTTTGAACGGTCTCTTTAAGGGTAAAGTTTTTATATTTCATCGCTCTCTTCTCAATTACATACCAAGACATAACAGCAAATACCAA
This sequence comes from Robertmurraya sp. GLU-23, assembly GCF_052983275.1. Classification (NCBI taxonomy): domain Bacteria; kingdom Bacillati; phylum Bacillota; class Bacilli; order Caryophanales; family Bacillaceae; genus Robertmurraya; species Robertmurraya sp. GLU-23. Next base: position 114,722 of record NZ_JBRKCV010000010.1, read on the forward strand.
TGTAGGTGGAAAAGAGAGCAGGAAATTTTCCCATGGAGTTAACTGATTATGAAAAAGATGCGTCATAATCTGTTGGAAAGGAAACGCATAAATATAAATCCCATAAGAAAAATCTCCGAATTTCCCAAAGTTATGCAAGTGCAATCTTGTCTCAAACGCTAAAGAGAAGATTAAATAAGCACCAAATATCGTAAAGGTATATTCAAAATAACCTACTTTAGCAGTAACTAGTAAAACAACAAAAGATAAAAGGGTAACCCATCCATTCAACTTAATTTGGTTTCTGAACAGGTAAAAAATCATCCCTGCACTAAAATAGCGGAATAAATCAGTATAAAACCCGCCTCTACCTGAAAAGTAAAAAGTAGTACATGCAAGGAATAATCCTACAACCACTTTTTTGTTTAAAAGCTTTAAGAACCCTAATCCAGCAACAACAATATAAAAGAAAAACTCAAACCATAAAGTCCATAATGAGCCATTCACTGCTCCAGGCCACTTATTGGTTGCGAACACACCAGGCAAGTCAAATTGAAGCCAATATAACGTAACGGTTTTTAGATAATCATAAGTTTCTCGGTTTTTAAAATACTCAAGGAGACCAAGATCTGTAAATATTGGACCTAATAAGAAGATAGACAGCATAACACACAGGATAAGACCAGGGAAGATCCTTAATACTCTAGCTTTAAAGTAATAAACAGGATCCTTCGATCGATCAAAACTTTGAGTGATAAGAAAACCACTTATCACAAAGAAGATACTAACCGCGAATTCACCAAACGTCATTTGCCCTTTTGTAAACACAGCAAATGGCTCTGAAGCATTGTTACCGGTCGTTAACGGATAAGCATGCGAAAATAAGACCAAACTAGCTGCAATGAAACGAATAATATCTAAGTTGTTTTTCCGTGTATCAATACACTCATTTATATATTTCCCCTTAAGAAACATTCAGCATCCACCTTTTCAATTTTTAATATATAGAAATGAAATGTTTCTCTGAAACTAACTTTTTTCACTTATGGGTAACCTGTAATACCAAAAGAAATTATAGCATTAACATGTCGGATTTTGTATCACTTTATTTTCCAATTACTTAATATTTGTTGATATTATACAGCATCAAGATTATAATTTTGGTTATGCAATAAATTTGTAAGACCTTTAAAAATTCTATTAAAGAAGGGATTTTCTAAGTGATTAATAGAGCAAATAGAGTAGAGAAGAAAAGAAAGAAAAAGCTCCGTCTTCTTCGAGTATTCTTCTTAAGTCTTTTTATATTATTTGTCGGTGCCGGCGTTTATTTTTATAATGTATACTCAGATGTGGCGAATGCTGTCGATAAAATGCATAATCCTATAGATCGAGAAGTATCAGAAAAGCGTGAGCAACAAGTTGAATTTGATCGAGAAGATCCTTTATCTATTCTTCTTGTCGGGGTAGATAAGCGCGAAGGAGATAGTGGTCGAACAGACTCGATGATTGTAGCAACGATTAACCCTGATACAAATAGCACGAAATTACTAAGTATCCCGCGCGATACAAAGACAGAGATCATTAGTAATAGTGATCCTGATAAAAATAGAACAACTAAGATGAATTCAGCGTACGCTTATGGTGGAATAGAAATGACCATTGATACTGTTGAAAACTTCTTGAATGTTCCCATTGATTACTATGTAGAGGTTAACATGGAAGGCTTTAAAGACATTGTCGATGCAGTCGGTGGAATTGATGTTAATAATCAATATGAGTTTGAACTAGATGGTACAACCTTATATGAAGGCCAACAACATCTCGATGGGGAAGAAGCTCTTCAGTATGCAAGGATGAGAAAAGAAGATCCACTTGGTGATTTTGGCCGTCAAGAAAGGCAAAAAGAAGTCATATCAAAAGTTGTTAAAAAAGGTGCAAGCTTATCCTCATTAGCGAATTATGATGATATTTTAGAAGCTCTACAAGATAATGTACTAACAAACTTAACTCTTGATGATATGATTGGTATCCAAGCAACGTACAAAGGTGCAGCGAAAAAGATCGAAAAGCTTCAAGTAGAAGGTGAAGGCAAAACGATCAGTGGTGATGGTTGGTATTTTTTTGTAACAGATGAAACTCGACAAGCTTTGTCTGATGAATTACGAACACATCTTGGTCTTCCGACAGATGCTGTTGCTGAAATAGATGTTGATTACTAAAAAAAGCCCAATATGGGCTTTTTTTATTTGTGTTTTATATATGACTGTAATAGTAAACCCGAGATTTGAAATCTCCACATAATCTTCTCTTTTAATGAAGAAGTATTTTCAACAGTTGTTACCGTAGACTCATGTCTTCGATAATAAATAAGCTTTTCAGGTATGAGCAATGCACCTTTATTCATATCCGCCACTAGCCCAATCCACATATCATGCATAGGGGCATTCCTAGGGATAGGAAGAACTTTGTCCTTTAGTTCCTTCCTAAATGACATAGCACAACCAATATAGCTGTTTTTAATAATGTTTTTTATTACACCTGCACGACTGCCTCGATAGTCATAAAACGATTCCATCGTTGGCTGTAGATTATTATCTACTACTGTGATATCAGACATAATCATTAGAACAGCAGGATGTTTTTTATAATAGGTCTTTACTGTTTCAACCTTTTCAGGTTTCCAAATGTCATCTTGATCACTTAAAAAGATGATTTCATTTTTCGTATGTTTAATCGCATTTTCAAAATTAGGGGTAACTCCTTTTTCATCCTGCATAAACAACTTTACTCGAGGATCAGTACTAATATAATCATTTATAATTGAAACAGTATTGTCCTTTGAATGATTATCAGAAATAACCAACTCATCTTCATCGTCAAGTTGAGAAAGAATGCTATCAATCTGCTGTCTAATATATTTTTCTCCATTATAAGTGGCCATTGCTACAGAAACATTCATTGTTGTCCTCCACTAGCTTTCGAAAAGAAATTGTATCCTTCTTCTCCGGTTATACCAAGTATGTCTTTCACAAAATACTGAATCGAGTATCGTTCCTTCACTTTCTCGTCCACTGGAACATAGGGAGTAGTCATAAATTCTGTCGGTACAACCACATGATTTCTGTCAACAACACAAATATTATTTGGATGATAGAAATCATAATTCTTAATTTCTTCATTAGTAGTAATCATTTTTTTATTTGCACCGAGCATTTCAATGGTTCTCATCGTTAATCCCGTTTGTTTTGGATGCTGAATATCAACTACAGCCCTAGATTGTTTTAACTTAGATGTCAGTTGTTCACTCGGTAATCCAACAAAGGAAAATTCAGATATCTTACTACCCTTCACATCACTAGTAAACCATTTTCTTTGATAATACATTAACTTACTAGGTAGAAATAAATAATAAAACACCTTAAGCTGATTTTTCTCGAATTGCTCCCTAACTTCTTTTAAAATGCGATAGCGATCACTATGGACTGTTCCAACGAAGAATAGGTCATAGCAAAGTTCTGTCTTTTCTTTAGCATTTTGTTCATATTCAATATCAAAAAATAAAGGTCTAAAGGTTAAACCGAACTTCTCACAATCTTGTTTATCAAACGAGAAAACTTCATCAAAATACTCTAACTTTTCTAGGGTATTTACCTTATTAGCTACTGAATCCCAAAGCATTAGTACCATTCTTGCTTGTGGATTCAATTCTTTTACCTTATTTAGGAAAAACTGAGGAGTCGCCTCCGCCTGACAGATAAAGATATAATCGTACTTTTTATTCGTTATCTTGGAAGTGATTTCTTCATAATATCTATTTACTTGTCCTGTGACAAAATTCCGGTTGATTCTTAATAGGGCTTTTGAAAATACAGTATTTGAAGGGCGTTCATCGAAATAATCAACTTCTGCCCCCATAGACTCCATTGCCCTCATTATTTTTTTATGATAATTAAAAAACAAGGGACATAAAAATAAAATTTTTTTATTTTGCAATGAAGAGACCATTACTTATATAACCCTTTTTTCTTCATTTCTTCAATTGATTTCTGATAGTTGTCTTCAACGACTTCTTGCTGGTTTACCCAATCAACAAATTTGCTAATTCCTTCTTCAAAGCTTACCTTAGGCGTAAACCCAAGCTTCTCATGAATTTTAGTCAAGTCAGCGAAGTTATGACGAATATCACCTAAACGATAATTGCCACTAATAACAATATCCGTTTCAGACTGGTATTTTTCCTTAAGAAGAGTTGCCACTTCCAATACGTTTGTACAAACACCTGTCCCTACATTAAAGCTTTCATAATTTGCTTCTTCTTTTTCAATTCCTAGAATTGTTGCGTCAACGATATCATCAATAAATACAAAATCCCTTGATTCTTTTCCGTCCTCAAAGATATTAATATTGTTTCCATTTTTAATAATCGTTGAAAAGATGGACAGAATTCCTGTGTATGGATTCTTTAATGATTGTCCAGGACCATACACATTCTGATAGCGATAACCCACGACTGGAATATTTAACGACTTACCTACCACCATACACATATCTTCCTGCATTTGTTTCGTAATTCCGTAGATAGATGTTGGATGAATTTTCGTTTCCTCTGTAGTAGCCATAACCTCCACATCACGGTTACAGATTGGGCATTTCACTTCGAAATCCCCCTTACTCATATCTGCTTCTGTTCTCGCTACAGGGTATACCGTTCCGTGCTCTGTACAATGGTACATTCCCTCACCATAGATAGCCCTTGAAGCAGCAATCACTATTTTCTTCACTTGGTGCTCTTCATTCGTTAGAATGTCTAATAGATTCGATGTTCCCTTTACATTTACATCAATGTATTTATTGATTTCATACATGGATTGACCAGTACCCGTTTCAGCTGCTAAATGAACAACCACATCTTGTCCCTTTAATGCCTTTTTCCAATCCTCACTGTTCACTACGTCACCTTGTATAAAATTCACTTTGTCTTTAATGTTTAAGAAGAGTTCAGACTTTGTTCCATCTTCCCCATGAATTTGTGGAGATAGATTATCCAGAACCGTTACTTGGTAACCTTTATCTAATAGTTTTAAAGCTAAATTACTACCGATGAACCCTGCTCCACCAGTGATTAATATATTTTTTATCATAAAAGTTCCTACTTCCTTTAGTAAAGAATAGTTATCACAACTATGTACGATACACCTAAGTTTCGCACACTATTATACAAAAAGTAATAAATAAGTTCAAACATCGTTTTTACTATGCCTAATAGCCTTGTTCCTCTACATTCTTATTTTGAGCAAAGGTGAGCACAAGTAAGAAAAAAACAATTCCTATTGGGTTATTAATAAAGGGATTGATATTCGTTAAAAGAACCATTCCAACAAAAGCACCTATTAAGGAACGATCTACTGTTGTTATTTCATATCCATTCTTGTAAGCAATATGATAATGGTATAACACAAGCAAGCATAGATATAGCCAGATGGATAATCCTATCGCCCCTTGTTCGACCCAAATATCCAGGAAACTCATTTCAATTCCTTCTACTCGACCTGCAATGCTGGTTCCATATCCTTCACCAAATATAAAGTTGATCGGATTCCTCAGTAATATCTCTTTTGAATCTAATAAAAACTCTATTCTTGCACCCACACTCGTATCCTTCACATTGCTTTGTTCTTCGTTTGTTTGATCCTTAAATCTTTCCAATGTTGTATATTGGTACAGATATGGAACAAGAATCGTTAGCAAAACAAGCACAACGACTTTTGTCATGATTTGTCTGTTTTTTAAGATGGCCCTGCTTTTTTGTAACCATTCTTCAATTGAATCCGTAAAGATCTTCATATCGAAAAATACAATCACAAATAAACCTACTAATAAAGCAATAGAAAAACCTCTCGTGTCTGACCAAAAAATAGATATGGATCCTAAGAGCACATTGAGAGTATTAATCGTAGAGTATTTTTTTGACAGTATATCATTTAAAGATAGCACTAAACCTATTAGTACATAGAAATGACTCTTATAAAACACGCTATGACTCCGTCTAAATAGTAGATCGTCATTCATAAAACTTTTCCAAAAGGCCATATAAGACTCGAAATTCGAGCTAAAGATGGTCTTACCTAATAAAGCAATCACAATCGTGTATATGGCTACGACAAGTGCTCCATATTTTAGAAGGCTAATAATTTTCTTCTTTGAAAACCTACTCTCCGATATATAGTATGCTAGTGGAAAATATGCAGCAAAAAATGAAACTCTAAAAAAATCCATAGCTATTACTGATCGAGAATTTCCATTAAAAAATCCAATCAAAGCACTAACGAAAAACCAAGATATGAGTACATAAACTCCAATTGAAACAGGGTTGAACCGAATAAAAGTATTCACATCTCTGTTGAAATATGCCTTTTCTTTTACAATCCGAAAAAGGAATGTAACAAAAAGTAAGATAAACAATACCTGTCTAATGGAAAGAAATCCGAAGTCGATGAGTCTCCCTCCACCACCTATAAACAATTCCACAAAAAATATGGTTAGTAACATTTTTTCAAATGTATTCATACGCGTTTCCTTCCTGTGTAACTAGGCTTATCTTAAACAAAAGCTCCTCTTTGTTCAGTACCTTCAGAATGCTTTGTACTAACGAAAGAGGTCTATAACTTTTATGCTTGATGATTAATAAAGTCCTTAAGTAGATTTAATATCTTCTTATTTCCACTATGAAATTCGGTAGGTTGAAAATGTGCCACCTGTTGAATGATATCCCTAAATTTTAGTGGCTCATTCCAGTATAAAATATGACCTGTTTCATAAAACTGTTTCACAATCTCTAACTGGTGATCATCATTGTGTTCTCCATATTTTATTAACCGGGGAACAGCAATCACTTTTTTTCCCATTTTCATACCCATCGTAATTGAACCCGTACCGCCATGGGTGATAATTAAGCTTGCCTTATTATATAACTCCGCCATATGCTCGTACGTTGTAAAATCAATGATTTCCATTAAATTCGATTCATATTTGGTATGACCTGCCTGTACAAGGACTTCCTCTTGAATCGTCCCTGCTATGATTTCTTTCTCTATTTCCTCGAGCAAACGATTAAAGGGAAGTTCATGAGTTCCTAACACTACAACTATCAATAGATTGAACCTCCATAAACCGCTTTCGGATAATGCTTTTTCATACTTTGCCATTGGACGATAAAAAGATCAGCTATTGGATAAACCATTTTACCTGATATGGTTGGTGTCGATGTTTTAGCAAAACTTTCAATAAATACGACCTTTTTCCCAAATACCTTGGCTATATAGCAAATCGGAACGGCTGTATGGGCTCCCGTTGTTACAATCACATCTGGTCTTTCTCTTAAAAAATAATACAAAGATGTAAGGATATTATAGCTTAGCTTAAAAATATATTTAAATGGATAATTCCTTGCACCATACATAAGAAAAGAGATACGATATTGCTTGCTTAGGTCCTCTGTAATGATCGATTTTTCCGTCACAATATGATAATCATATTCCTCGAAAAGGGGTTTTAGTTGTAGCAATTGAGTCAGATGTCCACCTAGTGAGGAGATAAAAAGCACTTTTTTTCGTTTTCGTTTTGCATTTCCCATTTTATTACCCTCCAGAAGGAAAATAAACATTGATAACCTTTTGTAGTAATTGTCCTTGTTCGTTTTCCTCTGCTTTTTTTAAGCCATTTTTAATTAATGTATCTCTCGTATCCTTTGATGAAAGAACCTCCACCATAGCATTTGCCAATTCAACAGGATTTTTCACACTAGTTATGATACCAGCATTTCCTGATAATAGATGTCTCAATCCTCCTACGTTCGTTCCAATTACCGGAGTTCCACATGACATCGCTTCTAATGCCACAAGTCCAAATCCCTCGATATGTGCAGGTAACACTAGACAGTCAGCTGCACTCATCCAAAGCGCAATGTCAGCTTGCTCCTTTGTCCCTAGGAAATGCACTCTGCTTTCTAGTTGTCTCTCGTTTATCTCATCCTCTAATTGCTTTTTAAATAATGGTTGTTTCTCTGCACCAATTAAATAGAGTTGAACATCATCCCTACTATTGATAGCAATTTCAAAAGCTTCAATAAGCTCTAGTAACCCTTTTTGCTCAATGAGATTCCCTACAAATAAAACAACATCTTCTTTCCTATCAAATCCGCACTGAATTCTTGCTTCCTGTTGATTAACCGGTTGAAAGATCTGACGATTTACTCCCATATTTATAATAGATAGTTTATCAGGAGGTATTAAATAGTCCTTCTTTATTTGTTCATCAAGATCTTCTCCAACAGCAATGATATGGTCAGCCCCATGCAATACCGTTCGAGTCATACGAAAAAGTCGAGGGCTCTTTTTAGCCATCTTCTCAATGTCTCCACCGTGTGCCGTTACAATGAGTCTTGTTTTAAATAGCTTTTTAAAAATAAGACCTAAATATCCACTTGGGAAAACATAATGAGCATGAACAACATCATATTTGGATCCTTTAAAAATTAGAAGGAAAATAGTCTTGAGAAACCAAAATAGATACTTGGTTAAAACACTGACTTTTCCGCTCTTTGGATTTGTAATAGCAACCACATCTACCTGTAGTTGTTGCTCCTTTAATGCATCTACTTGATTTTTAACAAAAATGCCAAAGCTTTTGTACTGAGAACTAGGATACATATTTGTTATAACAAGAATATTTTTATTCTCCATTTTGGTATCACACCTAATTTTACTCTACTCGTAGTTTCTTATTTTAAAAAAAACACATAAAGACATTATAACAATTTTCACATATGAAAAGAACCAAAAACGTAAATTCGTGTCGCCTTATGTCTTATTTACTAGAAATATTACAGAACCAAAAAATATTATATATCGTTTATGATTTGAGCTATAATAGAATGGTTGTTAAAATACATGGGGAATATTACGGTTTAAAGAAGGGATAACATGAAGATAACCATTACTGGTACAGGCTATGTTGGTCTCGTGACTGGTGCTTGCCTTGCAGAAGTAGGTCATCAGATTACTTGTTATGATATAAACGAAGAGAAAATCTCCATATTAAAACAAGGAATCTCACCTATCTACGAACCAGGCCTTGATGATCTGTTACAAAAAAATATAAATAGCCAAAACTTGGCTTTTACATCTTGCCCAAAGGAAGCCTACCAAGATACAGATTGTATCTTTATTGCTGTGGGAACTCCATCAAATGAGGATGGATCTGCAAATTTGACCTATATTGATAAGGCAGCCATTGAAATTGCAGAGCATTTACAAAAGAGTAGTACCGTCGTAATTAAAAGTACGGTCCCAGTTGGTACAAATGAACGGATTGGACGCTTAATACAAGAAAGAGTTTCTCCTTCTATTAATATAGAGAGTGTATCGAACCCAGAATTTTTACGTGAAGGAACCGCTATTAAAGATACCTTTCAAGGTGACCGAATTGTTATTGGTTCCCACTCTTCTGAAGCTGCAAAGAAAATTGAACAAATATATGAACCGTTCCAACTACCTATCGTGCATACAGATATCCGAAGTGCAGAAATGATTAAATATGCCTCCAATTCCTTCCTCGCCTTAAAGATTAGTTTTATTAATGAAATTGCTAATCTATGTGAAAGAATTGGTGCGAATATTGATCATGTATCAAGAGGAGTTGGACTTGATAAACGAATTGGTAATAAATTTCTTCATGCTGGAATTGGTTTTGGTGGCTCATGCTTTCCAAAGGATATTAACGCATTAAATCATTTAGCTAATGATTTAGACTATGACTTTAAAATCCTACAATCGGTTATAGATGTGAATCATAGACAAAAAGAGCTTCTATTCAAAAAAGCAAAGACCTATCTTCACTCTATGTCTGGAAAAAAAGTCACCGTTTTAGGACTAACCTTTAAACCGAACACGGACGATATTCGTGACTCTGTTTCTTTGCAATTGATTCAAGACTTACTTTTAGAGGATGCAGAGATAACAGTATATGACCCAATTGCAATGCCACAAGTTGAAAAAATTTATGGCAATAAAATAACTTACGCGAAATCTGCATTACAGGCACTCTCAGACTCTGAAGCTGCATTCATCGTAACGGAGTGGGACGAAATTGTTCAGTTATCTTTAGAAAAAGTGAAAGAAACGATGGCAGTTCCCATCATCTTTGATGGACGTAACTGTTATTCAATAGAAGAAGCAGGTAAACACGGGATACAGTATTACTCTATCGGTAGACCTACAGTGAAGTAATTATACAAAAAGGGAGCTCAGCTGCTCCCTTTTTCCTTTTTTATAGAAAAGCGGTTATTCGCAAGTAATTCGGTTAGTGTATTTGATCGCATTAGCTTTAAAACCCCAAAGTACACTAGTGCTCCAAGTGGAACCAGCATGGCCAACAATGTCCAATCATTCAACTGAATAAAGAAATCGATTTCTTTAAGGACCGCCACGATTCCAAGCATTATTCCTGTCGCCAAACCAAACTTTACAAATTCTTTGGTTAGATCATTTAAATGAAACCCTCCGGAAATACGGTTTAACGTTGTAAAGGTGAGAACCGAATACACCATACCCACAAATGAAGCAGATAAGGCCAGTCCCTCTGGACCCATCCATTTCGCAAACAAATAGTTAGATACAATATTTAATACAATAGAAAACAAGCCAATTCTCATAAAAGAACTACCCTTGCCCAATGTATAAAAACCTTTAGCCACAACGGCTTGTATACTATAAAAAAAGACGGAGCCCATATAAAACAAGGCGTATTCACTAGTAAGCATCGTAGTAGCAGGAGTAAAAGCCCCTCGCTCATAAACAATCCGCACGATTGGCTCAATCAGAATCATCATCCCTGCTACAGAAGGTGCAATAAGCAGAAACATTGTTCGAAGACCTTTTTCAATTCCACGATTAAATAAATTCATATCATTATTAGACATGGCTTTAGCCAATGAAGGATAAATAATGGTTGCAATCGTTACACCGAAAATAGCTTGAGGAATCGTAACCAGTCGAAATGCATAGTTTAAATTCGAAACAACACCTTCTCCCATCCTCGAAGCATACAGCATGTTCACCATCAAGTTTATTTGCCCTACTGCTATCGTTACTCCTACCGGTAAAAAGATGAGATAAAAGCGATTAATTTCCGACCAATGTGGGCTCTGGTTCCAAGCCATCATTTTATTGGGCTTTAAAACAATCACTTTTAGAACAAAGGACAGAACAGTACCTACCAAATATCCGATTGGTACAGAATAAATATCTAAAGTCCGGTAAAAGACTAACGCAAATAAAAGTGTGGTTAACACAACAATGGTTTGTGAAAAGGTAGAAAAGGAAAACTTCTTCTGTGTATCAAAGTATCCCTCATACACTGCATTTATCCCAACAAATATGATGGACAGAAAATACAGTACCATCGTCCACACAGAAATACTAAATCCATCAGGATACTGGCTGAATTCAGGGTATAACCATTTCACAAGGGTTGGCGAAATCCCAGCTCCTATCACAGCAACAATGATAGAGAACACAAATGTACCCTTTACGATATTCGTAAGATGGGAAAACCCTTGTCCCAAACGATCATACGAATAGTAACTAGGAAGAAACGCGTCCTTCATACCTGTTAACATAAACAAAATAATCGCATTCGGTATCGTCATGGAAGCAAAGTACGCATCAGCCTTATACGATGCTCCATAAAAACCAGAAATCACTAAGTCTCGAAACATACTAGAAAACTTTAATAGTATGGTGGAGAAAAGAAATAAAAAAACGGAGATTCGAAATTTAGACATCATTCAATTTCCTTCATTTTAATAGCTCTTTAACGCGTATAATAATTTAAAAATAATCGTATCTCTTTGATTCTGCCTATATAAAGGGGTATTCATGGTATAAAGGAAACGATTTATGAACGACTCCCTTTTATAAAGAAAATCCTCCACAAGCTTTCTTTGATCAGATGAAAGCTCGTCTTTAAATAAACGGTAAAACTCTTCTGCTTGCTTCGTAAACGGCTTTTCTTTTCCAGTTTTCTGAAAGTTTTTATAGCGTATCATCGCACTCTTTAGTTTATTGTTTGCCATTCCTAATGTATTTGAGGAGTGCTGACGATAAAGAAGATGCGACTCTTCATCGTAGACAGTTTTGCCAAATGCAGTAGCAAGCAAATAAAACCAAGCATCATGCATGGTTACTTTCTCTACATTCGGAACCCTTGACTTGAAAAGCTCAAGCATGGCACGATTAAACACAATCGTACAACCAGTAGCAATATTTTGAATTAGCGCATTTTCCAATCCTGTGCCTCTGGGTGGAATTTGTGAATGCTTTAAAAACTGAAGCTGGTCATCAACTAGATCCAATTTAGAAAAATAAAGGAGTGGAATTGAAGGATCTTCCTTCTCTAATAAGGAAATAGCTCTAGATAACTTCGAAGGCTTCCAATAGTCGTCCTGATCACAAAAAGCAAAAAAATCAGCATCAGCATGCTGAGCCAATTCAAAAAAGCTTGAAATGACCCCTACATTTTTTCCTTTAATTGATTTAATAGTAGAATGTTTTTCTTGAAAATCCTCTACTAAGTGGAAAGTTGAATCTTTTGATCCATCATCGCGGATTAATATGTTTATATTAGGGTAATCCTGTTTTATTAAGCTTTCTAGCTGTTCTTTAATATATTTCTCACCGTTATAGGTCGACAATAATATCTGGACTTTATTCACTTCATTAGCTCCTATCAACAAAATACGGTATTTGTCTACATTAGAAAAAGTATCAATCATTAATGATACAGGTTTCTACCCACTAAATCAAAGGATAAAAAAAGTACCCCATGTATAACTACAGGGTACTTCATAATTTTATCGTTCCTTACTGAGTTAGAATAGCACCTGGATAATAGAAATTTAAGATATCGCCATAACCATGTCCCATATCACCCATGTTCTTTGCACCATACTGACTCATTCCTACTGCATGTCCATAGCCGAGACCATTTACTGTTACATTTGAGCCATTGTCTACAACACTAGTAATCTGGTAACTCTTAAACAATGTACCTCCTAATATTGAGCGCATCGTTCCAATGCCAATATTTTCTCGAACCAGAGTGTGCTTTTTGATATCGCCAAGTAAAGCATTTTTAATTTGATTTCTAGCTTCTGGAGTAATGGCAGCATCTCCACCTAAGTAAAAAATGCTTGGTCTCACAGACAAGCTCTTCAACCAATTCGCCGGTTCTGTTGGAAATGCGTTTTGTCTAGTTAAGATAACCGGAGCATTATACTGAGCGGCTAATGCAGCTCCTGGTAACGCATCAATAAATACATCACCTCTCGCAACAAATACTTTACTTAAGTCATAGTTAAATGCTTTTGCAATAGCTACGCTTGTTTCGTATCTCGTTTCCCCTGAAATTCGGCTAATATTTCCTACACCAGCTGATCTTATTTGATTTATTACATTTTCAGACACAGCTTGGTTCCCACCAATTACAGTAACCTTGGAAACACCTCTGCTTCGAATGTATTCAGTCACTTCATTAGGTAGATAATTAGCTGGTGTTAATAGAATAGGAATCTCATTTTTAGCGGCATAAGAAGCAACAGATAAGGCATCTGGAGAATTTTCACTTCCACTAGTAATGATGATCTCTGATTTATTCGGAATGTAATACGCAATATTAGTTGCGGTACGGTATCTAGTGTCTCCTGCTATTCGCTGTACCTGGAAGCCGTTATTATTAAGCTTTTGGATAACTGAATCAGAAATGGCTGCAGGTCCACCCAATACATAAACCATTTTAGTGCTTAAATTTAAACTTTTAATCTTGTTCAAGACTACTTCAGGTAAGTCATTTGAAGTTGTTAAGAGTAAAGGTGAATTAATCCTTTTTGCAAAAACTGACCCAGTAAGGGCATCTAAAGGTATATCTCCACGACCTAAAACAACCGCATCAGATGTACTCCATCCATAATTTGCAATTGCAACACTAGTTTCATAGCGAGTTGCACCAGATAATGAAGTGGCGTAGTTATCAGGTAATTGACTTCCATCCCCTCTAACAAATGTTCCATCTGAATTTTTTACATAATAATCAACAAGAAGTGAACCAGTTGTACTTTTCCCACTACTATTCTGACCAAATATATTTAATTTTGGAACACCTACTACCTTAATATCTGCATTTGGATGAAGATTATTTCTAATATAGGTTTTAATATTATTAAGAACGGCTGTATCTCCAGCACTTTCGGAAACAGAATTCCACCAAGAACCAGGGTTTAATAGATCAAGGCTGGATGTATTGATCTGTTGCTTATTAATTGAAAGGCTCCAAGGAATCTTTGGATCATATGGATCGGGTTTTCCAGGTAAATAAGCAACTTGGCTTGTCCCCCAATAATTAGAGTTAGACTCTGTATGACCACCGTTACTAGAAGAATAAACTGCAGAAATTAATGCACTATTCGATCCATACCTTAGGACTTGGCCTGCTGTTTCGTCAACAGCTTGATTGGAATTTGTGTATGTGGAATTGTTCCAGAAGAACCCACCATATACTTGATACGTAATTGTATCATCAATTACATTATTGATGCGTGCAAGTGCATACGTTCTAGCAGCGACTGCTTGTGCTTTCAATGCGTCTTTATTCCAACCCGCATTCATTTCATATGGTACTACGCCTTTTAGATAGTCTTCTAATCCAATCTTGTTAATCGGTCGTATATAGCCGTTTTCGATTGTAAATTGGAAACTACCTAAATAATTTCTTTTATTAATAGAACTATAGGCAAAACCTTCAGGTGAGATTGTAAAAGAATTAGCCGATTTTATCAGCGTATTATCTTGGTAAAGATTTAATGTCCCATTTTGAAGGCGGACATAATAATTAATTCCCGCATACAAGCTTTGATTACTATCCCCATCTATAATGTATCTTCCAGATACATTTAAGGAGATACTCTGCTGGTTTCCCAAAAAATTCACTAGTTTTACAGATACAACACTACCGGCTCCAGCAGCCTTAGCATTTTCTTGAAAAAAGCTGAATTGTAAAACTAGGGTCAAAAGAACTAGTGTAATAATCGGTCTTTTCACCCAATCCCCTCCATATTTAATTTAGTTTCTCTACATAATAATACAGAAGTTGACAATTCGACACAATAGTTTCATAGAATTACTAAAAAATAGGAATATATTCCTAACAACAATTACTTTGTCTCTACCAATTTAAGAACTGACTTTGCAGAGTAACCTTGTTCTCCTGTAAGCTCAAATTCCTCTATAATCAGTCCTAACCCAGGAGCAAAGTAATTCTTATATATTGTATCCGCACCCTCTACTTCATTTGTCACTTTTTTAAAGAGAATAACACCAGTATATTTTCCACTTGGTACACTTACTGTTTGATCTGTGTCAACTAACTCCCAGCTTGACTCTCCATCTTTATAATAAATATCAATAGGGTTATTAACCTTTAGGTCAGTAAGGTAATTCTTATATGGATCCACAGGCTCTCTGTCTTCAAACACAAGTGAAATTTCCTTTTCAGTCCAACGATAAACTTGTACAGTAATCGCTTGTCCAATCCTCGTTACTTTCTGAATATATTCCTCATTTTCATAAACATATTCCTCGGTGTATGTTTGCGAATTATCTTCTTCGACTACAAACGTTTTTACGATTCCCACTTTGGGTCTGTACACTTCCATTCCAGATGGCTCTTCACTTTTTTGTACCTGTTCAGAATCATTACTCTCGCTGCTTACTTCTTTTCTTTCAGTAGTCTCCTCAGTGTCTATATCCTTTTTCTTATCTTCCTGCTTTGTAGTTGTATTTTCTTTAGAACAAGCTCCTAGGATAATCGAAATAAAAAGCACTACTAAAAATATTCTGATTCGCATTTTGATTTCTCCTTTTTGCAAATATAGCAAACTCCAATATGGAGTTTGCTATATTACGATTATTTTACTTTATTAACAAGGATGTTCTTCATAGTGTCAGACACAGCCATAGGCCCACCAACTACCTTTACTTGATTCACACTATTCTCCTCAACGTATTTAAATAGGAATGATTCTACATTCTTATTCAAAGTAGGTCCTACTAGGACAAGTGGAGCTTTATTTGCATAAGATAGTGGAGCAGCTGCTAATGCATCAGGGAAATTCATCCCTGTAGAGATGTTTATTGTATCTGATTTCATTTCCTCTTTAAAATAGAAGAGCATGTTAGCTAAAGTCTCAAATCTCGTAGCACCAGCTAGACGAACAACATTCTGTTGACTATTTTGTGATAGTATTTGACTCTCAATATTCCAAGGAAGTACCTCAACACCACCAAGAATAACAATCTTTTTCCCTCTCATGTAGTTTAAAGCAGCATCAGAGAGCTTGTCCTTTTCAGTAAGTACTATTCCCCAATTATTAGCGGCTGCAATTGGTGCAGCTGCAAGTGCATCTGGATAGCTTCTAGCAGATGCTACAAACACCCCATTTACATCTCCAAGCTTCTCGGTAATGCGATTGTTTGTTTCAATTCGAGTAGCACCTTGAATTCTCTCTACTTCTATACCCAAAGACTTTATCTTGTTTTCGATATCTGTAGAAATAGCTTGTGGTCCACCAAGGACAACCACTTTTCTAGCACCTAACCGTGTAAGCTCGTTTTGTACTTCATCTAAAAGATATCTCGAATTATTTAATAATATTGGTGCATTGTCATATCTAGAGGTTAAAGGTCCTGCTGATAAGGCATCAGCTGCGTCTTCACCAGTTGATAGGAGGACTACTTTTTGCTGCTTGTCGGCTGCGAACCCATTTGGATACAGCTCTTTAGAAACAGCAACAGATGTCGAATATCTTGTCTCGCCACTAACCTGTTTCTGATTGACGGATTTAGTTAACCCTTCTGGAAGGTTAGTCCAAAGAATTTCATTTGTATCTTTTCGAACTATTCTTGTGTTAACTTTATTACTCGCAAAACTCACGGCTTCATTAAAATCAAAGAATACGTTTTTCTCATTCGTATTTGTTTGCTGTACTTCATAGTTAGCAGAAAAGAAGTTAGACCAAACGGTATTTCCAGTAGCTTTATGAACTATTCTTGTATCAGCAGTTCCATTCGCATATCCTAGAGCTTGCTCGTATGTTGCAAAGCCTTTAAGTAGGCCAGTAGATTTATGGTAGACTTCATAATTACTGTTTTCCCATATAAAACTTTGACTGTCTTTATCAAAAATTTGTACAAAACCTGACAACTTAGATGCATAATTAATCGCATCAGTTTTAACCTTAAATGTTTCAACCTTTTGACCATCTTTATATACGTCAAAAGCTCTGAAATATTCAATGATCGAATTAGCTATTGACTGAGCAGCTCGATTTTGAAAATCAGCAGATATGATTCGACTTTCTTCATCTCGATTAGTCATATAGCCAAGCTCCAATAAAACAGCTGGCATTTGCGCATTTCGAATGACATAAAAACTTTGATCATTATGAATTTTACGATCTATCATCCCAAGATTACTAACGAATGGGCTATGAATGGATTGAGCCAAACGCTGATTGTCTTTTAAATATTTTATTTGTAGAGGGTCATGTGGCCAATCTGGCTGAAAATGATTCACCCCATCATAATAATAAGTCTCATACCCTTTAACAAATGGGCTTGTCGGAGAGGCATTATGATGTATCGAAACAAACACACTATTGTCGTTGTTGTTTTTTGCATAACCGTTTGCGATTTGCATACGACGTTCGAAATCTCCACCAGTACCACTAAGATATGTTGCAAAGTCTACATCAGCTTCTCTAGTCATTTTAACGGTAATACCAGAGCTTCTAAGATAGTCCCTTATTTTAAGTCCTACCGATAAATTCACATCTCTTTCACAGAGATCCTTAGGTGACTCCTTGGTGTATCCACACGTTCCTGTAAATCTACCGCCATGACCTGGGTCAATGACTAATACCTTTTCAGCAAATGCTGCCGTTGGGAATAATAGTACCACTAGAATAAATAATCCTAGTAGTCTAACAACCATACGATTCATGAGTGTGCCCCTTTCAATGTAGAAAATTTATAATTAAACATGAAAAACATGTAATAGTTTCACTAGTTTATTAGTTTGCCAGATGAGCTTTACTAATCGGGTTATTTTCAACCATATTAATTAAATCTGGAACAGATAAATAACCAATCGAATATCGTCCTTCCTCAGGTATATTCACCTTGTATGCGTACAGAGCATCAATTACTTTTTCGGGGTTTTGAGCTCTCACAACAAATCCTTCAACCTGATTATGGAGATAAGGAGAAATATAAAATCTTCCACCTGTAACCTTACCTTCTTCTAATAGCTTTTTAAGTGCTAATCCTGAGTTTCTATGATCCGAATGTGTTTCGAAAAATGAGAGTGTTCTATGTTCTGCAAATGGATACTTATTTTCATATTCACTAATGATAGATGAGATTGATTCTACAGTTAGCCCTTGATCAGGAAAATCATACACATGGATATTTTGAGAGTTAACTCCAAGCCTAGTAATAGAATCCATAAACTCTCTTACTCTTGCATTACCGAACTCTTCTGGGGTTAATTCAGGATATATATTCATTAAGCTTTGAAGAACTGCTGATGATCTACCATGGCTTAACAAAACAACCTGAACATTAAATCCTTTTGCTAGGTACGATTGTATACCTGCGCCTGTTGCCAACACTTCATCATCTGGATGAGGAATGTAAAAGATTACACTTTTTGATGTATCTGTAACCACGTATGCTAATTTTTGCGTAATGATTGTTTGAACATTGTTTGATAGTGCTGCTTCTCCACCAAGAATATATGAGTTAGAAAGTAAATAATGTTTTAATGTTTTAATCATGTAATCTGGTACCATATCTGGTTTAGAAAGAACTACTGGACTATTAGTTTTTGCACCTAACACAGCCCCAG
This sequence comes from Robertmurraya sp. GLU-23, assembly GCF_052983275.1. Classification (NCBI taxonomy): domain Bacteria; kingdom Bacillati; phylum Bacillota; class Bacilli; order Caryophanales; family Bacillaceae; genus Robertmurraya; species Robertmurraya sp. GLU-23. The sequence goes on from NZ_JBRKCV010000010.1 coordinate 133,718, forward strand.
AAAGTGCATCAGCAAAATTACCACCAGTTGCCACATATATGTTTGGAAATTCTTTATAAAAAGTGTCTAGAATTTTAGAAGACGTTTCATATCTATCTGCACCGCTTATTCTGGAAGCTTGAAGTTCTCCTTGAATCGCTGAACTAACTACTGCCTCTCCACCGATAATAAATCTTTCTTTCGCTCTAAGTGCAAACTGTTTTGAATTTTGAGTGAGTCCAGTTTGCTTCGTAAGAATAATCGGTGCTTTAGACACTGCTGCATAAGACCCGATCGAGAGTGCATCTGGGTAGTTATACCCATTAACAATAAAAGCTTTTTCATATATCCCAAGTCTATTAGCAATTGCTTCGGATGTCTCAAACCTAGTTTCTCCTGCAATTCTTTCAACATTAACTTGTATTTTTTCCCTTAAATAAGTTTCAACCTGATTTGAAACCGCATTTGGCCCACCAAGAATAATGACCTTTTTTGTATTGAGTCGTTTAATCTCATTTACTGTTTCTATCGGTATATGGGTAGGAATTGTTAATAGAATTGGCGCATTTAATTTATGTGCTAATGGTACACTAGCTAAAGCATCAGGGAAATCTAACCCCTGTGCCAATAACACAATATCCGAGCTACTCCACCCCTGTTGAGATATCTTCACTGCGGTTTCATACCTAGTCGCACCTGAAAGTCGAGAGGTTTCTGCTTTTACAGATACTACAGAGAATATTCCTAACGACACTATAAGAAGTGTTAATAATCTTACTTTTTTACTAATGCTTTTAAACACCTTTTTGCCCCCTATTATTTCTAACAATTTACTATTCTATCATAATTAATACTTTGCAACCAGATAATGTAATATACTTTTCACAAAAAAGAAAGCACCTTAATTTGGTGCTTTCTAATTTTCTACTACTTAATTTATCCCCATTTCTTCCAGTCTATTTGTAGGAATGGCAGCTTCACCACCAAGAATTGCGGCTGAAAGATTTGATACTCCACTTAGATAATTCGTAACGGAATCTTCTTTTCTACCTGGGTTAATTAGTATAATGGCAGCATTATTCTTAAGTGACAGCCCAGCTGCTGCCACCGCATCAGGATAATCCTCAGATGTCCGAGAGGTAGAAGTCCCTCTGACCAGAAGGAAAGCTGATGAAGTTGATTGGAAAGCCTTAATTGCATTTATGTTTGTTTCATACCTTGTTCCACCATAAATTCTATTTGTAGTCACTCCAAGACTATTAATAGTTTGTTCTATATGGCTACTTACAGCTTTTTCTCCTCCTAATATAGTCACTTTTTTTACAGACGAAGGTAGATTAACTGGAATGCTCTCTGTCCTAACGAGGTAGACTGGAATTTTTTTTGTTGCAGAAATGCTCGATGCAGAAAGCGCATCAGCAACTGTAATTCCATTGACAATAAGTGCCTCTGTACTCTCTAACAAGCCTGCTTCCTGATTTATTTTATAAGCAGTATCAAACCGATCATTTCCACTAATTCTCTGAGTAGCTATTCCTAGCTCTCTCAATTTGTTTTCAACTGTGTAAGATATCGCTGCTGGCCCCCCAAGAACATAGATTTTCGCAGCATTCAATCTTTTGATTTCATTGACAGTAATCGAATCTAACTGATTAGGGTATGTTAAGAGAATAGGTGCATCCTTAACCCCTACTAGTCCAGCTGCAGAAAGTGCATCCGCTGGATTATCAGCCCGAGCTAAAATAACCGTACGTTCTGAATGTGTAAGTCCATTTGGCCAACCTTCTTTAGAGACCTCAACAGCAGTACTTATTCTAGTTTGGCCAAAAATCCTTTTATTAGAAGAAGTGCTCACTGAAAACTTATACGGGTCTATAGACCAACGTAAGTTGTAATCAAAAATAGCAACCGAATAATGACCTGAGCTAGCAGTAAAGGTATAACTCTCACCTGAACCAATATCATGATTGTCAATAAATTCTTCCCATTGAATTTGTCCATTGGATTCTCTACGAACCCAAATGACAAAATCATGATCACGATGATTTTGAACACTTAACTCAAGAACCTTTTCACTTGCCACATCAAACTGAAACCAGTCAATATCGTCTGTAATCTGCAATGATTCTGAGTAAACTTGGTTAAAATTAATTTGCTTACCGTATCCAGGGTTATCACTTATTTCACCATTTAGATCAGGGAGATTGATAGAGAGGGCCTTGTACATATCGAACCTACCAAACCCAGTTGATTGGTTCCAATTTCCACCAGTTGACTTCTCTAATAGCCATTGTATTTGATTTGGACTAATACCAGGTTTTTCATTCAATAATAATGATGCTGCTCCGCTAACAATTGGTGCTGAAAAGGAAGTACCTGAAGGAGATTTATAGGTTTGATTGATTGTTGTGGTCAGGATACCCTCTCCAGGAGCCACAATATCCAATGCACTACCATAGTTAGAAAAAGAAGATTTGTTTCCTTGTACATTGACACTCCCTACACTTATGACAAATGGATATGCTGCAGGATAGCTAACTGATCCCCCTTCGTTTCCAGACGAGGCAACTAACGTAATTCCTTTAGAGTAAGCAGTTAAAAGCGCATCGTATTCGGCTTCATTTCCTTGGGTTGATCCGTAGCTCATATTAATCACATTAGCTCCGCTATCAATCGCATAATATATACCGTTTATAACATTAATTAGTTGAATTTCGCCCCCATCACTAACTTTAATTGGGATTATCTTTACTCTTGGATTTATACCTGATATTCCTACTTCGTTATTTGTTTGAGCAGCAATAATCCCCGCTACATTAGTTCCATGACCAAATGTATCAGTAAAATTCGTATTCTTGGAAGCAAAATTATAGCCGGTCATCAGCTGATTTGCCAAATCCGGATGATTTGGGTCCACACCAGAATCAATGACTGCCACCTTTACCTGCTGGGTTCCTTTAATTACCGACCAGGAGCTAGCTATATTTGTAGAAGATAGGTACCATTGCTGAGAAAATAAAGGGTCATTAGGTGTTTCCTTTTGTTCAACTAGGTAGTTAGGTACGACATATTCAACATTCGGATTCTTTATTAGCTCCTCTATTTTCTTTTCAAAGTTTTCGTTTGGAGAAACATGAACCAATATATATCCTTTTGCAGCTAATCTATTTGTTGTAGCTTGTTGGGTTAACCCTTCATATGCTTTAATCACGTCACCCGACTTTAGTTTTATAATAAGTTGACGATTATGAACATCTGGCTCATTTAATAATGATTTAGTTTCGTTTTTATTTTCCTTTATATAATTATATTTCTCAAGATTCACTTCTTCAGCATTTACCTTATAGGACGTTACTCCCAAACACAGAAAGATCAAAAAAGTGAATAAAGAAGGAGTGATTATTATACGGCAAACTTTTTGCATCCAAAATCCCCCTAGCCTATTGATCTCTTATTCTTCTTTTTTGTAAAACTAGTAAAATACACGAAAATACCTTTTAAAACTAGAAAAAGGAAAAAGAATAACAAAAACCCCCAAATACTGATTATTGCATCATCGAAGCTCATTTCTCCTCTACCAGTTACCTTCTGCTGAATTTCAATAGCAAAGACGATAACGAGAAGAACAGTAAATGTGTAGAAAAACGACAAAGCAGTAATACTATACTTAGAAATAACCTTAAAAACGGCATGTACAACAGCAAAACATATGATTCCAATTATTCCAAAAACCCACAAATGAAGGTCTTTATCAGTTAAATTCCAACCTAAGCTTTCTGTAATATCCATTAATAAGTCATGTATTCCATTCACAAATTCAGCGATTAATATGATAATCTCTTTCATAACATCCCTACTTCACACTTTTTTTCATTTTATTGTAACTTTTTAGTCAGAGCAACGTCCATTTATTAGAAATTGTAAAAACTAGTCTAATTTTATCATTTTTTGTGGTATTCTATTATTGCTGATTTTATTTAGGAGGAGAAAAAATGAGCTCACGTTTAGATAAAAAGACAAAGAAAAAGAAAAAAACATGGGTAAAAGTACTAATTGGAACTTTTCTTTTATTATTTATTGCAGTTGGTGCCTATGCCTTCACAGTATATAACTCACTAACCAATGCGGTTGAAACCATGCACGCTCCTATTAATCGAGAAAAATCGGAGAAGCGTGTAGAAGAGGTTGAACTAGAAAAAGCACAACCATTTTCTGTTTTACTTTTAGGGGTTGATGAAAGAGCAGGGGATAGAGGTCGTTCAGACTCTATTATAGTTTTGACTGTAAACCCTACAACAAACTCTGTAAAGATGCTTAGTATCCCTCGTGATACAAGAACTGAAATCATAGGAAAAGGTACACAAGACAAAATCAACCATGCATATGCTTTCGGTGGTGTAGAAATGTCTATTGCAACGGTTGAAAATTTCTTAGATATTCCTATTGATTATTATGTCCAAATTAATATGGAAGGTTTTAAAGATATTGTAGATGCAGTTGGTGGAGTTACGGTAGATAACGATCTTGATTTTACTTACGAAGGCACTTCTTTCCCTAAAGGGCAACTAACTCTTAATGGCGAAAAAGCACTTAAGTATTCTAGAATGCGTTACGAGGATCCTCGTGGTGACTTTGGTAGACAATTAAGACAAAGACAAGTAATTAAGGCAATTATTGATGAAGGTGCTAGTTTGAGTAGCTTAACAAACTTCGGAGACATCTTTCAGGCACTAGGAACAAATGTAAAAACTGATCTCGCTTTTGATCAAATGGTTACCATCCAAAGTAAATATCGTTCAGCAAGTAAAGAAATAGAACAGATAACCATCGCGGGTCAAGGTGGTAAAATAGATGGAATTTATTATTTAAATGTACCGCAAGAAGAGAAGGACCGATTACAAGGTATTTTAAAACAGCATTTAGAGATTAACTAACTGTTAACCCTGGTTGTAAATATGCAATCAGGGTCTTATTTAGATACCTTAAAAATGGAATGGTCTTCCGTTATAATACTTTTGATTAAGAAATCCAAAAAGCATGTCCTAACAAATGGACATGCTTTAAAATTTAACTTTTTACCGTATTCTTTATATGTTCAAGGATTCTCTCCCACTCTAATTCTAAACGGAAAATATCCTCTTTAAGCAACTCAGTTCCAGTTTGGACCTCAATAATATCTAAGTCTGTTGTTGCTTTAATTGCGTGTTTTATACCAATAGGAATTTCAATGACATCACCAGCAGAGATATATTTCACTTGACCATCTAGTATAACTTCTCCTGTCCCATTCAAAACCGTCCACATTTCTTTGCGTTTATCATGGAATTGGTAACTTAAGTTTTTCCCCGCTTGTATCCGAATCTTTTTTGTGAGTACTTCTATCCCAGCTTCAAATTGAGTATGATCGAGAACTTTATATTCTCCCCACCTTCTCTCTTCAGCCATTGGTCTTTGCTCGAAATCAGTTATTAGTTCTTTTAATTTTGGACTTGCTGCTTTTTCAGTTACCAAAATACCATCTGGAGAAGCTGCCACTAAAAGATTTGATACGCCAAGAAGCGCTACTGGGATATCCAACTCATTAATCAAGTGAGAGCCTGAACTATCATCACTAATTTTCCCTTTACCAATCATGTTTGATCCCATTTCTTCAGTTAAGGTATTCCAAGTACCTAAATCTTTCCAATAGCCATCATATGGTACAGCAACAATTTTATTAGCTTTTTCTACAACTTCATAATCAAAACTATTTTTCGGAAGGTCCTTATACCTTAATAATAATTCTGAATAGACTAATGGTAATCCAAGGTTTTCCACCATGTTAATCAAATACTCAAGTTTAAAAGCAAACACTCCGCAGTTCCAAAGAGCACTTTCCTTGATTAGTTTCTTAGCAGCCTCTTCGGATGGTTTTTCCGTAAAATGACTAACTGTAAAAAAGGATTGAGAGGGATCTAATTCCTTTGGCACAATGTATCCATATTTTGAGGATGGATAAGTTGGTGTTACACCCATTAACGCAAGGTCAGTGTTAGATTCCTGAACTACCTTCTCTAAAGTAGATACCACTTCAAAAAATCTATTTTCTACGAAAGGGTCTACTGGTAGAACTGCAATAACCTCATCCAACTTACACTTTAATTCAGAATATAAGTAAACAGCAGATAGTGCGATTGCAGGGAATGTATCCCGTCTTTCGGGTTCAATAACAATAGGGACATCCTCACCTAATTGCGAATATATCATCTCAACCTGAGACTTACTCGTAGCAATAACAGCAGATTCATGTAATTGAACAGAACGAAGTTGTTCATACACTCTTTGAACCATTGAAACGTATTCTCCATTTTTACCCTCTAGAATTTTTAAAAACTGCTTTGAACGTGCATCATTAGATAACGGCCAAAGTCTTTTACCGGAACCACCAGAAAGAAGTACTAATCTCAAAATTTATTTCCCCCTACGATTTATACGTTATGAGCTTTAATTAATATTAATTTGCCCATTTTTTTATCTAATATATGGATAATTTTTTGAAGTTAGACTGAGAGGTACGAATAATTTTTCATGCCTTTTTCGCACTATGTTTAAAATGGTAAAATACCAAACCTGCAAAGTAGGAAAAGTAAGTGCCCGCAATCCCACTAGGTAGAACATGACCACCAAAGGTTGAATACACGGCACCGATTATAAACGCAATAAGTATAATCTGCTTCTCACCAACAGAGTTTCTTATATCATTTAAAGAGATATTACAGATCGAAATATATATGGCCATATATAAGATAAATACAAATATCCCATTATAAAAGAATATGGATAGCGGATCAAACTCTACAAATGCATCATATCCAACTTTCTCACTGATTAACTTCTGCCCTTTGTTAAATGTAGAACCAATAAATATATAAATAGGATTATCAGCTAATACCTCGAACATCGGTTGAACAGCTTTGTTTCGTCCACTCAATAAAAATGTAATAAAGTTTGAACTACTGAATAGAAAATGCAGTTGATAATTCACCCAACTTACAAGTGTTTCCCAAAAGAACCACAAGAAGGAGGATATAACTGCAATAGCTGATACCAAAATTTTTATCGCATTTTTTAAAAAAATTTCTTTTAACTTCAATTGATCTTTAGTAATGAATAATACCGCTATAAAGCTTCCTAAAATAAATATCATACCGCTCTTAGTACCCAGAAGAATAGATGCAAATAATGTTACTAACACGTTTGCAGATCTGGGTATACGGTGATCTCTATTGTGAATTAAACTATACAATGCAATTGGAAAACACATTGAAATAACTGCAGTAATGTCGTTTTGCCCAAGAAAAAATCCCTTAAATCCAACTCCTTGTCCACCATAGGTGTTAAACCCTGAGTTTGTTAAAGCAGAAAATAGTATAACAAAGGAAATAAAGCCAACAACCACTTCGATATACTTTATCGATTTGTTTACAAAAGTGTCTGTAAGTCTTGGGAGGGCAACAATAAATAAAACAGTAAGTACTAAGGTGTTAAGAATTCTAAGATTCCAGATCATCTGGTCTATAACTGAATCTCCAAAAAGAATAAAATCTATAATCGTTGTTAAAGACATAGTCCCTATAAGTAAACCCAAATAATATAGGTATTTTTTAGAATATAAATAGATTACCACAAGAGATATAAACATAAAGATGGGTCTAATCAACTGGCCCGGCGAAAAAGAAAAACCAGCTAACAATCCATTTAACAAATCAATAAAAGGGGTAGCAATTAAAATAATTGAAATGAGATTTACAAGGTATTTTTCTTCTTTATCTTTTATTCGCATTGTTAGTTTTTCAACTATTTTAACCATACCAGCTTTAGTTTTCATGCTAGCTCCTTCTTCTATTTTTATTGAAAATTTCTTTTAATACCATCAATAAGAATTGACTATCTTCAACAAGGTATCTTTTCCATAGTCGTTTAGGTTCTTGCATAAGTCTCCAAAACCATTCTAGTCCAGCCTTCTGCATAAAGACAGGAGCTCTTCGAACATTTCCAGCTAGAAAGTCTATTGTTGCTCCAATACCAAGGGACACCGGAACATTAAGCTCTTGATAATGCTCATAAATCCACTTTTCTTGCTTAGGTGCTCCAACCCCTACAAAAAGAATGTCTGGTTTTTTGGCCTTAATATCATTAATAATTTCATTTATTTCATCTGGTTTCTTCTCAAAACCATAAGTTGGTGAATATGTTCCAACAATCTGCATTTGTGGATAATCCTTAAGAAGGTTTTCTTTTGCCTTTGAAGCAACACCAGGACCCGCCCCTAAAAAATATAGCTTGTAACGTTTATCTTCAAAGTGTTCCGCCAGATTAGGGATAATATCGGAACCTGATACCTTTTCTTTTAATGGCGTTCCCAATAGCTTTGATGCCCAAATAATTGGAACACCATCAGCCACTACCAAGTCTGCTTGATTATATACCTTAGAGAATTCCTCATCGGATTGTAGTTTCATTATATGGTCTACATTGCACGTTACAATATATGATGGACTTTTCTTAGCGATTTGATTATCCATAAATAGTTGGAGATCTTTAAAATCATAGTTGTCAAAAGCAACACCAAACATGTTTATTTTTTTCATTTATTTCTCCTTTGGAATATTCAATTAATAAGCATCTTTGGATCCTAGTAGGACTTTAAAGGTTTTTAAAGTAATCCATAAATCAAACCAGATAGATCTTTTTCGTATATACGTTAAATCTAATGAAACCATCTCTTCAAACCCCAATGAGCTTCGACCACTAACCTGCCATAATCCCGTACATCCCGGTGTAACAAGTAGACGTTGCTTATGGTAATCATTGTATTCGCTAACTTCACTAACCAATGGTGGTCTTGGACCAACAATACTCATATCTCCTACCAATACATTCCATAATTGAGGCAGTTCATCAATACTCGTCTTCCTAATAAACCTACCAATTTTAGTGACTCTTGGATCATTTTTCATTTTAAACATTGCACCAGTAGATTCATTTTTATCCATTAGATTTTGCAAAAGTTCTTCTGCATTTGATACCATCGATCTAAACTTATACATATAAAATGTATTTCCATTTTTACCAACACGCTGTTGTTTAAAGATTACACTCCCTTTAGGGTCTTCAAACTTAATGCATAAGGCAACAATAAAGAACACAGGTAAAAGGAGAATAATCCCTATTAAACTACCAAAAATATCCATAGTACGTTTAGCAAATGAATACTTTACATTCTCTTCAAATAACAATATATCACTACTATAATTAACCGTCGGCTGTTTTATAGTCGCGTTTTCTAAAGTAGGCATTCTATCACCTGAGCCTTTCACTTAAAATATTAATCTATAATTATTTCACTTAAGAAGCATATTCATAGATGAATTATTTTCATAAAATAATGCCTCTGAATATTCAGTGGCACATTTAATATCATAACAAATCTTCGTTCATTTTTTTAGGTATTCTTCAAAAATAATTTTGGAAACTTTTTTCCAAGAAAAGAATTTACTTCTTTCTAAACCTTTATTTCGAAGCTCATCCCTTATAGCACCGTTAAAAACGAATTTTTCTAACAATTCAATTAGCTCATCTTGTTTGTAGGGATTAAAGTATAATGCCGCATTTCCTCCAACCTCAGGTAAGGAAGATGAATCCGAAATGATTACCGGTGTTCCACACGCCATTGATTCAAGAACCGGCAAACCAAATCCTTCATAAATGGATGGATAGACAAAACAACTGGCCAATGTGTATAGTGAAACCAAATCCTCATCAGAAACATAACCTGTAAATAAGATACTATCTCCTACATGGCTGTTCTCAATAATTTCTTTGATTTCAGCTGAACCCCAGGCAGCTCTTCCGGTAATCACAAGCTTATAGTCATTATTGAATCTTTTTTTAAACTCAATAAAACTTTTGATTAAGAAAATCAAGTTTTTCCTAGGTTCAATACTTCCAACCGTTAAGAAATACCTTTCAGGTAACTTGTATGTAACTTTCACCTCATTAAGCAGATCTTCATCAGTTTCAGGTTTAAAGTTTGAGGAAATGGAAAGTCCCGAATTTACAAGTTTATTTTTTAAACTAGGAAAGACATCAAGAATATTTGATACAGATGCCTCTGAGACAGTAAAGATAGTTTTTGATTTTTTGATTCCTAAATTACTTAAAGGCTTCATATAGAGTTTATTTTTCAATGAAAGTGTTTCTGGAAATTTCCACATGGTCGCATCATGAACGGTAAAATGTGTTCCTTTATTAAATAGAAATAAAGGCGGTGGAAATGCCGGAAAATGAATGACCTCGGGCTTGTACGTTAGATTTATATATGGAATCCAAAATTGCTCACAAAACAACTGAGAATTCAAAGGACATACTAATGGCGTGTACCCCTTTATGTCCTTTAAATAAGAAGGTACTTCTTTTCTAAATAAAATATATAACTCATTTTCCTTAGGATCATTTAACCTGATAATATTTAATACAAGGTTCTTAGTATAATTCTCTATACCCGTAATAGTCCTTGCAAGACTTGTTGCATCAATCATTATCTTCATTATTATTCCTCTATTTCAATAGTAAGTCCTCAGTCTGGCTTATGACTTCCCTCGCCTGAAACTTATCTACAGTATTTGTAGGGATGGATATCGGATGACCAATGATTTGAGCTGCATAATTAGAAATCTCATCTATAATTAATTCATCCTCTTGTTGATCCACTAAATATCCGTTTACTCCATTTTGCAAGTACTCCTTTATATCTCCAACATTGGTAGCTATTACTGGAACACCCGAGCTTATAGACTCTAATGCTGACATACATATTCCTTCAAATGAAGAACAAACAATAGAAAGGTCAGCGCAATTGACTAATTCTACCAAGTCATTTCCATGCTTGATATGATCAATAAATACTGTATCGGAAAGCAGATTCATGTCATTAAGACTCTCCATAAGTTCCTGCTTTGCCCCTCCTGTCCCAACAACCAAAAGTTTTGTGGTTGGATGGATAATTTTTACTTTTTTCAAAATCTCCGGTAACAAATAGACTCTTTTGGGATTATTTTCTATACGCCCAAAAAACATCATTACGTGATCATTGGAATTAAATCCAAATCTTTTACGTGGTTCAGATTTATCCATCGGCTTAAATAGATCCATATTTACTGGTACAAGTGTATAGAATATCTTATCTTTATATTTACTATATTTCCTCTTATAATACGGTACTCCATAGTCATTATGGTTATTAAGTATAAAAACCTTTGTTGACCGTTTAATACTTATTTTTTCAAGTAGTAGATACACTTTTGCAATATACTTTCCCCAGAACATCGTTGCGTACCTTCCTGAACCATGGATGGCCATAACAACCTGTTTTCGTGGAAATAGTAGTGTAAAAGGCAGTACATACTCCATCCTTTGAGCATAAATAACTTTTATACTTCTCCAAAAATTAATGTTAAATAAAATGAACACAATAAGATGGATAAAATAGAAAACAGAGATAGGTTTTCTGTTGGAAAAATTAATTGGAATATACGTATATTCTTTACCACCTATATCTCTTTTTTCTTTTTCCCAAAGCTTAGTACCCGATTCTTTATTTTCAGTCCCCAATAAGAAAACTTCACTTTGTGAATGCTGAATAAACTGAGAGACATATTCTGCAATTCCACCAGGTGATACATCAGCGAGGTTACCTGAAAATAAGATAACTATTTTATCTTTAAGCACATCTATCATCTCCCTACTATAAAGCATGGTTAGCTTTCACCTTTAAGTTAAGCGAACCCAAAAAGAATCGGGTTAAACAGAAGTTACTTAGAAATAAAATTCTTTCCTGTGCCCATATTGATTTCCTTTTTCTCTAAAACTTCACTTAAGAAGTCTAGGATATCTTGTTGTAATTCCTCATTTTTTAAGGCAAATTCAATTGTTGTTTTTATAAAGCCGAGCTTTTCTCCAACATCATAACGGGTACCCTCAAAGTCATATGCATATACATCCTGGACATTATTTAACCTTTGAATCGCATCAGTTAACTGAATTTCTCCGCCCGCTCCTACATTTTGCTCTTCTAAGAACGTAAATATTTCAGGGGTTAGAATATATCTTCCCATGATAGCTAGATTTGATGGGGCTGTCCCTTGTTCAGGTTTTTCAACAAAAGCACCTACTTTATACATACGACCATTCTGCTCAGTTGGGTCGATAATTCCATATCTATGTGTTTCTTCATCTTCAACCCTTTGGATACCAATAACTGATGAAGATGTAGAATCATACTGATTAATAAGTTGTTTAAGTGCTGGAACACTACCCGAAGTAATATCATCACCTAACAATACCGCAAAAGGTTCATTACCAATAAAACTTCTAGCACACCAAACCGCATGACCTAGCCCTTTTGGCTCTTGCTGTCGAATATAGTGTATATTAGCTAAATTTGAAGGCTCTATTACTTTTTCCAACAAATCAAGTTTTCCTTTTTCCACAAGATTGCTTTCTAATTCATAAGCATTGTCGAAATGATCTTCAATCGCTCGTTTTCCTTTTCCTGTTACTATTATAATATCTTCGATTCCTGAATTAACTGCTTCCTCAATAATATATTGGATCGTCGGTTTATCAACGATTGGTAGCATTTCCTTGGGCATTGCTTTTGTAGCAGGTAGAAATCTTGTTCCTAATCCTGCTGCAGGAATAATAGCTTTTTTTATCTTTTGCAATTGTGTTCCTCCTTAAATTATATAAAGTTATGGAATAGCACTCATATCAAAAAACATAGTAGCACAATCGAATGAGGAATATTGTAACTTTTTGTCGAAAACACTTTTATTATGTAATATAACGTAAAATTCCCCTTTATTTTGTCATACATCATACAATTTTACTATTATAGATACTAAAAAACCACACTATTGTCAAAAACCATCTGAAATATTATTATCACCTTTTATTATTTAATCTATTAGTTTCAGTTCAATATTTCTAATATCCCGGTAGCGAACAGAAAAAGAACCCGTGGACAACCACAAAGGTTCGTATGTGTAAATTTAGTTTTGAGTAGAGTATTGGATACTCTTTTCACGAGTTATTCTTAGGCTTTGTATGGTAATGAATAATTCGACTAAAAGTATAGAGATAGCCATTCCAATAATACCCAGGAAATAGGTGGCTGGTATGGAGAAGAATAAAAATGCTACGGATATCGTTACATACATCTTTTGCATTTGGCTATATTTTTTCATTGATAGAATAAAAGGATTTAGCAGTACATTAAGAATAATCGTAATAATGACGAAAGAATATACCTCTAGTAAAGAAGTCAGTTCTGGATTTCTTTCACCAGTAACTACCCAAACAACTAAGCCCGAGAAAAAGTACAAACCGATTCCCAAACAAGATGATATAGATGCTCCTATAATAAGGATCTTCTTTTTGGCATTCTGAAATTTTATTTGGCTTTCTTCAAACAAACGTGCCAAATATGGAAAAATCGCCTGAGTAAACGGTTGTGCCACACCAACTACAGCAGCAGAAATCCTTTGAGCTATAGAATAATACCCTGCCTCTACTTTCCCTAACACTAATCCTGTAATAAGTACCGCACCCTGTGCATAGATGTTACCGGCAAAGCTCGAGATAAACACGTGGCCTCCCTCGACAGCATACTGCTTTAGATTGGGTAACACATCTTTAGTAGAAATCTTAATATCAACAAGCTTTTTTATGAAAAACAAGCTTATAATCCCCGCTATCACGTACCCAATTGATTGGAAAAAAGCAGCAAGAACAAAATCACCTGATGAGCGAACAAACAGGAAAATACAAATAGTTGAAAGTGCTTTAGATATTACGTTGACGATGGTTATATACTTCATCTGCTCCAAACCTTGGAATAACCAAACAGGAAATATAGCATTTCCCAGAACCAATAAAAATGACACATAGTATACAGAAGTATTTTCTCGCAGGCTTGGGACAAGAGAGACTATAGTAACCATTATAAAAAAACTAAGAATAAGTAGCATAAACTTAAAAAACATGACAGTGTTAAATATTTTATTTATTTCAGTAGAATTCTCTCTGTTTAATGATACTCGTTGAGTGGCTGTCATATTAAAACCATAATCGGTAACAACTACAAAATACTGCATCATTGCTGTAGCAAAGGTAATAACCCCAAAGTTGTTACTCCCTAATACCCTTACAAGGTAAGGCAGAGTAATTAAAGGGAGTAGATAATTAAGTCCCTGCAAAGTAAATAAAGATAAAAGATTTTCTATAAATTTTTTCTTATTCATACAATCTCACTATTCTTTTTTATTGTTAATAATTCGAAAGACATTTAAATACGTTCAAGTATTTTTCCAGATAATCCATCCCGTGTTGCCTTAAATAAAGCTCGAATATAGGCGGGTCGACTTCTATAACTAAGTAGTTTTTTAGGAATAGATAGCAAAAACAAAAAGACTAAGAAAATCGGAAATGTTTGCTTAAAATGTTTCCTCATAAATATGATTTTATTTCGATGAGAGTAATACAAAGAATAAATCTTTTCATCAATGTTATTACTAGGTTCGTGCCAAACCATTGCCGAGTTTATTGTGCAAATTTTAAAAGTTGGAAATTCCTTTTTTAAAGATAAGCAATAGTCTGTTTCCTCATAGTATAAGAAAAAATCACCATTCATAAAGCCAAATTCTTTAATTATATTGCTACGAAACATCAAAGCTGCCCCAGAAATAACTGGATGCTCACTAATATCTCCATTCACCGAGGTTGAATTCGATATCGTCCGACCGGTGTAAGGGTTTATTTTCAAGCCTGCAGATTGGAGGATATCAGTTGTCTCATACGAATCAACCGTATAGTTCAGATTATATAAAATAGGTCCACTAACAGCAATATTTTCATCGTACTCCATAGCCTCTACAACTAAATTAATACAATCAGCGTGTACGATAGTGTCATTATTTAACACAAAAACATATTCAGCTTCCTTATTGATTGCAAAATCGACTCCTATTTTATTTCCTTCAGCATATCCTTTATTTTCATTAACCCTGATGAAATCAAAGTTATATTTTCGGGCCAGCTCCTCAACAGATTGAGACGATAAAGGGTTAGTTGAGTTATCAACAATAATCACATTAAGATTAGAGTATTTTGAATCAACTAGACTTCTTATACAAAGTTCAGTTTTCTGCTCAGAGTTAAAGTTTAAAATAATGACTGACACTAATGGTAGGTCTTTCATTTAATCAAATCACTTTCTTTTGTTAATTTTATCAGTAATATAGGAAATGAGCCTGTCTGTTATTTGACTATAGTCGTAACTACGTCTTACAACGCTCTTAGCACGCTCTCTTTTCTCTAAATCGAACACTATCTTATTTTTAGATGCTCTCAATAGGGCATTGGATAAACCCTCCACATCGTCAATTTCCACTATTGATCCAAACTTGGTCTGGTTAACTACCTCTCCAGTTGCGCCAACATCAGTCCCAATAATATAGTTACCTTCCCCAGCAGCCTCAATTAATGCAAGCCCTGAGCTTTCCCATCGGGAGGGGAAAACAAAAATTGCACTTTCTTGATAAACTGTTTTTAAAAGCTCTCTTTCTGAAATATTTCCAGTTAAATGAATCCTATTTGTTATCTCCTCACTTAAATGTTGATCCAAGAGCCATTTATGAAAACTATTTTCAACTGGGCCCACTAGCTTTAAAGTAAAATCTGTTTGATCGGCAATTTGTGCAAAAGCATGCACAAGTATATCCGTAGCCTTTTGATAAGTACCTATTCTTCCCACTGTTAGAAAGGTTGGTTTCACCTCTAGTATTTCATTAGTAGACTCTTGACTAGAAAAAGATAACCCGTTCGGTAGATATTTTAATTTCCCCTGAAGAAATGGCCATACCTTCATAATTCCATTAAACATTGATTCTGTCTCTATTGTCATTAAATCGAAATATTTCATTGATAAAAAATACTGTAGTTTTCCATACCATTTAGACGTATTTTTATTCCACAGCTCTAAATTTCTATAATCTGCATCCATCTTTAAATAGGTAATCCCTTTGCTATTGAAAAGCTTAAATAGAAATGCTAGTAATGCAGCTACCTTACTGAAGTGAAATAATTGAAAAACATCGTACTGATCCCTATTTCTAAATAAGTAAATAATAAATCCTACATATAATTTCCAACCACTTTTATTTAATTCATGTAAGCTTACTCCCTCAAAATCTCCAAAATCCCTTTTCTCATCTGTTACTATCGTGACATGAAAACCTTTTTTAGCCAGTTCCCTTGGAAACATCCCCACGTCCTTTGCTTCATGGAGCTTTTCAATACCAGGGAAAAACAATAAAAATTTCATTTTACACTTCCGTTCTAGAATTTCGTAATAAAGACTAAGAATTGGCCATATAAATGAATCCCTTTTTAATAAACAACTAGTTAGCCACTAATTTATTTACTCGTTTCATTACTGCTTCCTTAATACTCTCTATCTTCTTTTCACTTTCTTCTAAACTTTTACCTTTTATACCAAAATAAAACTTTGCCTTGGGCTCTGTCCCTGAGGGTCTTAGACAAAACCATGAACCGTCAGAAAGATGATATTTAATAACATTCGATCTAGGGAGATTAATTGTACTTTGCTCTTCATTTAGGATATTCGTTTTTATACCTGTGTAATAATCCTCAATAACTGTTACTTTTTGCCCCGATATCTCGTGTAATGGCTGCTTACGAAACTGCTCCATTATATATGAGATTTTTTGTGCACCTTCCATTCCTTTTAAAGTAATAGATGTTAGTGCTTCTTGATAATAGCCGTACTTTTCAAAAATCTCTATTAAGCCTTGATAAAGAGTTTTTCCTTTTGTTTTATAGTAGGCTGCGACCTCAGCTGTAAATACCGCAGACTGTACAGCATCCTTGTCCCTAACAAAATCACCTATTAAGTATCCATAGCTTTCTTCATAACCAAATAGGAAGGTGTTAGATGCGGTTTGTTCAAATTCAAGAATTTTTTCTCCAATAAACTTAAACCCTGTAAGTGTATCAATAGTAGGAATGTCATAAGCACGAGCAATATCTCGACCTATTTCAGATGTTACTATAGTCTTGACAACAATTCCATTTCTCGGAAGCAACCCCTGTGCCTTTTTTTGTGAAAGCAAGTACTCTAACATAAGAGCTCCTAGTTGATTACCTGTTAACACTTTATAATCGCCATTTAAGGTTTTCACAGCAACCCCTAAGCGATCAGCATCCGGATCAGTTGCGAGCAAAACATCCGCATCTAGTTCCTCGCCATATTTAATTGCTAATTCAAAAGCTGCGTGTTCTTCTGGATTTGGAGAAGACACCGTTGTAAATTCAGGGTCAGGAAGTTCTTGCTCCTTAACCACTGTAATATTTGCAAAGCCGAACGCTTTAAGTCCTTCTCTAACAGGAATATTTGCAGTACCATGCAGTGGCGTGAAGACAATCTTTAAATCATTTGAAACCTCATGTACCACTTGCTTATTTTGTTGTATTTTCTCTAAAGCAGCGATATAAGCATCATCGACTTGCTTTCCAATATAGCTTAAGACCCCATTATTGATCAACTCCTGTTCCTCAGCAACTTGAACCAACAATTCGTCTTCAACATTGTTTACATAGCCGATGATTTGATCTGCACTTTCCGGTGGAATTTGACCCCCATCCTCTCCGTACACTTTAAATCCATTGTATTCAGGGGGATTATGACTAGCTGTAATTACAACTCCTGATATGGCATGTAAATATCTCACCGCGAACGATAGTACTGGAGTTGGACGTAGTTGTTCAAATAGGTAAACCTTAATACCATACTTACCAACTGTCTTAGCAACTTCTAATGCAAATTCAGGAGACTTATGACGAGAATCATAAGCTATAACTATCCCTCTAGCTTTAGCTACCTTCCCCTTAGCCTCAATATATTTCGCCAAACCTTCTGCCGCTCTCCTTATAGTATAAATATTCAAGCGGTTAATACCAGGTCCAAGTTCTCCTCTCATTCCTCCGGTTCCAAATTCCAAATGCTTATAAAAGCAATCCTCCAACTCTTTTTTAGAATTATTTAAATCCGATAACTGCTTTTTTAGCTCTATATCTAAATCTTTCTTTTTAGTCCAGCTTTCTAGTTTAATATTCCAATTCATAAATAAACTCCTACATATAGTATTTTATACCCAACATATTATATATATTTTTTTACATTTTTTACACTGTTTTTCCTTATATGATTTTAATTAGGTTTTTTCAATGAAAAAGGGGAACACTCGGTTCCCCTTTTCAAAAACACACTCTATGAGGCCTTCTTAACCTGAGTAGGATTATTTTTAACCCTAGAAAACTGCCGTTTACTTAGTTTATTCATGATAGGTTTTTCAATAATCATGTGAAATAAAACCGCTGCAATTAAAGTAAGAAGAGAAGTAACCATTAGGATTTTAATAGGCGTAAAAACATGTCTTACAACAAAGTTTAAATACAGTAGGATAAACAAATAATTGTGTGTTAAATAAATTGAGTAGGATGAGTCTCCCAATAATAAAAATACTTTTGGGACATTAATTACATTTTTAAAATCAATAAAAGCAGTTGAAAGGACAATTAAAGCAAACGAAACACCCATAATCAAAATTGACTCAGTGGAATTCCGCACAATCACGCTTTTTATAAGGAGAATTGAACCTAAAGATGCTCCTAATAAACCTGCAACCAAATATATATAGTGACGTTTAAGTTTAAATTTAAGAGTTATATATGCCACTATACTTCCAAAAATGAATTCAAGATTATAATTATTAAAAATAAATTTTAAGTAGTAGTTTTCAAACGTAATAATATTAAAGGAATTTAATAAGATGCCGATTACCCATAAAGCCATTAATGGGAAGGAAAACTTCTTGTTTAATATAATTAATAAACCAAAAACACCATAGAAGAATACTTCATAAACTAAAGTCCAGCCTACAGAAACAATAGGAACTTGTGGGTGCGGTAATAAAAAGAAAGATTTAATAAAACCTCTTAAATCATATGCCACAGCCCAATTTGGATAAAGAAAATAGAAAGCCATGAGTGTGAATGTAACAATCCAATATATAGGATATACCCTTATAAAACGCTTAAAGTAAAATCGTAAAATAGATGTTCTATTACCAATATCCTTATGATGAACATAGAAAATAATAAAACCACTTAATACAAAGAAAAAGTCAACCCCGATCCACCCTATACTGAATATCTTTCCAAGCGCTCCTAATTCAGGATTTCCCATATTTGACTGGCCATGATGAAATAAAACAAGTATTGCTGCCAGTCCTCTAAAAGCCTGTATAAGTTGCATTTTTTGATTGTGTTTACTCATTTTATTCCCCCAGTATATTAATTTACAACCCTCATTATTTTACACTTTTTATATAAAATAGCTAGTACATAATTACCATTGTAAATAACTCTCAAATTGCTGTTTAATTACAACCAAAAAATGGATAAAGAAAAGACATTCCTATGAAAGGAATGTCTTCATAATTGAAATAATTTGCAAGAACGCCGATATCGTTTAATCTACGATGACATTATATAGGACAAATGCTATACACTGCATTACCCAAACTAAATAAAGTAAACCTAAAGTCAATATAAAAGAAATATACTCCCCAGACAATACAATTCCACACCACATTATGCATGCAACAGATAAAATAACCATATATGTACCGTGCTTAATTATCCACTCCATGATGTTCCCTCACAATACTTAATATTATTTCCTTAAATAAAAATGATGCAAAAAGGTTCTTATTGCCTCTAAATTATATATACCCGAAAATTTCAACTAAAAACATTTTTGAAAAATTTTGCACTAAATAAGAGTTATAGTACAATAGTAGTACTTATATATTGGAGGCTTTTTACAAATGGTAGAACCAATTTTTTTCAAACCTGTATTCCAGGAGAGAATCTGGGGTGGTAAACAATTAATATCATTCGGCTATGATATTCCATCCTCAAAAACAGGTGAATGCTGGGCATTCGCAGCTCATGAGAACGGGCAAAGTATTGTTAGAAATGGACAATTTGAAGGTAAAACACTTGGAGAGCTTTGGAGCTCTAATCGTGAACTTTTTGGTGGAATTGAAGGAGATCGGTTTCCTCTTCTTACAAAAATTCTTGATGCGAACGATGATTTATCGGTACAAGTGCACCCTGATGATGAATATGCCTTTACTCATGAAAATGGAGAGTTTGGTAAAACCGAATGTTGGTATATTGTTGATAGCAAACCCGGTGCAGAGATTATTCTTGGTCATACTGCTCAATCAAAAGAGGAGTTTATCCAGAAGGTTGAAGACGGACAGTGGGACGACCTGCTTCAGAAGGTACCAGTAAAGCAAGGTGATTTCTTCTTTGTTCCAAGTGGAACGATTCATGCTATAGGAAAAGGAATTGTCATATTAGAGACACAGCAAAATTCTGATACTACTTACCGGGTTTACGATTATGACCGAACTGACAATAATGGGAATAAAAGAGAGTTGCATATTACTAAGTCTATTGAGGTTTCAACTATTCCCCACCATGCATCAGAGGTGGAGACAGAAGTCAAACAAACAGAGGATTTAACGATAACAACTTTTGTAAGAGACCGCTATTTTACCGTTCAAAAATGGAGTTTATCAGGTAAAACGACATTACAGCAAGATCAGCCTTTCCAACTAGTTAGTGTACTTGATGGGGACGGAGCACTTACTATCTCTAACAGTGGCACATTTGACTTTAAAAAAGGGGACCACTTCTTATTACCTGCAAACTTAGGCGAGTTCTCACTTGAAGGAAACTGTGAGTGCATCGTGTCATATTTATAATCACTTTTTTGGCAATAGTTCTATACTGTTGCCTTTTTTATAGCCTTTTTCTCACAATTAGGTTTCTCGCCCCTATTTAACTGTTATATAGAATTAAGAAGTGCTAAAATAAGCAAGTATTAAAAACTTATATATGATTTTTATTTATGTATTTAAAGGAGATCTTTTACAACTAATGTCCACAAAAAAAAGACTAGTAACCAATTTCTTATCCTTAGCAAGTGTCCAGGGCTTAAACTTAATCCTTCCAATAGTTACGTTACCATATTTACTACAGACTGTCGGTGTAAGTAAATTTGGATTAATTAGCTTTGCTCAAGCTTTTATCCAGTACTTTATTCTTTTTACTGACTATGGCTTTAATCTTGTAGCGACAAGAGATATCTCATTAGCCAGAGATAACAAGCAACGATTATCGACTATTTTTTCGACGGTCATGCTCATTCGAACACTTTTGCTAATCGTAAGCTTTGTTATTCTTGTCTTATTGGTCCTATTTGTCCCAAAGTTCCAAGGCGATAGCATCGTTTACTTTATAACCTTTGGTATGGTGGTTGGAAACGTTCTTTTCCCCGTTTGGTTCTTTCAAGGAATTGAACAAATGAAGACCATTTCTATATTAAATGTGATTTCAAAATCTATTTTTACTATTGGTATATTTGTTTTTGTACAAAACCCGAATGAGTATTTGTTAGTACCCATTTTAAATACCCTTGGTTCAATCGTGATTGGGATCATAGCCATTTTCATTATTATAACCCGTTACCAAATTCGTTTTACAAAGCCTTCTCTTGATGATATAAAAAATCAATTAAAAGAAGGCTGGCATATCTTCGTATCTAACGTAGTAACGAGCTTATATACAACAAGTAATATCTTCATTCTTGGGTTCTTTGCCTCTAATACCATAGTTGGATATTATTCAAGTGCTGAGAAAGTTGTAAAGGCTGTGTCAAGTGTTATTTCTCCACTTGTTCAATCTATTTATCCATACTTAAGTAAGGCTCTACAAGAATCGAGGGAGAGAGCTTTATGGATATTGAATAAGATGTTTATAATAATTACTGTCGGAATGGGATTATTATCCTTAATTGTAGGCGTATTTGCGGAACCCCTAGTCATTCTTGCTATAGGGGAAGAATATACAGCAACCATCCCTTTATTACAAATTCTTTCTCCGATGCCACTTGTATTAGGTTGGGCAAATATATTTGGGATTTTGACAATGATTAACTTTGACTATAAAAAAGAACTATCCAGAATTTATATAGCCGCTAGTCTATTTAGTGTTGTCTTAATGATCCTACTCATCCCTCCCTTTAGAGAGTACGGGACAGCGTGGATTGCGATATTAACAGAAACCTTTGCCACTCTACTAATGGTCATCGTTTTATGGAGGAAAGGTGTTCATGTTTGGACCCCTAATAAGATTAGAAAGGAACATGTAAATGGTTAAGGAACGTGTTGCTGCGATAATGGTCACATACAATCCAGAGAAAGATCTCATAGAAAATGTGAAGTCTATTGCTGGATCAGCATCAAGTTTAATTATTATCGATAACGGCTCTGGTGGGATATCTATAGAGTATTTAAAAGAAGTTGAGAATATCCCTTTCGTTACGGTCATCTATAATGGGATAAACAAAGGCTTAGGTACCGCCTTAAATCAAGGTATTCAATTGATTCTAGAAAACGTACAATTCAAAGAGATCGAGTGGATTGCCACCTTTGATCAAGATAGTAAAATTAGTGAAGACTTTTTTAGAAGGCTGCTTCAGGTGTATGATACATTATCAGAGAAAGAAAAGGTTGCGATATTAGCTCCTAACTGGGTAGACGAAAACCTTCTTCATGAAGAGATGTCCGAGATTAACCAAGTAGCTGATGTATCTGAGCCTAAAACAGTTATTACTTCAGGAAGTCTCATAAAAAAGAGTGTATTTAGAGAGATTGGCCTTTTTATTGAGGAGTATTTTATCGACTTTTTAGATATCGAATTTTGCTTACGGGCAAGAGATAAAGGTTATAAAATTATCATGGCACAAAGCGTTTCAATGCTTCATAATCTCGGCAACACAAAGAGACATAATCTTCTAGGATCAAAAGTAATGGCAACGAATCACAACTATATTCGCCGCTATTATATTACACGTAATCGAATCCATACCTATAAAAAGTACTTTAAGTCTGAGAAAGAGTGGCTTAGAGAAGATTTAACAGCTACTTTTAAGGAAACGATTATTGTTTTATTGTTTGAAAAAGACCGATTCAGAAAAATAGGAAGTATGATCAAAGGTTCCATTCATGGAATAATTGGAAAAACAGGACCTATGTAAAAACAAGGCTATCTCATCAGTTTATATTTAACTGTTAGAGATAGCCCTTTTATTAATCCAGATTAAGAATATTTGAAATAACATAATACAAACATTGAATCGTCCATACTAAGTACGATAGCCCACAGGAAAGGAGCAAATCAAAAGAAGTTCCAGATAACGCTTTCATAATCCAAATGCATGAAGCTATGGATACTATAAACATAAATGTACCGTGTCTAATTATCCAATCCATTGGACCACCTCATTATCTTCTATTTACTATATTTATTTGCTACAAAGATAAAATAGTCCTTCATTCAAATAATTACATATTTCACTCAAAGCCTCTCATAATTGTCATTAATTGTCGGAAATTATCACTTGCATTTTTTGGATATAAGTTTACATTCCTGTAACAAAACTTTATTTATTCTCAATAAATGCTTAAAATAAAACCAATGGAATGATTTGTGCCTAAATTGCTTAAACGGAGGATCTAATGAAGAAACAACAAATCCAACATATTCTATTAATACTAACTGTGAACGGCTTCCTTTCCTTGTTGGCTCTTTTCTTCATCAAATTGGGAAGAAATAATTATGATATTACCAACTTCATTGCATGGATGCACAACGATACTAAAAAGATGGCCACTTATTTTGTTATTTTGTTTTTGATTTTTATTTGTACATATAAACTTCAAATGAAGGTTTACAAATTCCTCAAAACACGCTTCCTTTGGTCTTTGGTTATCGGAAAGTACCTTTCCATTATCTTTTTAACTTTGTTCACATCAGTTATAGTCAATTACTTTTTTCAATATTCCCAATGGCTTAAGGATCCTGTCTCAACAACAGAATGGATCTCTAACAATTTTTATGTTTTCTTAGCTGGAATCCTTTACTTACAATTTGTATTCCTGTTGCTCTTCGCGATCATAGGGAATATTTTTATAAGTTCATTGCTAGGTAGTGTCTTGTTTGTATTAATTGGATTCATACATTTTAATAAATTGAACCTACGTACAGAGCCTCTCTATCCAATGGACTTTTTACAAGTAACACATATGAAGGATGTCGTACCGATGGTAGCAGAGTTTCTTTCCATACGCTCTATTCTTGTTGTGCTTTTACTTGTACTTATTATCAGTTTTATTATTTTTATGTTGCCAAAAATGAAAATCAACCGTTGGAGTAGAGTTGCTATTCTACTTTTTTCAATCTATATGGTATATGCTTATACATTTTTCCCAAAAACATTTATGAAGAAGCTAACAGATGTATCTGGCATAGCGGTTGTTCAATGGAGTCAGTTGTCTAATTATGAGGAAAATGGGTTTATCTTTGGTTTTATTTCCAATCTTTATAATGCTAGCTTTGAAAAGCCTGAAAACTACACTAAAGAAAATGTTATAAAAATCGCCAATAAATATAAGAAATCCAACAATGAGGAGACAAGTAATGACGAGTCTAGTCGCCCTAATATTGTTTTTATAATGAGCGAGGCATTCTGGGATCCGACCAAGCTAGAAAATGTTTCGTTCTCTGGTGATCCTTTAGCTAACTTACGCAAACTTATGGGGGAGAATACTTCTGGACAAGTCCTTTCCCCTGTATTCGGCGGAGCCACAGCGAATGTGGAATTCGAAGCTTTGACTGGAATTACCACTTCATTTCTTAAAATAGGATCCGTTCCATTTCAAGAATTTGTTGATAATAAAAGTTTTGTCCCTACCATTGTTAGTGATTTGGAGCAAAAAGGATACAAATCCTTAGCCATACACCCTTACAATCGGGTATTTTATAAAAGAAATAGAGTATACGAGACGTTCGGAATTGATACATTTTTGGATCAAGAAACCATGAAGAACAAAGGAACAACGCCTGGTGGGGTCATATCCGATGAATCCTTAACTTATGAAATAATAGATAACTTAAAGAATGAAAACAGCCCATTATTTATTCATGCCGTTACGATGCAGAACCATATGCCCTACAACCCGGGAGCGTATGAGGAAAATAAAATTAAGGTTTCAGGGCTAAAAGATGAGTCCAATGCTATGCTGGAGGTTTATACAGAAGGAATTCGAAGGTCCGGTGAAGCCTTGCAGCTATTGATTAATCAGCTAGAAGAAATAGATGAGCCAACGATGATTGTGTTCTGGGGTGACCACTTGCCTGTTCTTGGAGCAAATTTAGGAATTTATAAGGAAGCCCACTTTGATGATCCCGATCAAAATATCAACGAGTTAAAATATTACGAAACACCTCTATTAATTTATTCGAATTTTGATACAGAGGACAAAAACTTAAATACAGTTAGTCCATTTTATCTTGGGCCGATCGTATACGAATTAGGCGGATTAGAAAAGCCAGCATTTTATCAAATCCTTGATCAGTTAAGAACCCATTTCTCTGGGTTAAAAAGTACAGTAAAGATTAATAGCGAACGAGAATTTGTGACTGAGCTTTCTGCAGAAGAACAGGAGTTACTTGAAGATTATCGCTTGATTGCATACGATTTATTACTTGGCAAACAATATAGCCGAACCATTTTATTCGAAAATTAAAGTTAATTCCAATACAATAGAAGCAGTCCACTCAAAATGGACTGCTCATTTTTATCTTACTCTATTCTATACGATGGTCCATAATGGTTGATAGGTAATCATAAAAATCTTTTCTAATATCCTCTCTTCTAAGAGCATATTCCACTGTAGCCTGTAAAAATCCAAGCTTATCTCCTACATCATAGCGTCTTCCTTCAAAATGGTAGGCATATACAGCCTCTTTTTGTGCTAATTCTCTCAGTGCGTCTGTTAGTTGTATTTCTCCACCCTTACCCGGTTTGGTTTCTTTTAAAACTTCAAAGATACCAGCACTAATAATATACCTTCCAAGAATGGCGACATTCGAGGGTGCATCCTCTATTGTGGGTTTTTCAACAAGTCCTTTTACTTTATAAATTCGATCCTCTATATGTATTCCGTCAATAATACCATACTTATTCACATCAGCCTGGAGAACCTCTTGAACTCCAAGAATGGATGTTTTGTATTCTTCATAAGCTTCTATCATTTGTTTCAAACATGGTTTTTCACTATAAACAATATCATCACCTAGTAGAACAGCAAAAGGTTCATTTCCAATAAAGCTTTTTGCACAATAGATGGCATGCCCTAACCCTCTTGGCTCCTTTTGACGAATATAATGGATATTTACCATTTCTGATATCTTCCTTACTTCGTTTAAAAGCTCAACCTTGCCTTTAGCTTCTAGTTCTAACTCAAGCTCCACCGATTTATCGAAATGGTCCTCAATTGATTTCTTATTTCTTCCGGTAATAATTAAGATCTCTTCAATACCTGATTGTACAGCTTCTTCAATAATATATTGAAGGGTTGGTTTATCTACAATTGGGAGCATTTCTTTCGGCTGAGCTTTGGTCGCTGGCAAAAACCTCGTACCCAAACCAGCAGCAGGTATGATTGCTTTCTTAACAATTCTCATGAGTCCATCTCCTTTTTACATAAAGCAGGTTTTTAGGAATTCACCTCCTATTTATTTATCTTACGTTATTATTTCAAGGAGCCCAATAACGAACATCAAAAAATATTCGACAGTTTTTGACACATAGCACCATTTTCCTATTAACATTTTAACTATCTTATCCGATAATAGTACTAGATAAAAAAGGCAAGGTCACTGAAAAGTGATTTACGCAAAGCTATAGGGGCCTCTATCTTTGGATAAAGCCAGCCAGCTACTATCAACATTAAAGGAGAATGGAAAATGTCAAAATTCTTAACACCAGAAGAAGTGATGGTAAAGAGGAAGAGAAATAAAGCGATTCTTTACGCATCAATTATCCTAGGTACGATGTTATTAAGTGCTGTAGTCACCATCCTAACTAGCCAACTATAATTCTTATATACGAGAGAAGCAGCCTATCTTTACGACAGACTGCTTCTTAATTTTATATACCGTTAAGTTTTAAAGTCCCAGAGAATGACCCAATTTCCTTTTTCCTCCGTTACGTAGACATATTGAACAAACTCAAATGTTCCGTACTTACCCTTATAAAATTGCGTCACTTTAACCTCAAACACTGAATCTAGGCTTTTACTTTCCTTTGTCATTTTCCAGTTCGATAACTTTCTTTTTTCACTGATTTCAAACTCAAAGGTATCTGCACCGAAATGTCCCATAAATACATGAACTCGATCCTGTATGTATCCTCCCTTTGGAAACCTCTCCTTCATGGAGGAATGTAGAAGTTCCCACGAATTCGAATAGTCCCCGGTTTGTTCATATTCATAAAATTCCTCCACCACGTGGATTGCGTGTCTAGATGGCGAAAAAAGTCCAAAACGTATTAGAAGATACCCCCCTACCAAAAAGAGAAGCAAGAATAGGAAGGGAAGCAATCCAACTCTTTTTCTTCTGTACATAAGTAACCTCCAAAAGAAGTCTGTTACTAATCCTTATGCCAAAAAAACGGAAACATACGTAACCTTTGCCCACCCCTAACATTCCTTATGAATTAAAGGAAAAGAAAAAAACCAGCCTCAGCACTGGTAAACTCAAACAAAATTAATCTCACACATTTTTTGAATAACAGTGACCAACAATATTAAGGCCATACCCCAATTAATCAACCCAAAATAATTAGATTGAAAACTCTTTGATACAATAATTCCAAAGTGGACATTAAAAACCACCAACAAAAGCGCAAAAGATAAAACAATATTAACTAACATCTTCTTTCACCTGGTTCTTCTAACTGTCGAATGTAGTAGATATAGTAACATTTTCCTATACACATTATTTTACACACATCCTAAAAAAAGTAAATAAATTTATCCTGGGGACGCAGGGGCAGGTTCCTTGTCCCAAGGGTGTGCCAAATATTCAAAGAGTTTGGGAGGAGTCAATTCCGTCCCTCTTCCAGGAAAAGTCCATGGTTCTGTCCCTATGACCATCTATTGCTTTATGGATTTACTTACCTTGCCACATCTGATACATTCACCGGTGAAATAGTTATACTTATGATATCTACGAAAAAAACAAATGATGGACTTTATTTTCAAGTAGAACAACTCCTTAACGATCTATCCGTTCATTAATTATCATTTTAAAGTTTCTTATAAAGAACAACATGAAAAAAATGTCGATTATTTCTAAGAAATAACCGACATTTTTCAACAATTCTCATAGGGACAGGTGAACTGTCCCTTTATAAATAGGGGGACATGGTGCCTGTCCCTTTATAAATAGGGGGACATGGTGCCTGTCCCCTTGAATAGTCTCAAACTTCCTTGTCAAGGCTAGGATTAGTGTGAGGAGGTAACTATGAAACAAATATATGTTGCAATATGTATTGGGAGCATGATTATTATTGGGAATACACTTGGGGAGGTTGATAGGGACGAGTTTGATTCGATTGAACAGATATACAATAAACAAGCAGATCCTTTGTTTCTATTAGACACAAGTAGCTCTTTCTATTATTTATACTCTATCAAAGAAGACTATCCCTCCTTAGCTATTAGAAAAACCGGACACTTTTTCTTCTATGGATTTATTGCTATTTCCCTCTTTAGAGTTGGAAAGTGGCAAAGCATACTAATAAATGGATTCTTCGCTACAATCTTTACAATATTTATCGGAATCTTGGATGAATTTTACCAATACTTCTTATTAGGAAGAAGCGGTCGGATGCTTGATGTACTGGTTGATGGAGCTGGTTGCTTTATTTTTGTAGTCATTTATATGGTTGCAAGGGGGTTGGTGAGACTTAGGGACAGGTCAGCTGTACCATTGGAAGAGAGAGGGACATAGATCTGTCCCTCATTTTGATTTCTCGTAACATATGGCTTGGTAACCCTTCTGCATTTTATGGGACGGGGAGCCTGTCCCCTATCCCCTGTCCCTCGCACGTTGAACAACACTTTTTGAAAAACCCGTAATCCTAGAAATTTGTCTAATTGTTACTCCATTCAATTTCATTAACATAGCTAAAACAGTATCTCTTTCGCCCTTGCTGATTTGTTGCAGCGCGCTATTGCTATTAATTCCTAATGTTCGTAAATAGTCGATCACATCTCGGTCTGACAATCTTACTCTTCCCATTTCTTCCATGCAAAGATCATCATTTATTTCATTCATATACCTAGCGATTAACTGGATTGCTTTTTCTCTATCTTCTGATAAGAGACTCAGTACAAATTTTGTATCTACGATGGTCGAATGATACAAATAATCACCTATACTTGTCCATTTACACTCAAGCACATGGCCTGCAAGACCTGCTTTTAAAGGATTTTGGTGAATATATCTAAGTACTATAAAAAAGTAAGCCCGAGTTTCAACCACTTCACTCTTAAAACGATCTTGAAACAAATGTCCACATCGTTCATATTTCATGTTGTACCAATATACATAGCTTGAACAAATTCTTTTTATGAACTCTGAAACGGTCACTTCTAGTTCCTTTACTAACAGATGCACATGATTATCCATTAAACAGTAACCATACAGTTTAATATTACATTGCTTCTTAAATCTGCCTAACGTATCAAGAAATCTTCTCTTATCATCATCCTCCTCAAAAATTATTTGTTTGTTAATTCCTCTAAGGATAATGTGGTATACTCCATTTCTGCTTTTCTTCCTAGATTTCCTTGGCAAATAATACTCACCTCGGCATACAGTTTTGGTCTTAATGAGTTTTGGTTTTGGGTGTAGGAATTATTGATTAATGATACTAAACGAATGTCATGGTAGGAGATACGTATAAGGGAGTTACTTAGGGGACGAATTACTTACACTTTATTATTCCACTTCTGATTCTATAATCCTGCTGTTTATTTATTATTTCTCTATTTCAAAGGGTGTTTCTTTCGAGGGGACGTGTTCCTTGTCCCAAAGATACTGGTATCTTTCAACTTTGCCTATTTTTATTTAGTGAATAAAGGGACAGTGTACCTGTCCCCATTTCCCATCATTATGAATTTAAATTGTTCTGAATATTCCCATCAGCGTTTGTTCTTAGGTATCCGCCACCTTGCTCCTCTGTTAGTTGTGTATTTGGAATTCCGTCTCCATCACGTGTGTACCCTTCCACGTATGTACCATCCGCACGTGAATATCCACTTACCTCATGAGGTTTCACGTGATGAACTCCTGGGTCTTCCGATGTTTCTAAACTGGAAGCGACTTGCACTTCCCCAGTATGACTGGATACGTTACTTGTATCCACACTTCCATCAGCGAGGTTTTGCTGGTTTCCAGTTGGATCACCAACATCTACACCATCTACTAAATCCACGACTCCCACAGCTAATGCTCCAACAGCAACCGTTTTAGCTATATTCTTCACACCACTTTTAATTTTTTCATCGTCATTATATTTGAAGCCTTCATAGACATCTTTGCCATTGTGGTACGTTCCCTTTGCTGTCTCATATACTCCCTTTGCTGTACGTGACACAGAGTTACCTATATCATTTAAACCTTGTTCTACTTTTCGATCATCCTTTTGAATCATTCCAGTAGTAGTATTCCACGCTCCATCAGCCACTTGCCCTAAAGTGTCTCCTGCAAATTCAGACGCCTTCTTTACTCCTTCTCCAACTTCCTTAATAAACTTACTTCCCGTCACATCACCAACTACATTAACGGCTCCTCCAACAACGAATCCAGCAGCTTTCCCTGAAAACTTACCTA
The DNA here is from genome assembly GCF_052983275.1 of Robertmurraya sp. GLU-23. Classification (NCBI taxonomy): domain Bacteria; kingdom Bacillati; phylum Bacillota; class Bacilli; order Caryophanales; family Bacillaceae; genus Robertmurraya; species Robertmurraya sp. GLU-23. The sequence goes on from NZ_JBRKCV010000010.1 coordinate 164,699, forward strand.
AATCTCTTAAAAACCCCATCCTTCACCCTCCTAAAAAGTTAAAAGATCCACCTAAATAGGTGGATCCCCAGAATGCTATCTCCATCTACTTCGGCGACTCGGCTACCATAGCTTTTGCTTTAGGCCCGTAGTTTTGCGTCCCTACCTTTCAATAGGTTTGCCATTATCGTATAGTCTTAAAGTTATAGGATTATTTTACCATAAAATAACTAAGATTCAATACGGATCTTCAGGGGAACTAATATTATTTGTAGAGTCCATATTCTGAAAATGGCCACATATGCTGTTTTGCCAGACAGTTAGTAATAGATTTTTCTCTATATGTGAGCCTTCTTAAACAGTGAGTAGAGTTGTTACCTCTTATTATTAAATAAACTTCTAATTCATTAGTATATTTATCCTATATTAATATAGAGAAAAAAGTTAATTGTTAGTATTATAAGAGGGGGTAATTTATGTACATGAATTAAAAGAAGGAGAATTAACATGCTAGAACTTTTATTTACTATCTTTTCCTATGTCATTAAGGGAGGCGTTACATTATTGACACTACCCTTTATTTCTTTAGAATTGGGGCTCGTAAACTACATTCACTCTCAGGAATCTACCATTATTATAATAATTCAATTAATATTATCAGCGATTATTTCTTTGATGTATGTAATAATGTTAATTACTTTTTTAAAGGCTTTTCCAAAGATCATGTTTCAAATGAGTAGGGACTATAATAGAGCAATGGCAAATGGTGATGAAAATTTTGATGAAGATAAAAACCTTGATAGACTTAAACAAAAATATTACCATGACAAACTTCCCAATATTTTAACTAAGTCAAAGAAGCTTCTTGATGTAACTGGCCTTCTATTAATCGCAAGTTCTATATGGAATATTATTATTTACCGTGGTTTAGGAGAGAGTAACTTATTAAGCCTTTGGCTATGGTGATGTACGAAAACCCATACTTTTGAAACTGGTTCACTTTTGATGAATGAACCGTTGAATAAAAAGTAAAAATTCAATCAAATGTTTGATTGAATTTTTTTGTCCCTCTCCACTATGAAACTAATGCCCCTTTGGAAACTCAAACTCCCAGTAATATCCATATAAAACAACAGAAAACCTTCTTAATCTATGTATTACTTCGCTTCTCTTTAGCTAAAATGGCATTTCTATGAAAAGCAATTGATTCGTTTCTTCGTCAATTGTTCTAATCCAAAACAATAGGACACTGTATCTGTCCCCTGGTTCTGTCCCTAGATATTAATCGACTCGTTTAATTTCTCTCTATAATACATAATCTTTCCCTCTATTTCTCCCTGTATGCCTGCATCCAAACAGCAGTCTGATAAACACATATAATAATATAGTCTTGCGGTGTGCCATTTCATTTTTATTTTTACTATCCGACTATTTAGTCCCATAAAACTCTCCTTTAGATTTTCTATAAATCGTAAGAGTCCGTATTCGGAAACTGGCAAGCATAATCACTTAAAATGATCTTAGCCCCTATAGTTTTGCGTCACCATCTTTCAATGGTTTTGCCATTATCGTACGATTTATGGTTACAAGACTATTATAGGATAATTTAACCACTTGGCAAGGCTTTTTTATAGGGAAAGGTCCCTAGTACCTATATTTTTATGAAATATTATTACACGGGGTTAAGCCATGTTATAGTACCCCTACGCCTCGCTACACCTCTAGGGTCACATTACCTGTCCCCATGTTCCCCTTTTTCCCTAGTTTTATAAATTTAGAGCACATTTATTCCGTTTATCTTTATTTCCTCTTCGAAATCTGATATTTCAACACTTTTTTTAGTAACCAACTCCATTTTCCGTGATTGGAACAAGGTCTTACCTTCCATTATTGTGAGGTTACCCGGGAATACAAATGGTAGCGCGCTTCCTGAAAGGGAAAGCTTGTGGAACAGTTTAATGAAATCGTAAAACAATATGAGCCTATGATTCACAAAATTATTTTGACACTAGGAATCTATAAAAACAGAGAGGAGTTCTTCCAAACAGGATTAATTGCACTTTGGCAAGCTGCTGAACGGTATAATCGAGAACGTGGCGCTTTTTCCTCTTTTGCATATTCCTATATTAAAGGCCACCTCCAAACTGAGATGACCAAGAGAAACAAGTATGATGAACATAATGTAAGCGTAGATGATGAAAATTGGGACTTAATCCCTGACTTATCCTGTAAACTTCCATTTGAATGGGAAGAACTTGATTGTGACGGATTAACAGAAAAAGAGAAAAAATGGCTTATGTACACCGTGATCTATGGCTTTACAGTTAAAGAGATTGCGACAATCGAGAACGTTTCACTATCAGCGGTTAAGCTCTGGCGATCAGGAGCGAGAAAGAGACTGAGGGAAAGAGACTGAGGGACAGGTTGACTGTCCCAACTCTTTCTTAATGCTTTACCTACAAAGTTATAACCATAATCATAAATGAAAAAAGCAAGAGCTTTATCCCTTTAAAGTATTGAATAGCTAACTGAATGACTTAAATATTGTTCAAGCCTCCCTTTATATGACAAAGATTACTTTCAATACCTCCCTATCCACCTGTGGGTAGGGAGGTGATTTTTATCACAAAAGCCTTGATTACTACTCACACACTAACCAAGTCAAAGCTCCCAAACTCTACTCACTAGTGGGACAATGGACCTGTCCCCATGGTTCACAAATTTGTCTTGGAAGAGATCCTGACAACAGGTATTTAATTCTAGTTCTTTTTTCATATAATCACATACAAGGGGAAGATTCTAAATGTAAAGGAGGTATTGTTAAGAACAGTTAGGGGTACGTTAACCGTATATAATTTGAAAGCTGAGGGAGCTGAGAATCTTGGTATTATTAGATTGCTATATTATTAATTCGAATACTCTTTACATGTATGGTGTTTATGATCGAAATGGAAAGCTATGTACCATTGTTAGAGAACTGGAAAAGACCTTCTTCATAGATGATTCCCCTCTCCATATACTAGAAAATAGCATTAAATGTATTGGCTATGATTTAAAAGGAGCTATGTCTTCAGCTAAATGGATTCTTGGTGGTGAAATTCATATGCCACCTGTTATGATTAACCCGATTCAAAGAATTTGCTTATTCTCTAACAAATCAGCCAAGAATGACGCCACGATTTGGTTTAACCCTGTACATATTGTTCGTACCCTGAGCTACAAGAAGAAAACATACATAGAATTCTCAAATGGTACCACTCTCATTATCCATTGCTCGATCTTAGCCTTTAACACCAAGCTACAAAATGCCATGCAGCTCAGAAACATAACAACTGAAATGGGGAAAAATCAAAGTTCGATGTTGATGATACTGGATCCAAATAAGAGAAAGCCAGGGAGTAATCCTAAAAAGCGGAAAAAATAAAATGATTTTCAATCAAACGTTTGATTGAATTCTTAATGAGTTACATAACGGTAGGTCAACCTGTTTTTGGGTTGACCTTTTCTATGCACAATCATCAATCATACTCGTTTAAAAGCTCTTCTTTCTGCATATTCTTTACATAACGAACAACAATAGATTTTCTTTGTAGAGACTAGATATTTCGTGTATTGTCTCGTTTTCCTTTTGCAGAAGTAACATTTCTTTGAAAAAAACATATGAATAGCCTCTCTTTACATAGGAGTAATTCGAAAAGGGACAAAGTGCCTGTCCCTATGTCCCAATAACCTTACCTAATTCTATTTAAATAGCCTTCTATTAGTATTTGATAGTTTCTAATCTTATCAAAGTTCTTCGTATAGACAGTCTTGATGTGTCGTTCATTTTCTAATCCTTTATACAATGGGGCTTCATGCTTCACCCTTTGCGTAGTATCTGTAATATCCTCTCCTTGGGCAAGTTGAAGATTGATCTTCACCAACCGTGCTAAGTACTCTTGGTATATAAACGATTCTTGAAGATGGCTCTTTCTATCTTGGTCTAGGATATCACCTATTAATATATTAAGACGACTTCTTGCAATAATGGCTTCGTTCATCATAGGTAACCAGTCTGTTCCCTTATAGTCCTTTTGGATAAGCTGAAGAAAGAAGGTGGACCTTGCATCATTATACTTAATAAAACCTTCCCACATGACATCCTCTTTACAGCTTTCTAAAGCTTTCTGAAAGGCTTTTTTGGACTCTATTAAATACATCGTATAGAGCTCTATTTCTTCTCCTTCTAATGTATGGATTCGCTGGTGAATATCCTTTAATATATCAATTTCAAAGAAGTCTTCATTCTCATAACCTAGTCGTTTGCGGAGGACATACATCGCCTTTTTATTATAAAACAAGCCTAAGTAATTATAATACACCGTTTGAGTCACTGAGTTCTTTAACATCGTGCCCCTCACCTCTAGCAGGGAGGAAGTCACGTTATACTCTTTTGAATGAATAAGTTGTTGATAACTAATGACATATTTAATGAGCTTCACGGTTTCTTCAATTAATATCATATTCCCCGTACTTATCGAAAGCAAAGCCTCTTTCCTTTTATCAATAAGCTGTAGGATTTTCTCCATATTCTTAACATTTTCTTCTTTATTCTCATCAGATGACTGAAAAAGAGAAGGAAAAAAGACAATTAAATCAATGAAGTACTGTAAATTTGAAGCAAATTCAATCGCTGTCTTTGATTCCTTTGAAAAACGAGTAGTTAAACTTCGAAAAATCTTTGCCCCAACTTGTTTTGAATCCTGCATATTGTATTCCTTTAAAAGACTTGTTAGAGATGCCACATAATTCTCGTTCTCTAATACATTTCCCTCCATCTGAGAGATGACATTTACACTATCAATAGATATATAAGTTTTCATCGCAATAATAAAAGCAATAAAAGAGATTACAAGAGACATAATCGTAACAATAAAAACCAATAAATTGGCTGTGGATTGGAATGGATAGATTTCCACTGAAATAAAAGCAGCAACTGATATTACAATTGCGATAAATACATAATAGTACGGTATACGTATGCTCTTCATACAAATCTCCTCACTTCAATGAGACGGAGGGACAGGTCCATTGTCCCTCCGCTCTATACTAAATAGGGTCACAGTGCCTGTCCCCGCGTCCCTTTCCTCTTTTCCATGTACATATCTCCATCCGCTTCTTTAATCATAGCATTTAGATCAACACAGGAAACTTCTGTTGTATAGGACGAACCGATACTTGCAGAAACTTGTATCGTATGATTATTGATGCTCAGCGGCTGATCCACTGAGGACTGAATTCGTGTCGTTACCCCTATTAACTCTTTTTGGTCTATATTCGATAATAATATCACAAACTCATCTCCACCCAATCGACAGAGTAAATCCGACTCCCTCAGCTCTCCTCTTACCCTTGATACAACCTTCGCCAGCAATTGATCCCCTACATCATGACCATATGTGTCATTTATGTTTTTAAACTTATTCATATCCAAGAATAATAGCGCGATAGAATCGACTTTTGACTCCTTTAGTTGGTCAAACTTCTGCTTAAGCAATAACCGATTAGCTGCCCCAGTCAATGGATCATGATAGGCTATTACCTGAAGCTTATCATTTGCCTCTTTTGTTTCCTTCCATAACCGGAGAGTCATATGAATAAATGTTAAAAGAAAAGCCGTAGAAAATACGCCAAACAAAACGAGATAGACAAAATCCCCCTTTACGACGTTCGGGAATATTTCCTCATATAGGTAAAAGAAAGAATAATAGTTTATTATCATCGAGCCTGTAAAAGCTAGTAACACCACTCGATAGCTTTGATAGATAGCACTTAGAGGAAGGCCCAACCACATAAATAAGTAATTGACTAGGTACGAAGAATCAGTCAAAAGATAATAAAAGTAGATATATGTACAGGTGATCATTACATACATGATCACTATTGGATTTACTTTCTTAAGAATCATTGTTAACAAAAGAACACCCACAGTGATGAATAAAAAAGCTGGTGGGAATACACTTGTTAATCCTTCAATAACAATATTAATCGTTACTTGGATAGTGAAAAAAGCAGCCATTAAGGTGAATAATAATATGTTTCTACGATGGATTAATTCATTGCCAATCATAGATGTCATTCCTGTTCGTGGGTTGTAGTGAAGACAAGAACCATTCAAATACAGCTTCATTCTTCTGCAAAATTATAGCATATGGGAGTCCACGGGGACAGGTTCATTGCCCCAAAATCAGGAATAGGGATAAATTCTCAAAGGGACATGGTGCCTGTCCCCGCGTAGTTTAATTATAAAAAGACTCATATAAACTTAGTATTTCCTGTTGTTTAATAGACACCGCGACATAGTGGATCAATGAGTAATCCTCCACCTCTAGTAATTCGGAAATAACACAGTCCATCACTGCTTTTCCACCTTTGTAAAGGTTATATTCCCCCCAGCTTTTAATGGCTAGTTCTCTCGTTTCAGGATTGTATCGTACTAGCTTGTGATGATCCGTGAATCGATCCATTAATGAATGAACACTTTCAATCGAATAGCCCAAATCAAAAGCCATTTGTTTTTTTGTAATTTTATAGATTCCAATCTGAGTAGTTTGTGGATTAGTAAGTAGATATAAATAGAAATACTTATCCTCCGGAGTCATCTTCTCAAGTACATTTGGATTGTTCCAAATATCAACACGCACCGTTCTGTATTTTGCCACGTAAACCTCAATCCTTTCATCTATAAAAATTACCTATCATAGTACATATATAGATAAATGAAGAAAAAGGTTAGTTTTATTCAATAAAAAAAGTGATCTTTTATGGTAATTGTCTGGTAGTCGCTGACATACTATTCTCCCAATCCAATGCCATCCCCTGTACTAAGAGGAAAGCATAGTAACCGTCCCAATGCTTTCTAATAGGATAAATAATAAAATAAGAACTACCACTGCGTTAAAGTTCTTATAGTAAATTTAACCCAGTAAGCGTAGAGACGGTTCCAGTGCTTCCTCAAGAAACCTGCTTTGTATACCTACATTTTGGAAAGTTACTACACCCGTAAAAAGATCCATACTTCCCTTTCTTCAGAGACAACTCTCCACCACATTTTGGACAGACATTTTGCTTACTGACTTCTTTTTCTTTCAGTACCTTTTCTTTAAGGTTACTTTTTATTTCTGCAACATGCTTATTCTTTATCTGTTTCTTTTCTTTTTTATCCACAATTATTAGTCCTTCTAGCGCTTGATTGATCTCTCTCAATTCTAAATCGCTAATCTTCCGAACATTCCACTCCGCGATTACTTTTGTTAATTGTGCGAATTGGATAACCCTAGCTGATTTAAAATCATCTGTAAATTTTAAAGTGGATTTTTGGGAGAAGGCAATGATAGAGTAGATCGACTCGAAATCCTCTTTATCTATGTATTTTTTTATTGATTGAATATGACCATAGTTTTGCCATATTGGATTGTAAAATTTTTCTTTTCGTTTATAGATTGTCTGAGTCCAATACCTCTTGTCCTCCCTACCAAATATCCATCCTTGATAATGTTTCGTTTCAATTACAAAGATCCCATACGGCGATGTAACTAAGTGATCCACTTGGCTAGTTCCACCTTCCCCATTTGGTACATAAAGGTCATGATATATTTTATATTTAGATCCAAGTCTATTTAGTAATCTATTTACATACCTCTCACCTATAGCACCTTTGATAACTGGATAATTTTTATTCAGCATGATCATTCCAGCTAGTAGTATGAAAGGTATTACGGTCGGTGCTAAAAAAAGTAGTATAGGTAAGAGCACGATAATGGCTAGTACTATAATGACCCCTTTTTTCATTTAAGAATTTCCTCCCTATGTAGATGTTAGGATTAACCCCTTCATAATTTTACCATTAAGTTTAGTGAAATAATATTTATGTGGATAATTTCACATATTTTATAAAAAAAGGCCCTCCAACAGATTATAGGTATTTGAACTTGCAAATCTTAACCTATAATGAATTTTTTACCTAGCATCGAGTCAAGGTACCTGTCCCCCTGTCTTTCCTTGTGTAAATTTTCGAGACATCATAATAACACCTAGGAAAATATCCTCACCGGCGCACAAAAAAAGTGGTAAAATAAACCTAAATAAATAGCGCAACTTCCGGAGGAACTATGAGTATAGAAGAAAACACAGGGACGGTTCCAATGCTTCAAATAGCACTAAAATATTCTACCTGTTTAATGAAAAACAAATCCTATGAGGGAAAATTCAGTCCAAAGTTTGTATATTTTTTGGCACACAAACTTCATGTAAATACTTGCAAAAAGAATCTCAACACGTAGATTAGGACAAGGAATTTATCCCCATTTCACGCCTTAAACACCAGATTTGCTGACACTCCCAACACCCTAGCTATTTGTCGTTGAGAGATCCCATCAATCTTCTTCACCTTCCGAAGAATGCTATCTCTATCCTCTCTTGGCAAGCTTTTCACTTGTGCAATCTCAGTTTTCCCAAGCAACCCTTTCATTATATTCCTCGCTTCGTCATCTGTTAGTCTTTTCTTTACATAGTCATCTAAGCTGTATTTGGCAAGTAAAAATTGTATTAAACGGCAATTAAAAATGTTACTTGCCAATACTCTCTATTTCCTTAACTTTGTAATAATGATTCCTTCATCCGATTACTAGGTCCTTTAAATACTACTA
>NZ_JBRKCV010000011.1:0-166939 GCF_052983275.1 Robertmurraya sp. GLU-23
TCCATTTTATCTCTTCTGGATAATGAACTCTTGTTCCCATAGAAAAACACCCTCCTAAGAATCATATTGTATAAATACGATCCAGGGGGTGTTTTTTCCTTGTCTCATTTATCTGGGTCTCTCCAAACTCATCCGGGGTTTCTTTTGAGGTACATGCGGCTAAAGTGGGTTTGAAAAAAAAATAAGAGGAGAAATTTCTCTTAAATAGGAAATTGTACTGAAAATAGCCAAAATAGACGGAGAGATTCCGTCTATTGACTCGAAAAACGTGAAAATGGACAATTTTTCTTTGCTTAACCGGAAAACCTCCGCCTATTTACTATGAATCAAGCTCTAATCTGGAGTTTAACCGAAAAATCTCCGCTTATTAATATCAAATAAAAAACGCACTGTGAATTCTATCGTGAATTCAAGTGCGTTTTCATGAGTGTTTTATAATGCCTGAACCTCTAATGTAAACCCGTTTGAAGAACTCATCCGGGATTTTATTAGTTAGACATAATAGCTTTCCATATATATAGATGTGGAGAGTATTGCTCAATATTTTCAATGCTAGATGGCATGTCTCTTCCGACCCAAACTCCGACTGTTAGTGTATCTGTTAAACCAACAAACCAGTAGTCTTGGTAATTATTCGTTGTGCCTGTTTTTCCGCCTTGGTAGGTTGCTCGCGATAAATGGGCTTTTCGAGCGGTTCCTGAAGAGACCGTTTCCGATAATAGACTGCGCATGCTGCTGACGGTTTCAGCAGACCAGACTTGTTTTTTCTCATCTCTCCACTCGTAAAGAACGTTTCCTTGTAAGTCGGTCACCTTACGAATGGCACGTGGTTGCTGATACCCTCCATCATAAAAGGAGGTGTAAGCTCCTGTCAGCTCTAATGGCGACATTCCGTACGTAAAACCACCAACGGCAGCTGGTAACACATGATCCTCTGCTACTAACTTCTTAAAAGGAAAGGATGTAAGATATTGAAAGCCCGTTTCTACTCCAATTTCGTTTAACAGTCGAACAGCAGGTGTATTGTATGAGTTCGCAAACGCTCGTTCAAGTGTTACATTTCCATATATTTTTCCACCATAGTTTTCAGGACAATAATTACCAATACAGAGCTCTCCTGCATTTACTGTTTTAGATAGAGAGGAGTGCGTCTCTTGTAAATAAGGAGCGTAAACAAGTAATGGTTTAATCGATGAACCAGGCTGACGATAAGCTTGGAACGCTCGATTAAATTCACCCTTTTGATAGTTTTTTCCACCAACAAGTGCTAGTATCTGTGCATTCGTATGATCAATAACGGCCACAGAACCTTCCACATCGATAAATGGTAGATTATCACTAACCGCCGTTATTGCTCGATTTTGAAGACTTTGGTCCAAGGAAGTTTCAATGCTAATTCCGGAAGCAATCACTTCTTTTACTCGATGGTCAATCTCTTCCTCTTCAGTTAATTCTTCTGAAAGGGCAATTAATTGAGATAATTCATTTTGAACATACGCCATATAATCAGGTGCTTGGTCAATTCGTTCATGTACGGTTAGATTGATAGGCGAATTTTTTATTTCTGTTGCTTCTGAAGCGGTCAACTTGTCTTTTTCCACTAATAAATCGATGAGACGCTCTTGACGCGCTTTTGTTCGATCGAAGTGGCTTAATGGATCATAGTAAGTCGGATTGTTTGGAACAGCAGCTAGAAAAAATAGCTCTGCTTTTGTGAGTTCAAGTGTTCCGCGGTTAAAGTAGTACTTAGCCGCGGCTTCAATTCCGTAAGCCCCATGTTGAAAATAAATAGAATTAATATATAAATCTATGATTTCCTTTTTTGAGTAAGTTTTTTCTAGTTTGTAGGCGTAAAGAATTTCAGTAAGCTTTCGATTGTAAGATTGCTCGTGAGTTAAATAAAGATTTCGAGCGAGCTGCTGTGTAATCGTACTTGCTCCCTGTTCAATCCCGTTTGACTGAATATTGATCGTAAGGGCACGACCCATAGCTGTTAAGTCAAAGCCAATATGCTCATAAAAGTGCTGATCCTCTGATAGAACAAACACCTCACGCAATAGCTCGGGAATGTTCTCAGATGGTAAAACGATACGATTTACCGTGCTGTACCATTCTAAAACGGTTTCCCCATTGCGATCTTTGATCAAGCTTGTTTGTGATAAGTTTGTTTTTTCTAACTGTATCTTGTTTTCTATCACATGATCGAAAGTATCAAAAGAGCGTACCTCGTTGCTAGAAAAATAGGCAAGCAGGAAAAAGACGGGGAGAAGCAGGAAAATAAAAAAATAACCGGTAGCTACTTTCATGTCGGTCGCTTCCCTTTCTATTATAAAATTATGATGAAGATAGCAGTGATTCTGTTTTTCTCACACTCCACCATAATAAGACAAAAGCAGCAAGGAATAAAGCACTAGTGACAAAAAAGACAGTTGAGATATTATACCACCCCGAAATAAGTCCACCCATTACAGGTCCAATGACGTTTCCTAAAAATCGAAAACTTACGTTATAGCCTAATACTTCCCCTTGCATCGAGAGGGGAGCGACTTGTCGGATATAAGCCGTCATACAAGGAATAATTCCCCCAACCACCATACCAAACAAAAAACGGGATAACACAAGCTGCCATAACTGGGTAGCAAGTGCTTGCGGAATAAATAGAATGGACGCAGACAGTAATAAAATGAGGATCACTCGCTCATGCCCGATATCATCACCAAGCTTCCCCCAACGCCGAGTGGCTAACAAGTTCCCAAATCCGGTGGCTGAAAAAGCAACCCCTGCTAGAAACGCGATATGGGTCGTTTGGACAAGCTCATTGACATATAGAGCTAATAGTGGCTGAACGCTAAAGTTAGCGGTTTGAATTAATAATGATAGGATCATGATCGAAAGCAGGACAGGATTTTTAAAAATATAAAAAAACACTTCCTTTTGGGTAAAAGAATTCTTCTCCTTCACCTTTTGTCGGTCGTTCCCTTCATGAATTCCAAACGAGACTAAAAGAGTAGCAGCAACGATGACGAAGGAGGTGATGAAAAACGTATATTGAAAACCAAAACTGTCTGCTAACAATCCTCCGAATAATGGACCGAGCAGGCCACCAGAGACGGTGCCCATCTGTAACGTTCCAAGTACATTACCAGCAATCTCTTTTGGAGTTTGTGAGGATATGAGGGCGAGTGAGGTGGGGATAAATCCAGTAACGACGCCCATAACAAGTCGCAGGATAAAGAGCTCCATAACAGAATCTGTAAACCCCATGAAAAAGATACTGATACCAATACCGAATCCGGTAATCATCAAAATAGGCTTATACCCATGTTTATCTCCAAACCGTCCCCATAAAGGTGAAATAAAGAAAGCGGCTAAAAAGGTTACCCCAAACACATAGCCAGCCCATTTTTGAACATAGTCCGGGGAATAAGATCCAAATGTTTCAATGTACAACGATAAAAAAGGAAGAATCATCGTTGCACTTGCAGATACGAGGAAATTTGCGATCCACATAATTCGTAAATTTCTTTTTTGATACAAAGCATAAACACCTTCTTATGGTTATTATTTCGTTTTGCTAAATATTAGCTTATGGAAATTATAGCATATTTTAGGGCTGATATTCCTTTTCGTACTTTCTTCGAATGAATTAAACAGAAAAATGAAAAAATTATCAGAAAACATGATATAATAAAAAAACATTCATGTTCATTTTTTGGAATGGTTATTTCATATAATGGTAGTGATAGTCAAAGGAGGAAAGAGGGTACGTAAGATGAGGAAGGAGCATCAGTATTTATTTATTGATTTTGAGTTTACGATGCCTGAGAGATCTGAGAGGTTTAAAGGTTTTTACCCAGAAATCATTGAGGCTGGCATTGTGTCGGTTGTAAATGACCAAATCTGCGAGAAATTTTCTTCGTATGTCACTCCTAATCGTTTCCCTATGCTATCGGACCGCTGTAAATCATTTTTAAAAATTTCACAGGAGCAAGTCAATACAGGCATTAGTTTTACAGATCTTGTGAAAAAGTTTGAGCAGTTAAGTTCCCCATCATTAGACCTTACAATCGTTACGTGGGGGAATATGGACATGAGGGTTCTTCGCAATAACTGTGAACAAGCCGGTCTGCCTTTTCCTTTAAGAGGCGAAGAACTCGATTTATCGATGGAGTACAAACGATTCTTTGGAGACCAAAATCAAACAGGCTTATGGAAAGCGGTGCAAGAGTATGGCAAGGAAGGAACAGGCAAGCACCACCGGGCGCTGGACGATGCATTAACCACATTTAATATTTTTCGTTTAGTTGAGAAGGATAAAAAGTACCTTCAAGGACATGCACCAACCACAATTGGTGACCGCATTGATTTCTCCCAAGTACTTAATAAGTTCGCATAAAAAGCCAAATCCCTCATATTGGATTTGGCTTTTATGTGTTAGAAGTATTCTTTCTCAAGTGTCGAAATATTTTCAAGGCTCTTTGTTGCCCAAAGAGTGTCATCATCAGATAATTTGTCTCTTAATATTTGAATGGCCTTCCTTAGTGACTCTTTGTACTCAGGAATTTCTTCTGTATAGGGCTTGACCATTTTTGCGGGGATGTTCGCCTGCTCTCGGTAAGCAAGAGCTCGTCTTTCATGAAACAGAGGCGCATCTGCATCCTTATGGCTATGTAAATCTCCTTGTGTCGGATGAGTAACAACAGCGAGGACCCGTACAAGAATGGTCTCTGGGCGGATGTTTGTTACTTCACCAATATACTTTCCGGTTTTATAAATAGCTGTGACCTTGTCACCGATTTGAATGTCGGACATATTTTGTTTCTCCTTTCAAATTGAGCTAGAACTGTATATGATAATAATTATGACGTAAGCATTATGAAAAACAAAGTATTTTGGAGGGTGATTACATGAAGAAATTCCTAGTGTATCTATTATTCGTTGTTTTCCTTGTCACTGGATGTGGGACAAGCAATGAAGAAGGTACTGAAAATTCAAACGGAAATGCAAGCAATAATGAAACCGCTAACCAAGAGAATATTGAGCTTCCACAGACAACTACAGAGGTTGGTGAAAAGGAAAGACTAGTTGAAATGGAAACATCCATGGGGAATATTAAAATCAAGTTGTTCCCAGAACAAGCTCCAAAGGCAGTAGAAAACTTTATTACTCATAGTGAAGAGGGTTATTATGAAGGAGTTATTTTCCATCGAGTGATCAATGACTTTATGATTCAAGGTGGAGACCCTGATGGAACAGGAATGGGTGGAGAAAGCATTTATGGAGAGCCATTTGAAGATGAGTTCTCAGATCAGCTTTATAATTTCAGAGGCGCCTTATCCATGGCTAACTCAGGAGCAGACACGAATGGAAGTCAGTTTTTTATCGTTCAAAATAAAACAGTCGAATCTAGCTTAGTAGACCAAATGAAGCAGGCTGGTTACAACGATAAAGTGATCAAGCAGTATGAAGATGGTGGTACTCCATGGCTCGATCAAGCACATACCGTGTTTGGTCAAGTGATTGAAGGGATGGATGTGGTGGATAAAATCGCTACCACTGCAGTAGGTGAAGGGGATAAGCCGGAAGAAGATGTGGTCATCAAGAAGATTACCGTGCTAAAGTAATTGTCCTTGGACGGAGGAAAGGAACCTTGATATAATAAGCATGAATGACTGCTTGTTTGCAGAAAGGAAGATCCTTATGATCGATGGGTTTATAGTATCATTGTTTCTATATTTTCCTGAAGATAAGTCTGAATATATCCCAGCTGCTATTTCTTTTACGATCTTCTTAATCCTCTGTATTTTCACGATGCGATTTATCGTCAAAATCTCACGAAAAGAAGAAGCGAAAGCAAAAGAATTAGAGAACCAAATTATGAGTGAGCACCAAAATAAAGGATAACGTACACTTTTCTAGGAAAGTGTGCGTTTTTTTAATTGAAACATAAAGACGGAAGAGAATCCTACTCTTCCGTCTGATTATTAAGCAAATGCTGCTTTCAAGCGCTCCAATCCTTCTACTACATGTTCTTTTGAGCACGCCACATTCATACGTACAAAGCCTTCTCCACCAGCTCCATATTTTGGTCCAGGCTCGAGTCCTATTTTTCCTTTTTCGATCAGAGCTTTCTTTAAGTCATCATCTGAAAGTCCAAGCTCACGACAATCCATCCAGATTAAGTACGTTCCTTCCGGTTGCATCATCTTTATTTGTGGAAGCTCGGCTTCTAGGAACTCCTGTACATAGCGAATATTTTCTGCCATATAGGCAAGCGCTTCGGTTAACCATGTTTCACCATGAAGATAAGCGGCCTCCATTCCGACGATGCCAAACGTATTTAATGTATGAAAACCTTGCTTTTGCTGTTCACCTTGGAATAGCTCTCGAAGTTTCTGATTGCTCGTAATCACTGCAGAAGCTTGCAAGCCTGCTAAATTAAAGGTTTTACTAGGAGCAATAGAAGTGACAACAAAATCAGCAAAATCCTCTAAGCTTGCAATTGGTACATGCGTATTTCCTTCAAATACAAGATCGGAATGAATTTCATCTGCTAAAATCAAGCAATTGTATTTTTTGCAAAGTTCACCGATTTGAAGGAGTTCTTCTTTTTTCCACACTCTTCCGCTTGGATTGTGGGGATTACATAAGATAAATAGCTTAACGCCTTCTTTTAACTTAGCTTCAAAATCCTCAAAGTCGATTTCATAACGGTTATTTACATTTTTTAATGGAGAGTTTACGACCACTCGTTCATTTTTTTCAACCATGGAAAAGAAAGGAGTGTACACGGGTGATTGAAGCAACACCTTGTCTCCAACAGAAGTAAATGCTCGAACGGCGGTACTGATTGTTGGGACGACTCCTGAACTGTATGTAATCCATGCCTGTCGAATTTCCCAATGATGTCTTGTTTTCACCCAAGCCTGAATGGCTTTTCCAACAGACGGGGGAACAAAGGTGTAACCGAAAATTTCATGTTCTAATCGTTTTCGAATCGCATTTGTTACTTCAGCAGGTGGTGAGAAGTCCATGTCTGCCACCCACATTGGATGAAGATCACTGCTTCCGAACACATCGTGGAGGAGCCCCCATTTAACAGATCCAGTATTATTTCGGTCAATCACTTTATCAAAATCATACGTAGTCATAAAGTACCTCACCTTTTTCCATTTTATTTGATCTATGTAATATGATAAGATATGTGAACGAAAAGATAAAATAAAAGGTGATTTTACATGGAAATGCTCGAAATGAATTTAAGTTTGTTACAGCGTCTTATGGATTGGGATCCACTCGGATATGGGGAAGACAGCTATGATACGGAAATCGCGGATACGATTCAAGCGGTACATGTTTTGTCATCTGCAAAAGAGCTTGCTCGAAAAATCCAAAGCATATATGAGTTTTCTTTTGAAGAAATCATTCCTTTATCTGAATGTACAAGCATGGCCGAAGAATTGTTAGCCATTAAAAACGAGAGCTCTTGCTCGTTGTGATGTTAAAAAAAGCTTCAAGCGGATCCTCGTCTTGAAGCTTTATTTATACAAGAAACTCCTTAATATACTTGTGAACCATTTCAGGTCGTTCTTCAGGTACAAGATGTCCTGTTTCCTTTAATACAATGAGCTCGGAGTTCTTTAAATCTTGCTTCAATCGTTTTCCAACCCTAAGTGGGACGACTCTGTCATGCTCGCCCCAAATGAGCAGGCATGGGGTCTCAATTTTCTTTAGGTCGTACTCATCTAGCTCGTCCTCTCGATGACGTATCATCCGAGTTAGGGCTGGGAAAATATCTCCTTTTAAAAAAGGGACTAAATATCCGTTCAACATATCATCATCAATCATTGAATGGTCATGCACGACATTGAGGAGATTTTTTTTTACACCTGATTTCGCTAAATGTCTTTTTACATACAGGTGGAAAAAAGGGAGATAACTGGATAACACAAGAGGAAGCTTCATGCGTTTTAAATATCCGGAGCTACATAATAATACCGACCGGTTTACAAGATCAGGTCGTAATTGCGATATTTTTAACGCGATTTGTCCTCCCATCGAGTGGCCGATAATGGATACATTTTTTATTTGAAGATGCTCCACAAAGGAAATGATCACATGGGCTATATTTTCATACGAGTAAATAAATTTCTTCGATTTACCGCTTTTGCCAAATGGCGGGAAATCAATGGCAATAACGTTAAATTCTTCACGAAGAAGAGGAATTAGTCTTCGGAAGCTAAAGGTAGACGAGAGAAACCCATGAATGAGCAATAGTGTGTCTGTTGCATGAGAATGCTTGTAATGTTCATAATACAGGTCGTTTCCGTTAATATTGATCGTACCGTTGATGCTAGCGTCATTCATAGTTGTATTCACTCCTTTAACGACTTTTTGTTTTTTCATAGAATACCCTTCAATGACAAAAACAATCATAAAAAAATCTAATGATAAATTTGAAAATTAAATTATTTTTTACGCATTTTTGTTATAATGTAACTATTTTAAGCGATAAAGCAGAAAAGGATGTTAACACATGAAACTTTCGGAAAAAGAACTCGAAGTTGTAGAAATTCTTGAGAAAGATGCCCGAATTTCATCTGAAGATGTAGCAAAAATGATCGGACTTAGCTTGCAAGAAACAGATGAGCTTATTAAGAAGCTTGAAAAAGAGAAAGTTCTTGTTCATTACACAACCGTAGTGGACTGGTCTAAAATTGATGGTCATGAAGGCGTTACAGCGATGATTGATGTAAAGGTCACTCCGAAGAGAGGAGTGGGCTTTGATGAAGTAGCAGAGCGTATCTACCGATTCAAGGAAGTAAAGTCTGTCTATCTCATGTCAGGTGCTTATGATCTGAGCGTCATTATTGAAGGGAAATCGATGAATGAAGTAGCTAGATTTGTTTCTAATAAGCTATCCACTCTGGATTCTGTCTTATCAACAACTACGCATTTTATTTTGAAGAAATATAAGCATGATGGAACGATTTTTGAACCATTAGCAGACGATGATAAGAGAATTGTGGTGTCACCATAATGAAACAGACAAAATCTTATTTGGCAAAAACGGTGGAAGACCTTAAGCCATCTGGAATTCGTAAGTTTTTTGATCTTGCAGCAGGAATGGAAGGAGTTATTTCCTTAGGGGTAGGAGAGCCTGACTTTGTTACCTCTTGGTCTGCTAGAGAAGCAGCCATTCTTTCCCTAGAGCAAGGATACACATCTTATACAGCCAATGCTGGATTATTAGAGCTTCGTAACGAAGTGTCCTCGTATATGAAAAAGCAATTTCATGTGGATTACAATCCGAAAAGCGAGATCATCATTACGGTTGGAGCAAGCCAAGCATTAGACATCGCATTACGTGCGATCCTCGACCCAGGTGATGAGGTCATTGTGATTGAACCAAGCTTCGTCTCTTATGCACCACTCGTTTCGTTAGCAGGTGGAAAGCCGGTTGCGGTTCAAGCAACCGAAGAGTACGATTTTAAAATTCAAACTCATCAGTTAGAAACGGCGATTACTGACCGGACGAAGGCGATTATGCTTTGTTCTCCCAATAATCCAACAGGCACGATGCTTAATGAAAAAGAATTAACAGAGCTTGCCATATTTATTGAAAAACACGACCTTCTCGTGTTATCTGATGAAATTTACGCAGAGCTTGCCTATGATGAATCATATGTAAGTTTTGCGGCGATTGAAGGCATGAGACATAGAACTCTTCTTATTAACGGTTTCTCGAAAGGCTTTGCAATGACAGGTTGGAGACTTGGTTTTGTTTGTGCAAACGAGGAACTAACTGCAGCCATGTTAAAAATTCATCAATATGCTATGATGTGCGCTCCGACCATGGCACAGTACGCGGCACTTGAGGCATTAAAAGGCGGCAGAGAAGACGTAGAGGATATGAAAAAAAGTTATCGCAGAAGAAGAAACTATTTTGTTCAGTCACTAAATGATATTGGGCTTTCCTGTCATATCCCTGGTGGTGCGTTCTATGCTTTCCCATCCATTGTTAGTACAGGTCTGTCATCAGAGCAATTTGCTGAACAATTATTGATCGAAGAAAAAGTAGCTGTTGTTCCAGGTAATGTGTTTGGAAGGAGCGGAGAAGGACATATTCGCTGCTCATACGCTTCATCCATGGAACATTTACAAGAAGCCGTGAAACGAATGAAACGGTTTGTTGAGAAGTAATTAGCCTATAAGCAAGGACAACTGGCTTATTTTCTGGCATTCGGGTGCTTTCTGATAAAAGACACAACAAGAAAAGACGTATGATGTGTGTGACATACGTCTTTCTTTATTTTATTAAAGCTTCTACGAAATGCCATTTTTTCTTCACTAAGTAGACGTAGAAATTCCGCTTAATTAGAAATTTTTTTTAAAAAAAGCTTAAATAAGCGGAGAGATTCCGCCTATTGGCTCGAAAAATTCGAAAATAAAAGATTTTGCTTTGCATAAGCGGAAAAACTCCCCTTATTTACCCCAAAACGAGGCTCCACTTTGCATCTAACCGGAAATTCTCCGCTTATTTGACTTTTGCTGGTACAGAAAAGCACTTCAAAACGGAACCCTATACTTATTTAAAACAGTTGTCCTTTTAAAATTAATCCTTCATGATGTATGACAAAGCAATAGTTCCCACTCCTGTATGAACACCAGCCACAGGAATTAATGGGAGTACTTCAATCTTCAGTGACTCGTACTCGGTCACAATTTTTGCAAGTATTCCTTCAATGATCTCCTTTTCACCTGCGTGCATAATTCCGATTCGATCATAGATTCCCTGCTTGTACGCTTCGTGCAAACGGTCAATTAATGCCTGCTCCGCTTTTCTCATCGTACGAATTTTTTCAACAATATTTACTTTCCCTTCTTTAAATGCAAGTATTGGCTTTATTTGTAGAAGATTTCCTAAAATTGAGCCAAAATTCGAGACTCGTCCACTTTTTCTCAATTGATCTAAGTTTGCAGGTATTAAGATCAACCGGCATTTTTCTCTTAACGAAAGAAGTTCTTTCACAATTTCAGACGGCTTTAGTCCCTTATTATACAAGGTGATTCCTTCTTCTATTAAGAATTTTAACGGAAAAGAACCGATCCACGAGTCAACTGGATGTACAGGGAAACCGACGATCTCGGCCGCTTGTGTGGATGTGGAGTACGTCCCAGATAGTTCACTAGAAACATGGATGATGATTGCCTCATCGTAGCTTTCTTTTAATTGGGTATAAAGGTCAATAAAGTCTCCTAAGGCAGGCTGTGAACTAGTTGGCGGAAAACTTGAGTTACTCATCATTTCATAAAATTCCTCAGTCGTTATATCTACCCCTTCTTTAAAGGTTGCATTTCCAAACGTAAATGAAAGGGGAACCACGTATATATGTTTGTCTTGTAACCAAGTTTGATCTTTTTCTGAGAAGCTAGCTGTCGAATCAGTTACCCAAGCAATTTTCTTTGCCATAATGACCTCCGAAAGATGTTATATAAGCACTATGATAATGAAAAATAATCTCCAAATAAAATGAATGAAACAAACGAATAGCGAGGAACAAATCCCTCGCTTTACCTATTACCATTTATATTTGACTTTCTTCTTGCATCAATTCAGAGACTGGAATATCAAGTACAGTAGATATTTTTAAAATGGTTTGTGTGTCAGGAGTTTGTAGGCCTGACTCATATTTGTCAATCGTAGCAGTGCCAACACGGATCTTAATAGCAAGCTCCTGCTGTGACATTTCTAATTCTTCCCGAAAGCGTTTAATGTTTTGCCCAATTGCAGTCATGGCTCATCTTCCTTTCGAAAAAGATTATATTATTTATTTTATCACGATTAGGATAGGGAGAATCTATCCTAATCGTGAACGTTTCGTTACAGTTACAAAAGGCCAATTGAACGTAAAAATACAAAGATAATCGCAACGGGAACAATAAATCGAATGGTGAAATACCAGATCGTAAACAGCTTGTTTATATTCCCAAATGTTCCTAATGCTAACTCACTTTTCAATAGTTTGTATGGAAGCCGGTGCCCAACAAAAATAGAAATTAAAAAGGCTCCTAACGGCATCCCAATATTACTTGCGATAAAATCAGCGAAATCAAAAATCGTTTTTCCGAAAATAAGAACATCAGACCAAACTCCAAAAGACAATGCGCTAGGAATACCAAAGATAAAAATAACAATCCCTGTTTTCCAAGCCCATTGTTTACGAAGTTCTGTTTTTTCTTTAACAAGAGCCGCTACAACAATCTCTAAAATGGAAAAAGCAGAGGTTAATGTCGCAAACAATAGCAACACAAGGAAAATTGTTAAAAAGAAAGCGCCAAATGCCATTTCGTTAAATACGGCCGGGAGGACCACAAACACTAAACCAGGGCCTGCCCCAGGTTCAAATCCGAGAGCAAATACTGCTGGGAAAATAACAATACCAGCAAGTAGAGAAATAAAAATATTTAGACCAACAACTGAAAAAGCTGACTTCGTAATATTCTCTTTTTTAGAAAGATAAGATGCATACGTAACCATGACGGAAATACCAACGCTTAGTGCAAAAAAGGATTGTCCTAGCGCTAGCAAGATGGTGTCAGGGGTTAGACTGCTCCAATTCGGTTTTAGGAGAAACTCTACCCCTTTTGAGGCTCCATCAAGAGTTAAGGAACGAATGGCTAGTATGATAAATAGAATGAATAGGGCTGGCAACATGTACTTACTAGCTTTCTCAATTCCTTGCTGAACCCCACCTTGGATCACGAATATGGTTAAGATCATAAAGATTGCTTGTGCAAGGATCGCCTCAATAGGATTACTAATAACCGTACCGAATAGAGTTCCGTACTGATCCTGAGAAAGTCCTGTTAAACTCCCAGTAACGCTACGGATTAAATAGGATAAGATCCATCCTCCTACCACACTATAAAAGGATAAAATAAGTCCTGAAACAATGACTCCTAAATACCCTATAACCTTCCAGTTTGAGTTTGGAGCAAGAATTTTATAGGAGGTGATTGCATCCTTTTGTGTATTTCTACCAATAATAAATTCAGCAATAAGGATCGGTGCACCGATAAATAAAGTTAACAATAAAAAAAGAAGGAAAAAAAGTCCTCCACCATTTGTTCCAGCCATGTATGGGAATTTCCAAATGGCTCCTAGACCAATTGCAGAGCCAGCTGCTGCAAGTATAAAGCCGATCTTTGATGTCCATTGCTCATGTGTTTTCATTACAGTTTTTACACCTACTTTAAAAGATATTTTCCCATAATACTATATTTTCGGACTATTGTGTAGTAAATTTTTTTGAATAAGATGTGACAATGTGATATAATTTTATATTGCGTATAAAAAGGATAAATAAACTAAATTTAGGAGTGTTTCTATGTCAGAGAAAATTGAAGTTGGAAGTGTTGTTACAGGTAAGGTTACAGGAATTCAAGCATACGGTGCGTTCGTTGCACTTGATGAAAATACTCAAGGGTTAGTTCATATTTCAGAAATTACTCACGGATTCGTTAAAGATATTAACGAGCACCTTAAAGTAGGAGATGAAGTTCAAGTAAAGGTTCTTTCTATCGATGAAAATGCTGGAAAAATCGGTCTTTCTATCCGCGCAACTGAAGAAGCTCCTGAAGCACCAGTAGCTGCACAAAAGGCTGCTCCGAAGAAGCCAAGAAAGCGTACAGCTGCAGCTGCTATCAAGCAAGATACAGAAGCACCACAAGGCTTTAACACGCTAAAAGACAAGTTACAAGAGTGGATTGAACAATCACAAAGATAATTATTAATCAAAGTGTGGGAGAGATTCTCCCACTTTTTTTTATGTTTTTTTCTCGAGAAAGGACATAAGTTATTCTTTTAAGATACACTAAGATAAGGTAGTTTTTACACCACGAATGAATGAGATCGGAGGTAAATAATATGGCGAATAAATCACAAGAAGTCATTGAGCAAACGGAAAAGTTTGGGGCAAATAATTATCATCCTCTTCCGATTGTTATTTCTAGAGCAGAAGGTGTTTGGGTGGAAGATCCTGAAGGTAACAAATATATGGATATGCTTAGCGCGTATTCAGCTGTGAACCAAGGTCATCGTCATCCGAAAATAATTGAAGCATTAAAGAAACAGGCGGATCGAGTAACGCTTACATCACGTGCGTTTCATAATGACCAGCTTGGACCATGGTATGAAATGATTTGTGAAATGACCAATAAAGAAATGGCATTGCCAATGAACACGGGTGCAGAGGCTGTGGAAACAGCAGTTAAGGCAGCCCGTCGGTGGGCGTATGATGTGAAGGGTGTAGAAGATGATCAAGCAGAGATTATTGCATGCTTAGGTAATTTTCACGGACGTACAATGACAGCGGTTTCTCTTTCGTCTGAGGAAGAGTATAAGCGTGGATTCGGACCAATGTTACCAGGAATTAAGCTGATTCCTTACGGAGACATCGAAGCATTAAAAGCTGCCATCACTCCAAATACGGCTGCCTTCTTGATCGAACCTATCCAAGGAGAAGCAGGTATTGTCATTCCACCTGAAGGATTTATGCGTGCTGCTTTTGATCTTTGTAAAGAAAACAATGTCCTTTTTATTGCCGATGAAATTCAGGCTGGTCTGGCACGTACGGGGAAAATGTTTGCTTGTGAATGGGAAGACATTGAACCAGATATGTATATTTTAGGAAAAGCGCTTGGTGGGGGCGTATTCCCGATCTCTTGCGTTGTCGCAAACAAAGAAGTTCTCGGTGTATTTAATCCAGGGTCACACGGATCCACATTCGGTGGCAACCCAATGGCCTGTGCAGTTTCCATTGCCTCTTTACAAGTACTAACAGAAGAAAAGTTAGCAGAACGTTCTCAGGAGCTTGGGAGCTATTTTCTATCAAAATTACAAGAAATCAAGAACCCAATCATTAAAGAAGTTCGCGGTCGTGGACTGTTTATCGGTGTTGAACTGACGGTCCCAGCTAGAAAATACTGCGAGCAGTTAAAAGAAGAGGGATTGTTATGTAAGGAAACACATGACACAGTAATTCGCTTTGCTCCACCATTAGTGATCAGTAACGAAGACCTCGACTGGGCGATTGAACGCATTAAGAAGGTATTAAGCGCATGAAAAAATCCTTGCACTTTTTGGGTGCAAGGATTTTTACTATTAGCTTGACGTTCTTTGAACTTTGAGAATTGCCTAGCTGCAGCGCCTAGCTCCTCGGGGTCATAAGCCAAATCTCTCCAGCAGGCAGGCCTTCCTGCGCGATTCGTCTTATGCCTGTCGGAGCTGAACAAGGCGCTTCCGCTTTATCTTGTCGCTCTAGGTTCTGGATCTCTCACGGTTTGTTCATTTGGTTTAAATAGTAGGCCTAGATTTAATAATCCTGCGATACCAACTAAGCCGTAGATAATTCTAGAAAGAGCAGAACCTTGTCCGCCGAAGATAGCTGCAACTAGGTCAAATTGGAAGAATCCAATTAGTCCCCAGTTGATAGCCCCGATAATGGTAAGTACTAGTGCAATACGTTGAATGGTACTCATGCTGTTTCCTCCTTGGGATGTTTTATTTATATAGTTTGGCTATATAAAGTTACACAATCTTATCGTTTGATTTCTGCCCACCTTTTATGCATTTTTATAGTAAGAAATTTGGAGTCTATTTTTTTGCATTCACTACTTTTTTGGAACATAATAAAGATTGAATAGGAGGATGAAGTATGGATAATTTTACATTTTTTAATCCGACGAAATTGATTTTTGGTAAAGATACTGTCGAACAATTGAAGGCTGAAGTACCTCAATACGGCAAGAAAGTGTTACTTGTGTATGGAGGAGGAAGCATTAAACGAAATGGCCTATATGATCAGGTCTTGTCATTGCTAAAAGAAGTAGATGTTGAGGTATTTGAGCTAGCGGGTGTTGAACCCAATCCACGTCTGTCTACTGTTAAAAAGGGAGTAGAAATCTGTAGAGCTGAAGGCATTGACTTCCTGTTAGCTGTTGGTGGAGGAAGTGTTATTGACTGTACAAAGGCAATTGCAGCAGGTGCTAAGTACGAAGGAGAAACTTGGGATCTAATGACCCGTAAAGCCGTTGCAAAGGAAGCGCTTCCGTTTGGTACGGTTTTAACTTTAGCGGCAACAGGATCAGAAATGAATTCTGGGTCAGTTATTACAAACTGGGAAACCAATGAAAAATACGGATGGGGCAGTGCAGTCACATTCCCACAATTCTCTATTCTAGATCCAGTAAATACATACACAGTTCCTAGAGATCAAACGGTATATGGAATTGTCGACATGATGTCCCATGTGTTTGAGCATTATTTCCATTTAACCGAAAACACTGAGCTTCAGGACCGTATGTGTGAGGGGTTATTACTTACCGTAATGGAGTCGGCGCCAAAGCTTCTTGAAAACCTTGAAAGTTATGAGCATCGTGCTACGATACTTTATAGTGGAACGATGGCACTGAACGGCATGCTTTCTATGGGCTACCGTGGAGACTGGGCATCGCATAATATTGAGCATGCGGTTTCGGCTGTATACGATATTCCACACGGTGGGGGACTTGCGATTCTATTCCCGAACTGGATGAAGCATAATTTAAAGGTGAAACCAGAACGCTTCAAGAAGCTTGCTGTACGCGTCTTCGGAGTAAACGCAGAAGGCAAAACAGATGAGGAAGTTGGTTTAGAAGGAATCGCTAAACTTCGTGAATTCTGGAACTCCATCGGTGCACCATCACGCTTAGCAGACTACGACATTGACGATAGCCAAATCGAAGTGATGGCTGACAAAGCAATGGTATACGGCGAATTCGGTAACTTCACAAAATTAAACAAAGAAGACGTCATGGCGATTTACCGTGCCTCTTTATAAAAATACTTTTTGCGTGCAATTTTCATAATTGCACGTGTTTCTTTTTTTTCGGTGGAAATACTACGGTAAGAAGGTGGGTTTTTGAGCATTTCTTAACAATTAACACATTTGTTTTAAATGTGTGCGCTTACATAAGTAGACGGTTCTTGATTCCTTAACCAGCTTTCGATAAAGTGATATAGTAAACAACAAATCATTGGAGGATCATTCATGACACACGTTCGTTTTGATTACTCAAAAGCACTTAGTTTTTTTGGGGAACATGAAGTTACTTATTTACGTGATTTTGTAAAAGTTGCTCATCATTCATTACATGAAGCAACAGGAGCTGGAAATGACTTCTTAGGTTGGATTGACCTTCCAGTTAACTACGACAAAGAAGAATTTGCTCGTATCCAAAAAGCAGCAGAAAAAATTAAGCAAGACTCTGATGTTCTTTTAGTTTGTGGAATTGGTGGTTCATACTTAGGTGCGCGCGCTGCCATTGAAATGCTACAACACAGTTTTTACAATGCATTGCCAAAGGAAAAGCGTAGCACACCACAAATTATCTTCATCGGAAACAACATTAGTTCTACATACATGAGAGATGTGATGGATCTTTTAGACGGAAAGGATTTCTCTCTTAACGTTATTTCTAAGTCTGGTACAACAACAGAACCAGCGATCGCTTTCCGTATTTTCCGCAAGCTTTTAGAAGAAAAGTATGGAGTAGAAGAAGCGAAGAAACGTATTTATGCAACTACTGACAAAGCAAGAGGAGCATTAAAAACTCTAGCTACTGAAGAAGGATACGAATCATTCATCATTCCTGATGATGTGGGTGGTCGTTATTCGGTTCTAACGGCTGTAGGTTTACTTCCGATTGCTGCAAGTGGAGCAGATATCGAAGCAATGATGAAAGGTGCAGCAGCTGCACGCGATGACTTCGGAAGCTCAGAGCTAGAAGAAAACTTAGCATACCAATATGCAGCGGTTCGTAACGTCCTTTACAACAAAGGGAAAACCATTGAGATGCTGATTAACTATGAGCCAGGCTTGCAGTATTTTGCAGAATGGTGGAAACAGTTGTTTGGAGAAAGCGAAGGTAAAGACCAAAAAGGAATTTATCCTTCATCTGCAAACTTCTCAACCGATCTACACTCTTTAGGTCAATACGTTCAAGAAGGTCGTCGTGACCTATTTGAAACAGTTGTACGTGTAGAAAATTCTCGTCACGAGCTAACGATCGAAGAAGCTGATAGCGATTTAGACGGATTAAACTATCTTGCCGGCCAAACGGTTGATTTTGTTAACAACAAAGCATTCGAAGGTACATTGCTTGCTCATACAGACGGCGGAGTTCCTAACCTAGTGGTGACGATTCCGCAAATGGATGCATACACATTCGGTTACCTTGCATACTTCTTTGAAAAAGCATGTGCAATGAGTGGCTACCTACTTGGTGTAAATCCATTTGACCAACCTGGAGTAGAAGCATATAAAGTAAACATGTTCGCATTATTAGGCAAACCTGGATTCGAAGAGAAGAAAGCAGAGCTTGAAAAGCGTTTATAATTAAAAAAGGTGTTAGTCATTAGAGATTTCCTCTCTTTTGACTAACACTCTTTTTTTTGTGAGAAACTAAAAGAAAAAGGGGGATGGCTATGATTCAAATTCCTTCACAAATTGAAGGCAAGCACTTTGATTTGTATAAGCTAGAGCAATCATTGAAACCGCTTGGTTATACGATTGGCGGTAATTGGGATTACGATCATGGATACTTAGATTATAAAATTGATGATGAAAAAGGCTATCAATTTTTAAGGATTCCGTTTCGAGTAGTTGATGGACAATTAGACGCACGAAATTGTACGGTAGCGATTGAAAGACCATTCTTGATATCACATTTGTATCAAGATGACCTAGACGACCATGCTTATATTGGTAATGCATCTGCTTCCTTTGACCAGTTTCAGGAACCAGTGGAAAAGGACGCAAGCTTTCCTGAAAAATTTGTAGATATCGGTAAGGCACTCGTCCAAGAACTCGAACAAATTCTTATTGACTAAGACTGTCAATAATAAGTAACTCATCTTGATCATCAATAATCGTTTCTTGAGGAGGATTCACCATCGTGTTTTCTCCTCTTTTAATGCCGATTAAAAGCTTTCCATCTTTAAGTAAACTCCCATTCGCGGTATAAAATGATTGATTAACAAAGTCTTTACTTGGATAGAAATGAACTCTACTTCCATGAAGTTCGTCAAGTACCTCAACAAAAGTCGAAACAATTCGATCAGTGGCGATGCAATTGGTCATAATATAACTCATCATTCGGTTTGACTGAATAATTTCGTCAGCTCCAGCTCTTTTCGCATTGGCCATCTGCTCACGGGTAAGAACTTCTACAATGGCAGTAATGTTGGGATTTAGACCTTTGATGGTAAGTAATGCAAGAATCGTATTCATGTCCGCATCAAGCTCATCCTTATGTTGATCGGCTGTAATAAGGACCTTTTCGGCTGTTGCTATATTTGCTTTTATTAAGACATGATCTTGAGAAGCTCTTCCTCTAATAAAATGCACCTTTGCATCCATAACTGGATTGGATTCCAAGGTTTCATCGATCAAAATAATATCTGTAAATTGGTCGAGTGTTCGAATTGTTTGAATAATTTCTTTTGACCGTTCATTCCAACCAACGATAATCAAATGTTTATCTCCTCTAAAATGAACTTTTCCTTCTAGATAATTGTTTTGCCTAGAAACGGCAGTGGTAGCAAGTGTAATAAAATAGGTTGATAAGAACCCAGCGCCTATAAAAATGAGGAGAATTCCTACTATTCTTCCTAGAAATGTTTCTGGAGAATAGTCCCCATATCCAACGGTAGATGTTGTAATGATGGCCCACCAGATTCCTTCAAAAACAGTAGGGAAACTCTCTGGCTCAACAATATGAATCAATACTCCAAAGAAAAGAACGAGTAATATAGCCATAGTTAATATTCGGACAAGTGTCGGCAATCGCAAAAAACTAGTATAAATTCGGTGGTGCATATCCTCACCTCTTGGAAGTGTCTCTAAAAGTATAGACCATATCCATTTGTGTTAAACTCGAAGAAAGACCCTCAGGATTGAGGGTCTTACGTTATTTGATAAGAAAGTATAAGATTTTCAACTTTGAAAATTGTCTAGCTCCAGCGCCCTAGCGGCTAGTGTCCTTCGCTCTCCGCCCTACGATAAGTCAAGCACGAATGCGCCTCTGGCTCTTCGTGTTTCCTTTATCTCAGTTGGAGCGCTCCAGGCCTGTCGTGCGCTGACCAGGGCGCTTGCGCTTTTCTTATTTCCTTTTAGCCGCAGCCAATGCTCTATTTACATCAATTAATCCTTCGCCAAAGTATTCATCTTTCCCAACTTCTCCAATGTCATAGCTGGAAGAACGGATAATGTCCATGACTTCCTTATTTGATAAGGTCGGATTCGTAGATAAGATTAGCCCAGCTAATCCTGTCACATGTGGAGACGCCATGGATGTTCCGGAAAGGGCGGCATATTGGTTTTGGAAATAGGTGCTTGGAATATCAACTCCTGGTGCGGCTACATCGATATAATTTCCATAATTCGAAAAAGAGGCCCGTTCCCCTGAATAACCGATAGCTGATACGCTAAGGACTTGGTCAAAGGCGGCAGGGTAACTTGGCTGGTTCGTATTATCATTACCCGAAGCAGCGATAAGAACGACGCCTTTATCGTATGCATATTGAATGGCTTCTTTTAAAACGGTAGCGGGTTGATAATTCCCTAAGCTTAAATTAATGACATCGGCTCCATGGTCTGTGGCCCAGACAATGCCTTTTGCAATATCGAACGTATAGCCATATCCGTCCTTCGCCAATGTTTTTACGGGCATAATTTGATTGTACCATGTGATTCCCGCCACTCCTTCGTGATTATTTGTTTCGGAAGCGATGATACCTGCGACATGTGTCCCGTGACCGTTATCGTCATCTGGGGTAGCCTTTTCATCAATCGCGTTGTATCCTTCTACCAACTTATGTTGTAAATCCGGATGGTCTAGATCTACCCCTGTATCCACCACGGCAATTACGACATTTTTATCACCCTTTGAAATATCCCATCCTTTTTCTGTTTCTATTACAGGTAGATTCCATTGGTACTGCTCTTGATAATAAGTGTCATTTGGGGCAACTGCTTCATTTTGTAAAAGAATGAAATTAGGTTCCGCATACTCTACTTCCTCTAACCCACGGAAGTAAAGAAGCATTTGGTGAGTCGTTTTGGATTTGGAGCGGAACATATATAGGTTCGCTAATTTTTCACTTCTACTTGCATCAATCTCTTTATTTATTTGGGCAAGCCGTTCATCAGTAATGTCAGTTTTAAATTTCACAGTTGCCTCGTGCTCATAGTAGTGACTTTGATCATCTTCATTATGATTAATAATTTGAACTTCTGAATGATGGTTAAGTTTTGAAACTAAGCGGTTGTTGGATGGATCATTATTTAGATGCATGAGTTTGGATGTTGGTTCTTGAGAAGGCTCAACATTCACTTTTCGCATATCTATCGTATTTCGATCGAGCGTTCTTACTTCTCGATCGGGCATCATTCGAGCAACACCTATAATAAGTAATAATGCTAATCCAATAAGCATAAGCGGTCTTGTTCTTCGAAACATCCTTCTCACCTCAACGTTTATTTCCTACTATTAGGATGTTCAGTAACAGTGCTAGTATTGATGGTAATTTTAAGGAAGCGAGAAACATACATAAATCTCGAGCAAAACAGCAAAAATGTACGTGTGTGCCATGAAAAGGAGGGAAACGAATGAACAAGTCATTAGCTTATTTAAGAGAAATATTATCGAACTATACGGATCGATCTGACACAGCTGAATTCATATTCAATAAGATAGAGCAAGGGCAATTTTCAAGTGAAGAAAGCTTTGCTCGAAGCTTATCTGATGAAGAGAATAATTTTTTAAACAGTATTTTGCCGGAAGAAATTCAGCATGCGAACAATGAAGATGATGATACTCGTGCTAAGCAATTAAGCGAAGTGTTTGAACAACTCTTTTAACAAGGAGAAAAGGACAATGAAATCATTGTCCTTTTTCATCCCTCTCTAGAGCTTCTTCCGTATAAGGGTCGTGCTCAACGGCCGGAAGATCACCAAAGGATGTCATAATGCCTTCTTCATCGAGTTCTTCTTCATACTTTTCATGTTGCTTATTTGGGTAGACGGTCACATGCTTACCGGTAATATCCACTCCGACAAAGTTTTCGTAATCTTCCACATAACCAACATTTTCTTGCGGTTCAATATACATGTCATTATAATGATCCACTTGCTCCACTAAATCAGAAGGGCTCTCAGACGTTCCGTAGCTTGCAACATCCTGCCAGGAATCTTCTGCATCATACGAGACATTTTCATCGGTCTCATCCATATCGAACTTTCCGAAAGGAGGCATTAATACGCCCTCTTCAATCGGTCTTTCATGAGAGGTCACTTTATCTGGAGTATGCTCAATACAATAAAGTGTATTGGGAAGAGCTTCTAATCGCTCCACTGGGATCTCTTTATGACAAACCACGCATGTACCATATGTTCCGTTTTTGATGGCTTCTATGGCTTCAAGAGTATTACGATATTCCAATCGATAATGTTCGTTAAGGGCGAGATCTTTTTCCCGTTCATATAATTCGGTTCCAGCATCACCAGGGTGGTTGTCGTAAACAGAAAGTTCACTTACCGAATCGGAAAGACTTCGCTGCAAATTAAAATGATCATTGTTTTCAAATTCCTCTTCTATCTGTGCTTTACGGTCTTCTAACGTTTGCTTAAATTGCTGTAGTTGTTGACTTGATAGCATCTCAACCAATCCTTTCACTGGTCTGGTACAAGTTTTAGTATTTACTAATACATGTAGGAACATAAAAGGTAAAATGTGCTTAGAAAAAAATGTCGATTCGTCTCCTAATTCTCCTTAAAACTTTGTTATAATTAGTTGGGTGTGGAAGGGAGAATTGAAAATTGGGGAATAGGGAATTACTAAAAAAGAATTTAAAAAGTAGATCATTTCGTTTAAACCTACTGTTCTTTGTTATATTTTGTCTATTTACACTTCTCATTATCCGTTTAGGATTAGTACAAATCGTATTCGGGGAATCATATAGTAAAGAAGTTTCAAGACTAGATGCAACGGTTGTTAGTTTGCCAGCACCACGGGGCAAAATGTATGACCGACATGGACAAGTGATTGTCGATAATGAAGGAATGGATGCTGTCGCCTTTTCAGAAGAACCAGGCATGACAACTGAAGATAAAATTGAAGTTACACGTAAACTTGCAAAACTATTAAGCTTAGAAAAAGAGAGTTATAAAGAAAGAGATTTAAAAGATTACTGGTTAGCGGCTTATCCAGACGAAGCAGAAAAGCTTTTAAAGGAAAAAGAACTTTCGCTTACCGGGAAAGAACAATATGCCCTTCAAATCGAGCGAGTTCCTGAAACAGCTTTGAAAGAAATAGAAGAAAAAGAACTTGAGGAAGCCATTATCTATAAGCGCATGACTAGTGGCTATATGTATGAAATTCAAACAATTAAATCTGAGAACCTAACTCTTGAAGAGATGGCAACCGTATCGGAAAATCTCAGCTATCTTCCAGGTGTAGAAATTATTACAGATTGGAATCGTATTTATCCATATGGTGAAATGTTAAAGCCGGTTTTAGGCAGTGTAACAACAGCCAAGCAGGGGATATTGGAAGAAAGAAGCAATTTTTACTTATCTAGAGGCTACTCGCGTAACGACCGGGTGGGAAAAAGCTATTTAGAGTACCAATATGAAGAATTACTGCATCCGAATAAAGGTCAAAAGAAATACGTAACCGACCGAAGCGGAAACGTGGTTGATGAAGTAATCGTTTCTGAAGGATCTAGAGGAATGGATCTACGTTTAAGTATCAATGCTGATTTGCAAAAGGAAGTAGAAAAGATACTAGAAGAAGAAATCCGAAATGCAAAAGCTGGAAAAGGAAATAATCTCCTAGACCGTGCCTTTGTGGTCATGATGCACCCGTATACTGGAGAAGTGTATAGCATCGCAGGGAAAATGATTAACCAGGAAAATAGAAGCGAACTACTCGACTACTCTGTTGGAGCGTTTGCCAGTCAGTATGAAATGGGATCAACAGTCAAAGGAGCAACCGTTCTGGCTGGATACCAAACAGGAGCCATTAAGCATGGTTCATATTTCTATGATTCACCGATTCTTTTAAAAGGGGCAAAGCCAAAGTCATCATGGAAAAACTTCGGAAGCTTGAATGACTTAAAAGCTCTAGAAGTATCGAGTAACGTGTACATGTTCCATACTGTTATGAAAATGGCAGGCGTGAATTATGTGGCTAACTCTCCTATATCCGTTCAACAAGAGGATTACATGAGATTAAGAAATATCTATAAGCAATTTGGTCTTGGTGTGTCAACAGGAGTGGACCTTCCGAACGAAGCAACAGGCTTCCAAGGAAACCCAGATAATCCTGGATTGCTACTCGATATGGCCATTGGACAGTACGATACGTATACACCGCTTCAAATGGCACAATACGTATCAGCGATTGCAAATGGCGGCATGCGTGTGAAGCCTCACCTTGTGGCAAGTGTCCATGAACCTATTAGTGAACAAGGATTAGGGCCAGTTGTTCAGAACATCAAGACGGAAGTATTAAATCGTGTATTAAACACGGATGAAGATTTGGCTCGTGTTCGGGAAGGGTTTTACCGAGTTGTTAATGGAGCGAACGGTACGGCCAAAGGTTCCTTCACGATGGACGTATCAGGAAAAACAGGAACGGCACAAACCTATTACTATGGACCAGACCGTTCAAAGTGGGGACAGGCAACCTACAACCTAACATTTGTCGGTTACTACCCATCCGAGAATCCTAAAGTAGCTTTCTCTGTCGTCGTTCCATGGGCTTCAAATGACAAACATCCGGTTAACAAACACATTGCTAATCGTGTGGTTGAAGCGTTCATTAAATACGAAGAACAACGAGCGATAGAAATTCCTACAGATGTTGAGGGCGAAGAAGCCTTGTTAACAGAAGCACAATAAAATTTATGAGAAACCTAGATTCGGTTGGATCTAGGTTTTTGTTTTTGAAAATATTGTTTGAATAATCTTACAATGGTGTGTTAGGATAAAAATATACAAAATAACAAACAGCGTTGCGTAATAAGAAACAGTCTATTTTCATAGGGAGGAAAGAGAATGTCTATTTATGTAACAAAGGGGAATTTAAAGATTGCAGCAGAGCTTTACCATTTCATCCAAAAGGAAGCGTTGCCACTAACTCATCTTGATGAAGAGGCATTTTGGGAGGAGCTTATTGAGCTTTTCAATGAATTAACACCGAAAAACGAAGCCCTTTTAAGAAAAAGAGAACATCTCCAACAGCAAATCAACATATTTCATAAACAACAACCATCCTTCACTCCTGAGTCCTACAAAAACTTCTTAACGGAGATCGGTTACTTAGAACAAGAAGTATCTGATTTCGAAGTAACAACAGAAAACGTGGATGAAGAAATTAGTCTTCAAGCAGGTCCTCAGCTTGTTGTTCCTGTCGACAATGCCAGGTATGCATTAAATGCCGCCAATGCCCGATGGGGAAGTCTGTATGATGCCCTTTATGGAACGGATGTTATTAGTGAGGAAGGTGGAGCATCTAAAACAGGAGCTTATAATCCGATCCGCGGGAAAAAAGTAATCGCTTTTGCAAAGCAATTTTTAGATCAAACAGCTCCTCTTCAGGAAGGTTTCCATTCAGACGTAACCAATTATTATAATCAAGAAGATCAGTTAATCATTGCCTTAGCCAATGGAAGTAAGACACAGCTGAAGAACCAACAGCAATTCGTCGGATACCAAGGTGAAACCGAAAAACCGTCAGCAATCTTGTTGAAAAATAACGACCTTCACTTTGAAATCCAAATTGATCGCCAATCACCCATCGGAGCGTCAGATGCGGCTGGTGTAAAAGACATTGTCATGGAATCAGCCTTAACTACCATTATGGACTGCGAAGATTCTGTTGCCGCAGTAGATGCTGAAGATAAAGTACGTGTGTACCGAAATTGGCTAGGATTAATGAGAGGGGACTTAACCGCCACCTTCCAAAAAGGTTCGACCACACTCACGCGTAGTCTGCAACCAGACCGTGAGTACACGAGTCCAACGGGTAATTCATTCACTTTAAAAGGTCGCTCCCTTATGTTTGTTAGAAATGTTGGTCATTTAATGACGACGAATGCTATCCTCGATCAAGCAGGAAACGAAGTGCCAGAAGGGATCATGGATGCTGTACTAACAAGCTTAATTGCGAAGCACTCTCTTTTAGGAAATGGCTCCTACCAAAATTCTTCAAAGGGCTCTATCTATATCGTAAAACCAAAAATGCACGGGTCTGAGGAAGTCGCGTTTGCCAATGAATTATTCAATAGGGTGGAGGACTTAATCAATGTGCCGCGGAACACGATAAAGATTGGGGTAATGGATGAGGAAAGACGTACGAGTCTCAATTTGAAGAATTGCATACATGAAGTTAAAGAACGAGTAGTGTTTATCAATACTGGATTCCTTGACCGTACGGGAGATGAAATTCATACCTCCATGGAAGCAGGACCGATGATACGAAAAAATGAGATGAAAACATCCACCTGGCTTCAAGCCTATGAAAAGTCCAATGTGGCAACAGGACTAACTGCGGGTCTGCAAGGAAAGGCGCAAATTGGAAAAGGAATGTGGGCAATGCCTGACTTGATGGATGAGATGATGAAACAAAAAATCGGTCATCTAAAAGCAGGAGCAAACACGGCTTGGGTGCCATCACCGACGGCTGCGACCCTACATGCTCTTCATTATCATCAAGTTCATGTTGGTTCGGTTCAAGAGGAACTGAAGCGAAACCTACAAAGCTATCAAGCTGATATATTAAGCATTCCAGTGGCAGGAGATCGTAGCTGGAGTAAAGAAGAGATTCAAGCAGAGCTAGACAATAATGCACAAGGGATACTTGGTTATGTCGTTCGTTGGGTCGAGCAAGGAGTGGGTTGTTCAAAAGTTCCGGATATCCATCATATCGGTTTAATGGAAGACCGAGCAACCTTACGAATTTCAAGTCAACATATGGCCAACTGGTTACATCATGGAATTTGTACAAAGGAACAAGTTCTAGACACGATGAAGCGAATGGCAAAAGTAGTAGACGAACAAAATGCCGGAGACCCTCATTACAGTCCAATGGCCGAAAGATATGAGGATTCCGTTGCCTTCCAAGCAGCATGTGAGTTAGTGTTTGAAGGATATGAACAGCCGAGCGGGTATACTGAACCCATCTTGCATCGTCGAAGAATGGAAGCCAAAAGAAAATTTGCCCATCAAAAATAATCAATAAATCAGGGCGTGAGGTGAAGAAAATGGAAAGAGAAAATATGGTCAAATCGGTGAGTCGCGCCCTGGATATTATTACTCTTGTTTCTATGAAAAAAGAAGGTCTTGGCGTTACAGAAATCGCCAATCAAATGGATATAAACAAAAGTTCCGTCTACCGTATACTAACGACATTGGCGCAGTACGGGTATATTGAGCAAGATGCTGAGAGTGGTCGATATCGGCTGGGATATACATTTTTGGATATTAGCTCAAAGCTTTTGGATTCCATCGATTTACGAACAGAAGCTAAGCCATACTTACAAGAGCTAGGAAAGGTGACTGATGAGGTTATCCACTTAGTCGTGTATGATCATGATGAGGTCGTTTATATTGAAAAATTTGAAGGAACAGAGACGCTACGTATGCACTCAAAGGTAGGGAGACGAGCACCTATGCACTGTACAGGAGTAGGAAAAGCCATATTAGCCTACTTACCGACTAGCACCACTGAGGAGATCATTCAACGAAAAGGGTTGCCTGTTCATACAAACTATACCATTACCGATCGTGCAAAATTTCTATCTGAATTAGAAGCCGTTAAACAAAGAGGGTATGCGCTAGATTTACAGGAAAATGAAGTGGGCATCACGTGCATTGCCGTGCCCATTTTCGACAATAAGGGGAATGCAGTGGCAGCGTTAAGTGTTTCGGGCCCAACAATTCGAATGACGGACGAACGTATGGAAGAATTGAAACCACATGTCCTCGAATCAGGATTAAACATTTCAAGACGGTTAGGATATCGATAAAAGAAGAGCTTCAGCAGGTAACGTTTGAAATCGAGTAACTAGTAAAAGTGAAATAACCGGAGACTTTCCGGTTAGGTGGAAAATGGAGCTCGTTTTGGGGTCAATAAGGGGAGGTTTTCCGGTTATGCAGAGCGAAATCTTCCTTTTTTTCAATTTTCGAGCCAATAGGCGGAAACTCTCCGTTTATTTAAGCCTTTTTTTAAAAAAATATTAAGTTAAGCGGAATTTCTCCGTCTATTATCTGCTCGGGTGCTTAACCATATATAATGAGAAAAGACGTATGCTACCAATTCATACGTCTTTTCCTGTGTCTTTTAATAAGAAAGTAACAGCCTATTAGGTTTCAGTAAGTATTACTCAGCTTTTGCAGCTTCTAAAGAGATAGAAAACTTCACTTTATCTCCAACAAGAACTCCACCTGTTTCAAGAGCAGCGTTCCAAGTTAGACCGTAATCACTGCGGTTTACTGTACCTTCTGCACTGAAACCAACTTTTTCATTTCCCCAAGGATCTTTACCTTGACCTTCGAAAGTGACAACAAAAGTTTCGGATTTGGTTACGCCGTGAAGAGTAAGATCGCCAGTTACGTTGTACTCATCTTCGTCTTTTCTTTCGATTGAAGTAGATTTAAAAGTCATAGTTGGATAGTTTTCTACATCAAAGAAATCAGCCGAACGAAGGTGGTTGTCACGATCTTCGTTACGAGTGTCAATGCTTGCCACATCTACGTTAAACACGATGTTAGCAGTTGTTAAATCAGTTGGATCTGCATCAATTTCTGCATCGAACTTATGGAATGCACCATTTGTTTTAGCGATCATCATATGTTTAATAGAAAAATCAACGTTGCTGTGTGCTGTGTCTACTGCCCATTTTGCTTTTGTCATTTTAAAATACCTCCAATTGTTTTGTTTTAGTTCATATATCTTGAATTAAATATATTTTATTTCGAAGTAATTATATGATATGGTTCAAACCTTTGTCAATAAATAAATTTTCGGGAAAAATAAAAACAGTTCACGCTACGAACGCAAACTGTTTTTTTAAAGGCTGTTTTCGTAAAGTTTGTTGTTTTAGAAAAGAGCCTTAGTAAAAGTAATATCAATTAATAGTATTTCCGAACGGCTCCCAATCCGGAGCGGTGGCCCCCAAAAGCCAAAACCTGAGGAGACGAATGCATGAAGTTGACTTTTTTTCAAATATCCCCAATCAAGTTCAAAAATTCTTCTAGTAATCAAATGGTTCGGTGCCATCTGTCCACGATGAGTATGTCCAGACAGCATTAAATCGGCCCCGTGCTCTGCGGCTTGAACGAGTTCTAGTGGTTGATGATCCATAATAAAGATCGGCTTTGTCTCATCTAAACTATCTAGCAGGTTTTCCATGTTTTTTCGGTTACGATCGGTCTTATCTTTTCTCCCAACCAGCTGTATACCACCTTCAAGGACAACGGTTTCATCCATTAAGATAGGAATTCCAATACGCTGCATTTCTGCTACATACAGGGGAATTCCGCCACCATAATATTCGTGATTTCCTAAAACCCCGTAAACACCATATGTAGCTGATAGGTTTTCCATAATGGAACCGAAGCCTTTTTGAATAAAAGGTTCAGGGTCATCATCAATTATATCCCCTGGCAACAGAATCAGATCGGGCTGTAACGAATTCACCTCTTGAACCAAACGATTCGCATGAGTTTTACCGGATAAATGGCCAAAGTGCATATCAGATGCCATGACAACCCGGAGAGAGGAAAACGAAGCTTCCTTGTCTATTTTAATAGAATGCTCCCGAATCACAGGATTATAGGCGTTGAAAGTACCAAGCCCCAAAATACCAATCATCACCAAAAGGACAAAGGTACCAACCCAAAAAATAACGCGGTCAGGAGAAAAACCAGCAAAAATAAATAGCCAACCAATAAAATCAGCAATCGGAAGGAGCAACAAGGTGTATTGAATGATTCCGAACCAATACGAACCTATGTATTTGAGAATTAATAATTTTTTAAAAAATCTCGCTAGAACATAGCTGTAGGAAAACAGAAAAATAACAGCCACAACGATTCCGAAAATTTCTATTGAAAAAGTGGACTGTAGCCACAGATGTACATTCCAGCTGATATATAAGGTAAAAAAGCTATATAAAATAATGGTTAGGACAAGCCTACTGAACATGGCTGTTTTCAAATGATTTTACTCCTATTCATGTGCTACAAGGCGCTTACAGAGTGATGCTTGTATTCCTTGTTTTTGTAGCTTTTCAACAATTTGCGCACTCGTTAATCGTTTACTTATGATCATCGTTTCACGAACTGCTTGTTTTACTACCTCATTTAGCTTCATCTTTACCCCTCATTCTGTATGACCGATTGGTCAGTTAAAGTATATGTTTTAAATGACTTGAAGGTCAAACTATGTGAAAAACGCACAATCTCTGAGCGTTTATTTTCTTGAATAATATTCTGATATGAGATTTTTATAGTGATCAAGGCTAGGATATCCACTGAAGTTTGATAGCATGCCTTGGATGACAGGAGCTCGCGGCTTTTCTTTTTCAAGTTCCTCTTTTAATACTTGAAAAGTGACTAGCAGCTCGTCTTCTCCTATTTTATCTATCTCTTCTTCTAAGTTTTTTAGTACATTGGATAACGATGGCTGATCAGACGAAAGGAAGAAGTGTATGATTTCTTCGACTTTCTCGTTTGTTAAGAAGGGACTGTCTTCATAAATATCCTTCACTATACTATCTGTTCTTTTAAGAATAAACTCAGTAACCTGTTTGATATTAAAATCTGGGGAAGAAAATAATAAAACACCCATATATGATTTGATCATGCCTTCAAGGATAATCGTTATATCCCATGAGTACGGTTCAATGTCCGGACCGTAAATATCAATAATGCTTTGGCGATAGTGTTGATGTGATTCCATTTGCTTCCCTAGTAACAAATGTTTGATGGTTTCATTTCTCGGTATCGCTTGCTCTTTTGTAAGCATAATAAGAAAGTCTCTATGCGTAAGAAAATGTGAATATAATGCCATCTGTTGAGAAATAAACTTCTCTCGAGGGCTTTGTGTGCTTGTTACTACTTCTGAAAAAGCTTGCTCTATCATTTCAAAATGGTATTGTAAAATAGCTAATAGTAAGTCATCTTTTGATTTAAAGTGTAAATAAAAGGCCCCTTTAGAAATTCCACTTTCTGTTGCAATCTCTTGGATGGATGTGGTTGAAAAGCCTTTACTGGCAAAAAGCCTCATGCTCACTTCAATAATTTGCCTATCTTTTTCATTCATAGAAAAACCCCCGTTAAAACAAGTTCCGATATTAATTGTAATTTTTTTATTATAAAATTTGAATCTTTATTTATAGTATTCCGTATTAACACATTGTGAGTACAAACAAGTTGACGACTGACCGATCAGTCAGTTATATTGTTATAGTGATGACTGTTCGGTCATGTATAGTTTTGATTATAACAAATCACTTGAAATTAATCAAAAGGGGAGAAAAATGTTTGAAAAGTTTAGTTAATTTTGTCCTGAAAAATAAACTTGCTGTTTGGTTATTAACCATTATTGTTACAGCTGCTGGTATATACTCTGGCACAAAGATGAAGATGGAAAGTATTCCAGATGTTTCGATTCCATATTTGATTGTCATGGATGTGTATCCAGGTGCAACGGCTGAACAAGTAATGGATGAAGTATCCATACCGATGGAGCAGACGATTGAGGGGCTTGAAGATGTTAAGGCAGTCTTTTCAAATTCATCTGCAAACGTAGCTCAATTGCAAATTGAGTACGACTATGGCGTTGATATGGATGAGAAAAAACGTGAACTAGAATCAGCACTAGATAATATAACATTACCGGAAGCTGCTGAAGAGCCAACGATTATGGCGCTTAGTATGAATATGATGCCTGTGTTGGCTTTATCCATATCCAGCACGGAGGAAGATATTGTTGAATTATCAACAACGGTTGAAGAAACCATCTTACCGGAAATCAACAATATTGATGGTGTTGGATCCACAACCATTACAGGTCAACATATCGAAGAAGTACAATTCACGTATAACCAAGAGAAGATGGAAGCGCTTGGTTTAACGGAAGATACCGTGAAACAAATGGTTCAAGCAAGCGATATGGCTTTATCACTAGGTCTCCAACAGTATGAAGAAGGAGAAGAAGCGGTAGCCATTGATGGAGATATAAAAACGGTGGATGAACTAAAAGAGATGCTCATTCCTGTAACACCTACGGCTGAAAATCCAACTCCATTTGTTACATTAGGAGATATCGCTACGATAGAAACAGTTGGAAAAGTACAATCCATTTCCCGTACAAATGGGGAAGAGGCTATTTCTATTCAAATCACAAAAGGCCAACAGGCAAATACAGTTGAAGTAGTTAATGAAATTAAAGACTTAATTGAGGATGAAAAAGAGGCCATTGATGGATTAGTTATTGATGTAACGTTAGACCAAGGAAATCCAATCGAAGACTCTGTTTTCACAATGGTTGAAAAAGCGTTGTTTGGTGGATTGTTTGCGGTCATCATCATTCTTTTATTCCTGCGTGATGTAAAATCAACACTTATATCCATCGTATCGATTCCAGTGTCTATCTTTATGGCATTCTTGCTATTAAACTGGCTTGATATTACCTTAAACATTATGACGTTAGGTGCGATTACGGTAGCGATTGGTCGTGTAATTGATGACTCGATTGTTGTTGTAGAAAACATCTATAGACGAATGAATTTGGAAAATGAAAAGCTTAGAGGTCGTGCGTTAATTCGTGAAGCAACGATTGAAATGTTTAAACCAATCCTGTCATCCACGCTCGTAACGGTTGCGGTATTCGCACCACTTATGTTCGTTGGCGGCATGGTTGGAGAGCTCTTTAGACCGTTTGCATTAACGATGGCCTTCGCTTTAGGTGCGTCACTAATTGTTGCGATTACGATTGTTCCAGCATTATCACATTTCTTATTCCGTAAGAATTTATACGGAGAAAAGAAAGTTAAACAAAACAACGAAGTTGGAAGATTAGCAACATGGTACAAAGGTGTGCTAGCTAAAGCGTTAAATCATAAGATTATTACCTCTCTAATTGCGGTAGTATTACTTGGGGGATCTCTTGCATTAACTCCAATCATTGGATTTAGTTTTATGGGTTCTGAAGAAGAAAAAACCATTTACCTAACCTACACACCAGCTGCTGGTGAGCTTGAGGCAGAATCGCTAGAGAATATTGAAGAAGTTGAACAAGAGCTGATGAAACGTGATGATATAGACATTGTTCAAATTTCTTACAACAATAGTGCGTCTACAGACATGTCGGCTATTATGACGGGAGGGGCAAAAGGTGCGTTAATGTACCTAATTTTTGACCCTGACATGAAAGATTTCCCAGAAGCAAAAAAAGAAGTAGAAGATTATGTATTTAACATGGATCATTCTGGTGAATGGAAATCACAAAATATGGCGATGGGTAGCATCAGTTCAAATGAAGTAAGCTACACATTGTACAGTGAAGATTTAGAAGACTTAAATAAAGCAGTGAACCAAGTGGAAGAGGCATTAAACGATGTAAAAAACTTGGAAGACGTTACATCTGATATGGAAAATCCATATGTGGAGCATGTGTTAAATGTGGATCAACAGGATGTGTTACAGTACGGTTTAACTACCGCACAAATCGTTGGAGCACTAGCAAATACAGGTTCTGAAGATGTGTTAACAACCGTAGAAAATGACGGTGAAAAAATTGATGTCATTGTTCAACGGGAAGCAAAAACAGACGCAAAATCAATCGATGAATTATTGGAAACTCAAATACCAACTGCATTAGGTACGACCATGCCGTTGTCTGAGCTTGTTTCCGTAGAAGAGGGAACAGCCTATAACACATTAGCTCGTAGTGAAGGGGAATACTACTCTACTGTATCTGGAACAGTCACGACAGACGATGTCTCTGCAGCAACCTCTGCAGCAGACAAAAAAATCGATGACATTGATCTGCCTAAAGGAGTAACACTTGGGGTATCTGGTGTAGCGGCGGATATGCAAGAAACATTTACGCAACTTGGGGTAGCGATGTTAGCAGCGGTTCTGATTGTGTATTTTATCTTAGTTGTCACATTCGGTGAAGGGTTAGCGCCATTTGCGATTCTATTCTCTTTACCATTTGCAGTGATTGGTTCTTTCGTTGGACTTTGGATAGCTGGTGAGACAATCTCAGTATCTGTAATGATGGGACTATTGATGTTAATTGGTATTGTTGTTACGAACGCAATTGTTCTCGTCGACCGTATTATTCATATGGAACGTGAAGGAATGTCGATCCGTGACGCAATTATTGAAGCGGGAGCGACTAGATTACGTCCAATTCTAATGACTGCTATTGCAACAATTGGGGCAATGGTACCAATGGTATTTGGCGCTGGTGGAGCTGGTCTTATCTCAAAAGGATTAGCGATCACGGTAATTGGTGGTTTAACATCATCCACCCTTCTAACACTAGTGATTGTACCGATTGTATATGAAGTACTTTCAAAAATGTTGAAGAAAAATCGTAAAGAAATGGAAGAGAACTAATGAAAATAGACCGTTGGATATGAATCCAACGGTCTTTCTATTTACTCATAGTTAGCGTGAATTCATCTTTCACCTTTTCCTCGCCATTTACGAGAATACAAATCCCATGTAACCCTTCATAATGCTTACGTGTTGTCAAATTTTTAAATACATGTTCTCGGGCCAAACGGGTTGTTCCACTTGGATAGATCTTCTGTGATAAATGAAAAATCTTTCGCGCTTGTTTTCCATTCGCTTTCATAAAATCAATGCCGTATTCAATCCGAAGATTTTGTGATTCAATGGATTCGTTAATAACGTCAAATGAAAACGTTAATTTCTCACCAAGTGACAGTTGATCACATGAAAGAGTGAAATTTTGAACACCTATATTAGCCGCTGATGTGTATCCAAATAATTGAAGAATCTCAACATCCCCTTTTTTCAGCAAACTGCGACTAGCATGCTTTAATATCCAATCGGTGTGCGGACGTTTTCCTCTCCATTCACGAACGATTTGCTTTAACAGATTGGGGTGATCTTTTGAAATATCGTTTAAATTATTTGCTACAGATTTCCTTACATAAAGGGAAGGGTCTTCCTTTAGTGTTTCAAGGATAGGTAAGATGGGAGTGGGATCTTCCTTTAAAGCAGGTAAAACTGGAGCCCAAGGGAGACGCGGACGGCAGCCCTCACTCGCTAATCTTCGTATATGCTCATTCTTATCTAATGCCCAATGCTGCATTTGAATCATCATTTTTGCTTGGTTTTTTAAAATAAACGGTCGAACCGCAAATTCAGAACTCGAATATTTGGTGAACTGCTCTAGTGCAATCATCGAGGTTTCCCAATGGTCTAGACCGTATACTTCAACAAAATCAGGGAAAAACAAATATTCTACACCCTTGCATTGTGGAGCGATCGTCAGCAATAGTTCAATAGAAGAATCATACGGTTGCGGTAAGGATTCTCCTAATGCATGTGATATATGGCGAATTCGTTGCTTGAATTCCCGCTGTTCCCATTCGTCATCATAAATAAAGGTTAAAAACTGGTTTTCATCAAAGCTCGGATAAGTTGACTTCAAGTTTTTAATAAATTGGTTAAAAAATGAAGGGCTATATCTATCTTTAATTAACTCTGCCATATATATCCTCATTTCTATTTTCGTTTCTTACATAATAACAAAAAAAACCACC
This sequence comes from Robertmurraya sp. GLU-23, assembly GCF_052983275.1. Taxonomy (NCBI): domain Bacteria; kingdom Bacillati; phylum Bacillota; class Bacilli; order Caryophanales; family Bacillaceae; genus Robertmurraya; species Robertmurraya sp. GLU-23. Next base: position 35,921 of record NZ_JBRKCV010000011.1, read on the forward strand.
CCATATCAGTGGGATGGCCGAATGTCTATATTAAGAAGCTTTTTGCTCATTCAAAACGGGTTGAACACGTTCTGCTTTGGGAGCAACATTAAATACAATATTTAATAAAATGGCTGTGATACTACCAGCAACAATTCCATTGTCAGTCAAAATACGAATGCTTGATGGCATTTGAGCAAATAGGTCAGGAACAGCTGTTACACCAAGACCAATTCCAACCGAACAAGCAATGATTAATAAGTTTTCTTGTGATGCGAAGTTTACCTTGCTTAACATTTTAATACCATAAGCAATAACCATTCCGAACATTGCAATCATAGCTCCACCTAGGACAGATGTAGGAATGATCGTTGTTAACGCACCGATTTTAGGAATAAATCCTAATAGAATTAACATCGCTCCCGTAGTATAAATCACATTTTTGCTTTTTACTCCCGTGATTTGTAGAAGACCAACGTTTTGAGAATAAGTTGTGTAAGGGAAAGCGTTAAATAGTCCTCCAAGAAGAATTGCTAAACCTTCTGCGCGATACCCATTCGCTAGATCTTTTTCCGTAACTTCCTCTTCACAAATATCACTTAAAGCAAAATATACTCCAGTAGACTCAACCAAACTTACCATCGCAACAAGAATCATCGTTAAAATCGCTGTGATTTCAAATGTTGGCAATCCGAAATAGAAAGGAGTGACCATATGGAACCAGCTAGCTTCAGCTACAGCCGAAAAATTAACCATTCCCATAAAGGCAGCAACCACTGTACCTGCTAATAAGCCTAAAAGAATTGAGATTGAACGAACAAAACCGGTGAAAAAGCGGTATAAAACAATAATAAAAAGAAGAGTTCCAAAAGCTAATGAGATGTTCGTCATCGAACCAAAATCAGGGCTTCCTTGACCACCAGCCATATTGTTAATAGCAACAGGAATTAATGTAATCCCGATAATCGTTACAACTGAACCTGTTACGACAGGTGGGAAAAATCGAACAAGCTTTCCAAAGAACTTCGCAATCAAAACGACGAATAAACCAGAAACCAAGATGGATCCATAGATAGCGGAAATTCCATATTCTCCACCAATGGCAATCATCGGACCAACTGCTGTAAATGTACAACCAAGAACAACAGGTAAGCCGATTCCAAAGAATTTATTTTTCCAGACTTGTAAAAGTGTTGCCACACCACACATTAAAATATCGATTGAAACTAAGTATGTTAATTGTTCGCCAGTTAATCCAAGGGCTCCCCCAACGATTAGTGGAACAATAACTGCCCCAGCATACATGGCAAGTACATGTTGAATTCCTAAAGAAGTAAGTTTGAACGGATTTGTTTTCATTATACCGATTCCTCCACCTTGTCTTTTACAAATTTGACCTTTCCATTTGAAAGGGACTCTACTCTTGCTAGTGACTCAACTTTCCAGCCTTGGTCTCTTAATTTCTTTCCACCAGCTTGGAACGATTTTTCAATCACGATTCCAATTCCAGCAATCGTTGCTTCTGCCTGTTTAGCAAGCTCGATAAGACCTAAGGCCGCTTCTCCATTTGCTAAAAAGTCATCAATGATAAGGACATGATCACCCTTTTTAATAAATTTGTTAGAAATAGAGATTTCGTTCGACTCTTGTTTCGTGTATGAATAAACAGTGGCCGTTAGTAAATCGTCTGTTAATGTAAGAGATTTGCGTTTTCTAGCAAAAATAACAGGGATGCCAAGCTTAAGTCCTGTCATCACCGAAGGGGCAATCCCTGAAGACTCGAGTGTGAGAATCTTTGTAATACCTTCATTTGCAAAAAGCCTTGTGAATTCTTCACCAATTTCTAGCATGAGCTGAGGGTCTATTTGGTGGTTTAAAAACGAATCAACCTTTAAAACAGACTCCGAGAGTACTTTTCCCTCTTGTAAAATCTTATCCTGTAATAACTTCATATGTCCTCCCTAAGAAAGAAAAATAAAAAAGCCTAACTTCATTGCATTCACATCAAATTTGAGTGAAGCAATGACCTTAGACTTTAAAAGGCGTGGTTTGCATGGATATACAAATATCTTAGCAATTCCCATTGCTCACTCATAGTCGAATTATTTACGGTAATTCGGTAGAAACTTGCGAGCCGTATTCTCGCTATTATATGAGTGAATCCTATGAAGTTAGGTATTATTATACCACCATTATATTGTAGTTCAATAGAGAAATCACAATTAATTCCGAAAATTATTGGTAAAAAGATGCATTAATATTCGTGTTAAGGGTTTCAATAGTCAGATAAATATGAAAAAATAGCAAACTATCAATAAAATACGAACAAAGAGGTGCCCGTTTCGGATGTCTCAGGGTCTATTATTTGGTAACTGTAACAGCTTTTACCTCTAACTCGACCGGATGCTGTTTATGTCTACTATAGAAGATACCTGTGGTGAGTAATGAAATGGCTCCGAAAATAATCACCATGATTTGCAGTCCCACTACATCTAATAAAAACCCGGTTCCTAGTAGCACGACCTGAAACATGATTCGGTCAAGCATATTTCGGAACGAAAAGAAGCGACCGTGGAAGTTCTTTGGAACCTTTGTTTGAAACAAAGTAGAGACGGTCGGGTAAAAGCAGCCAACCGCAAAACCTACAATCGCAAAGGAAAGAATAGCAAGAGCCTTGTTCTCAACGAAATACAAGGAGATTTGACCCAAACCGATCACGGTTGAAAAAACGAAAATAATTGTAAAAGGAGACCATTTATCATTGAGCCTTTTAATCACAAATGTTCCTAGCATAAAGGCGATCCCTTCTGCTGTATAAATCAATCCTTTAATGGAAGAGTCATCATGAATCTCACTAATGTTAATAACCATCAAATTAAAGCCACTTAGAAACAATAATGGAACAAGTGCCATAATGAGTGTCATCAAGACAACGGGCATTCCTTTGATAACAGGGAGGACGTCTTTAAATCCGCTAGATCCGTTATTTTTAAGTGATGAACTAGATAGAGCTGGCTCATCCATTTTTAAAAAGAAGGTGAAACCGAGTAAAACACCGTAAGCAACAAATGAGGCAACATACAACATAGATAACGGCATAACAACCAGCATGGCGCCAGCTAAAGCCGTACCTAGTACACGTGAAATGGTTGCCACATTCATATGTACTCCATTCAATTGGAGAAGTTGGTTTTCTGCAACAATTAGAGGGATGGCTGATTGTAGAGCTGGAAAATAAAAAGCAGCTGAGAGCTGAATACCGATCATAAATACGACCATCCACCAGACGGAACCGGTGTAAAGAGCGAGGAACATAAAGATAACGCTGAACATACGGGCAATTCCCGAATAAATCATAATTGTTTTTTTACTATACTGATCGGTCATTCGACCAGCAAGTGGACCAACAAGAATTCCTGCTAACAAGCCAGTAGCGAGGATAAGTGACTTAACAAAATCAGAGGGCACCTTCTCTTGCATAAATTCTAAGTTTCCGATAATTCCGGTCCATAATCCAACCCCAGCAATAAACTCGCCAATTAAAATAATCCATACATTCCGATTTTTCCACATGATTTTATAGCCTCTTTTTTAATTTAATATATTCTTATGTTGATAAAAAATTTCGTTTCCCGAAGATTATTATATAAGTTTTTCTAAAATCTGTCATGGGTAAATTAAATGGAAACTTATGTTGTCACAACAAATGAAAACAACAGAGTTTTACACTCTGTTGTAATTTCTTTCAATAATAAAATGGGTCAAATCTCCACGGAATATCGTTTTGGAGTACTCAATAATGGTTCCATCCTCTAAGTATGCATGTGTATCTAAAGAAAAGCAGGGGCTGGCCACTGGAATTTGGAGCTTTTGTGCTACTTCCTCATCTGGAAGATACAATTCTAAATGCTCAACCGTTTTATTTATGTGAAGATTGTATTGAGTTTGTAACAGCTTGTACAGTGAATCTTCACAGCCTTCTTTATTAATAGCAGGTGCTTTATACCAAGGTAGATAAGAGACCTCATATTGAATAGGTTCATCATTCACGAAACGAACGCGCTCGAGTACATTTACAGGTTCACCTTCGTTCACTTTTAGAAGATTCATCAAATAATCGTCCGCAGGCACTACTTCTAAATTAATAACCTTAATGGACGGTATTTTTCCTTGCATCGAAATTTGATCTGAAAATCGTTCAATCGTTGTGGTCAACACTTGCTTCACTTTATTGTTAGATACAAATGTACCGCTTCCTCTTTTTCGGTAAACATATCCCTCGGATGTTAACTGCTGAAGTGCTGTTCGAACGGTCGTACGACTCACCCCAAAGGTTTCACAAAACTCTGCCTCTGTCGGAAGCTGCGAATCCGGTGGATATTCTCCATCTTTTATAAGCTGGATAATCGCTTCCTTTACTTGTAAATGTAGGGCATTTCCATCTTTTATCTCTTCATTCATATCGGAAAACCTCCTTGTTTCATTATAGCAAATATTATTCGTAATTTGTATCTTCATATAGGTATAAAATAATTTGTAATAACAAATTAAATATTTGTATTGAAATATAATACATAAGTCATTACAATGAAGGTACATCTCGGTAAGCGCTCTCAGAATAACAACATAAGGGGGAATAGGTGGATGATGAGTTTTATTGATAAATACATCATGCCGGTGGCGAACAAGTTGGGGAATAACAGGCATTTACTTGCGATTCGTGACGCGTTGGTTGGAATGATCGCGATTACGATGGTAGGTTCTTTGGCCGTCCTGTTAAACAACTTAGGATCAGTACCAGGGATTGGAAAGCCGTATCAAAAAATGATGGTTGCCTTATTCGGAGAAACATGGAACACACTTGGCGGAGACATCTGGTGGGGGACGCTTGCGTTCATGACCGTTTTTGCTGTCTTTGGAATTGCCTACAAGCTTGCAAAATCTTATGGTGATGATGGATTTGAAGCGATGCTCGTTGCAGGAGCTGCTTTCTTTGTACTCATTCCTCAAATAGGAAATGTGACACTCACACCTGAAGGAGGAGAGGCCGTCACTGGTGGCGCTTGGGGCTTTATTAGTTGGAATTATTTTAATGCTACTGCACTTTTTACAGGTATTATCGTTTCTATTATTGCGACTGAGATTTTTGTGCGGTTGGCGAAAATCAAGTATTTGGTGATTAAGTTACCAGATGGAGTACCACCTGCCGTTGCACGATCTTTTTCAAAATTACTTCCTGGAATGGCGACCATTTTTACCATGGGCTTATTTGGTCTTATTTTAAGAAAATTTATTAGTGATGGTGCGTATTTAAATGATTGGTTAAATAAAGTTCTTGTTACCCCTTTAACGGGTGCAGTCGATTCATTACCATTTGCGGTATTGATTGTTGCTTTAGTTCACGGATTCTGGGTGATTGGATTACATGGACCCAATATTTTAGGTGGAATCACGACGCCATTAATGACGAAGCTTGGACAAGAAAACTTGAATATGTATGCACAAGGTGTGGAGAAGCTGGGGGACTATAACATTCTTGCCGGGTCATTCCTAGATGCCTTTGTTTACTTAGGAGGTTCAGGGGCAACGCTTGGTTTGCTGATTGCACTGTTTATTGCCGGAAGAAGAAGGCATAAACAGCTATTAGCGCTAGGAACTCCTCCAGGGGTTTTCCAAATTAACGAACCGATTTTATTTGGTCTCCCAATTGTATTAAACCCGATTTGGTTTATTCCGTTTATCTTAGGTCCAATTGTTATGACAATTATTGCATATCTATCGATTAGTTTCGGTTTGGTTCATCCAGTTGTGGCGGATATCCCATGGGTAACACCAGCCATCCTAGGTGGACTACTCGCTACGGGTGGTCATATCTCTGGAGCCGTTCTTTCGGCTGTAAATCTAGTAGTCTCTATTGCTATTTATCTCCCATTTGTGATTGCCCAAGGAAAGATCGAAGCAAGAAAAGACCGCGAAAGAGAACTTCAAGCACCAACTGATACTTTGAAAATGTAAAAATGATTCCCTGGGCAAAATGATTCATCTTCCCAGGGAGTTTCTTTTTTAACAATATAAGGAGGTCATACCATGAATACAGGATTAAAAATAGTAACGATTGGCGGAGGATCTAGCTATACGCCTGAATTAATTGAAGGATTTATTAAGTATTATGACGAACTACCAATAAGAGAAATATGGCTTGTGGATATAGAAGCAGGAAAAGAAAAGCTCGATATTGTTGGAAACTTAGCCAAACGAATGGTCGAAAAATCAGGGCTTCCAATCGAAGTTCACTTAACACTCGATCGAAGAAAAGCGTTAGAAGGGGCAGACTTTGTCACAACTCAATTGCGAGTAGGATTGTTAGAGGCTCGGAAACTGGACGAAAGCATACCGTTAAAGCATGGCGTGTTAGGACAAGAAACGAACGGACCGGGTGGATTGTTTAAAGCATTCCGAACCATCCCGGTGATCCTTGATATCTGTCGTGAGATGGAGGAGCTTTGTCCGAACGCGTGGCTCATCAATTTTACCAACCCAGCTGGTATGGTAACAGAGGCCGTATTAAAACATACGAAAATAAAAGTAGTAGGGCTTTGCAATGTTCCGATCGGGATGGAAATGGGAGTGGCGAAATTATTAGGTGTGGACCACAGTCGCGTTAGAATCGATTTTGCTGGGTTAAATCATCTGGTGTATGGATTGGATGTTTTTGTTGATGGAATATCGGTGAAAAAGGAAGTTATTTCTCTTTTAACAAATCCAGAAAAGGCAATTACGATGCAAAATATCCATGCGATGGGATGGGAACCTGAATTTTTACAAGCATTAAATGTTCTTCCATGTCCATATCATAATTATTATTACAAGTCTGGTAACATGCTAGAAGAAGAACTTAAAAAATTCCGTGAAGGAAATATTCGAGCGGAGGTTGTAAAAAGATTAGAGGATGATTTATTTGAGCTGTACAAGGACCCAAGCCTTGACATCAAGCCACCACAGCTAGAAAAAAGAGGTGGAGCTTACTACAGTGATGCTGCTGTTCGCTTAATTCACTCGATGTATACAGATAAACGTGATATTCAAGCAGTGAATACAAGAAATAACGGAGCTATTTCCAATTTACCTACGCAAGCAGCTGTAGAAGTAAGCTGTGTCATTACAAAAGACGGTCCGAAACCAGTTAGTGTAGGAGAATTGCCGGTAGCGGTTAGAGGACTAGTGGGGTATATGAAATCCTTTGAAGAGGTGGCCATTGAAGCTGCGGTAACCGGAAACTATAATACAGCCCTTCTAGCCATGACCATGAATCCCTTTATTCCAAGTGATCAAACCGCAAAGACGATTCTTAATGAAATGTTAGAAGCGCATAAAGAGCATTTGCCGCAGTTTACTTTAAAATAAGGAGAATGTACATGATTCAATTAATTGTAAACGCAGACGACTTTGGTTTTAGTTCTGGAGTGAATTATGGGATTATTGACACTCATCTGAATGGAATTGTGAACTCCGCCACAATGATGATGAATATGGAAGGAACCGAGCACGCCATTCAGCTTGCAAAAGAGCATCCTAGCCTACAAGTAGGGATTCATTTGGTCCTTACATGTGGCAAACCCCTTTTACAAGATGTTGGGTCACTTACAAATGAAGAGGGATTCTTTCACTCCTTATCAGAGCTCCACTTGAAAAAAGATTCTGTACATCTTGAAGAAGTGGAGAGAGAATGGACAGCTCAAATTGAAAAGTTCCTCAGCTCAGGTGTTCCCCTTACACATATGGATAGTCATCATCATGTTCATACGATTGAGGAACTATTACCGGTTGTTCAACGATTATCTAAAAAATACAACTTACCGGTGAGAGCAAATGGGGGAGACCAAATTCAAGGAGTTGAGCCGTTTTCTGATGTGGCCCTATTTGATTTTTATGGAGACGGGTTGGAAGCAACGTATTTTGACAATCTTAAGGAAAGCTTCACCCAACCAATAAAAATTGAAGTCATGGCTCACCCAGCTTACTTAGATACGGCACTGTTAAATGGCTCCTCCTATACGTACAAGCGAATAGAAGAGGTAGATATTTTAAAAACTGTGGTACTGCCTGATGATATCCAATTATTATAAAAGGGAAAATGTTACAAGTTTTATAGTTGCATATAGTAATAAATTTGTGTCATAATAGGAATGTAATCATTTTGTTTCGACTATATTAATAGTATAGTAAAAAGAATATTATCGGTTTTCCTTTCTCAGTAAAGGGGAGTAGCGTCAGGATTTTTCCTGAAACAAAGTCGTCAATCCATGGAGCAATCCATCGGCTTTGTTGGCATAAAATGTGCTTAGCGAGACCTTTGCCTACAATGGCAAGGTCTCTTTATTTTGTGGGCAAAAAAATCGATAAGAACTTATTTTTTAGGAGGGAATTTGTTATGGAACTAGAATTTTTAACCGCACTACTTACCATTATTGCTATTGACTTAGTTCTTGCCGGTGATAATGCTATTCTTATTGGATTAGCAGCTAGAAATCTTCCAAAAGAACAGCAGAAAAAAGTAATCCTTTGGGGTTCAGTTGGAGCAATTGTCATTCGTGTAGTGGCAACACTTGCTGTCGTTTGGTTGCTAAAAGTCCCAGGTTTACATTTAGTAGGTGGACTATTACTTGTTTGGATAGCTTATAAGCTATTGACTGATGACGATAGCCACGGTGACGTAAAAGCCGGAGATACATTCTGGGCAGCCATTCGTACGGTTATCATCGCTGATGCGTTAATGGGATTAGACAATGTACTGGCAATTGCAGGTGCATCTCATGGGAATATGACATTGGTAATTATTGGATTACTTGTTTCCGTGCCTGTTGTTATGTGGGGTAGTACAATGATTATTAAATGGATCGAGCGTTACCCAGTTATCGTAACCATTGGTTCAGCTATTCTAGCTTGGACAGCAGCAAAAATGATCGTTGGAGAAGGATTCCTAAATGGAATTTTTGCTAACGGATTTATCAAGTATGGTTTTGAGATCCTAGTCATTGCTGCTGTTTTATTGGCAGGTCGTATGACCAAGAAAAAGAAACAGCTTGCAACGCAAAACGAAGAAACATTCGAGTTGAAAAAGGCTGGTTCTCATTAATATATGTAAGGTGCTCCCAGATGAGGGAGCACTTTTTTATATTTTCAATTCTTGATGAAGTTGGGTGGATGTTTCGATTTGAAAGGTTGCATGATCAATATGATATTTCTCACGTACCAAAGAAATCGCCTCTTGAAGTATCGTTTGTGAAGGCTGATCATCTTTTACAAGCAGATGGCATGTTAGCGAATGTAGTCCAGATGTGATCGTCCAAATATGGAGATCATGTACATCGACCACGCCTGGAATCGATTCAAGAGTATTCTTTACATCCTTTTGATTCACAGCTGGTGGTGTTCCCTCCATTAGTATGTGAAGAGAATGAGAAATGACACCCCATGCACTACGTAAAATTAATAAAGCGACAATAACGGAAATAATAGGATCGGCGATATACCATCCAAATACGAGCATGACGATTCCAGCAATAATCGCCCCAACTGACCCTAACGCATCTCCTAATACATGTAAATAGGCACTTCTCACATTCACGTTATCTTTCACATCACCATTTCGTAATAAAGACCAAGCGCTAATTAAATTGGCTCCGAGACCAATACAAGCAATGAGGATCATCGTTCCGCTTGCTACGGTCGGAGGCTCAATAAACCGTTCAAATGCTTCCCACACGATAAAACCAGCAATGACAAATAATGTTACTCCATTAAATAGAGCCGCTAATACTTCAAAACGGTAAAATCCAAAGGTTTTCTTTGGTGTAGCCGGACGAGAAGCAATCCATAGAGCTACCAAACTAAGCAATAAAGAGCTCGCATCACTAAGCATATGCCCTGCATCTGACAAAAGTGCAAGACTATTGGTCATTAATCCTCCAAAAAATTCGGCGAACATAATTCCTGTTGTAACCAATAAAGCGATTAATAATCCCTTTTTATTTCCTTCCCGCTGCGAATCAAAATGATCATGGCAATGGTCATGAGCATGGTGGTGATGATGATGTCCATGACCGTGGTGATGATGATGACCCATGTGAATTCCTCCTAATTACAATTAATATGGGAAAGGACTTGCTGAAGAATCGTGATAACATGTTCGTCATCGTATGAATAGTACAAGGTGCTTCCTTCCCGACGATACTTGACTAATCGAAGCTTTCGCAGTGTGCTCAGTTGATGTGAAACGGCCGATTGAGTCATCTCCAGTACTTCCGTAATATGACTCACAGAGCATTCCTCTTGGGAGAGTAGGTATAAAATTTTGATTCTTGTTGGATCAGCTAGTGCTTTAAAAATTCTGGCTGCTTCATCCGCAGTAGCTTGGTTAAGAAAAGAATGATCAGTACGTTCCATCATCTAGCCCCTTTAATCAGTAATTTAACATATGAGCATATGTTCATATATGTATATTATCATAAAATTGGTCATTTGGTGATAAAAAAACTTGAATTCTCAGAAATTTACTTTGGAACAAACGTAAAAAAGTGATAACATGGTAGCATACAATATGCTTTAGTCCGGTTAAGTATTGGAGTGAACGTTGGAGTGATGACAGTGACAGGAAGAGAAGTTCCATTAAGAGAGAAAAGTATTGTATTTATCGGTTTTATGGGTGTGGGGAAAACAACCATTGGAAAATTAGTAGCTAAAAAGCTTTATCGTGATTTTATAGATATTGATCAAGTGATCGAAGAAGAATACGGTGCACCAACTTCAGAAATTTTTAAGCAAATTGGGGAAAAAGCCTTTCGTGCCAAAGAAAAGGAAGTAATTACTGAATTAAGCAAGAAGAAGCTTTCAGTACTTTCTTTAGGTGGTGGTGCATTTCTTCAAGAAGATATAAGGGAAGCGTGCACGAAAAATTGTATCGTATTTTTCCTGGACCTATCGTGGGAATATTGGAAGGATCGTATTAGTTTAATTATTGATTCAAGACCCGTTCTTCAAGGTAGGAATATTGATGAGATTTTGGAGCTTTTTAATAGTAGACAAGAGATCTATCAATACCACCATTCAAGGGTAAAAACCGATACACAGGAAGCAGAAGAGATCGCTGACTATATCGTGGATTCATTAAAAGTTGCTTGGGATATTTATGAGCCAAGATAATATATGACGAACAAGCCATTCAACGAATGGTTTTTTTGTTTTTATTGGAGTTTTTAATAGGGACAGCCTATGAATTAGACTGTTTTTTTTAATTAGACTTTCCTTTCTCTCCCCCATACAATTAAGGCATAACATGAATTCATGAAAAAAAGTTTGTTTAATCTTGTGAATCATTTCACAATAAACCAGCTAGGTAAACAACAATTCAATTGGAGGCAAGGAACATGGCAGACTTAGGACGCATCGATGGCAGAACAAAATTAATTGGACTTTTAGCAACCCCAATCGGACACTCATTATCACCAGCTATGCAAAATATGTCATTAAGAGAACGTGGGTTAAATTATTCATATATGGCATTCGAGGTAGGAAATGAGCAATTAGCCGATGTAGTAACTGGGATGAGAGCGTTAGGAGTAAGAGGCTTTAATGTATCCATGCCCAATAAAACGAAAATTCTTCCATTATTAGATGAACTTTCTCCTGCTGCTCAGTTTACGGGTGCAGTGAATACAGTGGTTAACGAAAACGGAAAGCTAATTGGTCATATTACTGATGGAACTGGATATATGAGAGCATTAAAAGAAGCAGGTGTGGACGTTGTTGGCAAGAAAATGACCTTGATGGGTGCTGGTGGAGCTGCGACAGCGATTGCCATTCAAGCTGCCTTGGATGGAGTAGCTGAAATCTCGATTTTTAACCGAGAGGACGACTTTTATCATCGTGCTTTAAAAAATGCCCAAATCATTAACGAAGAAATAGAAGGAATCAATTGTAAGGCAACGGTTTACAATTTAGATGATGCCGATCGTTTAAAGGAAGAAATTGCAACTAGTGATATTCTTACAAATGCAACAGGTGTAGGAATGAAGCCGTTAGAAGGAGAGAGCGTGGTGCCAGATGCATCTTGGTTACGTCCAGAGCTCATTGTATCTGATGTCGTATACATTCCACGTAAAACAAGATTACTAGAATTAGCAGAAGAAGCTGGTTGTTCAAAAGTAATCAATGGATTAGGAATGATGCTTTGGCAAGGTGCCGCAGCCTTTAAGCTTTGGACTGGCGAAGATATGCCCGTTGAGTATGTAAAAGAGGAAATGTTTTAAAAGAGAAAGGAATGGTATTCCTTTCTCTGCTAAATATATTTTTTTCATTAATAATGTGAAGTGATTCACAAATTTGAAAGGAGAAGAAGGTATGGAGACAAATAAAAAATATTACCCAATCGCTTTTGCACTTTATTTTACTTATTTAGTTCACGGAATTGGAGTATCCATCTTAGCGCAATACAAGCAGAATTTTGCAGAAAAATGGGGGGCTACTACATTAACGGATGGTACATTTGACGTTAGTATGGTGCTTACGGTCATTGCCGCATTAGGCTTGGGACGTTTAATCTCACTTCCCATTGCAGGACCACTGTCAGATAAGTTTGGACGAAGAGTATCTGGATTAATTGGTATTACAGCCTATGTTACTTATTTTATCGGTCTTGTATTCTCACCAAGTATGTATGTTGCTTATGCATTTGCTTTATTAGGTGGGGTGGCGAACTCTTTCATAGATACAGCGGTTTATCCGGCCATCATGGAAATTTTTAAGAAAAAAGGCGATGTGGGTAATCTATTTGTAAAGTTCTCGATCTCTATTGGACAATTTTTGCTTCCGTTTATGATTGGTTTTGTAGCAGCAAATACGATGCCATTTACATCATTATTCTATTTATCAGCAATTTTATTAGCTGTATCAGGGGTACTAATGTCGGTTTTACCATTCCCTCCAATGTTGGTGAAAGTTGAAAAAACAGACTCTAAAAAATCAGAAAAATTAAAGTTAACAGGACCAAGTTTGGCGATTGTGATCTTAGGTTTTACCGTTACTTCTACATTTATCTTATGGTTAAATGCGAATCAGGAATTAGGAAAACTATACGGTTTAGCAGACCCAAGTAAAATTCAATCGTATTATGCACTTGGTACAGTTATTGCAATTCTAGTAACATCCTATTTAATTAACAAAAAAATTCTTCAATCGGTTCAAGTCGTTGCTCTTTACCCAGCGATTGCTGCCGTCATGTTGCTAGTGATTTACTTTGTGAAAGTACCTTCTATTTTATTAGTCGGTGGTTTCGTGCTTGGGTTTACTGCTGCAGGTGGAGTACTTCAATTAGTCACATCTCTAGCTGTAGAGTTATCACCAGCAAACGGTGGGAAAATGACATCTGTCGTAATGATCGCTTCAAGTCTCGCAAACTACACGATTCTAACAGCTGCAGGAGCCATCACGAAAGCTGGCGGAGTAAATGGCCCATTGTATCTACTATTATTTAACTTTGCCATCACAGCCATCGGTGTCGGACTTGCCGTATATGTGAACAAGAAGTATGCAGAAAAGGCAACAGCTCCGGTTAAAATGGCGAGTTAAAAAGGAAATGGCACTAATCACATGTATTAGTGCCATCCCCTATGATTCTAGAAAGTTCTCCAGTTAGACCATTTGATTTCAAAAAGTAGACGCATTTACACCGTAATAAGTATCTTAATACTGTTATAATATGCTCAAGTTCTCACAAAGTGTACTTTACTGAAGAAGAAAGGAGTGCTGAACATGAAAAATAAATACTCTTTCACTGCAATTGGCTGCTACATTAACTATTTTGTCTTTGGCATGGCCTATATTATGATTGCACAAAATATGTCGTTCCTAACGGAGCAATTTCACACAGATAAAGCTGGAGTCAGCTTTATCATTTCGGCATTTGGGCTCGGTCGGCTCTTGTCACTCTATTTAGGTGGTGTATGGTCTGATAAGATTGGTAGAAAACCATTTATCGTCGCTGGTTGTCTGTTATTTGCTTTCTTCCTAATTGGTATTCCTCTTAGTCCAACCTATGAATTGGCAATTGTCTTTGCCTTCTGTGGTGGATTGGGCAATGCATTTCTAGATGCAGGAACGTACCCAACGTTAATGGAGGTTTTCCCAAAGACAGCTGGTTCAGCTACGGTTGCTTTAAAGGCATTTATTTCTTTCGGCTCTGCTTTACTTCCATTTCTGATTGCCTTTTTTATTCAGCATGATATTTTTTACGGAGCATCGTTTTTTATTCCTGCCATCATTTTCTTGGTGTCTGGCTTCATGTTAATAAAGGCAAAGTTTCCTAATCATAAGGTTAGCGCAGAAAGTACAGAAAGCGGCCCACCTGTCGTGTTCTATACAAAGCCTAATTTTAAGATTGAAGGAGTGGCCATTATCGTAATTGGTTTTACTGCTCCAGCTCTACTGTATTTAATGAATATTTGGATTCCCACTTACGGGCAGGAAATGATAGGAATGCCTCTAGTTGATTCGTTAAAGCTGATGTCTTATTACAGCTGGGGAGCTCTTCTCTCTGTTATCTCTTTAGCATTCTTAGTAAGAAAGACGATTCGTCCCGTCACCATTGTTCTTGTGTATCCGATACTATCATTTTTGTCGATTTTGGTATTATTGACTTTTAAAACACCAGTGCTCGCAATGATTTCAGCATTCCTGATCGGCTTCTTTCTAGCAGGTGTTCTTCAGCTAGGATTAACCGTATTATGCGAGTTCTTCTGGGATCGTAAAGGCTCAGTAACAGGAATTATGTACACCGCAACAGGATTAGCAACGACTCTTATTCCGATGGTATCAGGATTCATCACCCGATATGTAGATATTCAAGGCGTATTTGTATTTGCGCTTGCCGTAAACTTCATAGGAATTCTTGCAGCAGGTGTCGTATTCTTCCAATATCGTAAACTAACAAGCTTCAAGCAACAGCAACTAGCCGCATAAGGAAAGGCAGCCACTTTTGAATTCGGGCTGCCTTGTTTTATTTTGCCTGGAATTTTCTTTGGAAAAGATCGAACAACATCATTTTGTC
The DNA here is from genome assembly GCF_052983275.1 of Robertmurraya sp. GLU-23. Classification (NCBI taxonomy): domain Bacteria; kingdom Bacillati; phylum Bacillota; class Bacilli; order Caryophanales; family Bacillaceae; genus Robertmurraya; species Robertmurraya sp. GLU-23. Next base: position 51,003 of record NZ_JBRKCV010000011.1, read on the forward strand.
TCGCAACAATGCAGAACATGGTTGCTGTCCCATTGGATAAGTTAGCGTGTATTTGTCGCAAACAGGACATTTCCCGTCCTCTTTAAAATAATGAATAATGTTCATTGGGAAGTTGAAATCGCCTCCCCCTACTAACATTTGATAAGAGTGACCTTTCACTTCAAATAGAACCTGATACCCACTAAAAATGGATAATTTACTAATCTTTATATTCGTTGCAGAATAATGGCTCATTTCTTTTACACATCCTAAGGTAAATTCAATAGAAGACTAGCTTATGGTTTTATTATAGCTGAATCTGGTTGGAATTTCATGGCATTCTGTAACAAAATGGGGGAGAAATTGGTGTGGTCTCCAGGATCCTTCCGTCCTCTTTCAATATATCAGCGCCATAATCAAATATATCAGCGACTTCGGTAATATATCAGCGTCATATCAAATATATCAGCGACTTCCACAATATATCAGCACCATAAGAAATATATCAGCGACCTTCCCAAAACGCGTGGCTCCAAATCAACAAAAAGCGAGCCACACCACGTGTAGCTCGCCTCTCATTAATAAAAATCAGCCTATTTCATACATAATTGACACCCAACATTCACTAGAGCCTTAATAAGGATCCGCTTCGTGGCTTTTCTTTACCGCTTCTTCTGTTGCTTCATTCGCAGCTAATGAACCTTGGCCATATTTGGATTGACCTGCTTCACGACCTGGAACTTTCCCTGCTTCCATAGCTTCCATTTCTTTCATTTTCATGTGAAGACCTTCCTTCACACGACGACCATACTCTTCATCGGCTTGTGTGAAGTGATCAATCATGGCATCTTGAATTTTCGGGTCGCACACGGCAAGTGCTTCGGATAGGTTTTTAATTAATTCATCGCGCTCCCAATCTTCCAAGCTTCGGTAAGTGTGACCAGCCTGCCCATAGTTGTTAGGTCGATCAATTGGCGCACTCATGGCTGCTGCATTATACATGGGTTGGTGAGGTGCACGACCTTCTCTACTTGCTTCCTTAAATCCACCTAACATCGATGGCTCATAGTTAATATGTGGATTATCCCCTGACTCTTTTGGGTCACGCACATCCATTTGCCCGCGTTGCTGATTGGTGTGGATAGGTGCCTTTGGCGCATTTACAGGAACTTTTAAATAGTTAGCTCCCACACGATAGCGTTGCGTATCGGAGTAAGAGAAGGTACGCCCTTGCAACATTTTATCATCTGAAAAGTCCATTCCATCGACAAGAACTCCTGTACCGAAGGCAGCTTGCTCAATCTCAGCATGAAAATCTACTGGATTTCGATCTAGAACCATGCGACCTACTGGTAACCATGGGAACTGATCTTCTGGCCACAGTTTGGTATCATCGAGCGGGTCAAAATCAAGTTCAGGATGGTAATCATCTTCCATTATCTGAACAAAAAGCTCCCATTCTGGATATTCACCACGTTCAATTGCTTCATATAAATCTTGTGTAGCATGCCCTACGTTTTTGGCTTGAATCTCGTTAGCCTCATCTTGTGTTAAATTTCGGATTCCTTGCTTTGGCTCCCAGTGATATTTTACCAATACAGCCTCACCCTCGGCATTCACCCATTTATAAGTGTTCACACCAGAACCCTGCATATGACGGTATGTAGCTGGAATTCCCCATGGAGAGAAGAGGAAGGTAATCATATGTGTCGCCTCGGGTGTGCGGGAAACGAAATCAAACATCCGCTGTGGATTAGGAACGTTAGAAGCAGGATCCGCTTTAAAAGCGTGAATCATATCAGGGAACTTCATCGCATCACGAATAAAGAAAATTTTCAGGTTGTTTCCAACAAGATCCCAGTTTCCGTCTTCCGTATACATTTTTACAGCAAAGCCACGTGGGTCACGTGCGGTTTCGGGCGAATCCTTCGCGCCTGCCACAGTAGAGAATCGAACCATTAATGGCGTTTTCTTCCCCGCTCCAGAAAATACTTTGGCGCGCGTATACTTTTCTACTGGTTCATCTCCCACTTTTCCATACGTTTCAAAATACCCGAATGCTCCAGAGCCACGTGCGTGTACTACACGCTCTGGTATCTCCTCACGATCAAAATGGGAAATCTTTTCAATGAAGTGATAATTCTCAAGTGTAGCTGGTCCGCGGTTACCAATCGTACGGATATTTTGATTATCTGGTACTGGATGGCCCTGACGAGTGGTTAACGTCTCACGGTTCTCATCTTGTCCGTTTGAAGCATTTTTATCTTTGTTCTCTGTCAAAAAGATAACCTCCTAAATCATTATTACTGTCATAGAATGTCCATTTTAAGGTGGGGTATGCAAAGTCTTCCAGAAATCCAAAAAGAACATGCGGGACATTCACCACCTAATAACATATTCATACACTGTACGTGAAGTGGATGCCCTTCATCCATTTAAAGCAAAAAAATCTGATTATTCTTTAGAAATAGGTGATGTGAAGTGACAAGGAAAATCCCTGCAGGTTACAAGTCAAAACTCGATTTACTACAAACCGAACAAGCAATAAAAAAGGTGAAGGATTATTTTGAGAGCAATTTGGCTGAAGAATTGAATCTAATTCGAGTGTCAGCGCCGATTCTTGTAAAAGAAGGGAACGGGATAAACGATAATTTAAATGGTGTGGAACGGATTGTTTCCTTCGATGCTCTTGATATAGAAGATACACAAATTCAAGTGGTCCAATCTTTAGCTAAATGGAAACGGCTGGCTTTAGCAAAGTACGGAATTGGTTTAGGCAGAGGGTTGTATACTGATATGAATGCCATTCGTCGTGACGAAATCCTCAGCAATCTTCATTCCCTGTATGTGGACCAATGGGACTGGGAAAAGGTCATTACCAAAGAACAACGCAATGTCCAAACCTTGCAAGCGGAAGTTCGAAAAATTTATAATGTGCTTCGATCCACAGAGATTTACCTTAATGACTTTTTCCCAGAATTAAAACCATCGCTTCCGATGAATATTCATTTTGTCACGACACAGGAACTCGAAGATCAATATCCAGACTTAACACCGAAGCAAAGAGAAGATAAGGTTGCTAAGGAATACGGTGCCGTGTTTATCTCTCAAATTGGTGGTGCATTAAAGTCAGGCAACAAACACGATGGCCGCTCCCCAGATTATGACGATTGGACGTTGAATGGAGATATAGTCCTTTGGAATCCGACCCTTGAAATGGCATTTGAAGTGTCTTCTATGGGGATACGAGTAGATGAAGAAGCCTTGAAACAGCAGTTAAAACTAGCGGATGCTGAAGATCGTGCACAGTTAGAATTTCACCAAGCCATTTTAAATAAGGAAGTTCCATACACCATTGGTGGAGGAATCGGTCAATCAAGATTGTGTATGTTTTTCCTGCAAAAAGCACATATTGGCGAGGTTCAAGTGTCCATATGGAATGAGGAGATTCTGCAATCTTGTAGAGAGGCAAATATTCAGCTGTTATAGCAGGTAGAGTCCCAATAAGTTTGCCCTTATTGGGACTTTATTTACGCTGGTTTTGCCTTTTTCCATACTCGAGTCATAATAAAAGTGACAAGAGCAATCAGTACGACAAAGATCAAACTAATAAAGAATCCAAGTCGGATACTTTTTTCAAATATCGTCCCTGATACAGCAGCAGCAAGCAAAATCAATCCGAGGATACATAGTGTTTTATCCCAAGCCTTGAGCTTTAGAATTTTTAAGGCAGAGAGGATGATAAACGCCCAGTTATACATTTGTAAAATTCCAGCTGCCGTTGTGATATACGCATAGATTTTTCCTGGTAAAAGCAAGGCGGCAACGACTGATGCCGATAAACCTAACGTAGCCAGCCCTAACGAAGGAAGCGGAACTTCTTTTCCGAAAAAGAGCTTCTTTTCTTTTTCAAATATAGCTGGGGCATCCTTATCTTTGGCTAATGTTTTTAACAGGTTGGTTACCGTAAATAACGATGCTGTCATCGTGGAGAACCCGGCTGTTATAATGGCTGCATTAAACACATGCGGAAAAAATGGCAGCTTATAATGAGACAAGGCAGTCACAAAGGGGCTTTCTTTTTCATCAATCGCTTGATAAGAAACCATAGTGACAACAAGTCCCATGGATATCGCATAGATAATGGTCAATACGATTAGCATAATCTGTCCTGCTTTTGGAGCATCTTCTTTATTTTCAAGCTGCATGGATAATAATCCAATCGCTTCAATTCCACCAAACGCATAAAATGCATAAAGCAGGGAAGACCAAAATGCTAGTCCACCTTTAGGGAATAGGTCATGAAAGGAATTTGGCATTCCTGGCTGATGGGTATCACCTCCATGAACCCATCCTATAAGCGCAGCAATGGCAAGAACAATAAACATAAGAATAGCCGACGTCTTCGTTACGGCTAACACATTTTCTACCTTATCAAACCCTTTTGTTCCTAAAAAAACGACAATTATAGAAAGTACCGCATAGCCTGCAGCAAATACCCACAGTGGAACCTTAGGGAACCAAAATCGAGAAAGAATCGCTAATGCTGTTAACTGACTTCCGATAATTAAAATTTTCGAAATCCAGTAATTCCAACCACAGCTAAATCCAGCCCAGCGTCCGAAAGCTTTTCCGGCATAATAACAGAACGAACCTTCTTGCGGATCTTTCGTTGTCATCATCGCTAAAAAATGATACACCACATACGTTCCAATCGCAGCTAACAAAAAGGAGAAAACGATCGCAGGTCCGGTGATTTTTACCCCAATACCAGATCCAAGAAAATACCCTGTTCCAATCGTACATCCGATACCGATAAGGCTCAGCTGCCACCATTTTAAATCCCCTTTTGGTGCATTTCCTTTTGCTTGGCCTGAACCACAGCTTACTTTTTTCATCCAAATCCTCCTTCAAAGCGTTCTTATTGTGTTACACATTCCCACTCTTCAAACATTGTTATTTTTGGATATGTTTCTGTGTTCGAACAAAAGCTAAAAAGCAGGAGGTGAAGCAAATGGAGAGTCATGAAATTGGGGTACATGAAATTATTGATTTAAGAGAACTAAATGCCTTTAAGGTGGCATGTTTAGTGGAGGCTAAAGCTCGACTCGACCGAGTAGAAAATCCGGATCTAAAAGAATTAGTGGAAGAAAACATTCGATTAGGAACAGCGACGTTGAGCCAAATGAGAGATATATTGGCAAGAGCTCAAACGAAAATGGACCAGTAGGAGGTGTTATATTTGGAGGTAAAACCATTAAGCTTTACAGATCATGTGATTGCAACGGATATGCTGTTTGAAACCACAGCATCCATAAAAGACCTTTCCGTAGCAATTACGGAAGCGACATCAGATGAGGTACATACATTTTTACGACAAGAGTTACGAAACGCGATCGCCTACCATGAAAGAATATACGGATTCCTTCAGGACAGGGGCATTTATGATGCTTACAACATCCCAGAGCAGTTAAAAAAGGATATTTCTTACGCAACAGAAGCTCTTGAACTATAAGTGGAGGTGAGATCATGATAGACAATATCGGAGTTCACGAAAGTCTGGAATTACATGAACTATTAACGTTTAAAAGCTTATGTTTAACCAAATCAACAGTCATGCAAGCCTTAGTAACTGACCCGGCTTTAAAGGAATTAATGCAGGAGGATGTCTCAGCTTCCTCCAGACATATCGAAGGGTTAAAACGTCATCTTACGTAACGGAGGGTACTATGAACGGATTCATTGAAAAACTAACAGGCATGGCTCCATTAACCGATCAGGTCATCGCGACTGACCTTTTAATGGCATCAAAAACGGCCGTAAGAAACTACTCATTTGCCATTACGGAAACCGCTACTCCAGAAATTAGACAAACCTTAATGGATCAACTCGAGGATGCGATTGATGCTCATCGGAAAATTTCGACGTATATGATGGAAAAGGGGTATTATCATCCTCAAGATACGAAAAAACAACTAGAGGTGGATTTGAGGACTGCGGAAACGGCTATGTCTCTATCGAACGACTAACGGGAAAGCTTGTGGCGATTGTCCACAAGCTTTTTAAAAAGAAAAGAATATATTTCATCTTCCTTCTTTTGTATACTAGGTAAATAGTACCGAAATGAGGTTGTGAAATGAAGATCAAACGTTCCTTTCTTACACCAGATATCCCTAGGGAAAAGAAAATATTATTAGAAGAATATCTGTTTAAAGAAAACATCCAACGCTGTAAGCTATTCGCTAGTATTGTTATATTATTCGAAGCTATTTTACTTGGAATGAATATGGCTGAAACTTACGCTACGAAACAAATCTTAGTAGATGGAAATACATATTTTATTCTGTATATCACTTTAGTCATCATGGCTAGTACGATGCTTTTATTAATACGTTGGTTCGAGCACCAGGTCTCCCGGAATAAGTGGGCTAAACCTGTGTTATTAACCCTTGTCAGTTTGTTTTTAGTTTGGGGTGCAATTGTAACGCTCGTAGACCAAAAAGAGTACGGACATGTCATGGCGTTTGTTGTGAACTTTATGTGTGTATCGATTCTGTTTCACGCCACTAATAAAATCATGCTGGCCATATACACACCAGCCATTCTCGTTTTAGGAATCGGATTACCAATAGTTCAACCCTCGAGTACCGTTGTAATGGGACATTTGATCAATTTAACTGTCTTCCTATTTTTTTGTTGGCTTGCTTCTCGAATGCTATATCGAAGCTACGCGACCAATTACATCAGTGAGCTGTTATTAAAAGAATCAAACAACTCACTTGCTGAAAAAATAAAAGAAAATGAAAAGATGAATGCTAAGCTAAAAGAGCTTTCGATGCTAGACGAGCTCACAGGAATATCAAACCGAAGAGGATTTTATCAATACATTGAAAGTACATTGACCCATTCAAATCAGGAAAGACCAATATCGATTCTTATGATTGACATCGATGCTTTCAAACCATATAACGATCATTATGGGCACTTACAAGGTGATCAAGTTATTCAGGCTGTTGGCAAAGTGTTAACAAAGGTAGTTGATGCCCCTTCAAGCATAGCTGCTAGGTTTGGGGGAGAAGAGTTTATTGTGGCTCTGTTTGATATGGATGAAAAGTCTGTTCGTGGGTTGGCTGAGGAGATACGGCATTCTGTGGTGGAGCTGAGGTTGGAACATGGTTTTTCACCTGTGGCCCAGGTTGTCACAGTGAGTATTGGATACGCAACAGGGACAATAATGGAAGAAGAAGAGTTAAATCAACTGATTGAACAGGCAGATCTAGCTCTTTACCGGGCGAAAGAAATGGGACGAAATCAAGTTAGGACGATGAATCAGGTTACTGTCTAAAACCTAGAATGGTAGAAATCTATTTTAAGTTGGTACAAACTGGACGAATGTTTAGAAATTGGCGAAAATAAGATAAAGAAGAATTTTATTATCCAATTATATAAAAAGAAAAAGAGCTGATACAATGAGTATTATTTTAGCTTTACTTGCCGCTTTATTCGCAGCACTTACCGCTATCTTAGCCAAAATCGGCATTGAAAATGTGAATTCCAACCTCGCTACAGCCGTACGAACTGTCGTCGTACTGATTATGGCTTTTGTGATGGTAGTGATCACAAAACAAACAGATGCCTTGTTTGAGGTATCGGGAGAAGCATTGTTTTACCTTGTTCTTTCTGGGTTAACAACAGGACTATCCTGGCTGTGTTTTTTCAAAGCGATTCAAATCGGTGATGTATCGAAGGTCGTTCCGATTGATAAAGCAAGTGTCGTATTAACGATTATTCTATCGTTTATTGTTCTTCAAGAGCCAGCAACTACCCTTGTCGTAGCTGGAGGAGTCATTATCTCTGTCGGAACCTTCGTGCTAATTGGAAGAAATAAAGAAGAGAAAAAAGTTCGAGTAGGTCAGTCGTATATTTGGTTGGCGGTTCTATCAGCGATCTTTGCTTCTTTAACAAATATTTTAGCAAAGATCGGAATCGAAGATGTGGACTCTAATGTAGCCACGTTTATCCGAACCGTAGTGATCATCCTGTTTGCATGGGGCATTGTATTTTTCCAAAGAACAGGTAAAGAGTTGAAAAACATTTCGAGACGATCCTACATATTTTTAATTTTATCCGGAGCGGCTACCGGGCTTTCATGGCTCTGCTACTTTGCAGCGCTTGCCTTCGGGAAGGTAAGTGTGGTCACGCCGATTGATAAATTCAGTGTCGTTATTACGATGGTGCTAAGTTTTATTATTTTGAAGGAGAAGCCGTCGAAAAATACGATTGCGGGAGCGGTATTAATTACGATTGGGACCGCTTTGTTGATTTTGTAGACATTCGATTTTGAATGTCTATTTTTATTTTGTGTAAATTAATAAAAGTAGATTGACTAAAGGAGTAGAAGGTGGTATTTTTATTTTATCAAAGTAGTTCTTAATAGAGAACTTCCGGTGAAAGGATTTAACAGGGAATTTTTTTTGGAATTAATGTTCTTTAATGAGAACATCGTGATATACATAAATACATATTGTCTGTAATTCAGGAGGAAATATGAGCGCAATTGCTGGAATCTTAAACCTTAACGGGGAACCCGTCTCAATTGAACAAAGCACTGGCATGATGAAAGCTCTAGAAAAATTTCCCGCCAACGACATACAAACCTGGCACAAAGATAACCTGTTCCTAGGCTGCCATGCTCAATGGATCACACCAGAATCCATTGGCGAACAACTACCATTCTATGATTATGAAAGACGTTTGGCTATTACAGCAGATGCGATTATTGATAATCGGGAAGAGCTATTTCAGCTTTTACAGATTGATAGAGAAGATCAAAAGAAGATTACAGATAGTCAGCTGATTCTCCTTGCCTATCATAAGTGGGGGGAAGAGTCACCAAAGTTTTTAGTTGGGGACTTTGCTTATGTGATTTGGGATGAGAAGGAGCAGAAATTGTTTGGGGCTCGAGATTTTTCGGGTAGTCGAACGCTTTATTACTTTAAAAATGGTCAAAGGTTTGTGTTTTGTACGTTGATAAAGCCCATTCTAGGATTTCCATATGTGAAAACAGAACTCAACGAACAATGGTTAGCGGAGTATCTAGCAATTATAGGGATGGCAGATGTAGCTAACGCGTCACAATCAGTATATAAAGATATAGACCAAATTCTTCCGTCACATAGTATTACTATTAAGGATAACAAGTTAGTACTAAAAAGATACACAAGATTCAATTTTAAGACTATCACACTTAAATCAACAGATGAATATGTTGAGGCGTTTCGAGATGTTTTTCAGGAGGCTATAGGATCAAGACTAAGAACACACCAAAACGTCGGAGCTCAACTTAGTGGAGGTCTAGACTCAGGGGCGATTGTGGCCTTTGCTAGAAAACTCTTAAGTAAGGATAAATCTTTATATGCTTTTAGTTACATTCCTCCTAGTGATTTTAAAGATTTTACACCTAGGCATTTACTTTCAAATGAAAAACCTCTAATTAGTGAGACTGTTAGCCATGTTGGGGGGATCAAGGAACACTACCTTGATTTTAATGGCAGGGATTCTTATACAGAAATTAATAGTTTCCTTGACGTAATGGAAATGCCCTACAAGTTCTTTGAGAATTCATTTTGGCTAAAAGGAATGTATGAGAAAGCCAGTGAGCAGAATGTAGGAGTTCTATTAAATGGTGGGAGAGGGAATATTTCAATTTCATGGGGAAGCGCTTTAGATTATTATGCAATTTTATTTAAAAAATTAAAGTTTATTAAACTTTTTAATGAACTAAATCAATTCAGTCAAAATGTCGGTGGAAGCAGATTTCGTCGTATCCCTTTTATAGCCAAAATGGCATTGCCTTCTTTCAATAAAACTAATGAAGAAGATGTAATATCTATTATTAATCCTGAATTTGCAAAAAAAACAAACGTATACGCTAGGTTAAAAGCTTATGGAATTGATGAATCAGGATGGTTGTCTTCTCAGGATATTTACCAAAATAGAAAACGTCATTTTGAGGATGTCTTTCACTGGAACGCAAGTAATACGTTAGCATGCAAACTCTCACTACCCTATTCCGTTTGGAAGAGAGACCCTACAAATGATTTACGAGTGATTCAATTTTGTCTCTCGGTACCTGAGGATGAATATGTCCAAAATGGGCTAGATCGAGCTCTAATACGTAATGCAACAGAAGGATATTTACCAGATAGTATTCGATTAAATCAAAGTGTTCGTGGTGTTCAAGGGGCAGATTGGGTTCATCGGATGATACCTATTTGGGATTCCTTAAAAGAAGAAGTAATGGAATTTTCTAAAGATGAAACATTATTATCATTTGTAGATTCAAATGTCATTCAAAGAGGAATCAATAAAATGAAGAATAATGTGAAGTCTGAAGATGCGATAGATATGGATTATAAGATAATCATGAGGATCCTAGTTGTTTATCGGTTTATTAAAAATTTTATTGAAAGGAGGTGACAAGTATGAAAAAAGCATGGAATGCACCAGTTTTAGAGGTTTTAGATGTAAAGATGACTATGGCTTCAACCGTTTGGGGGCCATATACTGATGAAGCATATGTTCCGGGTGAAGATGTAGATCCGAATAATCCACAAACATGGAGACGTTTTACTAGCTAATTGAATTTATAAACTACTGGGCGCCCTTATACCAGTGATTATACATACGTATAAGGGCTTTCCATCAAGTCTGTAATATTTTGGAGTGAACGGAATGCTAGTTACAGAACAAAACCACCAATACAGGGCGTTTGGACTCAAATTGGAAAGTAATATACTGATGCACGAGCTTCCTGTTTTGAATGAGAGAACAACGAGTGTTGATCTTAAAGTTACTATATCGTTTGTAAGGGATCTCTCGTTAAAGTCCAATGAGTATGAATTCTTAAAAGACGGGCACATCTTGACATTTCATGTTCCAAAGGTTGCAACCTTTTATATGGATGCTGGGAAAAAAATTCATGTAGAGTGCCTCCATTCCGCTGATATCCCACTAGTAAAACTATATATTTTAGGAACATGCATGGGGATCATTCTATTACAACGAAAAATACTGCCTCTTCATGGCAGTTTAATAGAGATAAACGGGAAGGCCTATGCGTTTGTAGGAAATTCCGGTGTTGGAAAATCGACTCTTGCTTCTTCTTTTATCAATAGCGGTTATAAAATGGTTAGCGATGATTTAATAGCTGTGACGATGATTGATGGTCAACCGTGGGTAACGCCATCTTATCCACAACAAAAATTATGGCAGGAAAGCTTAGAAATATTAGGGATGGAACAGAATAACTACCAGTCAATATTTGGTCGTGAGGAAAAATTCTGTATTCCGGTAGAATCAAACTATTGTACAGAACCTTTGCCTTTGGCTGGAATATTTGAAATATTGAAGAATGATAGCTCGACTATTGAAATTCAATCCCTTTTTAATCTAAATCGATTCCATATGTTATTCAATCACACGTATAGGAATTTCCTTTTACCTAAATTTGATTTAATGGATTGGCATTTTACGCTCTCTACTCAAATATTATCTAAGATTATGACCTATAAGGTTAGTCGTCCAGTAAAAGGGGTTTCTGTGAATGAACTAAAGAAGTGTTTATTAAATACGATTAGAAGTGAGGAATAAGATGAGGATTATAGATACTATTACACTAGAAAATACGGTCTACCAAGCTTCAGGAAATATAGTTAGTAACATGAATGGTGAAGTTGTTATGTTAAATGTAGAAAATGGTAAATACTACAATCTGGGAGAAATTGGCGGATTGATTTGGGAGAAACTAAAAGATCCAATTAAACTGAGACAACTAGTTTCTGATATTTTAGTTGAATATGATGTAAACGATATTGAATGTGAACAACAGGTTCTTGAGTTTGTTAACTCTCTTCTTGTAGAAAATCTAGTAATAGTTAAATAAGGTTATAAATATAATGAGCATTAATAAAATTAAAAAATTTTTTTCATTAGATATATACAAGCAACTATTATTATTAGAAGCGTTCCTAATGTTAGGCTGGGCTAGATGTTTAAAAATGCTTAAGTTCAATAAATTAACGAAAAGATTAAAATTAGAATTACATGAAACAAAATTTGAGGGTATAGCTGGAAATGAAAGAGTAATTGCTCAAATATCAGAGGCGATTGATATTATGAGCCGACATACAATGTGGGAGAGTATGTGTCTAGTTCGAGCGATTGCAGGAATGAAGATGCTCGAAAGAAGGAAGGTTTCTTCTACCTTATATTTAGGTACGGGAAAGAATGCTAAAGGAGAGTTGATTGCCCATGCATGGTTGAGAAGTGGGGATCAATTTGTAACAGGTGGAGAAGAGAAGGAGAATTTTACTATCGTAGGAATCTTTTCAAGAAAAAAAGAAGTGTAGGGGAACATAATGGGAGAAAAACACTCAATCCTAAATACTAGTGGTATCTCAAAAGAATTAAGATTAATTCTTAAAATAATAAGTAATGATACAAGAAACATAGAAGGTTTTCTTTCCAATATTCCAGAAAATATGGATTGGGAGCTTTTTTTAGAATTGGCCATGCATCACCGCTTGTATCCAAACCTTGCTGCTAAGCTTCCTTCATTAAATACTTCAAATATACCCCAGTTTGTCATCAATGAAATTAATAAATATTATCAGCAAAATACATTTCTTATGCTTCAACTAAGCTCTGAGATGGACTATATTAATAACTTGTTTAACAAGAATAAAATTCTTACTTTATTTTTAAAAGGCCCAATATTAGCAACTGAGTTATATGGTGATATTTCGTTAAGGACATCAAGTGACATTGATCTGTTAGTACAAATAAAAGATTTAGAGATGGTGGAGGAGTTACTCCTAAAAGATGGGTATGTAAAGGATGAATACATCCAATCCATATTAAATGATTGGAAATGGAGACACCATCATTTTACATATGTTCATCCTATGAAAAATATAAAAATTGAAGTGCATTGGAGACTCAACCCTGGCCCAGGAATTGAACCTTCTTTTCAATTCCTTTGGTCAAGAAAAGAAACCAGTTCATATATCGAAAAACCGATTTATTATTTATGTCATGTAGATCTATTCTATTTTTTAGTCACACATGGAGCACGACATGGTTGGTCAAGATTAAGGTGGTTATTAGATATTGACCATCTACTTAACAAAGGAATTGATCTCCAAGTTTTAATGAAGTTTCTAAGGAAATATCATGTTGATTCCATAGGGAAGCAAACGATTATTCTTACAAGGGAGCTTCTTGGAACTAAAACACCTGATGTAGGAATTGATAGACAATCTATTAAATTGGCACAGCAAGCAATCTTTTATTTGGAGAGAATGGTTAATTTACACACAGAACCAGTACCAAAAGAGGTAGTGAATCATCATAAACGACATCTATTCGCATTAATGTCTATTTACCATAAGGTAGCTTTTGGATTAAGTACTTTGTTTCCATATCCCGAGGATGCTGTTACATTACCCTTACCAAAATATTTACATTTCCTTTATTTTCCGCTTAGACCTTTTATTTGGTTATGGAGGAAAACCAGAAAGTACGCGTTTTCCTAGGAGGAGCCGTTCAATGAGATTCTTATTTTATTATGTAAAAAAGCTACACATATACTCGGGAGTCGTTTTGTATTTGAATTTATTTGGGATGATAATCCTTAGCTTAATTGAAAGTGTAGGAATTTTATTACTTATTCCACTTATAAATTTTAGCGGCATATTAAATGTTAATATGACAGAAGGGACGAAGTTGGGATTAGTTTATGCTTTTTTTAATCAGTTTTCAATGGAAGTAGGGTTATTACTTCTACTATCATTCTACATAAGTTTAATGGTAAGTCAGGCGCTTTTTCAAAGAAATCAGCAGATTTTAAATACAAAAATACAGCAAGGATTTAGTAGACAAATTAGAGAAGAGACTTATCTAGCATTGCTCCAGTCCAATTGGAATTTCTTCATTAAGAAAAGAAAGTCCGATATTGTCAATATAATGACAATTGAAATTGGAAGAGTGACTGGTGGAGTTCAGATGTTTCTACAATTTCTAACTTCAATAGTATTTACTATTATACAAATCGGGTTATCTATGTACCTTTCGTTTAATATGACGTTATTTGTGTTGTTTTTTGGGTTGTTACTGGTTTTCAGTTCCAGAGGGCTTGTAAAGAAATCAAATTCCCTTGGAGAAAATACGGTTCAACTGTCAAAAAAATTCTTAGGTGGGATGACTGAACATTTCAACGGTATAAAGGATATTAAAAGTAATACATTAGAAGAAACACATGTGAGTTGGTTTAAAGAATTAAATTTTGAAATGGAAAAGAACATGATTAATATTGTAAAAGTTCGAGCAACTTCACAGCTAATCTACAAGGTTGTGTCAGCTGTTCTTATTTCTGTTTTTGTTTATTTCTCAATAAAATTTTTCCAGGCACAACCAACAGAACTGATGATAATTATGCTAATCTTCTCGAGACTCTGGCCAAGATTAACAGGAATTCAATCTAGTCTAGAACAATTATGGACTCTCCTCCCTTCTTTTCATGCCGTTGGAGAGTTAAAAAATGAATGTAAGAATGCTAATGAATTAGATAATGAGATTTATAAACAAATAGTTCCACTAAAAATTACAAGAGACATTTCTTTTAAAGATGTTTATTTTAGTTATGACAAAGGAAAAAGCTTTGCATTGAATGGAGTGGAGCTTCATTTTTCAGTTAATCAAACAACCGCCATTGTGGGTCCTTCAGGGGCGGGAAAAAGTACGCTAATAGATTTACTTATGGGACTAAATCATCCTGATATGGGAGAGGTAACCGTTGATGGTAGAGTAATAGGAAAAAATGATCTATTACCACTTAGAAAGGCAATAAGCTACGTGCCTCAAGATCCATATTTATTTAATGGAAGTATAAGGGATAATTTGCTTCTAGTTAAATCAGATTCTTCTGAAGAGGAGATGTGGGAAGCATTACGTTTTGCCTCAGCTGCCGAATTCGTAAAAAACCTTCCAAAAGGAATTGATACAATCATTGGTGATCGTGGGATACGTTTATCAGGTGGAGAAAGGCAGAGAATTGTCCTTGCTAGGGCTATTATTAGAAGGCCTGCGATTCTTGTATTAGATGAAGCCACAAGTGCTTTAGACACAACTAATGAAGGAATTATTCAAGAATCACTCGATTCTATTAAAGGAAAGATGACGATCATCATAGTTGCTCATCGTTTATCAACAATACAAAATGCTGATCAAGTGATTGTATTGGAACAAGGGAAAATTATTCAAACAGGAGGTTTCAACCAATTAGCCAGTGAAAAAAAAGGTCTATTTAGTAAGTTATTGGGTAAACAGCTTGGAACAACTCTATAATATTTAAAGTTTCTTAAAGAATTAATATTCAGAAACTATTGACTTGTTCTTTTTAAAGAACTAATATTATATGTATAAGATAAATTAGTTCGAAAAAAGAGATTTCGGTTAGGAGATCTATTTTTTTGTTGAAATTGTTCTTTATTTAGAACAATTCAAACCAAAGAGAACAAGGTGGTATGTATGGGGAGATTTCAAGCTGATCAGCGAGTAGCTAAAGAAATAAACCTTAAGGAAATCTTAGGTGTGTTAAAAAAGCGTGCGTGGATAGGTATAGTTATTACGATACTGGCTACTGTTATAGGGTATTATTACAGTTCTATTAATCAAACAACGCTCCTTTATAGCTCCTCAACAAATATTATTATTAATGCTGATGGTGGCCAGAGAAAGACGCTTGAAGTCATCATTAAAGACAAGACGGTTTTAGAAAAAGTGATTACTAAGCTGGGGATTGAACGGACACCAGAATCTTTAGCACAAAACATCCAAGTAGGAAGTATTGATGACACACAAGTCGTAAAAATTAATGTCATTGATATTAATCCTGAACGTGCGGCAGCGATTGCAAATACAACTGCGAACGTTTTTATTGAAGAGATACCAAATATTATGATGGGGTTCGATGATGTTAGGGTATTATCGGATGCACAAGTTAACCCGTTTCCAATTAATGAAAGCAATGAAAATAAAATCATAGGTGCAGCTTTTTTATGTGGGATAGTAATTGGAATAGGGTTAATATTTCTAGTTGATTCACTTGATGATTCTATTCGCTCTGAGCAAGATATTGAACATTTACTGGAGGTTCCAATTTTAGGTAGCGTTTCAACGATGTCTAAAAAAAATATAAACAAAACAAAAAAGATAAATGTAGTTGATCGAGGTGATTCTATTGGTGTTTAGTAGACGAAAAAAGCTATCCACGATTAAAAGAAGAAACCTAATTACGTATTCGAATCCTGAATCGATTATTTCTGAACAATTTCGAACGATAAGAACAAATATTCACTTTCTAAATGAAGATGTGAAAAGTAATATTCTTGTTTTTAGTTCTCCTAGTCGATGGGAGGGAAAATCTACGGTTATAGCAAATACAGCCATCTCGGTTGCTCAACAAAGAGAGAAGGTACTCCTTATTGATGGGAATTTAAGAAATCCTAGTATCCATCATCTATTTAAGGTAAGTAATGCTGTAGGATTAACAGATATTCTTAACGAAAAAACTCCATTCTGTGAAGCAGTTACAAAATGTAATATTAGCAATCTTGATATATTAACTAGTGGTCCCATTCCTTTAGACCCGGCGGAGCTTTTGGAATCAAAGAAAATGAAGGAATTAATTGAACATATAAAACCTCTTTACGATCTTGTGCTTGTCGATTCACCATCTGTACTTGAGGTAACAGATACAAAGGTACTTGCAAACCTAAGTGATGGAGTTATTCTTGTGGTTCAAAAGGAAAAAACAAAAATGGAAGCTGCTCAAGAGTCAAAGAAAGTATTAGAATTTGCGAAGGCTCCACTGGTAGGAGTCATAATAAACCAAGTTAGCTAGTATTTTTTAAAATCTAATTGTTCTTAATTAAGAATATTATGTTCAGAATAAAACAAAATACAATTAGTAGGTGATGTCTCCTTACCTATATCAATGGAGGCACTCGGTTATGCTGTGGGTGGAAAACCTTAGACGCGAGTCGTCGATAGTGTGATGTGAGGTGGGGTTAGATGCCCTGTTTTATAATTAAAAAACTTAGCTATACGCTTTTACACCCAAAAACGTATAGTTAAGTTTTTTATTTTATTCCTAAGGAGTTCGATCAGTGATGAGTAATATGGATAAGTTTCCGAAGTCACTTAAAAAGACAGTGAGGTACATAAAACAAGAGGCAACACGTGAACAGCTAGAAGAAATTAGGAAGATAATTGACTATGCCATTCAACGAAGAAATGTGACATTAGATTAAGTAGTAAGACGAATAGGGGGGATAGAAATTGTCTTATAAGAAACGATTGTCATTATTTATATTAATTGACTCCTTCATTGTATTAACAGCCATCTTCTTTGGGTTCTTCCTTACGAACGCAAGTACTGGTGTCATCACAACTCCAATTGTACTTAGCTCATTAGCTATCGTACTTAGTCATCATGTCTATTCATTACTTTTACATGTTTATAAAAAAGCATGGGAATATGCTAGCGTAGGAGAAATGATCATCATATGTAAAGTGGTGACGTTGTCTATACTGACAGCAGCACTTACTCAACAGATGATGCTTGGAGAGATCTTCTTCCGTCTTTTGGCCGTTACATGGCTTCTTCATATGTCCATGATTGGTGGTTCAAGATTTTGTTGGAGAGTGTATCGTGATAACTACTTGCATTCCTCTGAAGAAAAAAAGAGAGCATTAATTATAGGTGCGGGTTCTGCTGGAACAATGGTGGCAAGACAGTTATTAAGAAGTAATGATTCAGTAATAAAACCAGTTGCATTTATAGATGATGATCTCAACAAACATCAATTAGACATTCTAGGGCTACCAGTAGTTGGAAGCATCAACCAAATAACTAATACAGTTGATTCACTAGGTATAGACAATATCATCATTGCTATTCCTTCTTTAGGAAGAAAAGACTTGAACATCATTTTCCAAGAATGTGCGAAAACAAAGGCAAAAACACAAATTCTTCCGATGTTAGAAGATATTGTGACGGGAAGAGTTTCAGTTAACGGCATTAGGGATGTTGAGGTAGAGGACTTATTAGGTCGTAGTCCTGTCGTTCTTGATATGGATCGTATCTCGGAGTATGTTACGGATCGGGTCGTACTAGTAACTGGAGCAGGCGGTTCCATTGGATCAGAACTGTGCAGACAGATATCTTTGTTCTCACCAAAGAAACTTGTGTTGCTCGGTCACGGTGAAAATAGTATTTACTCCATTGAGCAAGAGCTAAAAGAAAAGTTTGGACACCTCCCAATTGAGTATGTGACTGAAATTGCTGATTTACAGGATGCCAAGAAAATGATGAATGTGATGGGAACTCATCATCCCGCAGTGGTCTATCATGCAGCAGCTCATAAGCATGTTCCGTTAATGGAGCGAAATCCCGAAGAAGCAGTCAAAAATAATATTATTGGTACAAGAAATGTGGCGGAAGCGGCTAGCTGGCATGGAGTGGAAACCTTTGTCATGGTTTCGACAGATAAGGCTGTGAATCCAACGAGTGTGATGGGAGCAACGAAAAGACTTGCAGAAATGATTGTTCAAAACATGGATCAAAAAAGTAAGACGAAATTTGTAGCTGTTCGTTTTGGAAATGTACTTGGAAGCCGTGGTAGTGTCATTCCTTTATTTAAAAAGCAGATAGCAAAAGGTGGACCAGTTACGGTCACCCATCCAGATATGATTCGGTATTTCATGACTATTCCAGAAGCCTCTCGACTAGTCATACAAGCTGGTGCACTAGCACGTGGAGGAGAGATCTTCGTTCTAGATATGGGTGAACCTGTAAAAATTGTGGACTTGGCAAAGAATTTAATCAAGCTATCGGGATATACAATAGAAGAAATAGGAATTGAATATACGGGAATCCGCCCTGGTGAGAAGTTGTTTGAAGAGCTATTAAAGGATGATGAAGTACAGGAAAAACAAGTATTTCCGAATATATATATAGGAAAACCGGCTACGCTTTATCTCGAGGATATTGATAAGATTGTTCAAACCTTCCACACCATGGAGAAAGAAACGTTAAAAGAAGTGTTAGTTAACCTAGCGAACAATAAAGTGAAGAGAAAGAAAGCTACTGTTGTATCTATTTCAGGGTAAAGAAAGGGGAAACAAATGAAAAAAGTAAAAAAGGCAATTATACCAGCTGCAGGATTAGGAACGAGATTCCTTCCAGCGACAAAAGCGATGCCAAAAGAAATGCTTCCAATCGTAGATAAACCAACAATTCAATATATTATTGAAGAAGCAGTTGCTTCAGGAATCGAAGACATCATCATTGTAACAGGTAAAGGAAAACGTGCCATTGAAGATCACTTTGATAACTCGTTTGAACTAGAACAAAATTTAATTGAAAAGGGTAAATTTGAGCTACTGAGTGAGGTACAAAAATCCTCACAAATGGCAGATATTCATTACATCCGTCAAAAGGAACCAAAGGGATTAGGTCATGCGATTTGGTGTGCAAGAAAATTCATTGGAAATGAACCATTCGCTGTTCTTCTTGGAGATGATATCGTTCAAGCAGAAAAGCCATGCTTAAAACAATTAATCGATCAATACGAAAGATATCAAGCTTCCGTTCTTGGTGTCCAAAAGGTTCCAATGGAAGAAGTTTCACGCTACGGTATTGTTAACGGCAATGAAATTGGAGAACGATTCTTTAGTGTGAATAGCCTGGTAGAGAAGCCTAAGATGGAAGATGCCCATTCCAATCTAGCTATTATGGGGCGTTACATCTTAAATCCTAGGATTTTTGATATTTTAGGAGAGCAAAGACCAGGAGCAGGTGGAGAAATTCAGTTAACAGATGCCATCGCGGGGCTAAATCAATATGAGGCAGTTTATGCTTATGATTTTGTGGGAACTCGACATGATGTAGGAGAGAAGATGGGATTTATCCAAACAACGATTGAATTTGCTCTTCAAAAAGAAGAGCTACGTTCCGAACTATTAAACTATCTATCAGCAGTGCTAGATAGACAATTTATAAAGTAGGTGCACTATGAAAAGAAAAGTGTTGTTCTGTGCAACAGTCGACTATCATTTTAGTGCCTTTCATATACCCTATTTAAAGTGGTTCAAGGAACAAGGTTGGGATGTACATGTAGCTGCTTCGGGAACAATCGAACTGCCATTTGTAGATGAAAAGTTCAATCTTCCTATACAAAGGTCACCTTTTCATAGAAGAAATTTAGAAGCATACAACCAATTAAAAGAGATTATAGATCGAAATAGTTATCAACTCGTACACTGCCATACACCAATGGGAGGAGTGCTTGCTAGATTGGCAGCGCGAGCAGCAAGAAAGATAGGTACAAAGGTAATATACACAGCACATGGATTTCATTTTTGCAAAGGCGCCCCCATTCCTAACTGGATGGTCTATTATCCCATTGAAAGAATATTATCTTATTTCACGGACTGCTTAATTACCATTAATGAAGAAGACTATCGAATAGCAACCTCTCATCAGTTTAAAGCTAAGCAGATTAAACATGTACATGGAGTGGGAGTGGATACAGAACGCTATTCGCAAGTATCAAATTTTCATAAAGAAGTGTTAAGAGCTGAGCATCGGTATGAGAACGATGCTTTTTTAATGTTTTATGCAGCTGAGTTTAATGCAAATAAAAACCAGCAGCTTTTAATTAAGTCGCTTTCATTAGTTAAAGCGGAAGTCCCTAAAGCAAAGTTACTCTTAGCCGGTGAGGGAATTTTACTTGAAGAGTGTAAGGCACTTGCAAGATCATTAGGTGTTGAGCATATGGTTGATTTCCTTGGGTTTCGAAAGGATATTGAGTCCCTACTTAAAATGAGTGACATAGTAGTTGCATCGAGTAAAAGAGAAGGACTTCCCGTAAATATAATGGAAGCAATGGCATGTGGTTTACCGATAATTGCTCTTAAAAACAGGGGACACTGTGAACTTGTAAAAGAAGATCGAAATGGTTGGATTGTATCAAATCACCCAGAAGAGTTAGCAGAAAAAGTTGCTAAATTAGCAAACAATCAGGAGTTACAAAAACAAATGGGTGAACAAAGCAGAAAAATTATGTTGGACTCATTCAGTCTAAATCGAGTGTTAGCAGAAAAGAAGGAATTATATATAAAAGTAATGAGTGATATGGAGGAAGTTCAGTGGGCAATCCGTTGAGAGTGTTGCATGTGGTGGTCAATATGAACCGTGGAGGGGCTGAGACACTAATCATGAACCTTTATCGAAATATTGATCGAAATAAAGTGCAATTTGACTTTTTAACATGCAAGCCAGGCATTTTTGATGTGGAGATCAAAAAAATGGGCGGCCGGGTTTATCGTACTCCTTATATTTCTGATGTAGGCCACTTTCAATATGTAAAAGGTCTAGATGAATTTTTCTTAGAGCACAAAGAATACGATATCGTGCATTCCCATTTGGACAAAATGAGCGGGCTCGTTCTGAAATCGGCAAATAAAGCTAGAGTTCCAATTAGAATAGCTCATAGTCATAATACGAGAAGTGAAGGAAATCTTGTTAGTAGGATATATAAAGAGTTCATTGGGAAATATGTTCTACAGCATTGCTCTCATAAATTTTCTTGCTCAAGAGAAGCAGGAAAGTGGTTATTTAAAACAGACAAAAATACCCTTATAAAAAATGGAATTGATTTAGTTAAGTTTAAACCAAATCAAGAATTAAAAAGACATCTCAAGGACGAACATCATATAAATGAAAATACCTTCATATTAGGTCATATTGGTAGGTTTTGCTTGCAAAAAAATCACCAATTCCTAATTGATATTTTTAAAGAGGTAGTTGCATTAAGAGAAAATTCATTGTTGGTTCTTATTGGCGATGGGCCTTTAAAAGAGAAAATTCTGGATCAGGCAAAGAGCTTAAAACTAGAAGATAAAATATGGTTTCTTGGAATAAGAGATGACGTTCATAGGTTAGTCCACTTATTTGACGCTATGGTTTTTCCTTCTTTTCATGAAGGGTTGCCTGTTACCCTTATTGAAGTTCAAGGAAGTGGAGTACCTTGTGTTATTTCGAATTCTATCACTAAAGAAGTTGATCAGGGGTTAGGACTCGTAAAGTTTTTAAATCTAAAAGAAGACCCTAGGAGTTGGGCAGAAAGTGTAATTGAGTTTAGACCCGATGTTAGTGATACGACTGTCGCTCTTCAAAAAAACGGGTATGATATAAAATTAACAGCTAAGTGGTTAATGGAAAAGTACATCCAATTTTATGAAAATGAATACTCTCAAAATAAAATATACCCATTTGTAAATTCGATTTAACTAGGAGTTAGATATGAGTAAAATATCATGCTGTTTACGATTAGGAGAAGTACCCTTACATCTTTATCAAATTATTGCAGGGTATCATCTTTTAAAAAGAAAGGGAATAATTGAGTTAAGTATTGAAAAGGCCCCAGATCAGCTACTTCCATACAATATGATGGAGGTAGAAATTAATAATCAGTATTCAGTCTTGTATGATTTGAATGATGGCTACGACAACTTATTAACTAAAAAAGAAGATTATGTAGATTTTATGGATAGACTGCTCGAAAGGTACGACATCTGCTTTAAAAGAAGTTTTAGTAGTAAATATAATCGAAAATTAAAGTATGGAAATAAAGTTTGCCCTCTAGGACTTAATTACATGGTAACTATTCCTGGAAATGCTGCGCATCTTCCACAAAAAGAAGATCCGAGGACAGAAAAGATTAAGAAACTAATTCGTATGTTACCTTTTTCAGAGTATTATAACGGGCACTATAAGATTCAAGCTTTTGAGGATACTCCAAATTTCAATGCTGATCCAAAAATATTATTTATGGCAAGGCTCTGGGACATAAATGGGGAATATTCAAATCAGCTTTCGAACGAGAAAAAGGAAGAAAGAAATTATATAAACAATGTTAGAGCCAATTGTATCCGACTCCTAAAAAGGGAATTTGGTTCTACTTTCTTTGGTGGTGTTAGTCCTTCCCCCTATGCTAACAAGTATTATTCAGATATTGTAATTGAGGATAAAAAAATTACAAATAGAAACTACTACATCAGAAAAGTAAAAGACTCTTCAATATGTATAGCAACAATGGGGTTACATGAATCAATTGGATGGAAGTTTGCAGAGTATATTGCTGCAAGTAAAGCTATTGTGACTGAAGAATTGCATTATGAAGTACCAGGGAATTTAAACAAAAATGAAAACTATTTAGATTTTTCATCACCGGAACATTGTCTAGAACAAGTACACTTGTTAATGAAAAATGTAGATCTTAGAAAGAAAATGATGATTAATAACTTCAATTATTATCATAAATATGTAAGACCAGATCAAATAGTTTTAAATAGTATTATTAATGTCTTGGAATCTAGATTAGGAGGTGTTGAAAGTGAAGCCACTGTTGACCGTTTTCACGCCTACATTTAACCGAGGTTATATCCTAGGGAAATGTTATGAGAATTTAAAAAAGCAAACCAATATGAATTTTATTTGGCTTATTATCGATGATGGCTCCACTGACAACACTAGATTAATAGTAGAGAGCTGGATGGAGGAAAATATAGTTAACATTCAATATCATTACCAAGAAAATCTTGGGATGCATGGTGCACATAATGCGGCATATGAACGAATTGATACCGAATTAAATGTTTGTATCGATTCTGATGATTATATGCCAGTAGATGCTGTTGAAAAAATAATACTATTTTGGAAGAAATACGGAAGTAATAAATATGCCGGAATGATTGGGCTAGATGCTACATATCACGGTGAAATATTGGGTACAAAGCTTCCGAACATCAAATGCTCAAATCTCTATAACCTCTATGGAAAATATGGAGTTAAAGGGGACAAGAAAATAGTATATAGAACCGAGCTTACAAAAAACACACCTCCTTATCCAATATTTCCAAATGAGAAATATTGTCCCTTAAGCTATAAATATATTTTAATTGATCAAATTTGCCCATTACTAATTATGAATGAGGTATTATGTCACGTTGAGTATTTAAATGATGGATCAAGTATGAATATTATTCAGCAGTATAAGAAGAACCCACATGGCTTTGCTTTTTTTAGAAGAGTAGCTATACAGTATGCCCCAACATTGAAAGAAAGGTACAGAGAGAGCATTCATTATGTATCCAGTAGTCTAATGATTAGAAACTACAGATTCCTTGTGGACACACCTAGGAAATTAATTACACTAATGGCGGCACCTTTAGGTTTATTGGTATATATTTACATTATTAATACTAAAAAAAGAACGATACTTAAGAATAATAATTCGGTTTGAAATGTGAAGGGATAATAGAATGACTCTTCTTTGGTTAAATCTTATAGTCGTATTTTTCTTTTCTTTTTTTGCACGATACTTTTCAAGACCAGTATTTATAGGAACAAACATGGCTATTCATATGAAACCAAATTTACTCTTGGTTTTAGGAGTTATGTTTTCTCTCATAGTTATATCGGGTTTAAGAAAAAATATCGGTGACACTTATTTTTATATGCATTCATTTAAAATTAATAATTACGATTGGAATTATGTACTGAATGAAAAAGAAATAGGTTTTGGGGTTCTTCAAATGTTACTGAAATCTTATTCAAATGACCCTCAGGTTCTGATATTTTCAACTGCACTTATTACAAACTTTCTTATTATTTTAATACTTGCTAGGTATTCAGGTGTTTTTGAATTAAGCACTTATGTATACATAACTGGTGGCTTATTCTTAGTTTCTATGAATGGAATTAGACAGGTATTAGCTGCTGCTATTGTATTTACTGCAACTAAGTTCATTATTAACGGCAATTGGATCATGTACTTTATTATTGTAATATTTGCTTCAACCTTTCATCAAAGTGCTCTAATATTATTACCGATATATTTCCTAGCAAGATATAGGGCATGGTCAAAAGCAACTATAATTATGTTAGCTTTTTCTCTATTTATAGCTATTGGTTATAATCTGTTTTCAAGTCTATTATTTAGTGCTATAGAGAATACAGAATATGGTAAGTATTCTGAGTTTCAGGAAGGCGGAGCAAATATTGTTCGAGTTGGTGTTTACGCAGCACCAATAGTGATTGCTTACTTAGGCAGAGAAAAGCTAAGGAGTATTTTTCCTAGTAGTGATTACATAGTAAATATGGCACTTGTAGGTTTATTATTTATGATTGTATCTATGCAAAATTGGATATTTGCAAGATTTTCAATTTACTTCAACCTATATCAACTTATCATTGTTTCATGGATTGTTAAAACTTTTGCCGAAAGACAACAACGGTTTATATACTATGCAATTTTAGTTTGCTATTTTCTTTACTATTATTACGAATCAGTTATAAGTCTTAATATATTTTATGAAAGTAATTACCTATAGATAAGGAGGGGAATTATGGTGATTCTAGTTACAGGTGGAGCAGGCTACATTGGAAGTCATACATGCGTGGAATTATTAAATGAGGGACACGACATCGTTGTTGTTGATAACTTCATTAATAGCAAACCAGAATCTTTAAATAGAATAAAGAAAATTACAGGGAAAGACTTCAAGGTTTATTATACTGATCTCTTAGATGAGGCTGAACTTCATAAAGTATTCGAGGAAAATGCCATAGAAGCAGTTATTCACTTTGCAGGTCTAAAAGCGGTTGGAGAGTCGGTTAATGTTCCACTCTGGTACTACCACAACAATATCACAAGCACTGTGATTCTTTGTAAAGTGATGCAAAAATATGGTGTGAAAAAAATGGTCTTTAGCTCATCTGCTACTGTTTATGGTATTCCAGAAACCGTACCAATTAAAGAAGACGCATGTTTATGGGCAATGAACCCTTATGGTAGAACAAAGTTAATGATTGAAGAAATTCTAAGAGACTTATATGAATCGGATAAAAGCTGGAGTATCGCTTTATTAAGATACTTTAATCCGATTGGAGCACATGAAAGTGGGTTAATTGGAGAAGACCCTAACGGAATTCCTAACAACCTTATGCCTTATATTACTCAGGTCGCTGTTGGAAAACTCAACAAGTTAAGTGTCTTTGGAAACAACTACCCAACTCTAGATGGAACGGGAGTAAGGGACTATATTCACGTGGTTGATTTGGCAAAAGGGCATTTAAGAGCAGTGGAAAAGGTGAAGGAAGCAACAGGAATTGGTGCTTATAATCTTGGGACGGGAAAAGGATACAGTGTTCTTGAAGTTATTCAAGCTTTTGAGCAGGCTTCACAGGCCAAGGTTCCGTACAAAATAGTAGAACCTAGACCAGGAGATGTAGCCTCTTGCTATGCAGACCCATCTAAGGCAAAACGCGAACTGAACTGGGAAGCAGAAAAAGGAATTGTAGACATGTGTGCCGATGCTTGGCGATGGCAACGAAAAAATCCAAATGGATATGAAGAAGACCCTCACTTTACAGTAAAAAGTGGGGATTTTTTATTTGGAGAAAAGTTCGAAGAAACTGTAAAGTGAGGAAAAAACATTGGGAATACAAACGCAACAAAAATTTAAAGAATTGCTAGTGGAGCTTTATTCAAAAGGGCAGGAATCAGATATACAAGTGAATGACATGATTGTACAAATTCAGCAAAGACTGAATGAACTCTTAGAACCAAAAAAGCAAATTCTACCCTAGGGAGTAGGAAACGTGAAGAGATGTCTTGATTTTATATGTGGTTTGATGCTATTTATCTTGTTTTTGCCATTCATGTTAACTTTAGCTCTTTTAATAAGAATCAAACTAGGAGCACCTATTTTATTTAAGCAGCAACGACCGGGATTGCATGGAAAACCATTTTATCTTTATAAGTTTCGGACAATGACCGATGCCAGAGATAGTATGGGGAATTTATTTTCTGACCATATTCGACTCACCCCATTTGGAGCTACATTAAGAAGGTTCAGTCTTGATGAACTCCCACAATTAATAAATGTCATTATAGGAGATATAAGCTTAGTCGGCCCTAGACCCTTATTAATGGAATACTTACCCTTATATTCCGAAGAACAAGCAAAACGCCATTTGGTTCGACCAGGTATAACAGGGTGGGCACAAGTAAATGGGCGTAACGCAATTAGTTGGGAAGATAAGTTTAAACTGGATGTTTGGTATGTGAACAATCGTTCCTTATGGCTAGACATTAAAATATTATTTATAACGATAAAAAAAGTAGTTAAAACTGAAGGGATTACCCAAAGAGGGGTAGCTACAGTAGAACCGTTCAAGGGTACAAAGTCAGTAGAAGGAGGGCATGGATGAAACTAGTGGTTGTTGGAACGGGAGGACATAGCAAGGTTATTCAAGATTTGGTTCGGTTAAATCAAGAAAATACAATTATCGCCTTTTTAGATGATAAATACGCGAGTCTAACTTTTGAAAATTCTGTTTACAATGGTCCAATCGATTCGGCTAAACAACTATTACACATTCATCCAGATCTAAAGTTCATTATAGCAATTGGAAGAAATGAGACTAGGAAAAGAATAATCGAAAGATTAGGGGTTGAAGATGCTTTCTTTGCAACATTGATTCATCCGACAGCATGGATTAGTCCGAGTGTAACAATTGGTGTGGGAACAGTTGTCATGCCACAAGCCGTAATAAATGCAGATTCGTACATTGGTAATCATACGATCATTAATACAGGAGCAATTATTGAACATGATAATCAAATCTCTGATTTTGTTCATGTTTCTCCAAAAGCTATATTGACGGGTGGAGTGAAAGTGGGAGAAGGAGTACATATAGGGGCAGGAGCCTCAGTTATTCCCAACTTAGAAATTGGGGAATGGTCAATCATCGGTGCTGGTGCCACTGTGATCAAATTCATCCCTGCATCAAGTACAGCTGTTGGTGTTCCTGCTAAAGTAATAAAACTACAATTGATAGAGGGTGTCTAAATGATTTCTTCAGTAAAGAAAAGTCGAATTTTCCTATCGCCTCCTCATCTGTCAGGTAATGAAGCCAAGTATATACAGGAGGCAATTGAAACGAATTGGATTGCCCCTTTAGGACCTAATGTGGATGCTTTTGAAAAAGAATTGGCCGATTACGTAGGAGTCAATGGAGCAGTTGCTGTTAGTTCAGGTACAGCTGCTATCCACTTGGCTCTTTCTTTATTAGAAGTAGATAAAGGAGATACTGTATTTTGCTCCTCACTTACCTTTGTTGCAAGTGCAAACCCAATTCTTTATCTTGGAGCAGAGCCAGTGTTCATTGATTCAGAGCCGGATACGTGGAATATGTCTCCTTTAGCACTTGAACGAGCATTAAGAGACGCAAAGCTCGCTGGAAAGCTACCTAAAGCAGTAATTGTTGTCAATCTTTATGGTCAAAGTGCCAAGATGGATGAAATAGTAGACATTTGTGATGAGTACGAAGTACCGATGATTGAGGATGCAGCAGAATCATTAGGTAGTACCTATAAAGGAAGACCAAGTGGAACGTTTGGTAAGTTCGGGATCTACTCCTTTAATGGAAATAAAATTATTACTACCTCAGGTGGAGGTATGTTGGTTTCTGATGATCTAGAAGCTTTAAGTAGGGCTCGATTTTTAGCAACTCAAGCTCGGGATCTAGCTCCACATTACCAACATAGCACTATGGGATACAATTATAGGATGAGTAATATTCTTGCTGGAATAGGTAGAGGGCAATTAGAGGTTTTAAATGAACGGGTACACGCTAGAAGAGAAGTATTTTCTAAGTATCAGAATGAGTTAGGTCAGCTTCCTGGTATTTATTTTATGCCAGAATTACAAAACACCATGTCCAATCGTTGGTTAACAGCCATCACTGTAGACGAAAGAGAGGCAGGAGTTTCTGTAATAGAGATTTTAGAAGTAATGTCTAAGGAAAATATTGAAGCACGACCTGTTTGGAAACCCCTCCATTTGCAGCCTTTATTTAGCGGGTTAAAATATTATTCTCATTATGAAACATATAGTATGTCGGATGAATTGTTCGAATCTGGAATTTGCCTACCATCAGGGTCAAATCTAACAAATGAAGAATTTAATAGAGTAGTTGATTGCATTAAATCCTTAAACCTTGGATGTGAAAAAGTACAACAATACGGATAAACGGGGTATAACTAATGATTGGAAAAAACATATACGAAATACGTAAAAGAAGGGGTCTTACCTTAACAGAACTCGCAGAACGAGCTGGAATAGCCAAATCATACTTAAGTAATATTGAAAGGAATCTAAATCAAAATCCCTCCATTAATGTCATTGAAAAAATTGCTTCTGTGTTAGATGTTGATTTAAAGGAATTGTTAGGATCAGGAAGTAATGAAATAGAAACTCAATTAGACAGTGAATGGGTGGAGTTCGTTAGAGAATTAAGAGACTCAGGTGTAGAGAAGGATCAAATCCAGGAATATAAAATGCTACTAGATTTTATTAAGTGGCAAAATACGAGACAAGGATAAGGAAGTGTGGGATGGATACTGAAATAACAAATATCCCGAAAATCATCCATTATTGCTGGTTTGGTGGAAAAAAAAAACCAGACATTGTTAAGACTTGTATTCAAAGCTGGAAGAATATCCTCAAAGATTATGAGATTATCGAATGGAATGAAGCGAATTTTGATATTCATTCAAATACCTTTGTTAAAGAAGCTTATGAATCTGGAAAATTTGCATTTGTAAGTGACTATGTAAGGGTGTTTGTACTCTATCATCAGGGTGGTATTTATTTAGATACGGATGTTGAAGTGTTTCAATCTTTTGATAAATTTCTTCACCATGAATCTTTTTGGGGATTTGAACAGGAAAATTATATAGCGACAAGTACGATAGGGGCTAAAGAAGGAAATAAGTTGATTGGACAGTTTTTAGATTCATATAAAAGTAAAGTATTCAAAAATGAAGATGGTAGCTTTAATGAATTAACTAATGTGGCAATAGTTACAAAAATTTTGGAGAGTAGTGGTTTAAAAAGAGATGATAGTCTTCAAATAATTGAAGGTATAGGGGCGTTTTATCCACAAACGTATTTTTCTCCATATGACTATATAAACATAAGAAAATTTATTACAGAGGAAACTGTTACTGTTCACCATTTTTATAAGAGTTGGTTACCTACAAGTGCAAGGGTAAAAAGTACTTTGAAAAAAGTTACTGCAAGAGTTATTGGTGGATCGAATATTGCTAAATTAAGAAGCTTTATTACTAAATAATATGGAAGGAGTATTCCTACCATGATAATAAAAATAATAAAATCACTAGTAACGGAAGCTAAAACCAGAGGATTAACTTTTACCATTTTAATGAACTTATCAAACCTTCTTTCTTGTATAAGGGGTTTATTTAATGCTTTCTTATTTGCAAGAAATATTCGATCAACTATATTTTTTCTTCAGAAAAATAGTCATATAGAGATATTTCATAAAAAAGCTAAAGTTCATATAGGAAAATTTGTCTTTATAAGAAAGAACACCAGTATTCGTGTTGATCATAATGGGAAGCTTGTCATTAGTGACAAGGTTTTTATTAACAATAATTGTACGATTAATTGTGTAAATCAGATTTCTATAGGCAGCCAAACGAAAATTGCACCTAATGTATGTATTAATGATCATGATCATAACTACAAAAATTCAAGCGATTCACATTTAGTAACAGGGACTGTTTGCATTGGTAAGAATGTGTGGATTGGAGCAAATGTTGTAATTCTGCGTAATACAACAATAGGGGACAATGCAGTTATTGCTGCTGGTAGTGTAGTAAAAGGAACTGTTCCAGCAAATTCACTATTTATTAATAAAAGAGAAAAAGAAGTGATTCCGTTTGGTCATGAACATATTCAAACCAAAGTAATGTGAGGAAAAATATGAAGAAGAATATTTTAATATCAGTCTATGATATGGAAATCGGTGGAATCGAGAGAAGCTTGATTAACATGTTGGAAGCATTTGATCACGAGAATTATAATATAGATTTGTTGGTATTTGAACATCGAG
The DNA here is from genome assembly GCF_052983275.1 of Robertmurraya sp. GLU-23. NCBI lineage: Bacteria > Bacillati > Bacillota > Bacilli > Caryophanales > Bacillaceae > Robertmurraya > Robertmurraya sp. GLU-23. Next base: position 82,096 of record NZ_JBRKCV010000011.1, read on the forward strand.
GAGATTTTATGAAATTAATCCCTAATCAAGTAAATCTAATCCCTCAAATTAATGCTTATACTGTATTTAGAAAGCCGATTAGTCGGTGTATAAAAGAAGGTCATTATGCTTCATCGATTGTTAGGATTGTAGCAAAGTATGCTTCTATACAAAAAGCAAAAACTAGAAAGCTTAAAGAAGGACCTGGTTATATACAGATGCAACTGGTATCCAAATATTCTTCTATATTAATGCCTAAGCTTAAGAAATATTATGATGTAACCATAAGTTATGCTTGGCCACATGATCTAGTTGCTGATCGAATTCCTGCAAAGAAAAAAATTGCTTGGATACACACGGATTACAGTAAGTTAGAAATTGATAATCAAATAGATTTAGAGATGTGGAATAAATTTGATTATATTGCGGCTGTCTCTGAGGAATGTTGCAAAGCTTTTTTAAAAACATATCCATTATTAAAAAATAAAGTTTTTATCCTTGAAAATATCACGTCACCTTCATTTATTAAGATTATGTCTAGTGAGGTTCTACCAAATAAACAGGGACTATCAGGACCATTTAATATCCTTTCAGTAGGAAGACTATCTTATGTAAAAGGATTTGATTTAGCGGTTAAAGCACTCCGTCTATTACATGATAAAGGTTTAACTAATATTAAATGGTATGTGGTAGGTTATGGTGGATATGAACAAGAGTTAGTTGAGTTGATTAAAAGTAATCAAATGGAAGATAGCTTTATTTTATTAGGAAAACAAGCCAATCCTTATCCCTTTATAAAAGCTTGTGACCTTTACGTCCAACCATCTCGTTATGAAGGGAAAGCAGTTACTGTTACTGAAGCCAAGATATTAAACAAGCCAATCATAATAACTAACTATCCTACTTCTGCAAGTCAAGTTACTAATGGATTGGATGGAATCATTTGCGATGGTAATTCTGAATCAATAGCAGATGCAATAAAAGATCTATATACTGATCATGATCTTAGAAGTCATCTAATAAGAAATACAAAGAAAACAGATTACAATAACAATGAGGAAATAAAAAAACTTTATGAAGTAATTAATACTCAGTAAGGAGGGATTGGGATGGAAGTGAAGGTAAGTGTTATTATTCCTGTTTATAATGCAGAAAAATACATTCAAGAATGCATCCAATCCCTATTAAATCAGACAATTAAGGAATGTGAATTCATTTTTATAGATGATGGCTCAACGGATAAAAGTCGAGAAATGATTGAATATTATCAGAAAAAGGATAAAAGAATCATCTTTGTCAGTCAAAAAAATCAAGGAGTAAGTGTAGCTAGAAATCAAGGATTGAAATTGGCAAGAGGAAAATATATTGGGTTTGTTGATGCTGATGATTATATTAAAGAAGATATGTATATGATGCTTTACGAAGCAGCGATACTTGATGACAAGGATGTTGTAATCTGTAACTTTGAAAGTGAGTCGGATGGGAGATTAATATTAAGTACTTTTCCTTTTACACAAGTTAATGAGCTAAATAAAAAATTTATTGAGAAAGAACTAATACCATATTTTATTAAAACTGATCATCTAAATAGTGTTGTTAATAAAATATATAAAAATCAAATCATACGTGAGAAAAGGCTATGTTTTCCTAAAGGTGTTGCACTAGGAGAAGATGGTCTTTTTAATATCCACTTCTTTAGTCACGCTGAAAGGGGAATGTATATAAACTATGTGGGGTACCACTACAGAGAGGTAGCTGGAAGTGCCACTAGAAATATAGTTAAAACGGATTATTTTTCTAGAGCGATAGAAGTATACCATCAAGAATATCCAGTGAGGATCTTAGAAAAAGTTCCATTAGATAAACTTCAGGAATATAAATCAATGAAGCTAGTAAACAGCGTGATTTCTTACATACATATGTATTCTAATCCGGAAAGTGGATTACACTTTAGTGATAGGTACAAATATACACGAAAAATGATAGAAAGTAGAGAAGTTAGTGCTGCATTACGGAATTTACTTCAAGCAAACTACCAAATAGAAGGTAGGTATGAAAAATACATTATTGAAATGATGAAACGGAGAAGTGTATTAGGGCTACTATTTGCGACTGCATATAGCAGATTTAGAAATAAGAAATGAAGGTGGAAAAGAATGAGAATATTAATGTTTGCGCATGGTGGAAGTTTGAACAGAGGGTGTGAAGCAATTGTAAGGTCTTCAACATCAATAATAAAGGAAAAAATAGATGGGGCAAAAGTATATTTAACATCCTATAAGCCTGAAACAGATAAGATCATTACAAAGTTAGATGGCATTTATGATGGTTCAGATTATCATATGAAAAAATTTTCCTCAGAATGGTTTCTATCATCATTTAAAGTGAAGTTTTTTAAAGATGAATCGTATGCTTATCGGAAAATTCATCAAAACACAATTAAACATATTAAAAATATGGATGTCTGTTTATCAATCGGTGGGGATAATTATTGTTATGGGGAGCAACCAGGGTGGTATGAAGTTGACAAGAACATCAAAAATGAGAGAAAGAAACTGGTTTTGTGGGGCTGTTCCATAGGGGAAGAAGACTTATCACCCAAGAAGTTGGAGGATCTAAAATCGTTTGATCTTATTCTGGCAAGAGAGACTTTGACATACAACCTTCTAAAGAGCAAAGGGCTAAAGAATGTTAAATTATGTGCAGATCCTGCATTTACAATGGAAAAAGAAGAACTAGCACTCCCTGAAAATTGGCAGGAAGGTAACACAATAGGATTAAACTTTAGCCCTTTAGTGTTAAATCGTAATAAACATTCATATGAGGCTGTAAGAGAGTTAATAATTCATATATTAAATTCCACGGATATGACTATAGCCTTAACGCCACATGTAATTGATAAGGGTAACAATGATTATGAGGTACTTGAAAAATATTTCAATGAGTTTAAATCAACGAAAAGAGTAGTACTTCTACCTGATAATTTAAATGCACCACAATACAAAGGGTATATTGCTCGTATGAGATTTTTTATAGGAGCAAGAACACATGCTACGATAGCGGCGTATTCTAACTGTATTCCAACTTTAGTATTAGGCTACAGTATAAAATCCAAAGGAATAGCTAAAGATCTATTTGGAGAAGAAAAACTAGTTTTAAGTTTAAATGATCTATCTGATAAAAGTAAGTTAATAAATAGCTTTAAAGAAATGTTAATGGAAGAAGATGAACTGAAGCAAAAACTTCAGCAATCAGTCCCAAAGATTAAAAAGATGTCATATAAGGCGGTTGACTACTTAAGTGACCTAGTTAAATAACATGGGGTAAAACTAATGAAAAAAAAATTACTATTTGTCATACCAAGTCTATCCGCTGGCGGTGGAGAAAAGAGCTTAATCAATTTACTAAATCAAATTGATTATAGTCAATATAATGTCGATTTACTCTTATTAAACCAAACAGGTACATTCATTAAACTGCTCCCGAAAGAAGTGAGACTGATTTCTTTGGGAAACGACTATAGTATATTTACTAAAAGTATAGTGTCTTCCATTTTTGGATTAATAAAAAATAAAAAGGTAAGGTTGGCCTATAATAGGTTCATGTTCTCCTTTTATCTAAAGGTTATTAAAAATAGGGCTGTAGCTGAACAGTATACTTGGAAATACCTTAAGAATTCATTTAATTTCGTAGAGAACAACTATGATACTGCCATTGGTTTTCTTGAAAAAACATCTATCTACTTTGTAGTTGATAAGGTATCCTCGAAAAAAAAGATAGGATGGGTTCATACGAATTATTCCAATTCTGGCCTTAATGCAAAATTAGATTTTCCATATTTCTCACAATTGGATAGTATTGTTACAGTCTCAGAGGAGTGTGTAATTTCCTTAAAGGAATCTTTTAGTGATCTTGGAAATAAGGTGGAATTGGTCTATAACATTTTATCGCCAGAATTAATTAAAGAGTTAGCTACTAAAGATTTAGACAGAGATTTAGTAAGAGAAAATGGTTTTACTACTATTGTAACTATAGCAAGACTTAGTCAAGAAAAGGGGATAGATCTTGCCATTGAATCATGTAGAGTCTTAAAAGACAAAGGATATAAAGTAAGGTGGTTTGTATTAGGTGAGGGAAAAGAAAGGAAGAATCTTGAAAGCTTAATTAAAAAAAATAGGTTGCAAGATTCCTTTTTTCTATTGGGGATTAAAGAAAATCCATATCCATATATTCATCAAGCAGATGTATATGTTCAACCCTCTAGGTATGAAGGAAAATCAATAGCAATTGATGAGGCAAAAATACTAAAAAAACCAATCGTAATTACAAATTTTGAAACAGCAAAGGATCAAATAATTAGTGAATACAATGGATTAATCGTAGAAACTTCTAAAGAGAATATCGCTAAAGGGATTGCAGAGTTAATTCATAACGAGGAATTAAGAAATAAATTAATAGAAAATCTTGATAGCGAAAAACTTGGTACAGTTCAGGAAATAGAGAAAGTATACGATCTTGTTTAGCGGTGGTGTATGAATGAAAAAAAACATCTTATTTATTGCAAACAGTTTAGTTTGTGGAGGATCTGAAAAATCTTTGATTTCTCTCTTAGAAACAATAGATCAATCTAAATATAATATTGATTTATTCCTTTTTAGACATAAGGGAATGTTTTTTAATAGAATACCAGGATATGTACACTTGCTACCTGCTCCAAGAAATTACGATTATCTAGATTATCCAATAAAAAAATCTGTTAAGGAATTGCTAAAAAAGAGGGACTTTAAATTAGTAGCAAGTAGAGGAATCCTAGGAGTGTTAGCGAAAACAGAAAAAAATGGAGCGGTAATTGAACAGAAATTTTGGAAATACTTAGCAAGCTCGTTGAAAGGGTTGGATAAGGAATATGATGTAGCAATTGGTTATCAAGAAAAAAATCCTATTTATTTCTTGATTGATAAAGTAAAGGCGAAGAAAAAAATAGGATGGATCCATACCGATTATAATAAGTTGAACATCGATTTTCGACAAGAAAATAATTATTTTAAAAATTTAGATTATTTAGTTACAGTATCACAGGATCTTCTAAACATATTAAAAGAGGTTACTCCTGAAAATCACGAAAAAATTAAATGTATCGAAAACATTATCTCTCCTGGTCTGATAAATTTGTTGTCTTCAGAGTCAGTAGACAATTTTGATAAGGGAAATTGTCTTGTATTGTTGTCTGTGGGTAGACTTGCAAAGGAAAAAGGGTTGGACATCTCACTAGAAGCAATCAAAATATTAGTCGATAAAGGCTATAACATTAAATGGTATCTAATAGGTGAGGGAGATCAAAAAATCCATTTACAAAAAGCTCTTAAAGAAAAGAATTTAGAAAGTAGAGTTGTTTTTCTTGGACAAAAAGTGAATCCATATCCTTATATAAGAAAATCAGATATTTATATTCAGACTTCGAGATATGAAGGTAAATCAATCTCAATTGAAGAGGCAAAAGTACTCGCTAAACCTATAGTTGTTACCAACTTCTCTACGGCTTCTAATCAGGTTACCCATGGAGAGACCGGGTTAATTGCCGAAATGGATGCAGCCTCTGTAGCAGAGCAGATTGAATTACTAATAAACGATAAGGAACTATTAGAAAAGTTAATAGCAAATTTGGGTGTAGGAAATATTGGAAATGAGTACGAAGTAAATAAACTATATGACTTAATAGAAGTTTGATAAAGACAATTGTTTCATATTCGAGGAGATTTAATATATTTTGTAAAGTAGGTGATTGAAATGATTCGTAGGCTTAAAAATTTTATTCAGATTAAATTAGGTAAAACATCTCCTGAAGAATTAACAGTCAAGACCTGTCTAAATATGGGGATGAAGGTAGGTGAAAATTGTCATGGTCTTTTTGGAAGTACAATTGATGTGGCGCATTGTTGGCTTATTGAAATAGGGGATAATGTAACATTTGCTCCACAAGTATACCTACTTGCACATGATGCAAGTACAAAAAGGTATCTCGATTACACAAAAATAGCGAAACTTAAAATTGAAGACAATGTTTTTATAGGAGCAAGAGCACTAATTATGCCCGGAGTATCAATTGGAAAAAATTCAATAGTGGCTGCCGGAAGTGTAGTTACAAGATCAGTTCCTGAAAACAGTGTTGTTGGAGGGAATCCAGCAAAGTTATTGGCTAAGACAGAGGAATATATTGATAGACATAGAGAAAATATGAAATTATCAAAAACCTATAACTACGAGTGGACAGTTGGAGGAAATATAACACCAAGCATGTGTAAACAAATGACTTTGGAATTGGAAGATACTGTAGGGTATGTGAAATAATAACAGATTAATTGAAAGGACTTATTTTATGTTGTATTTTTTTGTTTATATTGTTCTGATGCTTGTCCTTGTTGTATTTATCATTGATACGGTTCCAATTATAAAGAATTGGTTAGGTAGAATTAAGATAGGTAAGTACGAAGATCCAGAGGTATGGAGCACTAGTATTAGAAAAAAAGCTGTGGATTGGCTATTAAAAACACCGAAAATAAAGGTAACTGATAATTCTAGGTTGATTATAATTGATATGTTAAATGGAAATTATACAAAAAACGCTATTCAACATTGGCAACAGGCAGCATTAATTTTTGGATTAGGAGAATACTTAAAAACAACAGATGATCCAACTATAAAGAAAGCAATTCACAAATTTTTGGATTCAACATTTGATTCTAACGGACAGTGGAGACAGGAACCCCGTCATATTGATGTAGCAATCTTAGCATATGCCATTATGAAACTTAATTTTATAAATATTAATAAGTACAAAAAAGCATTTGATGCAGTGTGGGATTTAATTATGAAACATAAAGGGCATGATGGAACTATTTACTACAGAGAAACTATGAAGCAATATCGTTATGTTGATACAATTGGTTTTATTTGTCCTTTCCTTATAAAATATGGAGTAATGTACAAAAAAGAGGAATGTATTGAACTCGCCCTTTATCAAATAAAAAACTATGAATTATATGGGGTGCATAACCTACACGCAATTCCTGTCCATGCTTATCATATCGAAACAAAAATGCCTTTAGGGCTCTATGGATGGGGTAGGGGGTTAGGATGGTATGCCATAGGTTTAATAGATTCTTGGAATGAGCTACCATTTAAGAAAAAACCAGAACTTGAAACGCTTGTAGTTAAATTTGCAAAATCAATAATTGAATATCAACAGCAAGACGGTAGCTGGGGATGGACTGTCTCGAGAAGAGAAAGTACTAAAGACTCATCAACTGCGGCTGCCTTAGGTTGGTTTTTAATTAATGCTGGAAAAATTAATGAAATATCAGATCAATGTTTTAATAGTGCAGAAAAAGCAGTTTCATATTTAATGAAGGTAACCAGAAGATCGGGTGAAATAGATTTTTCACAAGGTGATACAAAAGACATTGGTGTTTACTCTAATAGTTTTAGTATATTACCGTTCACTCAAGGTTTTTCTGTTGCTATGATAAATCGGTTTCATATGCTTAATAGTAGTAAATCTTCCAAGTCTAGAGTAAGTTAATAAGGGTGGGTTTTATGAAAATAACGGTATTTACTCCGACTTACAATCGCGCATATATTATTGAAAACTTGTATAAATCGTTAAAAAAACAAACATTTACTGACTTTGAGTGGCTAGTAATTGATGATGGTTCTAATGATAATACAGAAGATTTGTTTAAGAACTGGGACAAAGAAAAGAATCATTTTCCCATTAGATATTATAAAGTTGAAAATGGTGGTAAACACAGAGCGATTAATAAAGCAACTGACCTAGCAAGAGGTGAGTTGTTTTTTATTGTAGATTCGGATGACCACCTTGTTAATGATGCTTTAGAATCAATAATATCTTGGGAAAATAGCTTAGAAGATAAAGCTAATTTTTGTGGAATAGCCGGAAATCGAGGGAAAAACATTAAAGAATATATAGGGACTACTTTTGATGGAGACTTTATTGACGCAACGTCGTTGGAAAGAAATAAGTACAATATTACAGGTGACAAAGCAGAGGTTTTCTATACAAACATCTTAAAAAATTACAAGTTTGATGAAATTGAAGGTGAAAAATTTATAACAGAAGCCACTGTATGGAATCGTATGGCGCATGATGGATACAAAATTAGATGGTTTAAAAAAATTATCTATATTTGTGACTATCTGGAAGATGGGTTAACTCAAAACGTTGATGAAATCTTCTCAAAAAATCCAGTAGGAACTGCGATATATATAAAACAACAAATTAAGTTTGGTGATTACAAGTTAAGAGGAAGGTTAGCTAATTATAGCCTTTATTATAATTTTGTGAAAAAGAAAATAGGAATAAATCAAGCGGCTGAATATATGGAAATAAGACCTTCTACCTTGAAAATTGCCATTATTCTAGTAAAAACTAAAAAAATTATCTTCGGGTAATTCTCAATTGGAAAAATTTCAGATGTTATCTAAAAAGGAAGAGGACTATATGGATGGAACAATTAAAAAAAGCTTACTTGTTTTATGGAATAATATTTTTAATGTGAAAATTGCAATAACAGAATCTACCTACCAAATTTTTGATAATATTATTAGACTTTTTATAAAGCCTCCAATAATCTTAAACACAGATATAACAATAGATGAAATAATCCAAAAAGGATCATCCATAAGCAGGTATGGAGACGGAGAATATAAACTAATTAATAAAAAGAATATTACATTTCAAAGAACTGATGATGTTCTTTCAAGAAGATTAAAAGAAATATTGAGGAATAGAGATGAAAATTTTCTAGTCTGTATCCCAGATGTCTTTCAAAGTCTCTCAAAATATGAGAATGAAACAAGAGTTTACTGGAGCAAACATACAGCAAGGAACCGTATAGGATGGTATAAATTATTGATAAAAAATAAAGAGTATCATAATTCATTTATTTCTAGATTTTATAATCCATATAAAGATAAATCCAAATGTGAAGAAAGTATTTTAAATTTCAGAAGTATTTGGGAAGACAGGGAAGTTGTATTAATTGAAGGAAGAAAAAGTAGGTTAGGTGTTGGGAATGATCTATTCAATAACACAAAAAGTCTAGAAAGAATTCTAGTCCCTGAAGAGAATGCTTTCTTCGTATATGACAAAATTATTTCTATAGTAAAATCTATTCCTACAACAAAATTGATTTTGCTTGCGGCGGGACCAACTGCCACAGTATTAGCATATGATTTATTCAAAAAAGGATACCAAGCAATTGATATAGGGCATATTGATATTGAATATGAATGGTATTTACGAAAGGCCAATAAGAAGATAGAAATACAAAATAAGTATGTATGTGAAGCAGGTGCAGGAAAAGGCATTGGTGAGCTCAAAGATGAAAAGTATCAAAGTGAAATTATTGCTGAAGTTAGCCAATATACTTAAGGAGTGATCTTAATGGGGCCTTTAGTAAGTGTGGTCATACCTATTTATAACGTAGAAAAATGGATTCCTAATTGTATAGGTTTTCTCCTAAATCAGTCTTATAGTAACCTAGAGATTATTTTAGTAAATGATGGTTCAGAAGATAATTCGGCAGAAGTATCTGAAAGGTACGCTTTATTAGACAATAGGATACAAGTTTATCATAAAACTAATGGTGGAGTTAGTAGTGCGAGAAACAAAGGTATTGAGATTGCAAAGGGAAAATATATAGTTTTTATTGACCCAGATGATGAAATAGATAGAAGTTATATTATTGAATTTTTACTTATTGCTGAAAAGCTTGACTCTGATGTTTTAATAAGTGGATATAAAACGGTACCTAATAATATAGGATACAAACCTGGCTTTGTACCATTCTCTCTGATGTCTGGTAGGGAATTAATATTAAGTTCGAAAAATCTTCATACAAAAAATGATCTTGCATTTGCTTGGAGATATTTTTATAAAACAAGTGTTATTAAAAATAATATGATTATGTTTAATCAAGATGTATCAATTGGTGAGGATGTAATATTTAATTTAGAAGTGTTATTAGCTTCAACAAGGGTTTATGCAACTGATTTGCAACTATACTCCTATACTATTAACAATAGTCAAAGTGTAATGAGGCAACCATACAAAAACACTCTTGAAAAGAGTTTGATTGAACAATATAAAGTCAAGAAGAAGTTATCTATAGATAGTGGGTTGATAAAGGATGATTCTTATAGAAAAGATATGGCTAATTACTATCTAAATAGTATGTTGAAATTAATGATAAGTAATGTATATAAAGGTGAAAGACAAAATTATTTTAAAGCTTTAAAAAGGATATTAAACTATGAAATGATTGTAGATAGTACAAAAATTCTAGGTTTATTTTATAATTGCCGCATTTTGAGAGAATATTTATATTATTTAGCAATAAAATTTAAAATCTATTCCTTGATTTACGTGTACCACAATAGGATCAATTCTTAATTTGCTTGGCAAATTTTAAGGGAGATAAAGGGAAGATGAGAATAAAGCATTCTATAATAAATATATCAGCTGGTATTGGTAGTCAAATAATAATTACATTATTAAGTTTTATTTCAAGAACTGTCTTTATAACATACTTAGGAGTAGAGTACCTGGGGATAAATGGACTATTTTCTAATATTCTGGGGATGTTATCTCTTGCTGAAGCAGGAATTGGCTCTGCAATTATATTTCATTTGTACAAACCGGTAGCTGAAAATGATGAAACAAATATTAAAGCCTTACTAAACTTTTACAAGAAGGCTTATATATATATATGTTTAATAATTTTTGTTTTAGGTATTTCTCTTCTCCCTTTTTTAGAGTTTTTTACAAAAGATACAAATATAGAACAATTACATATTATTTATTTAATATTTTTAATTAACACTATCTCGTCATATCTTTTTGCTCATAAAATATCGTTCTTAAAAGTTTGTCAAAAAGGATATGTTGTTACCAGTATTTATACTGTTTCATCTATTGTTACAACTTTATTTAGGTTGATGATATTATACTTAACACAAGATTTTATTTTATATTTAATTATAGACATAATTATATCAACAATTTCATCCTACATAATAGCTTTGATAGTAGACAAAAAATATCCTTTCTTAAAAAATATAAGGAGAGCTAGGCTGGACTCAGATATGAGAAAGAGTATTACAAAAAATATCAAGTCACTTGTCCTGCATAGAATTGGGGGATATGCGGTTTTCGGTACTGATAATTTATTAATTTCTATTTACGTAAGTGTAAGTGCAGTAGGTTTATATTCTAACTATTATATGCTAATTAATACGTGTAGAGTCTTTATTAGTCAGATATTTGATAACATAAATCATAGTTTTGGCAATTTAATAGCAGGAGAAAGTAAGGAAAAGGTTTATGATGTTTTTAAGGTTACAATGTTGTGTAATTTTTGGATTTATTCCGCTGTAATTATTTTTCTTTATTTTTCAATAGAGCCACTTATTTCATTATGGCTTGGATCACAGTTTCTTATGAGCCATAGTGTACTAATAATTTTGTTAATTAACTTTTATGTTTCAGGTATGAGAAAATCTATAACTACAGTAAAATTAACAGCAGGAATATTTAATGAGGATAGGTATGCCCCTTTAATTGAAGCGTTTCTAAATCTATTAGTTTCAATTTTTCTTGCTGGAAAATATGGGATTACAGGTATTTTCCTGGGTACGCTTATAAGTACTGTTTTAGTACCTTTTTGGAATACACCTTATCTAGTATATAAAAATATCTTTAAATTACCAGTTATATTGTATTTTAAGACATATTTTTATTATCTTATAGTAGGTATCGCTTCATGTTATGTAACTAATTTAGTAATTGAAGCTATTCCTGATAAAGGTATTAAAGGGTTAATATATTATGTAATAATAAGTGCTCTCATACCTAGTACAATTTATTACTTCCTATTTAATAGGACAAAAGAATTTGCTTATCTAAAAGATATTGCATGTAATATTTTACTGAAAAAGCATTATGGGAAGCTAAAAAATACATTGGAGACATAACCTTTCATTTTCCATTAGGAAGATAGAAAGGTTTTTTATTTTTACAGATTGGGGTTGTTATTATTTTGAATAAGATTAGTATTGTTGTCCCTATATATAAGGTAGAAAAGTACTTAGAAAAATGCTTAGACTCCATAATATGTCAAACGTATAAAAACCTTGAAATAATTCTTGTAAATGATGGCTCTCCGGATAGGTGTAAGGAAATATGCGATGATTATTGTAAAAAAGATCATAGAGTCCGAGTGATACATAAAGAAAATGGTGGACTATCATCTGCAAGAAATGCAGGTATTGAAATTGCAACGGGTGACTATATAGGATTTGTTGATGGTGATGATTATATAGAGAAAGATATGTTTGAAACTTTATATCGGCTTGCTCTAGAGCATAATGCAGATGTAGTGGAATGTAGTTTAAATATAGTAGAAGGGAAATCTTCAACTTCAATTCATAGTAACGGAGAAGTTGAAGTGGGTGATAATATATACTCTTTAAAGAGACTTTTGCAGTTTCCCTATAGAAATGTAGCCTATAACAAGTTATATAAAAAAGAAATGTTTGAATCTTTAAGATATCCTAATAAATTATATGAAGACGGTTTTGTAACATATAAGATATTCCATAGAATAAAAAAATATGTATTTATTGCACTCCCTCTTTACAACTATATAAAACGTGAAGAGAGTATTATGGCAAGACAAAAACAGTACTCACTAAAAAATCTAGATGGTCTTGAAGTACAGGAGGAAAGATACGAATACCTTAAAAAAGTAGTTTCTGATAAATCAATATTAAGTCTTGCTAGGCGCCATTATTTCAATCAAATAATTTATCATTATTCAATGTTAAATAAAAATAAAAGTATTGATCCAAGAGGAAAGTATAGGAACCTTATCAAGGATAAGATATCAAAAAATAAAGAGGAATTTCAAAACCTTCCATATCTTGAAGAGTATATTCCTATAATATGTGCAGCTAATTATCCTAAGTATATTTTTAATTTAATTTTTGTATTATTCCATTTAAAAAAGGACTTTAACCAATATATAAATATAATAAAAATTAAAACAAAACAGAAACTTACTTAACAATAAATGGGGGAATTCTTATGGATACAGAAGTTGTGAATGAATTTGCTTCCTGTATGAACAGGTTAAAAGATAACCTAGGGGTAATTACAGAGGTGATTCCTAGAGGATCTAAAATATATTTCTTTGATTATCCTGTTCATAATAATGTTGGGGACCTTCTTATCTGGGCAGGAACTGAAAAATTCTTTAAAGAAAATGATATTCGTGTCTTAAAAAGATATAGTTATCATATGGTAGAATTTCTAATAAAACAAAATGATAAATTCTTAGATATTCCAACGGAAATTATTCTTGTGTGTCATGGAGGAGGAAATTTCGGTGATTTATATCCAATTCACCAAGATTTAAGGAAGTTGTTAGTACAAAGTTTCCCAAATAATAGGATAGTTTTTTTACCTCAAACAATTTTCTTTCATAATAAAAAAAGTATGCTAATAGATTTTTCTATTTTCAGAAGACATCAAGATTTACATGTGTTTATACGTGATAAGGAGAGTTATGATATAGCAAGAAAATATGTTAAGAATGTTTATTTATGTCAAGATATGGCTCATGCATTATATCCAATTAAAGTTAAGGAGTCAAAAAAATATAATACGTTATATTTATTAAGAAAAGATAAAGAGGAAAAAGATTATATGATCAATAATAACTATGAACATAAACATGACTTTGATTGGCATCAACTTTATAACAATATAGATGTTAGAATACTTCGGTTATTTAGAAGGGTACATAAATCTTATAAGTTCCAGAAGTTTATACCTCCCAATTTATTAGCTAAATTATGGTATGTTCATAGTTTATATATAATAAGGAAAGCTATTAGATTATACAGTAAATATCAAATTGTAGTTACTTCTAGGTTACATGGACATATACTGTCTTGCTTAATGGAAAAGAATAATCAAATATTGGATAATTCGTATGGCAAAAACAGAAAATACTATGAAAGTTGGACTAAAGGATTGATAAAAGTTGAATTTAAAGACGATCCTAATTCTTAACCTAACTTAGTGATGATAACAAGCAGACATTTATTTAGTATTTTTTACCTTCAGTCTCTTTATAATGTTTTAGTAAAACATACTTCATCTAATAAGCTTATTTTATTAATAATTTCTGTTCTCTTTTCCTATATTGTTACGTCAAAGCTGTTGAGAAATTAGAGTTTTGTTATATATCTGAATGCTAGTCCTTGAAAGAAGATCCATTTATAGGAGTTTTATATTTAATTGGAGAGTTTTACAAAAAAGAGTTTTTAGGAGGTTAATTAGATGATAGAGAAATGGCGACAGGGCAAAATATCAATAGTAATTCCAATATATAATGTTAGTCCATATCTAGAAAGATGTTTGGAATCAGTTTTAAGTCAAACTTTTAAAAATCTAGAGGTTATTCTTGTTGATGATGGTTCCACTGATAATTGTTGGGATATATGTAACTTCTATGCCGAGAGAGATAGGAGAGTAAGGAAATTTCACCAAAAAAACCAAGGTGTTAGTGCTGCTAGGAATAAGGGATTAGATGTAGCAACTGGAGATTATATTGGTTTCGTAGATCCAGATGACTATATTCATCCAGAAATGTATGAGCGTTTATATACTCTGCTAAAGATTAATGAAGCGGATATGTCTGCTTGCTTTAGTAGGGGCTGCTGGGATAGTGGATATCAAGAGCCTTTAAGAGATGATATAAAAGTAAAGGTTTATGAAAATGTTGGAGCGGTGAATACAGTATTTGACCCAGAGTACGGAATAAATGGTGTTGGAGTAGTTATATATAACAGACTTTATAAGAAAGAATTATTTAATAATATTCGATTTAGTACGAAATATAAACGAGCACAAGATGAACATATAATTTGTAACTTAATGAAGAGGGTGAAAAAACTGGTTTTTACAGACGAACGTCTATATTATTATTTTAATAGATCCGATAGTGCAATACATAAAAGATCAACCGCTCAGGATAATATTATGCATCAAATGAATTTATTGGATATGTATGAAGAGAGACTTTTGCTCTTCAATGAAGATAAATATAAAAAAATTTATGATATATGTTATGTTAATTTAATGAATCTAACAATTTCAGCATTCTTTAATATACAAGATAGAAATGTAAAAGAAACCTTAAGGGAACGATATGACAAGTATTATAAAGGGTTTAGTATGCAGATTTTAAGTAACCTACCCCCTAAGGATAGAGTTCGCTTTATTACGTTTAAATCCAATCCTAAAATGTATAAGTTAATATTGTTATTAGCAGAAAAAAGGAAGGCAATGTAAATCTAATGTATTTTATTATTTAGAAATACTATTTAATAAGAATTATCCGAATTAACTCAAAAGTCTTTGTAGAAAATCTAATTGGGTTTGGAATTACAATAAATTAATTCATTTTTATTAGTTTCTTGTGATTAATGAATATAGTGAGATATTCCCAAGAGGAAAAGGAGGTAAATATTTTACTGACTAACAATTGGTATATAGAAATATCTCAAAGTATAGAACTTAACAGACTTAATTTGTTTTGATAAGCTAATATATTACTACTCCATTGTGGTTATATAGTTTTTTCAAGTGGTCAAAAAGTCGTTATTGATTCGAAATCCAAACGCAACAAAGGGGGTAACACCAGTTTTTAGTAACTACATTACTATTGATTTATTCTATATAATATCTTTCTTTAAGAGAAACAAGGTAGAGATGAGGGATACGGGGAATGTCACCTAGGTATGAGGAATTAGACTCAATAAGGGGAATTGCTGCATTAATGGTATTTTTAAGTCATATGCTTCAGCTTATCCCCAACTTTGGTAGGGAGATTATCTACTCAAATATTGGGGTTTATTTCAAATTCCTCTGGGATGGTCATGCTGCAGTTATGATGTTTTTTGTTTTAAGTGGTTTTGTACTTTCATTACCAGTCTATAATAAACAAAAATTTATCTATTCTAGCTACTTTGTTAAGAGGTTTTGTAGAATTTACATTCCTTATATGGCAATTTTATTAATTACCATTGGGTTTAAAGGTATTTTAGATTTCAAGATTGGATCTGTACCAGAGTTAGTGAATTGGGCTATGTGGGATATACAGACTACTATAATTAATACAATAGAACATATAACTTTTCTAGGGGAATTTGAGGCAACGACTAATATGATGGTTATCTGGTCGCTTGTTCATGAAATGAGAATTTCACTGTTTTTTCCATTTGTTGTAATGCTTTTACTGAAGTTGAATTGGAAAACATCGATACTGTTAGGTTTTGCGTCAACAGGACTTAGTTATGTGTTAATGAAACAAATATCTACTGAATTTGATACAATGATTTCTACTAATTTTTTTGTTACGCTGCACTATCTAGGGCTGTTCATTTTAGGTTCATTATTAGCTAAATACAGGATTCGATTAGGGGGAATTTCTAAAAGGTGTACTCCACTTTTATTAATTTTTGGATTTGTTCTATTGTTTTATCCGAAATATATTTTAGCTGTACCATATAAGATATTCGGGGAGATTGAATTTATCCTATACAATATGATAAAAGATTGGCTCATTGCAATTGGAGCTGTACTAATAATTTTAGTTTCACTAAACTCAGTTAATACTTCTAAGGTCCTATTTTTAAGACCAGTGAAATATTTAGGTAGGGTATCTTATAGTTTGTATTTAATTCATCCTGTTATACTAATTTCCTTAGGGTATAGTTTATATGAATTATTACCTGTCCCGCTCATCCTACTTTCTGGAGTATTTCTAACAATTGTTTTTTCTTGGGTTAGTTATAAGTTAATTGAAGAACCATCAATTAGACTTGGAAAATCCTTAACGAAAGTAAATAATAAAAACAAGTTTAAAACTGACATACCTGCCTAAAGTAAGTCCTCTTTCATCATGAAAAGAGGGCTTTGTTAGTTTAATAATATTTGGAAACTTTAAGTGAATCTACAGTGTTTTTCTAATTGTTTCTTATTTCTCCGTATGATCCCCTTAATTAGCTAAGATCCTTCAAACTTAGCTAATTCGCAATCTTTACTTGAATTGCTTTACAATCATAAATCTTAGATACATTAATCACTATTGCCTTGGTAAGGAGATGAACAAGGTCCATCCAATAACTTAGGGACTGTTACCTCAAAAGGAACAGTAGTTGTAATTGTAACTGTTAAAATGGAGTAAACTTTCCTCTAAATCTTTGTTTTACATTCACGGGAATTGTAATCCCATTAATAGTAAAAGTAAGTCTTTCTGTTTCGTGGTTATTCGTTATCAAAAAACCAATCATATCTTCACTATATATTTTTTGTGTATATGCGCTTCCCTCAAAGTAGTCTTTTATAACTAAGATCACTACTTTCTCCTACTATTCACTTCTTTGAATATTTTATAATCCTATGGAAAGATTAGAGAATTGTTTGGACAACTTCCTTATGTTTGTTCAAAAGAAGCTAGTTGTACATATTAAAATTTTTTTATATTTCGATTGTTCTTAATAATGAACGATGGTATATTGTATATAGAAAAAATATCGGAGATACTAATAAATTTTGGTAGGTGATTAGGGATGATGGATATGAAGGGGTCATTGATCGGAACAGCAAAACAGTTAGTAAAGGGGCACCAGACCTCCCATAATAAGATTGTTAAACTAGGAGCTAAATTCCTTTCGGCGTTATGGAGTGCATTTCAGATCTCAAAGAGAATTATTAAAGACAAAGACTACCGTTATCTTCTATTATTGCAATTGGTTAAGTATAAAAATGTTCATCAAACTACCCCTCTAACCTTTATGAATCGCTATCCCAAAATTTTCTCAGCCTGCCAAGAGTATTTTGAAGGTAAGGAAGATCTAAAGATCCTTTCCTATGGATGCTCAACCGGTGAAGAGGTTCTAACATTACGACGCTATTTCCCAACAGCTCAAATAATTGGTGCAGATATTAATAAGCGAAGTCTTGAAACATGTAGCAAGCTTCCGGTAGATGATAAGATTTCATTTATATATTCCACACCTAGTGAAATTCAAAAGCATGGTAAATTCGATGCCATCTTTTGCATGGCAGTGTTACAAAGAAAGCCGCACGATGTAGCTGCTAAAGGAATTACCAATCTTAGCAAAATCTATCCTTTTGAAAAATTTGAAAAACAGATCATTGAGCTTGATAGTCTTGTGAAAGAAAATGGATTATTAGTGGTTCACTTCACGCAATACTCACTTTGGGACACTAGCGTGGCACTAAAATATGAGGCATTAGGAGATTTTGTTCAAGATGATTATTCTACACCTGTCTTTGATAGGAATAGTGAATTGAGAAGAAATACGAATCCTCAAAAGAGTATTTTTGTAAAATTGAATGGATAGTCATAAATTTGTATAATTGAAGGAAATAACTAGCAGTCATGATAAGGAGTCTATATTAATGAAACTAGCATTCATCTCCGACATCCACGGCAACGCCATTGCATTGGATGCGGTATTAAACGATATTAAAGCAAAAAACGTTGATAATGTATTTGTCCTAGGTGATATCTGCTACCGCGGACCTGAGCCGCAGCGTGCGTTAGACCTAGTTCGAGCACTCGATTGTAATGTGATCAAAGGAAATGCTGACGAATGGGTAGTACGTGGTGTTCAGCAGGGAGAGGTTCCTGATCATGTACTTGATCTAATGAACAAAGAAAGAGATTGGATAGTCTCCCAATTGTCTAATGAAAGTATCGATTACTTAAGAGAGTTACCAACTCAATTGAACCTTGAGGTTGATGGTATACGAATCCATGCTTTCCATGCTACTCCGGACAGTCTGTTCGAAGTCGTGCCCCCAACAGCTAGTGACGAAACCATCCTAGAAAAGTTGGTTACTACGGAAGCAGATTTATATATCTACGCTCATATTCACAAGCCATACATACGTTTTATCAATGGAAAAGGTATAGTAAACATTGGAAGTGTAGGTCTTCCATTTGATGGTTTAAATAAAGCTTCTTACTCTATTGTTGAAATTAATGAGGGTAGTATTCAAACCTCAAATGTCCGAGTAAGCTATGATGTCCATAAGGTAATAGAACAGTACAAGAACGTAGAATACCCAAATGCAGAAATGATGAGTAAGATTGTCTTACAAGGAAAACTGTGATGGGGTACTGATAAACGGAGGTACAATATGTTTTTTATAAGATTGCTCCTACTTGTTATCCCTATCGTATATATGGCACTGATTTGGATTCAAACAAGCAACTTCGATCCTGAATCTGTCTATATGCTTTCCGCTCAAATAGACATGAACATCTTATTGCTTATAGGAGCTGGACTAGAGTTAGCACATCTTTTTGAATTTGGTCTTCTATATTTATTTTTAGTGATGGCTTTCCTCGTATTTGGAAAGCTATCATATAAAAAAGAACTGTTTGCAGTTGTTATCGCATTCGGCTATGGAGTCGTTGATGAACTACATCAATACTACATTCCCTTTCGTTCTTTCTCACTAGTTGATTTAATGAAAAATGGTATAGGGGTTTGGGCCTTATGGTACTTTGCTCGAAAGAAATATCATAAAAATCAATCTAGATTTGGTAACCTATTGAAAAGAATTACCCATTCCCAAGAAAACCATCATAATATAAAGCTATGAGGGTGAGATTATTAAAGAATAGCGAAAAGTGTCGAAAGTTTGTTCTTTAAAAAGAACTGTTGAAGAGATAAAATAAATCGTAGTATCCAATGTTTTTATATGATAAAGAAGTGTATTTTCATTATGGATTAGGATAACTATATTTCGGTTGTTCTATATTAAGAAATAAAGGGTGGTTGGAAATCAAAGATTACTTCTTTGATCTCAACCTCTAAGGGTTGATAACATGAACAAAACATGTGTATTAATTGCTGAACATTATACCCAATTGAAATGGGACTCCAATTGGATAGGGGAATTTATTAATAAATATTTTACTCATCCGACTATCTCTTTAACTAGGTTTGATATAAAGATAAGTATCCATGACAACTATGGAAAGCCATTTACGGACTACGAAGTTGATATTTCAAAATCCTCGAAATACATCACTTTTCGTAGGACGGATTATTTAATAAAAGCCACATTGGATTATAAAGAAGTGACAATTTATGTTTACGACGAATTAGCGTTGAAACATGCACTAATGAACGTTTATAGTTCCTATATTGTCTACCATAACTGGGGATTATTACTCCATTCTTCCTGTGTATTGGATAATAAGAAAGCCCATATTTTTACTGGACATTCAGGTGCAGGTAAGTCAACAGTAGCAAAGCTTTCTAGCCCAAGGATGCTGCTCTCTGATGAGGCAAGTATTGTTAAGATTACAAATGAGGGCATTAAGGTGTTCAACTCCCCTTTTCGAAGTGAGTTAGAAGCATCAGGAAAAGAACGTCCTGCTTGTCTAGCATCTATTCAACTATTACACCAAGCAACTAATAATAGTAGAGAAGTTATGACAAAATCAGATGCGTATCTCGAATTAGTCAATAAGATTTTTTATTGGTCACATTCTAAACAGGAGACTATGCAAGTATTAAATCTATTAAAAGTGCTTGTTGAACAAGTTCCAGTTTACGATTTACATTTCCAAAAGAATAATGCGTTTTGGGAGTTGATTTCTTAATGAAACAAT
This sequence comes from Robertmurraya sp. GLU-23, assembly GCF_052983275.1. Lineage (NCBI taxonomy): Bacteria > Bacillati > Bacillota > Bacilli > Caryophanales > Bacillaceae > Robertmurraya > Robertmurraya sp. GLU-23. Next base: position 102,879 of record NZ_JBRKCV010000011.1, read on the forward strand.
ATATAAAAAAGAGTGCATTTGATTGTACTCAGTTAGATGATGATTGGATTATATTAAATACCGATGATTTTACCGTTACGAAAGTGAATGAAGTGGGTGGATACTGCTGGACTCTTTTAGAATCAAAGCAAACGGCTGAAACCATTAGGCAGGCGGTTCAAGAAGAGTATTCGAGTGTCGAGGATATTACTACAGAAGATATTGAGCAGTTTTTGGATGAATTGTTGCAATATGGGCTGTTAACCCATGAGGTTTGATATCGATACGGTTTCATTATTGCAGAAATCTATTCAAAAAGATGGATGGTTAGATCTTCCAAGTCAAGGTTATAGTATGTACCCGACCATTCAAAATGGAGATATCTGTCGCTTTGTTCCTTGTAGTGGGAATCAATTGAAGAAGGGTGATGTCATTTTATTCTGGACTGAATCCGGTCAATTGGTTGCTCACCGTTACTACTACAGCAAGGCAAATGAAGACGGTAAGCTACATTACTTCTGCAAAGGTGATACAAATACAAGTTATGACCAGCCAATCGGAAGTGAAAACATCCTTGGTACACTCAAATATATTGATAAAGGCAACCATAGAGTTTTCCCAAACCAACTAAGAATCTATCTCTGGGGATGGTTAATTATGAATCAACCCATTTTAACTGACTTCTTAAGAAGATATCTAAATAGAAAAAGTGTTTTATTATAACGAACTTCCACACATTTAGTTGCAAAAAGTTCAAACCAAGAGTTGAGCTAGCACCTGATTAAAGGAGAGGGGAATAGGTGAAATGGATTCAGGCTTTGTATGAATCAGAGGTAACCCTAGATTCATATAATTATAAATCCCTGTTAAAAGAAATCATGGAGTTTGGGGTTGCTCCTCAAGTTTACTCCCAATTAAAGCAACAAGGAACTTTAAATCAAACACCTGTATTTTTCCAGGAACGTTTGAAGGAGCAATACGAAGAAAATCTCTTTTTATCTCTTTTTATTAAAAGCCAATTAACGAAAGTATTGGATTGCTTTGAGCAAGCTGAACTTCCAGCTATTCCTTTGAAGGGAGTACTTTTTGCTGAAAAGTACTTTGGGCATATTGGAGCTAGATGTACATCAGATATAGATTTACTCATTCAGCTGGAGGACTTGGAACGTGCGATATCCGCAGTTATCTCACTTGGTTATACTGTTGAAGAGAAACCAATCAAAGGCCATTTTCACTGTAGCTTTAGTAAACCCATTCCAAACTCAAAGCTTCCATTAACGATAGAATTACACTGGAACCTGTTGAAGGATGATACCTCCAAGCTTCCGATAGAAGAGTTTTGGCAGGAAGCAAGGGCTTTAGGAAACTACCAATATATAAAAGAACTATCTGACTATCATACTTTTTATATGATTTGCTTGCATGGATGGAGACATAATTTGGACTCTCCGAAACACTTTTTAGATATCATTCAACTGATTTTTCGGATTGGTGACAGAGTGGATTATATACAATTGCTAGTTCAGGCTAGGAATCATCGGACTCAAAAACGGATGATCCGTACTCTTGCGATTGTTTATCAACAGCACCCATATTTACAAAATGTAAAACCATTGCCTGTTAAAAGACCTAACTTATGGGATTATAATGCGTTTAGAAATGGACACAAGAAGCAGTTAAAGAACTATCTAGATTTTGTGGACTACTCCTTTTTTAGCTATGATAGCTTATCCCATAGTAAAAATGAATTTTTCAGTTGGATTAAATCCTTACGACCAACAAAACCACTTATTATATCCTCTACTAAACACCAGTAGCTGTAGCGCTTATCAAAAGGCTTACAGCTATTTTTCATTCCTCTAATTTATAACATTCCCACATTAAATATCATATTTACTATTGTCTTCCTTACTTTCACATGGTAAAGTAGGTTTATTCTTTTTAAAGGCGAATATTTTTAATTGTTATTTTTCTAATGTTCGTGTTTTGGTTGATTCGATCCTAAGGTAAGCAAAATCCGTTATGATCCATTCATAACGTTTTTAGAATTTAATAAGGAGAGATGTTAGTGAGGAAGAACAGGTGGTTGATCGCATTATCAGCAGTGGGGATTCATATTTCGATTGGCTCCGTGTATGCATGGAGTAACTTTACTGCGCCGTTAAAAGAGATGTTTGGTTGGTCTGATTCTGAAGTGGCTTTAACCTTTAGTATTGCTATTTTATTTTTAGGATTATCTGCGGCGTTTTTAGGACATTTTGTAGAGAAATATGGACCGAAAAAAGCTGGGTTACTAGCTGCGGTTTTCTTCGGGATTGGAATGACAGGGGCAGGGTTTGCCGTTGATATGGAGTCAAAATCCTTATTGTACTTATTTTATGGCGCTCTTGGAGGAATTGGACTAGGAGTTGGTTATATTGCTCCTGTGTCAACTCTCGTAAAATGGTTTCCTGACAGAAGAGGGTTAGCAACAGGCTTAGCCATTATGGGATTTGGTTTTGCGGCTGCGATTGCTAGCCCGATCATGAACTCATTAATTACCTCTGTCGGAGTGGCTAACACATTCTACATTCTTGGAATCTCTTATTTTCTCATTATGGTGGTATCTTCTTTATATCTTGAAAAACCACAAGAAGGCTGGTTACCAGAAGGATTTAAAGAGAAGATTGCTAGTGGCAAAGCAAAGGCTAAGTTAGATTTATCACAATTAACAGCGAATCAAGCCGTTAAGACCAAGCGTTTCTGGTATTTGTGGTTCATGTTATTCATTAACATTACTTGTGGAATTGCGATATTAGCAGTAGCAAAGCCATTAGCAATGGAAGCAATAAGGATTGATATGGCAACAGCGGCTGCATTAGTTGGTGCGATTGGGATTTTTAATGGTCTTGGACGAATTGGCTGGGCCTCATTATCGGATTATATTGGTAGACCAAATACGTATACCGCATTTTTTGTCCTACAAATGGTTATCTTCTTTTTCTTGCCGCAAGTGTCGATTCAATGGTTGTTTATGGGCATGCTGATTGTTGTTTATACTTGTTATGGTGGGGGCTTCGCATCGATTCCAGCTTATATCGGCGACTTGTTTGGAACGAAGCAGTTAGGTGCGATTCATGGGTATATTTTAACGGCATGGGCTGCTGCTGGTTTGGCGGGTCCACTGTTTGCCGCTTGGATTAAAGATACGACCGGAAGCTATGCAGGGAGTTTAACCTTCTTTTCGGGATTATTTGTAGTTGCACTCGTTCTTTCTCTATTAATTAGAGCTGATATTAATAAGTTAAAATCGAAAGCCGTAATAGAGTCTGTAAAAAAAGCAGGATAAACAAAAAGAAGGGTTCATATTTTGACCTTAATTCGAGTAAGCAGCAAAAGAATAAGCGGAAATTTTCCGGTTAGATGCGAAATGGAGATCGTTTTGGGGTAAATAAGGGGAGGTTTTCCGCTTATGCAAAGCAAAACCTCCCCTTTTTCGAATTTTTCGAGCCAATAGGCGGAATCTTTCCGTCTATTTAAGCCATTTTTAGTCATAATTACTAATTAAGCGGAATTTCTCCGTCTATTATCAGCTCGGGTGCTTAACCTGATCTCCCAACCGACAATTGCGGATACTCTTGAACTTAGATGTGGGAATCAGCAGCTTTTTATCGACCAGCTTATCATGATCAATAAAATTGGTACTCAAAGCGGCACTGTAAATGACACAATTTTCTACCCTCTATATTTAATTGTACAATACTTATTCCCATCTTAATAATGATGTCAATTGATCTGTCAAAGTTAATGGGATTTCGTAGAAACGTTAATAAATAAAGAAAAGACGTATGCACCCGAAAACGGAACCCTTTAGTTAATCACGGGGACGCTTTTTTACGAAAAAATAAATCATAAAAATCATCATAACAAATGCAGCCAAGATGAGTTGAAGTTTGGTATCAAATTTCAGAACTTGGTGAACCCCATAAGCCTCGATAAACAAAGAAGGAATCTTTCCAAGGGTACTCACTATACCGAATGTGACAATATTCATCTTACCAACCGCAGCAGTTAACGTCACGAAACCTGACGGAACAAAGGGCAGCAACCGAAGCAAAAGAACGATCGCAATAGCTTCAAAACCTTTTGATTCATACAACCGGTTTAGAAGGAGTCGAACCCATCTCCATTTGACCTGCACCTTTTCCTTCACCCGCGAAAATCCTTTTCGGTAAAGCCAAAAGCTCACAATGGCACCAAGGGCTTCTCCTATAATAGAAACAACTAATCCAACCTCAAAACCGAGAATGGAAATATTGGCTGCTGTTAAAAAGGCGCTTGGAATAACACCAGCCACAGCGATGAGCACATTGCCAAGTACACTTCCAAAAATAAAGAGAATTTCGTTCATTGTCCGTTCTGCCACTTATACCCTACTCCCCAAACGGTTTGTAAGTGCTCATCGGCAGGGAAATGGGCTTTTCTTAATTTTTCTCGGAGATTTCTAACATGGGAGTCAATGGTTCTGTCCTCAGTAGCAACACCATGGCCCCAAATCGAGGTGATCAAATGGTCGCGGGTAAATACCCGATTAGGATGGGTTAAAAACAGCTCCATCATGGAAAATTCCTTTGGTGTTAATGGAATCGGTGTTTTTTCATAATGCAGATCAAAGGATTCTAGATTCAACACTAACCCTTTAAAAGTTAATAGTGGGCTTTTGGACGTATGTCTTCTTAATACAGCCCCAATTCGAGCAAGTAGTTCGTCTTCATCAAATGGCTTCGAAATATAATCATCCGCCCCAATATCAAGTCCCTTCACCACATCAGTCTTATCCGTTCGTGCTGTTAACATGATAATGGGAATATCCCATTTTTTTCTGATTTCTGCACATAACGTCCAACCGTCCATTTCAGGCATCATGATATCAAGAAGCACAAGGTCAACCTGATTGGATGATAGGTATTCAAGTGCATACAAAGCGGAAGTGTGTGGTACGCATTTGTATCCTTTAGGTTCTAGATAAAGGCATAATAAATCCAACATCCGTTGCTCATCGTCTACCAGCAAGATCGTTTTCATCACTCCACGCTCCCCTAAACATCATTTGAAATTCTGTTCCTTCTTGTATTTGGCTTCTCACTGTAATCGTTCCGTCATGTTTATTTACTAGTTCCTTCACAATAGAAAGTCCGAGACCGGCCCCACCTAGCATACGAGTCCGGGATTTATCAACCCGGTAAAAACGGTTAAAGATATGTGGTAAATCCTCCTCAGGGATGCCGTTACCCGTATCACGAATCGTCACAAAAAGCTGGTTTTTTCTTAGTTCAACCATCACGCTAGTACTTCCCCCATGCGAAGAATATTTCATGGAATTATCCAGTAAGTTCAAAAAAATCTGTTCCATTCGGATCGGATCTGCCAGTAAAAAGAAATCACTTTGGCAGGAGATGTGGAGAGTCATACCTTTCTCCTTAAAAGCCGGAGCTAGTTTCGCCTCCACTTTTTCAAGAATCTCCTTTATGTTAACTTCGGTTTTTTCAATCAAAAACGAATTCTGATCCATTTTGGCTAAGTCAAATAGCTGCTTTATTAAGTCATTTAAACGATTGGTTTCTTCAAGAATAATAGCTAGGTAGTTCTGTTTTTCTTTCTCAGATAACTCACGTTTCATGACAATTTCTGTATACCCTTTTATATAAGTGATCGGTGTTCGTAATTCATGCGATATGCTTGCTAGAAAGTCATTTCTCTCTTGCGTTAAAAAGGTAAGATCATGTGCGAGCGATTCAATCGATTTAGCCAGATCGCCAAGTTCATCGTTCCCTGTTTCAGGTAAAGTGATCGAGTAGTTCCCTTGGCTGATTTGAAAGGTTGCATCCTTCATATTGATAAGAGGCTTGGTGATTGCCTTTGAAAGCAAAGCGATAATAAATAATGTTAGACCAACCGTTAAGAACCCAGCAAGGAGGAAATGTTGGTTTAATCGTTTAATTAATGAATGAACGGTTTCTGTGTCTTGAAACATGAACACATATCCAATGATTTCTCCCTTATTTTCTAATGAGCTAACGGTAGATATGAAAGGTTCTGTCTCCCAATTATTCTCGATAATGACGCCTTCCTGAGGAACTTCTTTTGAAGGAAGCTTTACGTGATCTATGAGTTGTTCATTTTTACTCGAAGAATCAAGAATCTGTACATCAGCATCGGTTACCACTACATCTGTTGTGGATTCTGTCTCCATTAAAGCAACGTGGGTTATGGTTTCTGGCGTAAAATGGTTCTCTAAAATCGCACGATGGGAATTTCCACGAGCTTGAAGGGCATGTAGCTCTTCTTGTACCCGTGATTCTACTAAAGCAGAGTGAAGAAAGAAGAACATAAACGATTCTAGTCCTAGAATACATAAAAAGAAAATGGCACCTAATTTGATCGATAGCTTTTTCAAAGGGAAATCTCCTTTTCCTGTCATACTTACTATAGTAATCGAAATCACTATGGAAATCTTAATTTATGAATAAGAAAAATAAGGCAATACTAGCAGATGACAAAAAAGAATCAAACTTTATGCATAAAATCTGCACAAAGTGTTGTTAAAGTGAAACTATGTTTTCACTATGAATTTGTAGAAAAAGGAGAGTAACGTAGATGAGAAAACGATTTGCAAGTATGATAAGTATATTGCTTCTAACATTTTTAGCTGCTTGTACTTCGAATATAGACGAAGGAAAAGAAGCAGAAGAGCATACGGAGGTTACTGAAACCACTGGGCGTGTATCGAATGAGCTTCTTGTTACAAGTACGAAAAATGTGACAAGGCTAGATGCTGATACTTTGAATGAGGCAGCGATTATGGTTTCGCAAACCATTTGGCCAGCAACAGGGAATGATAATCGACCTGGAACCGTTATTTTAGCACCAGCAGATCAATGGCAAATCGCTCTTGCTGGGTCCGATTTAATCCACCATCCGAATAATGGGCCGGTACTATTTTACAATCAAGAGCTTTCGGAGGAAACATTACATGAAATTAATCGCTTGAGCCCAACTGGAAATGTGAATGGAACAGAAGTGATGGTCATGGGAGATGCTTCCGAGAAGGTTCTTGACGCATTAGAAGAGTATAAGGTGGAGCAAATCACCGGGAACGATCCAGCTGAATTTGCATTTGCAGTTGATAAGAAGTATGCCGAGACGGCTGGAGAATTGCCTCAAAGTGTGATCATCGTTTCTCTTGAGGACGATGCAAAGTTATACTCACTTGTTGCCTCTAACTGGATTGCTCATATGCCTGAACCTGTTTTATTTGTTTCAAAGGATAAAATCCCCCAAGCGACTGTGGAAGCATTGCAATCCCGTGGGAAAAAAGCAAATATGTATGTGTTGGCACCTGAAGAAGTGATTTCTGAGAGTGTTGTTGCTAGCTTACAAGAGTATGGAAAGGTGACTCGTATTGATGGAGAAACTCCCGTGGAAGCATCCGTTGCTTTTGCTAAATTCAAGGATGAAAAAACAGGTTTTGGTTGGGGTGTGACAGAACCAGGTCATGGGTTTGCTTTTACGACAACCGCTCAACCTGAGTTTGCCATCGCTGGAGCACCTTTTGCCCATTTAGGAAAGCATGCACCACTTCTTTGGTTGGAGAATGGAGAAGCTACAAGTGAAGTACATGAATATTTAGGAGCTCTTCAACCAAAGTTTACCGATGACCCAACTGTTGGGCCATACAACCACGCCTATATTTTAGCGAATTTCAAAGAAGTTTCAATGGATACACAAGGAATGATGGATAGTATGTTAGAGATTTCTCCAGCTAATGGAAGCGGAGGACATGGTTCACATTAATCATAGGAGGACCTTTTTAAGATGAAAAACATTTTACTAGTGGCTGCTGCTATTAGCTTTTTAACATTAACGGCGTGCAGCCAAGAAGACGAGACTGCACAACAAGAGGAGTCAACAAATCAAACTGAAACTCAGGGCTCAGACTCCCAGGATGAAACGGAAGATGAAACTAAAGTCTCGCTTGCATCACATGACTTTTTTGAATCATTCACTGGAAAAATAGATCATATCCATGGGCTCGGGTATGTGGGAGAGCAAGGGGCTGCCTTTTTTGCCGCTCATGACGGATTAAAGATATATGAGAACGGAACATGGTTAAAAACGAAGAGGGAAAATAACGATTATATGGGCTTTAACGCGACCGATGATGGATTTTATTCTAGTGGACATCCGGGAACAGATTCTAAGCTTCCCAATCCGATTGGCATAATGAAAAGTGTGGACTATGGTCAAACCTTACAAAGTCTTGGCTTTGAAGCCGAAGTGGATTTTCATCTTATGGCGGTTGGATATAACAATCATCAGATTTTTGCGATGAGCCCACATAAAAACTCCATTATGAAGGCAGATGGATTTTATGTGAGTGAAGACGACGGTGCCAATTGGAAAGAAGTCTCCGCGAATGGTTTAAAAGGTGAGTTCATCGGTTTGGCTGTACATCCAACGGATAAAAATATTTTGGCAGCCGCAGGTGAGGATGGAATTTACTTGTCTAAAGATCAGGGAGAAAGCTTTGAGTTACTTACAACAGGAACACAGGGAACAAGCGTTTATTTTACAGGTGATCGTCTCCTCTATGGTGAATACGATGGTCAGCCTTCATTGGTACTAAGAAACTTAACTGATGATGAAGAAAAGGAAATTAACTTGCCGGAGATGAAGGAAGACGCCGTCATGTACGCCGCAATCAATCCAAAAAACGAGCAAGAAATCACATTTGTTAGCTTTAACAATGACATTTACCAAACCACTGATCAAGGTAAAAACTGGAATTTGCTAGCGCAATCAGGGGTTTTACAATAAGAGTCAGACGTAGAGAAGGAGTTCTCTGCGTCTTTTTTATGTAGATAAGTATAATTTTTTCCTCTTAAAGGATAATAATCCTAGCATAATTTTTACTTGTGAAAGTTCGGTGAGAAGTTTGAGGAAAAAAGGGAGTAACAAAAAATCTGAGAAAAAACGAGAAATTACGACCATAAGGGAAGCATTTGATTCTCTAAGGAAATCAACTGATTTTGTGTTTTATAAAAAGGAGCATGGCAACGTTCCGTATGTTATTTCCTATTTTTCAAGTATCGTGGATGCGGAAATAATCCATCAATATATCCTACCGAATTTGCTAGAAATCAGTGACTTGAGAGAACTCAAGTCAAAAATTCCGATTGAGGAAATTATTGATGTTACAAGCCCGAAGGATCTAACTGAAAAGATGCCTTCTGGGTATGTGTATATTTACTTTACAGATTCAGATCATCATGGTGTTTTGATTCCTGCAATGAAAAATGAAAATCGGTCCATTTCTCCGCCTGAAGTTGAATTTAGTGTGGTGGGTCCGAAAGAATCTTTTGTTGAATCATTAGATACAAATATTTACCTTATTCGAAAAAGATTGCCGATTGATAGCCTAAGAGTGGAAAAAATTACAATCGGTGATTTATCAAATACCGGAGTGGCCTACTTATATATAGAAGATATTGCAGATGAAGAAAACGTAAATACACTCAAGCAGCGACTGAATGAAATCGATTTTGATGCGATTGGGGATACGGCTTATATTTCACAAATTATTGCGGACAATCAGCGATCTCCTTTTCCACAAATTCTTGACACGGAAAGACCTGACCGGGTGGCGACCGCATTGGCTGAGGGTAAGTTAGCCATATTAGTCGATCGATCACCACATGCATTGATCGGTCCTACTACGTTTAATGAGTCCATCTCTACATTTGAGGACTATTTATTAAATTGGTATGCTGCTTCCTTCATTCGAATTGTCAGAATTGCATCCATTGCCTTTTCTATTTTAATCACACCTATTTATGTAGCAACTTTGACGTATCATTATGAATTAATACCGAAGGATTTATTGGCAACCTTAATTACGTCAAGAAGAGCGATTCCCTTGCCGCCGATCTTAGAGGCTCTGTTTCTTGAGCTGACCATTGAATTACTAAGAGAGGCCGGAGCTAGACTTCCAACAAAGGTAGGTCAAACCATTGGTATCGTAGGCGGGATCGTTATCGGGACTGCGTCAGTTGAAGCTGGCCTAACAAGTAATGTTTTGTTAATCATGGTTGCCTTGGCAGCTCTGGCTTCATTTACCACGCCGACGTATCAATTCGGTAACACGATCCGTTTGATCCGATTTCCATTCTTATTTTTTGCACATGCATGGGGCTTAATTGGAATTGTTCTCTGCTTTTCGTTTCTGGCAGGACATTTATTGCAGTTAACCTCATTAGGGAGACCATATCTAGAGCCATTTTATCCTACAAGGGTTAGAGATTTAAAGGATACGATTATTCGACTGCCGTTTTCCAAGCTAAGTCGAAGACCTGTTCACAATCATCCCGAACAGAAAAAACGCTTCTCACCAAAAGATGAAAAAGTTCAGCGAGATATTGATGAATAGCTCGTTAGAAGGAGTTGTTCCTTTGTGACTACCATCCCAGACCGATTAAAAGTATCACCATTTTTTTCTTTTTACCTGGTCCAAGCGATTCAAATAGGAGTTGGAATTTTAGGTTTTCAGCGAGTGCTCACAAAGGCAGTCGGAAATGATGCGTGGATATCAATTATTTTAGGAGGAATAGGAGTTCATGCCGTCATATGGATGATTTATCAAATTCTTAATAAACAAGACGGAGATATTACTGATGTGCATCGGGTACTGTTTGGCAAATGGATAGGATCGTCCTTTTCCATTTTGTTAGTTATTTATTTATGTTTATTAACAATCACTGTCTTAAGGTCCTATATAGAGGTAGTGCAGGTCTGGATATTTCCTGGAATTAGAATTAGCCTATTCTCGATTGTGATATTGATTATTGTTTTTTATATTGTCAATGGAGGTCTCCGTACCGTTACTGGGATGGCCGTTTTAGGAGTTGTCCTCCCGTCCTATTTGTTGTTTTCCTTATTTTATCCCTTAAAGTATGCATTTTTTGAAAATCTGCTGCCTGTTATTGATCACTCCGTGTTAGAAATTTTGAAATCAACCAAACAAATCTCCTTAAGTGTATTAGGATTTGAGACATTGTTATTTTATTATCCATTTTTTAAAGATCCGAAGAAATCACAAAAATGGGCTCATGTAGGTTCAGCATCGACGATCTTTGTGTATCTTGCGGTGATGATCGTAAGTATTGCGTACTTTTCTGAAGAGCAATTAACCCGGAATATATGGGCAACCCTTACCATGTTAAAAATTGTTCAGCTTCCATTTGTCGAGCGAATTGAATACGTGGCGATTTCTTCTTGGTTATTTGTGATTTTGCCGAATCTTTGTTTAGCAATGTGGTCTGCAAGCCGGGGGGCAAAACGAGTCTTTAAAAAGAAACAACGGGTATTATTAGTTCTATTACTATTACTTGTTTGTGCAGGTTGTTGTTTATTAAAAACCCGTGAACAAATAGACATGATGAGTAAGTTTACTGCTGAAATAGGTTTTTATTTAATTTTTGGTTATATTCCTTTTCTATTTCTTTTTAGTACTATTTTTCATCGTATGAAAGGGCGGAAATCCGCATGATGAAGATCGTTATCTTACTGATGTCCTTATTACTATTAACAGGCTGTGTGGAACAAAAAATCATTGATGATATCAATATTATGAGTGCAGTTGGATATGATGCTAGAGAAGATGGAGAAGTCAAAGGGACAATCGTTATCCCAGTTTATAAAGCAGATAAAAGTATATCGAATGAATCTTTTATGAGTGTAGCTAAAGTAAGCAAAGAAATTAATCGACAATCACAAATGAAATCAGCGGATCCATTAGAAAATGGCGGTATCGAAGTTGTTCTATTTGGAAAAGAGCTAGCGGAAAGAGGGGTATATGAAATAACGGATACCTTCGAACGTGATGCTGGTATTGGTTCTCGATTGTATCTGGCTGTTGTTGATGGCAATGCGGATGAAATATTGGAAAAGAATCTTGGAAACCTGGGAACAGGGGCATATTTAAATACTTTGTTTGAACATAATATGAGGCATCGAGAGTTGCCTCGGACGAATCTTCATTTATTTATGTACTCGTATTATTCAAAAGTAAAAGATTCTTTTCTTCCCTATGTGAAATTAACAGGAAATAAAGTGAAGATTATTGGAATTGCCTTATTCAAAGGAGATAAAGCAGTAGATTATCTGAATGACAAAGATATGTTCTTTTTTAAGGCACTTATGGAGAATTTCAGGAATGGTGCCTATACTTTTAAAGTAGGGAAGGATTATGTCACTACATACAATATAACGATGAAAAGGAAGTATCAAATCGAGGATCCATTAACCCAGCCAAAGGTAAAGTTACGTGTCAAATTACAAGCGCATATAAGAGAATACTCAGGTAAAGCCCTCGATTCAAAAGTAATTGATTTAGCTGGAAAGTCATTGGAAGAGCAAATAAATAAACGGACAGAAGAGTTACTGAATCGTTTCCGAGATAATGGCATCGACCCCATTGGTATCGGTGTTTTAGCAAAAACTCAAACAAAGAATTTTGATCCAGAAAAGTGGAATGAAGTCTATCCGAATGCTACTTTCGAAGTAACGAGTAAAGTGTTCATTACGGAAACGGGAGTAATTGAATAAGAGCAAAAACCTCTTAATGGTGGAAATCCACAAAAAGAGGTTTTTGTATTAATTATACTTGGCTTTCAAATAAGGTGTTTCGATTATTATATTTAGATATTAAGAAGAGCAGCAGCATGTTAATGATCAATAAGAAAAGGCCGACACAAAGAAGGATGATGGGACTAATTATTAACATCCCTGTCGCTTGACCTACGAATAAACCAACGATCGGAAGGATGACCAGTCCACCGATTTGCTGAGCTTCCTGAAAACTTTTTGATCGGGCTGACACTAATACTTCGATTAAAATGGTAAATAAAGTAATGATTGGAGATAACCAAAATACAAGCAAAATCCAATTGATATTTGGAAAAATAAACCCATCAAAGATTGGATAGGTTATGGCAGTTGTAATAACACCAAAAATGACAAAGCTGCCGATTGTTAAAAACATGGTTGGAACAAAAGCTGAAAGTACCTTTCCAATAAACAATTCCTTTACGGTAATTGGTGCAAATAACAGACTTTCTAAGGTGCCTCTCTCCTTTTCCCCAACAAAGCTATTAAGAGCAATCATCATCGAATTGATGACGGGAATAAGAAGAAACATAGAACCTAACAAATAGTTTACAACCACATAAATGATTTGATGGTTAAACGTTGGTAACGCGTTAATCGTGTCTTTCATTTCTCCGTTAGGCAGACCAGATAAAATAGTGTTTGTCATTGTCTCTATATCAGAAGAGGTGAGAGGAACAAAATGAATAAGTAAAATAAGTGCAGCTGGAAAAATGATAGCAAAAATCAAGGGCAGGATGATTAGACCGATGAGCACTTGTTTATTACTTGTTATCCCCTTAATATCTTTCAAAGCAATAGTCCAGACTAGTTGCCTATTTATCTTCATTTTTCACACCTCTAATCTGAAAATACAAACTCTCTAAATCTCTATTTTGAATCTCTACATGGTGAATCCAGAATTGCTTCTTCAATATTTCCTCTAATAATCTGGGCAATTGGTCTTTTGTTTGCAAGATAAAAGTAATAAAAGAGCCGTCTTGTTTAACCACTTTATATAGAGGACTTAGTTCATTAACATCCGCGTTTGTCTCAATTTTTACAGAGATTTCTTTTATATATTTTGCTTCTAGTCCTGATTTGGTACCAGATTCAATAATGGTACCATGATCTAAAAATAAATATTGTGTACAAACGCTTTCAATCTGGTGCAGTATATGAGAGCAAAGGAAGATCGTGGTTCCATATTTCTTGTTAAGAGTATGGATATTTTGAAGGACCATTTGAATACCTTCTGGGTCCAATCCATTTGTCGGTTCATCTAAGAACAAGATGGTCGGGTTATGTAAGATGGCTTTGATGATTCCTAATCTACGTTTCATACCTGTGCTATAGGTACCCACTTTTTTGTGCTGATGGTCGTCCAGTTGAAAATCCTCAAGTAATTGTTGAATCCTTGTCTCATCATTTACTCCGTAAAGTTTCCCGAAGAACCTAAGATTATCAACACCACTCATCTCGTGATAAAGACCTGCTCCATCTGTAAGTATCCCGCTGATTTTTCGAATTTCATGACCTTGTGCATGTGGATCCCAATTGTTGACGAGTATCTTTCCTGCTGTGGCTTCGATAACACCATTTAATAATCGAATGATCGTCGTTTTTCCACTGCCATTAGGTCCTAGCAACCCGACAATATCGCCTTTATTAACGGTGAAAGATACATCATGTAGAACAGGTCGAGCATCGAATTGTTTTTGAATTCCTTCTACTTGAATAATTGGAGTCAATCTTTTGTCCCCCTTTTTAAAATAAACCTATAACAACAGTAATTATATAACTAACCACTTGTAAAAAAAAGTAACTAGATTTATTCTAGTAATGATGAATTTCCATTATTAAGGTAATTATATCATTAATAAGGTAGAAGAAAACGAACAGGAGAACACGTTTTGAATAAAATAAACTCATTACAACAATTGGTTGAATTCATCCCGGTATTTAAAGAAGCCATCCCTGCTGATTTATCGATTGCCGTCTGTAATCTAGAAGAATTCATTGCCTATTTTCCAGGTGATAATATTAACTTAAACATTAAAGTAGGGCAAAAAATTAATCGAGAAGAACCACTTTCTGTTGCGATTCGTGAAAATAAAAGGCTTCAAGCAGAAGTACCAAAAGATTTCTATGGATTTGAATTTACAGGTACGGCTCTTCCGCTTCATGATGAGAAAAACAAGGTCATTGGAGGAATAGCTGTTCAAATTAGAAAACAGAGTGAACTAAGAGCCATTGCTGAGAAAATTTCTAATTCCTTGTCGCAAGCTACGGAACAAATTAATTCAGTGGCAACTGGCTCTGAATCCTTAGTCCGACTATCAAAGGAACTTCTCGAACAGTCGAGTCAAGCGGGAGAGAATGTGAAAGAAACGGATGTCGTTTTGTCAATGATCAAGAAAGTTGCTGATCAGACGAACTTACTCGGTTTGAATGCAGCCATTGAAGCGGCTAGAGCAGGACAGCATGGGAAAGGATTCGAAGTAGTGGCAAACGAGATTCGGAAATTCTCGAGAGAAACCGTATCTTCCACACAAAAGGTGAGTGAAATCACTTCACAAATTCAAAAAGCAACGAACCATATGGGACAATCGATTGAAAAAATAGCCGCTGTTGGTGATGAACAAGCGGAGTCCATTCATGAAATTTCTTCCTTGGTCGAGGAGATTGAGAAGCTTTCTAAGAAGCTTGGAGAATTTGCAAATAAATTATAATAAGTTACAAGCTAACAGGCACTTCCACTACACGGAGTGCCCTTTTTAATATAAAATAGTTACCTAGGTAACTATTTTATGATATAGTAGTATTATGATAGGTAAGGAGAGGTAATTAGATGCAGGAGAAACATGAGCTATTTCACAGTATCCACCAGCTTTCAAGGAACCTGACCAAAAGAGTAAATGCGGCATTAGAACCGTATGAAATTTATAGCTCTCAGTGGTCAGTCTTATTTGTGCTTAAGGAAAAAGGATCTATGACACAAAAAGAACTATGCCAGTATTTAGCGATTGAAGCTCCACCTATGACAAGAACCATTCAGAAGCTTCAAAAATTAGGGCTTATTGAACAGACCGAGGGGGAAGATCGACGAAAAAAATATATCGGTCTCACCGAAAAGGCCATCACAAGCTATCCAGTTTGGGAACAAGCCGTGATGAATGTGAATAATCAAATCATTAGTGGTCTTTCAGAACCTGATCAAAAGGAATTGCGAGTCCTTGTGACCACATGGTTAAAAAAATTATAGGGAGTTGTGAACACCTTGGATGATACAACACAAATAAAATTGTGGACCAGAAACTTTATTGCGGTTTCAGCCAGCAATTTCTTTTTATTTATGAGCTTCTATTTTCTCTTAGTAACATTACCAGTATACGTCGTGAACGACTTAGGGGCATCTAAATCCTCAGCTGGTTTACTTACCACCGCTTTTCTTCTAGCAGCCATTATCATACGCCCTTTTTCAGGTAAATTAATTGAAAAATATGGCGGTAGAATCATATTGATCACTTCATTAGTATTATTTCTTGCTACCACCTTATTCTACTTCTTTGCAAATAGTGTTCCACAACTGCTAACGGTAAGGCTGATTCATGGAATTAGCTTTGGGATGGCAACCACAGCTGCTGGCTCGATCGTAGCGGATATTATCCCTGAAAAAAGAAGAGGAGAAGGAATGGGATACTTTATCCTATCCTCAGCACTAGCAATGGTCATTGGCCCTTACCTCGGGCTAACTTCCATGCAAAGTGGTGGCATTCATGTGATGCTTATGATTGCTCTGGTTGCTTCATTCGGTGGACTTGTTGCAGGTTTCTCTATATCAAAAACGAAGGAGCAGAGAGAAGCTTCAAAGGAACCGACGAAGTTTACAACAGGTTCACTCTTTGAGAAAACCGCATTACAGATTGCCATAACAGGTGCATTCTTTGCAATTATCTATTCGTCGATCATTTCATTCATCTCTGTGTATGCAAATGAAATCCATTTAGGACACGTCGCAAGCTTTTTCTTCGTTGTTTATGCTATTGTACTCTTAGTGTCGCGTCCCTTTACTGGAAGATGGTTTGATCAATTCGGAGCAAATATCATTGTGTTTCCTGGGATTGTTCTTTTCTCCATTGGTTTGTTCATTCTGAGTCAAGCATCATCAGGTTTTATCTTTTTGCTTGCAGCTGCTTTTATCGGCCTTGGTTGGGGTACCTTGTTTCCAACTTTCCAAACCATCGCGATACAGTCTGCACCACCGAAACGAAGAGCCATGGCAACAGCCACCTTTTTATCTGTGTTTGATATGGGAATTGGTTTTGGATCCTATATCGTTGGACTATTAGCAACTGGGCTTTCATTTAGCCAACTATACTTTTACGGATCGTTTTATGTACTGGTAGGAATGGCTGTATACATCTACTTTAATTTGAGAAAATCCATCAGCAAGAACGCGGAAGCAACTTATCATACGGAATTGAATAAGCGGGCTAATTAGTTTGGTACTTTTTTTGAAAGAAAGGACTCGGGTTTTTATCCGAGGCCTTATTTGTATGGCTGATTTCGGCAGAACGGTGGTCTTGTCTGGGTGAGAGGAGGATTGGGACAGGAGTGCGCTCGAGACTAATTATTGAGTCTGAGTAGAGGGCTCATTCGGACAGGGGCAAGAGCAGAAAGCGTAACCAGAGTCCGAATCAAGGATGAATTTAGACAGCGCAGAGCCCGAAACCAAGCATTGAGTCCGAATCAAGGGTTCATTCGGACAGGAGCCAGAGCAGAAAGCGCGACTAGAGTCCGAATGAAGGGTGGATTCAGACAGCGCAGAGCCCGAAAACAAGCATTGAGTCCGAATCAAGTGTGGATTCGGACAGGAGTGCGCTCGAAACTAATCATTGAGTCCGAATCAAGGGTCCATTCGGACAGGAGCCACTCAAAAAGCTAAAAATGAGTCCAAATAGCGTAGACCTCAAAGCTTATCGGTTTAAATCTATTATTCACTCTATTCTCCCTCATATACTAGCAATGCTATCCCAGCTCCTAACAAGAGATCTGCTTTGTTTTCAAATGCTCCCCCATTTTCACTTTCTATGTTAGATTACCTTACAAAAATATACATTTCCAATTTTTAATTTGTTATGATTCATAAATACACTGAATTATATGAAAATTGAGGAGGGGCACGGATGGAAGCAATTCATGACATTCTACAGAAGATATCAACTTCTAATGAGGGGGTTCTTGCAACGATCATCCGAGTGGAGGGCTCCGCCTATAGAAAAGAAGGAACATCGATGTTGTTCCAAAAAAATGGAACAAGGACTGGCATCCTCAGTGCAGGCTGTCTAGAAACCGATCTTGAGTATCGAGTAAAAGAATGCTTTGGAACAAGTAAGCCCCAAACCATTGTTTATCATATGCAAGCGGAAGATGATCTTTCATGGGGACAAGGGGCAGGCTGCAATGGAATCATTACAGTCTTACTCGAACCGATTGACGATCAGCTTCTAGAACATTTGAGTATTTTAAAAAATCATCTAGCACTAGGGAATAAGGTGACGATGATCAAACAACTAGATGAACATTTATCCGCATCCTCTTGCCTGTTTATAACTGATGATGGAACGATTTTTGGGAGCTGGACGGGGAGTAATGTTTTATCAGCTAAAAGACTTTTAAAGAATTATCATTTAATGCCGCCAAAAAATGGAATACTGTATTCCTCCGAGTTAGCTTCAAATCTATATATTCATACCTTTGAACCCAAACCTCGACTCGTGATTTTCGGAGCGGGAGAAGATGTCATTCCATTAGTCGATTTAGCTTCTAAAACCGGATTTTCGGTAATTGTTTCTGATTGGCGTCCGGCATTATGCCATCAAGGAGCTTTTCCGAAGGCAGACCAACTGATTGTGGGATTTCCTCAGGAAAGCTTTGAAAAATTAACTTTCCAGCCTACAGATTCAGCTATCGTCGTTTCCCATAATTTTCAGAGAGACAAAGAATATTTACAGTATTTGCTTACTAAAGAGATCAGGTATTTAGGCGTACTTGGTTCGAAAAACAGGACACAGCGTTTGCTAGAAGGAAATATCATTCCGCCTCATGTAAAAAGTCCAATTGGTTTATCTATTGGAGCAGAGGGACCAGAGGAAATTGCGGTTAGTATTGTCGCTGAGTTAATTCAACAACGGAAAAAAAGTAAAGAGGGAATTCACTATGAAGAATGGAATCATCGCCATATATCTTGCTGCGGGTAAGAGTAGCAGGATGGGGGAAAACAAGCTTTCTCTTCCACTCTCTACTTGTACCATCGGAAGCTCCGCCCTACGTACAGCATTATCTTCCTCCCTGGAACATGTCCTTGTTGTTTCAAAAAAAGAAGACTCCCTCGAATGGGTTGATCCCTCTCTCTTTGATTCTCCTTATTCTAGACAATGGTCTCATGTGGTTTGTGATGATGCTGAGAAAGGGCAGGCGCATACATTGCAACGGGGATTACATGCAGCAATGAGGCGTGTGAATCCAAAAGGAATCATGGTTCTTCTAGCCGATCAGCCTTTTTTGTCGAAGACTACCATAGAGAAGGTAATCACAACTTATATTAGTGCTGACAAGCAAGATTTCGTCGCTGCTTGTTACGAAGGAATCGCTAGACCACCTGTCATCTTTTCACCACGAGTCCTCCCTAAGTTAATGAAGCTACAGGGAGATGTAGGGGCACGAAAGATTTTTAAGGAATTAGAAGGAATGTTAGTAGAGTTCTCAGAAGCTCGCGACTTTTATGATATTGATACAAAGAAAGATTATGAAAGGGTAATTGGTGGTGAATGGAGATGATTAGACAAGGAACGACCTCACTAATTGATACGGAATTATGGATGCCTACCTCACTCGTGGAGGCTTGGGATCTAATGGAAAAGTTAGGGGAAACCGCTTCGTTTATTGCAGGCGGAACTTTAATGCAAACTCATTGGGCGAAAGGGCTTGATGCTCCTTCCCATTTAATTAGTTTAGATGGTATTAAAGAGATGAAAGGCTGGGGGAAGGAACTTGTTAATGGTCAATCATATACTCGTCTAGGCGCAGGCATTACCTTGGACTTCTGTCGTCAAAACAAGGAACTTTTCCATCCTCTTCTTGTGGAGGCTGCTAGAAATATTGCGGCACTTGCTGTCCGAAACAGAGCAACGATAGGTGGTAACATCGCTAATGGATTTGGCGATATGATTCCTGCTTTACTTGCCAAGGATACTGTCCTTTCCGTGTATGATGGAAACTCAGTTCAAAATCAACCATTATATGATTATATAAAAAATAACACTCAATCGCTTATTATCTCTGTCTTTGTGCCAGATGATCAAACGAAGCGTTTTTTTTATAAGAAGCTCTGTCATCGCGAGGCATTTACACCAAGTGTTGTGACAGTGGCTGGAACGTTCCATCTTAATGAAAAAAGGGAGATCTCAGCTGTTCGATTGGCTGTAAGTGGGAGTACTACTCATCCTCAGCGATTATATAAATCTGAGCAACTATTAGAAAGTGCTTCACTTACGAATGATCAATTACAGAGGGTCTTCCAAACAATTGAAGAAGAATTTACTCCTTCTACAGATTCTTATTCTACTGCAACTTATAAAAAATCAGTAGTCGCCAATTGGATAGTTTCAGAGATTGCAAGGGGTTAGCGATATAAAGGAGCGGGGCTCATGGTGATAGAAACGAAGAAAAAGAAAATACGTCCTGACGGTCCTGGAAAAGTAACCGGTGCACTTAAGTATTTAACCGACTTATCGTTTCCAGGGATGTTATACGGAAAAATATTAAGAAGCACAGAGCCTCATGCAGAAATACAGTCGATTTCCGTTGACCAGGCAAAGCAGCTTCCTGGGGTAAGAGCGATTGTCACTTATGAGGACGTTCCAGGGTTAAACGGGTTTGGACTCATTTTTCCTGACCAGCCTGTGCTTTGTGAGGATCGAGTGCGCTATGTTGGGGATGCGATCGCAGCTGTGGCTGCAGATACAATAGAAATAGCAGATGAAGCGTTGCAGCTTATAAAGGTGGAATATAAGAAGCTTGCGGTCATTGTTGAACCTGAAGAAGCTCTTCATCCTGAGGCACCCAAACTTCATCCTGATGGAAATCTACTCCATCGTGCCTATTATTCAAAGGGAGATGTGGAGGATGGATTCCAGTCATGCTCCCATATTGTAGAGGAAACGTATGAACTTCCAAGACAAATGCATGCTTATATGGAAACAGAAGGTGGAGTGATTGTCCCTGAAGTTGACGGGAAATTAACGGTCTATGTTGGTACGCAGCATGGGTTCAAAGATCGTTATCAGCTATCAAGAATTTTAAATATGAATGAGTCTGATATTCGGATTGTTTCGAGTCCAATGGGTGGATCGTTTGGGGGGAAAGATGAATTAAACATTCAGCCATATGGAGCACTACTTGCACTTGCAACAAATTGTCCTGTTAAAATTCACCAAACGAGAAGAGAATCGGTTCGCGCTGGGCTAAAGCGACATCCGATGAAAATAACAATGAAAACCGGTGTGGATGATTCGGGAAAAATCCTCTCACATAAGGTAAAGATTTTAGCGGATACAGGAGCTTATGCGACACTAGGTCCTGCCGTTTTGGATTTTGCAGTTGAGCATGCTCCAGGTCCATACGTCATTCCGAACATTGAAATTGAAGGCTTGTCCGTTTTTACGAATAACGGTGTGGCAGGTGAATTTAGAGGATTTGGTGGGAATCAGGTAACGTTTGCACTTGAAGGACAAATCGACCGTTTAGCTGAAAAATTAAACATGGATCCTATTGTATTTCGCGAGAAAAACCTGAGACAAGTGAATAGTCCAGGACCGTTAGGACAAAAAATTGCTCCAACTAGTGGAGCTAGTGATGTCTTAAAGGCAATCAAGGAAAAGTTGGTTGAAAACACAAACAAAAGTCATTTATCAGATCAGTGGAAGGTAACAGGAACTGGAGTAGCCTTATCCATTCATGGTGGAGGATTAGGTGTTGGTCGAATTGATCCAGCAGGTGGACGACTTTCTTTTACTAAAGAAGGGAAAATAGAAGCTGCTTTTGGCTTCGAAGAGTGTGGGCAAGGCTTGTTAGCTGTGATTGAGACTTTAGTTATGGAAGAATTTAAGTGCAAGGAAGATGATATTCGTATTGTTGTCGGAGATACAGATGCCGTACCCATATCGGGATCGTCCACAGCCTCTCGTGCAACGAGTATGGTGTGGAATTCGATTCAAAGAATGAAGGAAACATTTCGAGGCGGAATTTTGGAGAGGGCATCGAATGTAACCGGAATACCAGTTACTGAACTGAATATGGGACCAAATGGAATTTGGCTCACTGATGGCAATCTATGTGTCTCGTATGCCGAATTAGCCGAAAAAACTCTCAATGAACCACTTTTAAAAGTAGAAACTTCCTTTAATTTTCCTGTAAGTCCTGATGCGGTTGTTGACGGAAGTCATTTTTTATATGCGTTCTCTTCTGTGTTAGCAAGAGTGGAGGTAGACTTGTTAACAGGAAAGGTAAAGGTGCTTGATTTGGATCAAGCGATTGCTGCTGGTCCTGTTGTTAGCTTGCTAGGTTATCAGGGACAAATTGAAGGAGGAGGGATTATGGCGCTAGGCTACAGTTTAATGGAAGAAGCAAAGATGGAAAATGGAGCGTACATTAATGATAATTTTGATACGTATCTAATCCCTACCATCCAAGATGTGCCGTTCGTCATGAATGTGGAAGCAATCGAGAAGCATCAAGAGGGGGATATATATGGACCGCGTGGAGTGGGAGAGATTGGTACCATTGCCGTTGCTCCAGCGATTGTGAAGGCGATTCATGATGCAACGGGGTGTTGGGTCAATAAGTTACCTGTATCAAGGGAGTTTTTACTAGAGCAATTGTTTGTTAGAGGGGAGAAGCGATGGATATGAAAGAACAAACAGAAATCATGACTCCTCCCAAAATGGAGCTCTCTTTAACCATTAATGGAACCCATGTTGTATTACAGGTTCCCCCCACGAAAAGGCTTGTCACCATTTTGAGGGAAGAACTAAGCCTCACAGGTACGAAAATTTCGTGTGAAGTGGGCCGTTGCGGAGCTTGTGCGGTTCAAATGAACAATCAGTTAGTTAATTCATGCCTAGTGATGGCTTATCAGGCCAATGATGCTTCTATTGTTACGATTGAAGGATTAGCAGGAGAGGAACTGGATCCTATTCAACGTGCATTTCTAGAAGAGGGTGGTTTTCAATGTGGATATTGCACACCGGGAATGGTGATGGCGGTAAATGCCTTGTTAGCTACAAACCCTTCTCCGTCAGACGTGCAAATCCAGGAAGCCCTATCTGGGAACCTTTGTCGATGTACGGGATATGGTGGAATAATACGAGCTGTCCAAAAGGCGATTGCAAGTAATAATCAAGAAATTTGAGGGTCCTTTCATAGGGCTCTTTTTTATATACAAATCTTTAAGTATATTTTACAATTCTCCAAAGTCTCGTTTAAAACACTTTTTTATACTAGATGGATAGTATGAAAGGTGTTTTTTATTTTATTTAGACTCAAGTTTGTCCGTATGTAAAAAACGAGCAAAGGTGGCTAAATATGAAAATCTTACTAACAACAGAGTGCTATGCGCCTGTTATAAATGGGGTAGTCACGTCTGTTATGACTTTGGAAAAAGAACTAAGGGGACTTGGACATGAGGTGAAAATTCTTACGTTGTCTATGACCAAACGGTCGTATAAGAAGAACCATGTTACTTATATTAGCTCACTTGGAGCGGGTAAGTTGTACCCTGGAGCAAGGTTTGCTTGGCGCACAGATACGGAATATCTTGACGAGTTGGTTGACTGGCAGCCGGATATTATTCATTCTCACTGTGAATTCAGTACCTTTTTAATGGCACGACAACTAGCAAGGAAACTGTGGATTCCGATTGTGCATACATATCATACGGTTTATGAGGACTATACGCATTATTTTTCTCCTAACAAAAAGTGGGGCAGAGCCATGGTTGCACTTTTTACAAGGAAAGTCTTAAACCACACACATTGTGTGATCGCGCCTACGGGAAAAGTTCGCTCTATTCTCCTTGAATATGGAGTGACTCGACCTATTCAGGTGGTTCCTACAGGAATTAATTTAACTAGAATAACCAGACCCATTGACGACTGGGAGAAGCAAACTCTTCGAATGAAAATGGGTATTCCTAAACATCATCCGGTACTTTTATCAGTTGGCCGTTTAGCAAAGGAAAAGAACCTCGAGGAGATTCTATTGTTTCTATCAAAAATAGAGCAAAAGGATGTGACCTTACTGATTGTTGGTGATGGGCCAAATCGGGAGAACCTGGAGCAATACGCAAAAACTTTAGGAATTCATAATCATGTGATCTTTGTGGGAATGATCTCCCCCTCAGAAATTTTTGCTTATTACCAATTGGGGGATGTATTTGTTAGTGCTTCGAATAGTGAAACACAAGGATTAACTTATGTTGAGGCATTAGCAAATGGAGTGCCTGCCCTTTGTCGGAAGGATAGTTGTTTAGATGATGTGATTATTGATGGGGTAAATGGGTGGCAATACTCGAACTTTGAAGAGTTTGATGAAAAGCTTCGCCTGATGCTGAGTCAGGAAGAGGTGTATCGTCGATTAAGTCTTCACGCAAGAACGAAAGCCGCATGTGACTACTCTTCAGAATCGTTTGCCGTGAAGGTTGAACAAATTTATCATCAGGAAATTATTAATTATCGGGGAACGATACTAAAATCCAAAGGTGGCGGTCTTCATGAAGTGGATGAAGGTCGTTAGCTCAGGCAATATGGGAGGAAACGGTCTTCATAAAGTGGATGAAGGTCGTTAGCTTAGGCAATATGGGAGGAAACGGTCTTCATAAAGTGGATGAAGGTCGTTAGCCCAGGCAATATGGGAGGAAACGGTCTTCATAAAGTGGATGAAGGTCGTTAGCCCAGGCAATATGGGAGGAAACGGTCTTCATGAAGTGGATGAAGGTCATTAGCCCAGGCAATATGGGAGAAAACGGTCTTCATGAAGTGGATGAAGGTTGTTAGCCCAGATAATTTGTAAGGAAACGGTCTTCATAGCATAGATGAGGTCTGCGAATCCCCGTCCGAAAGGGATATATTACATGAAAAGAAGCACCAGAAAATTCTGGTGCTTGCTTGTTAATAAGATACTCCGGTACGCTTATGAGATTTTTCAAATTCTGTTGGATTTGGATCAAAGTACTCTGCTGTGTACTGTGCGACGAAAGCATCGTCTTTAATATAACCTGCTCCCCATGTTGGATCCATGGTCAGCCAATTTCCATCGACTTTTGCTTCTACCCAAGCATGCTTTTGCGGCCAAAATCCTCCAAAGGCATTTCCTTCAATTAATCGTGCTTCTACATTGCTTGCTCGTAGTAAGGCAATGGTTAGGTAAGCGTAGTCCTGACAAATCCCCTTCCGCAACTCAAGTGTTTTTAAGGCACTATCATCCCAGTTGTAGTTTTTCGTTTCGTATTTTTCAACATCGTAGGAGATGTTGCTTGCCACATATTTGTAAATGGCTTCTGCTTTTTCCCTGTCGGTGGTTAAACCGTTTGTTAACTGCCCAGCTAACTCTTTAATTTCTGGAGCATCGGACTCAACCCCACGTGATGGTAGCAGATCACGTTTATCTTCAGAGGTTGACTCTACCTCAAATTTGGCAAATCCAAAATATCGAAATCGATCACTATTCTCTTCCTTGATTTCAGGGACGCTTAGCATGACTTCATATGTTCCCGGTCCAAATCGTAAATAGAAGGAATCATCAAACGAGAAATCCTCTACAGGAATCACGTCTAGTGCTTCGTCTTCACCTTTTTTCGTTGTCACAAAAATATGTGTGGTTTCGGGTCCAAATGAAGCTTTCGGGTCAATCGTACCTTTAATCGTAAATAGGCCATCCGATTCGACTCCGCCAAATTGTGGATACTGGAGTGTGACTCCTCGTTCTAGATAAGTACTTGAAAAATCGATTGGTAGCATGGTTCGGTCGGAATCATTATTAATGAGAATCTTTGTTGCTGGTTGATAATATTTTTCTCGCTCTTCATCAGGGACTAGAACTTCGAGTTCATGCACACCTTTTCCATATAAAAGGGGGACATCAAAGGAAAATTGTCCATCCACAATCGGCAATACATGAGTCCAGGAATCGGAGTCTTTGGTTAGTTTAATCATGATGGTGTCGTTATCGGATAATGTTCCTGCATCTCCACTTATTGCAAAAATTTCTTTTTCCGTCACATATCCGTGATCAAGATTTAATAGTATTTCTGCTTCTTGACCAAAAGGAGAATACGTCACATCACGTTCAATGTCTGGGTTCACGTTATGAACCGTAAATGATGCAGTTTCATAATAATAGTCTTCACGATCTAAGCTAGGAACCTGCACTTTTACTTCATACTGGCCTTCTCCATTAAAAAGGGAAATCTCTTGCTTAAACTTCCCTTCACTAATCGGTGCGTAATATTCCTGCTCCATTCCAGCTGGTCCCTCTTCGTTAGCTCGAACCTTGATCCAAACATAGTCAGACTTGATCTCTGAAAACATCTCGATCGCACCTTCTACCATCACTTTTTGATTGACGGCGAATTCTTTATAAGTGGGTTTTTTTAATGTGACTCCTGCTTCCTCGCTATAAGAAGTTAGCTCAATGGGCTGAAGATCGAGTTCTTTGTTCTTTTCTTTTACAAGCTTATCGTAGGTGTTTTCTTCTTTTTGAGCTTCCTTAGAATGACTTGCCTCAGAGTTGCTGCATCCGGAAATAAAAAGAATAATGCTTAGTAAACTGATGATAATACATATGAAAGGTGTTTTCTTTTTCATATATCCTCCTTTATAACGACCGTTTACAAAGGTATTTACGTTATCATGGTGGATTTGGTTTCTGGGTCTTCCTCCTTATTTATTGATTGTGATATTATTCACAAAAAGTTCAATATTCCTATCACCCAAACATCGTTCGGTAAAGTATATTAATAATATGTTAATAGTGTTAATCGCAAGGAGGACTAACAATGAAGAAAATCTTTTTCTTTACAACACTAATCGGAGCTATTTTAACCCCTTATTTTGCACAAGCCCATGTGAAGTGGTTCACAAACATAGCGCCACAAAAAGAAACTATTGAAAATATATTATCGCCGTTTTTTATATCTTTAGCACTACTTGCTGCAGTTGTTTTAGGGGTACTCACCTTACTTATTCCAAGATTTGCTGAATGGAAGCAAATTAAGGTATGGGATGACAAATTATCAAGTCTCAGAAAATATTCAAGACATCTGCTGAAATATGGGACTGCCATCGCGCTTATTTTACAAATTATCAACGGAACGTTATTTGCACCAGAACTACAAGTAAGTCAGATGGTATCCATTATTGCATGGATTAGTGTTGGATTCTTATTGATTCCACATCATATAGCAACAAAGGTCGGTTCGGCTATTCTTTTAGTATTATTTGTTTATATTACTGCCGAACATGGTATTTTCTACATGCTTGATTACAGCTTTTATATCGCCATTATTGGAGTTTTACTTGTAGGAAAAACAAAACTAGAAAATGTAGGATTTCCATTTTTATATTTAGGAACAGGGTTATCTCTATGCTGGGTGGCCGTTGAAAAATGGGTGTATCCAAGTATGGCAATGGATATTATTGCGAACCATCATGTTCCAACATTTGGTTTTGCGCCAGCGACTTTCCTT
This sequence comes from Robertmurraya sp. GLU-23, assembly GCF_052983275.1. NCBI lineage: Bacteria > Bacillati > Bacillota > Bacilli > Caryophanales > Bacillaceae > Robertmurraya > Robertmurraya sp. GLU-23. The sequence continues at coordinate 130,345 of NZ_JBRKCV010000011.1, forward strand.
GTGATGGCTGCATTTATTGAATTTGTCGTAGGTTATTTACTTGTGGTAGGTATTTTAAATAGAGTGTTAGGTCTTGTTGTTACGGTTATCTTTATTATGACGACGATGTTGTTTGGTTTTACAGAAATTATCGGTCACTTTATGATTCATATTGTTTTAATCATCTTTATCATTGAAGGTGTATCTTTCTATAATCCACCGATCAAATGGCATAAAACAAAACTAGATCAATTCATCTTTGTATTTTTAAATTTCTTGTTTGTACTAGCAACGATTGTATTAGTTTACTACCGTTTTGGATAAAAATATGGATCTTTGAAAGCTACCGTGTCTTCGGTAGCTTTTTTTCTATGTTATATAATCTGACATGTTCCTTGAACCACTGCTTTCCCACGTCTATACTTCAGAGTATAAAAGCATACGGGTTCTCGTTAGAATAACTGAGGACAAAAATGGCTCTCTAGGGTTCCGGTTGGAAAACGTCTGGTCCGAGAGAGAGCGTACAGTATATCTGTAGACACGGAGGGACAAAAGCCCGGGAGAATTTTTTTGTAAAATTCTCCTGGGCTTTTGTTTTTTTATAACACGAAATCCAAAGAAGAAGGTGTTAGAGAATGAACAAAGGAACAGGATTAGTAAAATCACTTAAGCTACATCAAGTTGTGTTTATGGGACTTGCTTGGATGACACCGATGATTTTCTTTACCGTATACGGTGTTGCTTATGAAGCATCGAGTGGGATGATGGCGGCTGCCTATGTAACAGCCTTTATTGCAATCTTTTTCACTGCTTATAGTTACAGTTTAATGGTTAAGGCTTACCCGGTCTCAGGTTCTGCCTATACGTATACGAAGAGGGCGGTTCACCCAATGGCAGGATTTCTTGTTGGTTGGGCTCTTCTTTTGGATTATATTTTCTCTCCTATTATTGCTATCCTTACGTTTGGCATCTTCATGCATACAGAATTTCCTTCTATACCGGTTTTTGTTTGGATTATCATTATGAATATCATCCTTGCTATCGTTAATATCGTTGGCATCAAATCGGCAGCTCGCGTGAGTGGACTATCGGTCCTTGTTCAAATCGGATTTATTCTCATTTTTTGTATTCTCGTCGCAAAGGATCTTTTAGCAGGTGGAACAGGTGCAAGCTCATTATTCTCTTTAACACCTTTCTTCGGTGAACATATTGCCTTAAGTGCCGTATTTTCTGGTGCAGCACTCATCTGTTTTTGCTTCCTCGGTTTTGACGCAGTCACAACGATGGCAGAAGAAACGATCGATGCAAAAAAGACGATACCAAAAGCCATCTTTCTCATTGTGATCATAGCGGTAACGATGTACACAGCGATTTCTTATTTGACTCAACTTGCGTATCCAGACTTTACTTTTTCCAATCCTGATAATGCAGCTTATAATCTCGTTCAATTAGTTGGTGGCAATTTATTCAGTTCTCTTTTTATTATGGTTCTTATGATCGCAACCTTTACACAGGGTGTTTCCTCCGTAACAAGTGTGAGCCGATTTTTATATGCACTTGGTAAGGAATCGATTCTTCCAGGAAAAATATTTACAAGCATTCATCCTAAGTACAAAACACCCTTTGCCAATATCATGTTGGTAGCCATTATTTCATTATCTGCGGTGTTTATTAGTCTAGATACGGCTGTCATGTTTGTTAGTTTCGGTGCTTTAACCGCATTTATATTTGTCAATTTATCAGTCATTGCACATTATTATGTGAAAATGAAAAAACGCTCACTAAAAGACACTTGTTTTTATCTTATTTTTCCACTTGTCGGGGCAAGTTTTATCGGTTGGCTGTTAACCTTGCTTGATAAGCATACATTAACAGCCGGAGTCATCTGGGTTGCTGTAGGATTTACGTATCTTTTCTTGAAGACTGAATGGAGCAAAGCTAAGGAACGTAAAATAGCTTTGAATTTCCATCAAACAGCGATTAAGAAAAACATTGTTAGATAGTCTGACACTTTCATTGTTATCTGTCTTTTCTGACAGTTATAATAATTACAACAACATACAGGTTTCCACATCCTGTTGGAAACGAAAAAGCTTTCTAGGGTTCCGGTTATTAACGTCAGGTCCGAGAGAGAGCGTACAGTAATCGCTGTATACACGGAAGGATAAAAGCCTGGGAGATGAATGATCTCCTAGGCTTTTATCCTTTTTTATTTTAAAGGAGGCTAAATGATGAGTAAGATACTTACGAAAATAATTCCTGCTGGTGGAAAATGGTCAACAAAAATAAGAAGTGGAAAACAACTAACTTTTAAAGCTCTTGGAGATGGAGCCAATCTTTCTCTCCTTTTATATAACGCAGATGACACATCGGAGCGCTACAATATGCCGGATACATTAAAGGCTCAGCATACCGCTCACTTAACGACTGGAAATGTCTTGATGAGTGACAATGGAAGAGTACTAGCTAGTATGATTGATGATTCTCTTGGCTGGCATGACACGATATCAGGCTATGCGACACGCCTTATGATCGACGAACGATATGGGAAGACCACATATCAAGAACAAAGAAATGATTGGTATCGAAGTGGGGAAGAAAACTTTGCAGTTGAATTGTTCCGAAATGGATTAACGAACAGAGATCTGATCCCTGTTGTAAATTTATTCTCAAAAGTATTTTGCATGGAAGATGGTTCACTCCATTTTGCCCGAAGTCATTCCAAAAAGGGTGACACCATTACACTGAGAGCCGAGATGGACGTTCTTATTATTTTATCAAACACGCCAAACCCGCTTGACCCAAGTTCCAACTATCCTTCTGTTCCTATCGAGATAACGATCACCGATGCAGCTCCTGTAGAGGAGAACGATATTTGTGTGAACCATCGTCCGGAAAACCGTCGTGCATTTGAGAACACATGGGACTATTGTTTATTAACAAAAGGAGGAACAAACTAATGGCCACTTTACAATATAAGATTAGTGAAAGACAGATAGATGAAGCAATTGATAACTACATCGTTCCTGCTGGAGAGGGGTGGACCAAAATTCTTGAACCAGGACAGGTGTTAAGAATAGTGGATATAGAGGGAAACCAGGCAGCAGACACCCTATTCTACGATGCTGATCATCCAACCGACCATTATAGTGCAATCAATACGATTCAACGCCAGGGCAATGTGTATTTAACGACGGGTTCAGTTCTAGTTTCCGAGTCAGGGAAAGAACTGGTTGAGATTGTTGCCGATACATGTGGACGCCACGATACGCTTGGTGGTGCTTGTTCCGCGCAAAGTAACACCGTTCGCTATGCTCATGACACGCTTCCGATGCACAACTGTCGAGATACATTTATGCTTCAACTATCAAAGTATGGAAGCCAATTTAACAAACGAGATCTAGCACCAAACGTGAACTTCTTTATGAATGTTCCTGTGACTCCAGAAGGTGGATTAACGTTTGAAGATGGTGTGTCTGCCCCAGGATATTATGTAGAAATGAAAGCAGTCAGTCGGACACTTGTCCTTATTAGCAACTGTCCACAATTAAATAATCCTTGTAACGCTTATAATCCAACTCCTATTCAACTACTAATCTGGGATAAATAACATAGAGAGGAGCTCCAACCATGTTCAAGAAAGTACTAATTGCCAACCGTGGAGCGATTGCGGTTCGAATTGAAAGAACGCTAAAAAAATTAAACATTGCATCTGTTGCAGTTTATACAAAAGCAGACCAAGATAGCCTTCATGTCGATCACGCGGATGAAGCAGTATTAATTGGTGAAGGTGCTGCAAAAGATAGCTATCTCAATGCCGAACTCATTTTAAAAACAGCTCTTGAGTCAGGAGCGGAAGCTATTCATCCAGGATATGGGTTCCTTAGTGAAAATGCTGATTTCGCCCGTGCATGTCAAACACATGGAATCACCTTTATTGGTCCTACTCCTGAGCAAATGGAGCTGTTTGGTTTAAAGCATTCAGCACGTGAAATAGCTATGAGAGCAGGAGTTCCACTTTTACCGGGAACCTCCTTAATAACCCAAGTAGAAACCGCCGTTGCTGAAGCCGAACGAATTGGATATCCTGTTATGCTTAAAAGTACAGCAGGAGGTGGAGGAATTGGAATGCGTGTTTGTGCAGATGAGTCTGCCCTAACAGATGCCTTTGATTCGGTCTGTCGCCTAGCTGAAACGAATTTTAACAACGGAGGAGTCTTTTTAGAAAAATATATTCAAAAAGCACGCCATGTGGAAGTTCAAATCTTCGGAAATGAGTACGGTGAAGTGGTCGCATTAGGAGAACGTGATTGCTCCGTTCAGCGTCGTAATCAAAAGGTGGTAGAAGAAAGTCCAGCTCCATGCTTATCTTCAGCTGTTCGTGAAGAAATGCTAGCTGCTTCTAAACGATTAGCCGAAGAAGTGGGCTATAGAAGTGCAGGAACGGTGGAATATTTGTATGACCCAGAAGCGGAAAAGTTTTACTTTCTAGAAGTGAATACCAGACTACAGGTAGAACACGGTGTGACCGAAGAAGTGTTAGGTCTTGATTTAGTCGAGTGGATGGTTCGTGAAGCGGCTGGTGAGCTTCGTGATCTAAATACTTTGTATACCCCTCCGAAAGGGCATAGTATTCAAGCTCGGATTTATGCGGAAGACTGTCTGAATGATTTTCGTCCGAGCGGTGGCCTGTTGGATCAAGTTCGATTTTCAAAGGATGCCCGGATTGAAACGTGGGTAAGAGATGGCTTAACGGTTACCTCTTTGTATGACCCTATGCTTGCCAAAATTATTGTTCATGCAGACACTCGTGAACAAGCCATTAATCAACTAAGTCAAGCATTACAAGATACAAGACTATATGGTGTCACAACCAACTTACAATATGTGCAGTCCCTGTTAGAGGAAGAAGAATGTCGCTCTGGACATGTGCATACTCAAATGTTAAAGGAATTTTCGCCAGCGGAATGTGCTATTGAAGTACTGGATGGTGGGATCCAAACGACTGTTCAAGATTGGCCAGGACGAGTGGGGCACTGGGATGTGGGAGTTCCTCCTTGTGGACCGATGGATCCTTTCTCCTTCCGAATCGGAAATCAGTTGCTAGGGAATGATTCTCATGCTGCTGGGTTAGAGCTAACGTTACGAGGGGGCTCTTACCGTTTCCGTGGAGATATCGTTTTTTGCTTATCCGGCTCCGATATGAAAGCTACATTGGATGATATTCCTGTTCCGACCTATAAAGTGGTCACTGCCAAGCGCGGCCAAATTCTTTCATTTGGTGAAGCTACACAAGGAATGCGCACTTATTTACAAGTAGCAGGTGGGTTCGATATGGCCCTCTATTTAGGAAGTGCTTCAACCTTTACGCTTGGAGGGTTTGGCGGACATGGTGGGCGTGCGCTTCGCACAGGAGATGTGTTAAGAGTTCATCCTTGTGCTACACCTTCAAATAAAGAGCTTAGCATTACTCAACAACCTGTATTAACAAAAGAATGGACAATAGGTGTCATTCCAGGTCCACACTGTACAGAAGAGTTTTTATTACCAGAGTATTTGACACAGTTGACAGAAACAAGCTGGGAAGTCCATTTTAATAGCTCACGTACAGGTGTCCGTTTAATTGGGCCGGCTCCACTTTGGGCTAGAGAAGACGGAGGAGAGGCAGGGTTACATCCTTCTAATATTCACGACAACGCATATGCGATAGGTACATTAGATTTAACCGGGGATATGCCGATCTTACTTGGTCCTGATGGTCCGAGTCTTGGCGGGTTTGTTTGTCCAGTGACAACAGCATCAGCCGAATTTTGGAAACTCGGCCAGCTTCACGCAGGTGACCGTGTCCGCTTTCAACTTTTAACGCTAGAAGAGGCGGAACAACTAAGAAAATCACAAGAACTATTTTTAAAAAATATAGGAGATCACTCAGTTCCTACATTGCCAGAAGAAACGAAGCTCTTATCACCAAGTTATCCGATACTTGTTCAAAATGATGAAAGTCATTTTCCTATGACGATTCGTGCAGCGGGAGATGAGCATATCCTCATCGAGTATGGAGAAATGGAGCTAGATCTCTTGCTTCGTTTTCAAATTCATGCATTGATGGATGCTATTCAAGCTCGTAAGGATATTCCGGTATTAGATTTAACACCAGGAATTCGTTCCTTACAAGTTCATTTTGATGCATCTCAAATATCGACCTTTACCATTTGTGCATTAATGGAAGGGATCAATCGAGAGTTACCGCCTCTAGAGGAGATTGAAGTTCCGTCCCGTGTGGTTCGACTTCCTCTTTCATGGGACGATCCAGCTACACAGCTTGCCATTGATCGTTATCAAAAAAATGTCCGTCCTGATGCTCCTTGGTGTCCAAGTAACTTAGAATTCATCCGACGAGTCAATGGTTTACCTCAAATAGAAGATGTGAAGAAGACGGTCTTCGATGCGAGCTATTTAGTCCTAGGTCTTGGGGATGTTTACTTGGGTGCACCTGTTGCAACTCCAATCGATCCAAGACATCGATTAGTAACAACAAAGTATAATCCGGCTCGAACATGGACACCGGAAAATGCCGTTGGAATTGGTGGCGCCTATATGTGTATTTATGGAATGGAGGGTCCAGGCGGATACCAGTTTGTTGGACGTACCGTTCAAGTTTGGAATCGAGTTCGCGAAACAAAGAGCTTTACAGAGAAAAAGCCATGGTTACTTCGTTTCTTTGACCAAATTCAATTTTATCCAGTCAGCACAGAAGAGCTTACAGTCATGAGAGAAGACTTCCTTAGAGGCCGTTTTGAAGTAGACATTACCGAGACAACCTTTAATCTTGGAGAGTACCTAGCGTTTTTGGATTCGATTAAAGAAAGTGCAGAAGAGTTCCGACAAACGCAGGAGGCAGCATTTAAGGCAGAGCGTGAGAGCTGGAAAGAGCTTGGTCTTGCTGAGTATATTTCGGAACAATCGGTAACTGAAACGGTTGAAGAAGAATTGCCACAAGGAGTAGAAGCGGTCCGTTGTACGATGCCAGGGAGCGTGTGGAAAGTGCTTGTTTCTTCTGGAGATGTTGTAAAGAAAGGCGACGTATTAATGATTGAGGAAAGTATGAAGATGGAATTTCCTCAACATGCACCATTTGATGGCGTGATTCAATCTGTCCACGTATCGCCAGGTGATGAAGTTCATGCGGGACAACTGTTTGTCTCCATTACAAAAGAAAAGCGGGGGATATCTAATGAAAACGATGAACACGCCAAAGTTACTATCCATTCATAATTTAAGAGAAAAATATAAGTCTAACGAATTAACACCAGAAAAGCTGATTCAAGAGATACTCCAACGAAGTGAAGCTGACAAAGAGATGAATATTTGGATCACTCCACCATCAATGGAATTCATCAAGCCTTATTTAGATAACTTGAAAAATATGGACCCAGAGAAAGCTCCTCTCTGGGGAATCCCCTTTGCGATTAAAGATAATATCGACCTAGCAGGTGTACCGACAACAGCGGGTTGTGCTGAGTTTGCTTATACTCCTGTAGAACATGCGACAGTAGTGAAACGGTTCATCGACGCTGGAGCCATCCCGGTTGGAAAAGCAAATCTGGATCAATTTGCTACCGGACTTGTCGGAACTAGAAGTCCTTATGGTGAAACACAGAACGCTCTGAAATCTGAATTGATTAGTGGAGGATCAAGCTCAGGTTCAGCTGTATCAGTTGCCAGAGGTCAAGTAGCCTTTGCTCTTGGAACAGATACAGCAGGATCTGGCCGTGTACCAGCTGCGCTTAATCGATTGCTAGGCTTTAAGCCAAGTCTCGGTGCATGGCCAACAAAGGGGGTAGTTCCAGCCTGCGCGAGTCTAGACTGTGTCACGGTATTTGCTCATACTTTATCTGATGTTGAAATCGTTGACGAGATCGCAAGAGGCTTTGATAAAGAAGACCCATGGTCCAGGGAGCTTGCAAGTAAGCCAAAAGCTTTACCGAAAAAAATCTACATGGTCCAACAGCCGCACCGCTTCTTTGGACCCTATGCAGCTGAATATCAAAAAGCATGGGAAATGGCAATTTTACAATTGGAACAGCTAAATATTCCCATTGAATACATTGATGGAGACTATTTATCCGAAGCAGCCAGCGTTTTATATGATGGTCCGTGGGTGGCAGAACGCTGGGCTGATCTAGGGAATTTCATTACCGAGAATAGTGGAGTAGCTTTTCCTGTAACGGAGACTGTTTTGCGTTCGGGGGCGAAGCCGGAATATGATGCTGCATCTGTTTTTAAAGCGATGCACAAACTTCAGATGTTTAAACAGAGGGCTCACCAACAGTTTAAAGACGGTGTTCTCGTGATGCCTACCTCTGGTGGAACCTGGACTAGAGAGGAAGTACGAAGAAACCCAATTGAAACCAATAGTGCGATGGGATTGTACACCAATCATTGCAATCTATTAGATCTTAGTGCAATTAATATTCCGACAGAGGATGCAGCTAAAAATCTACCTTTTGGCATTACCCTATTTTCCACTCATCAAAATGAACATATCATAAGGGGACTGGCGGATTTATTTCTTCATGGAAATCGCACTGAAGGTAACCAAACTACAACATTAGTAGCCGTTTGTGGTTTGCATATGAGAGGTTTTCCACTGGAAAAGCAAATGACCCTGCATCGTGCAACCTTTGTAAGAGAAGCTAAAACGGCTCCATTCTACAAACTTGTAAAACTTGATACGCTACCGGCAAAGCCAGGGCTTATTCGAACGAATGACGCTGGAGCTTCTATAGAAATAGAGCTTTGGGAGATGCCTATTTCGGAATTCGGGAAGTTTGCCCTGTTGATTCCTGCTCCGCTTGCCATGGGAAAGGTGCAGCTTGAGGATGGAACTGATGTACCTGGATTTGTTTGTGAAACGAGTGGTGGGAGAAATGGAAAAGATATTACTCATTTTGGTGGATGGAGATATTTACCGAAATAATAAGAATGTGAACCCTTTGCATAAAAGTGCAAGGGGTTTTTTGTGGTAGAAAAGATTAGCAGTTACTCATTTATTCCACGAGCTTTTATAAACATATCCCTATTTCTACCGATATATAATAAAAGATTACTATAGGGGCTCATTATGGATAAAACATTGAATAGACAGTATGGAAAAATCAGCATTATTATCCTCCTTTTTATTGTCTCTGAGTTGATTGAGTTTTTTATTCCACACAATTCTTATGTATTTAAGGTTGCTCATTATATTTTCGTTGTGATGATTATCATTTTATTATTTTATTTAACAAAAAGAATCAATAGGCATACAACAGATTTAAACGAGACCAACCAACGGCTTAGTACCATTTTTGAAACATTGGACGTGGCGATTTGGTCCATGAATTTAAAAACTAATAAACTTCTGATCACTCCTGGAATTGAAAAGTTATACGGCTATCCTTTATCAGATTTTTACGAGAATACAGAGCTATGGAAGGAAACGATTCTAGAAGAGGATTCTCTTGTGCTTGAGGAAAGAAAGAAAAAAATAGAGAGAGGTGAAGCGGTCACTAGTGTGTACCGTATTCGCCGTCCAAATGGTGAGATTCGTTGGATTCAGGATAGAGGGATTCCTATACTAGATTCGTGCGGAACCTTAATCGATTTTACAAGTGTGTTATTTGATATTACGACTCTTAGAGAAAGTGAAGAACGTTACCGTAGTTTGGTGGAAATGTCACCGACTTTTATTGCAATTATCAAGAATGACAAGCTAGATTATTTAAATCTTGCAGGTTATCAGCTATTGGGTATTTCAGATGATCATCCGATAAGTAATGAATCGATTACAAAATTTATGAAGATCGAAACAATTAGAGATATAAATAATAGAATGTTACTAGATCAATATGAGAAAAATTTATTAAGTTATGAGACCGTTATAACCGACATACAGGGAAGGGAAATTTCAGTCGAACTTTCTGTATTACCTATCAATATTGAGGGACGACCTGTGTACCAAATCATTGGTAAGGACATTACGGAGAGGAAAAAAGCAGAAGAAACGATTCATCATATGGCTTATTATGATACGTTAACAGGGTTAGGTAATAGAAATAAACTAAAAGAACATTTAGTTCATGAAACTTCCTTTTCTACTACATTCGCTGTTTTGTTTCTTGATTTAGATAGATTTAAAGTAATTAATGATACGAAAGGCCATTCTACTGGGGATTTAATTTTACGAGAGGTTGCCAATCGGTTAAATACGATTATTGGAAAAAAAGGCTCCGTATTTAGGCATAGCGGCGATGAATTTATAGTGGTTTTTTCTTATCATGAAATACAAAAAATTGAGCAAATAGCAAATAGTATCCTTCGAAATCTTAATACTCCTTTTGAAATCAATGGAGAAGATTATTATTTAACGACTAGCATTGGAGTAAGTCGCTACCCTGAAGATGGTGAAGATCAGGAGACGCTAATAAAGCATGCAGATACAGCCATGTATTTGGCGAAGGAACATGGGAAAAATAATTTTCAATTTTATACTTCCCAGCTTGATGAAATAAAACTAAGGAAATTAGAGTTGGAAAATGGGTTAAGAAAAGCCATTGAGTTAAAGCAATTCTCGTTATTTTATCAACCTAAATTTCATTTGAAAAGTAAGGAAATTGTAGGTACCGAAGCGTTGTTGCGGTGGTTTCATCCAACCTTAGGTATGGTTTCTCCGATTGAATTTATCCCTCTAGCTGAAGAAACAGGTATCATAGTTGATATTGGAAAATGGGTTCTAAAAGAAGCTGTTAGACAAAATAAAAAGTGGCAAGATACAGGGCTAAAGCCAGTTTCGGTGGCTGTTAATATTTCGGTCAGGCAATTGTTAGAGGAAGATTTCATTGAATTCGTGGATAACACATTATCAGAGTATAGTCTAGAACCAAAGTATTTAGAGTTAGAAATTACCGAAACGATTATGCAAGACATTGAGAATTCTATTCGTGTCTTAAATCAATTAAAGAATGTAGGCATTACCATTGCTATTGATGACTTTGGTACGGGTTACTCCTCTCTAAGTTACTTAAAACATCTTCCAATTGATACAATTAAAATCGATAAATCCTTTTTAGATGATTTAGAAAAGGAAACGGGGACTAATTCTATCGTAAAAGCTATTATCGAAATGGGAAGAACTTTAAAATTTGATGTTATTGCAGAAGGAATCGAAACAGAATATCAAGCAAAGTATTTAATCAATAACTATTGCGTTCATGGGCAAGGGTATATTTTTAGTAAACCCGTAAGGTCAGAGGAAATTGAAGCCCTGCTAGTGTAAACTAATATTGCAGCCCTTGGCTGCAATATTTTTTTCTAGAGTGCATGACGAAAGGAGCAAAAGATTGAAAAAGCAAGGGATCATTTCACTAGGTGAGGCTTTTGTTGATTTTATCTCCCAAGATCAGACGAATACAAATTATCAGCGACTTTTAGGAGGAGCCACTGTTAATGTGGCGGTAGGAGTTCAAAGGTTAGGAATTCCTTCGTATTATTTGTGTAAGCTTGGGATGGATGAGACAAGTGTGTTTGTGCAAGAACAAATGAAAAAGGCACAAGTGAATCTATCTTATTGTACTTACGAGGCCACTAAAAAGATTTGCTCGGTATATGTTCATATAAATGATCAAGGGGATCGTTATTTCCATTCATACATAAATGAAACGCCTGATGACTGGATGACAGCAGAAGAACTCGACAAAGAGCTGTTCATTCAAAGTAAACTATTCTACTTTGGATCAGGCACCCTTTTCCATCCAGTAGCAAGAAAAACAACCAATCAAGCTCTCGCATTTGCTAGTGAAGGGGATTTGCTGGTAGCATTTGACACCAATATTCGTTTGAAACGCTGGGAAAGTGAAGAGCAATGCAGGGAAGTGATTCTCGCCTATGTAAAAAAGGCGGATATCGTAAAAATGGCAGAGGATGAATTATTGTTTTTAACAAAATCGGAGAAATTTGAGCAAGGACTAGAAAGAATATCAAACCTGAATATTCCTTTTCTTTTTATTACAAGAGGAAAGGACGGAGCTTTTGCGAGTTATAAAGGGATTCAGGTGAACGTTCCGGGTATCCAAGTTAAAGCGGTTGATACGACGGGTGCAGGTGATGCTTTTATGGCAGCTCTTTTATCTCGGATTCATGACAATGGAGTACCTGAAAACAAAGCTTTATTAGAGGAGTTTACAAGCTTTGCAAACCTAGCAGGTGCTAAGTCAGCAACCCAATTTGGATCACTATAGCATAAAAAACGCCAATATCCAGTTTCGATATTGGCGTTTGTATCTTATTTTTTACTGAGTCTATCAATTTCAACCTCTGGCTCTAACGAATTACTCACTTCTTCTACAATGATATCTTTGGTAACTGTGAAGGTAGCGGTGCCTTTAATATTTTCTGATGAAGCTCCAATCTTTACAGTATATTTACCTTTCTCTACAATCCATTGATTTTTGTCTTCATCAAAGGAGGCCAGATCCTTCGCATTCAAATCAAACTTTAATAGTTCAGTTTGATTTGGCTTTAATTCTTTTGTTTTTCCAAATGCCTTTAATTCAATTTCAGGTTTTTCAAGCTTTCCATCTGGAGCCGAAACATATACTTGAACCGCTTCTTTACCAGAGACTTTCCCTGTATTCTTTATATTAGCAAATACGGTAATTTGATCATTGAATTTACCTGCCTGATTCACTCGAATATTGCTGTAATCAAAGCTTGTATAAGACAATCCATATCCAAATTCATAGGCAGGTTTCACATCAAAGGTTGAGTAATAGCGATAACCAACATAAATGTCTTCTTCATAGACAACCTGAGTAGGGTTCTCTGCTGGTGTACCAGGGAAGTTTTCAGATGAAGGTACATCCTCATATTTTACAGGGAAGGTGGTTGCGAGCTTTCCAGAAGGATTCACCGCTCCAGTTAATACGTCGGCTACCGCATCTCCTGCTTCCTGTCCTGGTTGCCATGCTAGAAGGATGGAATCTACTTGATCTCTCCAACTTGCTATTTCAACAGGGCCACCAATATTCAGGACAACTGCCACTTTCTTTCCAGCATCATGATATGCTTTTGAGACGTTTTGAATCATCGCTTTTTCCGTATCTGTTAGAAGGTAATCACCTTTTACATTTTGACGATCCACACCTTCGCCAGAATTTCTTCCAATCACAATGACCCCAATATCTGATTCATCCTCGATTGTTTTAATCTGGTTCGTATCTAACACCATCTCAGGAATGACTGGTATTTCTTTTCCAAAGTCCTCACCCCATGGACTTGGCTTTATTTTGTATTGTTCCATTTGTCTTAACTCACTAATGTAGTTGCTATATTGATTCACAAGGTCTTCATGGAGTGAATATCCTGCATGTTTCAATCCGTCTACAATAGACACGGTATAGGCTGCGTTTACATCTCCACTACCTGTTCCACCTTTCACCGTTTCAATCTGTGCGGTACCAAATAACGCCACTTTGTTTTCTTTCTTAAGTGGTAGAGCCTCTTGATTCTTTAATAGAACCATTCCATCCGCCGCAGCTTGACGAGCAACTAGGGCATGAGCTTGGAGGTCTGGATTGTCAGAATGGTTATAGTTTTTAAAGCTAGGAGATTCTACGACGAAATTTAAGATATTCTTCACATTTCGATCCAATAACTTTTCGTCTAAGCTTCCGTTTTTAACCGCATTTGCGATTCGTTCTGTGCTTTGAGGGAAACCAGGCATAATCTGATCATTTCCTGCTCTCATTTGGGCAACCGGATCTGTTCCAGCAAACCAGTCAGTCATCACATAGCCATCGTAGCCCCAATCTCCTCTTAAGACTGTTGTCAGCAATTCTTCATTTTGAGATGCGGGTGTACCATTTAGCAGATTATAAGAACTCATGACCGCTTTCGGATGAGATTCCTTTACGGCAATCTCAAAGCCTTTCAAATATAATTCTCTTAGAGCTCTTTCAGAAACGATCGTATCAATGGTAAAACGATTGGTTTCCTGATTATTGGCTGCATAGTGTTTGATAGTAGCGCCAACACCATTAGACTGGACACCATTTACCAAAGCGGCAGTCATCTTACCTGAAATCAACGGATCCTCAGAAAAATATTCAAAGTTTCTTCCGGTTAATATGTTACGGTGAAGGTTTAGAGCAGGTGCTAGCAAGACATCGACACCATATTCCTTTACTTCATTCCCTTGAGCTTGCCCAACCTTATTCACCACATTAGTATCCCAGGTCGATGCCAACGAGGTAGCAATTGGAAAGGCAGTAGTATAATACGTTTTTGACTCTCCAGGACGAGTAGGGCTAATTCTCAACCCAGCCGGCCCATCTGCATAATACATAGCAGGAATTCCTAATCTTTCAATCGCAGGTGTTCCTCCGACCGCACCTTGAACAGGAAGTTTAGGGATCGTCATTCCAGGCATGCCCACACCAACTACGAGTTTTGCTTTTTCCTCTACTGTCATAGCGGCGATAACAGCATCAATGGAGGCTTTGTCTACTAATTGTGGCACTTCATTTTGGTTTATTTGTTCTGTCTTCGGAGCTCCTTGTTCTGCAGCAAATACGCCTGTTTGAAAACTTAATCCGGATAAAGCAATACCTGTTGCTAGTGCAATGGAAGTTAATTGTCTTCTTCGTTTCCTCATCTTTTTTAACATCTTTTATCCCCCATAAAATTAAGTTAAATATTTTTTTGGTAACGCTTCCACAAATAATTTTACCAATTGAAGTGTGAATTTTCAGAGATTTTAAAAAGGATTATTTTAGTATTACTAGTAATTTTTCAAGGCAAAAACTACTGAAAATAGCCATACGACAACATTCACTTTTAATCGACAGAGGCATCGTCTTATTTTTACCAGTAACTAAGAAAATATGGGGAGTTTTTTTAGAGTTTCAAGTAAATGAAAAATAAGCAGAGCACTACAGTAAAGGGTTCCGTTTTCGGGTACTTTCTTATTAAAATTCACGAGAAAGGACGTATGAATTGGCATACGTCTTTCCTATATTTATTAGCGTTTCTACAAAATCCTATTAACTTTGACGTGCAATTGACTCATTATTAAGACGGACAATAAGTATTGTACTTTTAAAAAGAGGGTCAAAACTTATGTCATTTACAGTGTCGTTTTGAGTACCGATTTTATTGATCTTGATAAGCGGTCGATAAAAAGTTGGTGTTTTCCACATCTGGGTTCAAGAGGGTCCGCACTTATCGGTTGGGGATCAGATTAAGCATTCGAGCTGATCAATAGACGGAGAAATTCCGCTTAATTAGAAATTCTTTTAAAAAAAGACTTAAATAGATGGAGAAATTCCGCCTATTGGCTCGAAAAATACGAAAATAGGAGATTTTGCTTTGCTTAAGCGGAAAAACTCCCCTTATTTACCCCTAAACGAGGCTCCATTCTGCAACTAGCCGGAAATTCTCCGCTTATTTTTACTTTTGCTAGTTACTTGATTAAGGACAAAACATCTTACTTTATAAAGGTGTGAGTGTAATCTAAAAATCCACGAAAAACTTCATTTTGATGCAATACGGTGAACCGTATCACAGGTAAGTGAACTTTTAAATAAATTTTGGTTTTTTATTCATAATAAAGAAACTCACCAATTATGATCTGCCTCGTAAATATTAGATACCATTCTGTCATTTCGTACGTATTTTAAGAAAAGCACTTCAAAACGGAACTCTTTAACAATACAGTGTCTGCCTATTTCTATTTAATTTTCTTTTACCTCTGATAAATTTACTTTCTCCGGCCGAATCCAAAAGGTCCCCGAAACTAAGAAAACCCCACTAACCAAAAACACAGACATAATTCCAACCGAGGCACCGATCACCCCAAATAAAAGAGGGGCAATCAGCTGTGATAAGCGATTCGTGGTTAGGCGTAGGCCGAGAACTTCTCCGGTCCTTGACTTAGGAGAAGCATTATACGTCGTTGTCATGGAGAGAGGTTGACCACAACCCAAGCCCAACCCCATAAGGGAGCTCAAAATGCCCATAAAAATCACATTCTCTGAAAAAGGCATTAGCAGAAAGGAGATTCCAGCAACAATGATAGAAGTAAGAAGAACCCTGTCTCTACCGATTACTTCAATTAATTTTGGTAGAAACACCCTTACAACAATCATCGCTAATCCTTGGACAGCTATAATGATTCCAATAGTAGAGTCAGACATATGGAAGCTTTTCGCATACAAAGGAAAATAGGCAACAAAAATATCTCTTGAGTACAATACTAGGGCACTTGAAAATAAGGCTTTTTGTAATAGTGGATTTTGTAATAGCTTAATAGAAGAAAGCATTCCATAATGATTAGCAGAACCTTGCCTTTTCATGACTGGCAGGAAAAAAGTAAAAATCACTGGTACGATTCCAATAAGAATGGAAAGAAGAAAAGAAAACGAATATGAAATATGCTCCGTAACAAATCCACCGATGATAGGCCCGATTAATGCACCGGTTGCAACTGCCATGCCAAGCATACTAAAGTAGTGGTCACGATTCTCCTTAGTTGCACTATTTCCAAGAACATTTTGTAAGGAAACAGGGATAAATACACTTCCAATTCCTACAAAAAACTGGCTCACAAACAAGGCCCACATGCTTGGGAAAGAAAATGGAATAGCCATCCCCACAATAATGGAAAACAACCCGATAAAAACAGGAATGCGATCTCCAAGTTTATCCGCTAATTTACCGGCTTGAATTGCAAAAATGAGCGGAAATAAGGCAAAGGCGGCCGTAAGGATACCTATTTCAAGAGGAGAAGCTCCAAGCTCTGAGGCATATAACGTGATGACAGGTCTTGTCATATTAATAATCGTCTGAAACCCTAATGTAATGATAAATACAATTCTTACAACCAACCCAATCACCTCAATCTGAAAAACGTCACTGTGGTCTAAGACATACTCTAAGTATACGGTTCATTTGACAGAGTAAAAATTAGGAAAATCCTATCAAGGATGATAATTAAAATGAATCCACTTTACTCCTGTCTTAAAAATGTGTACACAATCGTAAAAATAGCTCTCTATCGCTGAATGGTAGATAGGGAGTAAGATAATTTTATAGGAGACCGGTCCCTCTATAATTGAAAGCGCTTAAAAAAATTGAAAGGAAGTGCTGTGTTGAAAAAATCCCGTCTTTCTAGAATAGGGAGAAAATCACTGTCCGTATTGCTTGTTACTTCGCTAACCGCGAGTCTCGTTGGATTCAAAGCTCCAGAGAAAAAAGCAGAAGAGAAAATCATATTTAAAAATCAGGTTGGTGGTGTATTTGATGGAATGCCATTGTTTGATGGTGTCCCTGACCATCTAGATGAATATGTGGATGCTTATTTTGAATATACAGGTCTAGAAGGACCGGCCGTCTATGCAACTGGTTCAAGAAACCATTACACTTTACAGCGTGGAGCCAATAAAGGCAAGGTGATTCCTGGTGCTCTATCAGCTGCAGATAATGTTCAAGGTGTTTCAACGGATTTCCCTGCGTTGGTAGGAATGGGGCAAACTTGGAATAAAGAACTTCTTACGGATATTGGTAAAGTAGTAGGAAGTGAAAAAATTAGTACATTAAAAGTGAAGCAAGGGGAGTCGAATATACACGGTGGAACAGATCCTTCTGCGACTGTTGCCTTTACGGTTGTGAGCGATATGCGAATTAATCCGTTAAGCGGTCGATTTGACGAAGGGTTTTCTGAAGATGTTCACATGGCTTCTACGATGATTGATAATATGGCAGCAGGTCTTAGTGGGACAGATCAGGAAAAGAGTGAAGATGGATTTTGGATGCGTGCCGCTGTTGGGACGAAGCATTACTCCGTTTATAATGCACAATGGTTCCGTCAAACAGCTAATAATAGTGCTGGTGCAAGATCTATTTTCGAATATCAGACAAAAAGTCCTTTGAAAGCACTAAGCTCTGGTTCTGTTGCAGGGGTCATGACTTCATTTGGACGTACGAACGGAATTCCGAATATTCTTTCACCTTACCAAATTCATGCGAATAATCATTCTAAATACGGTGTTTACAGCTCTCCAGATTTTAATGGAGATGCCCACGTTTTTGGAGCAAATGCGCAAGGCAATGGTTATGATACGCAATATGCAACGGATCGAACGACTGCAACCATCTTAATGATTTTAGCTGATGCGAACGCCGGACGTCCTGGACCAAATCCTCAAAATGCATTAGACGATGTGGCAGCTGTAGTTGACGCAGTTGAAGCAGGGAAATACGGTGTGACAAAAGAGGATTTAATTGATGCAGCTCGTCCGCATGTGAATCAAATGGTTCGAGTGGGTATATTTAATGAAGTAGATGAGAACGGAATTCCTAAGAACTATCCGTTTGCTCAAGAGGCGAAAGATGTTAGGGAAAAACTAGCTACATATAGTGATCCTGAACATCAAGATGTTGCATTAAGGGCTGCTCAAGAAAGTATCGTCCTTCTAAAGAATGATGGGGCACTCCCATTAGAGAAAAATAAGAAGGCGTCCGTTTCTGGAGTGTATGCAGATTCAAGGTTTAAAACCACATACTCAGCAAGAACGACACCGAATATAGACAACTCTGGAATCTCACCACTATTAGCCATTATCAAGGCGAATGGTTCCAATAATGTTTCCTACGACCCGGCGATAGAAGTGGTTGCATTAAAATCAAAGCTGAATAATCAAACGGTTACAGCGGATGAAAATGCAGCAGATGTAACAAAGGGTTCTCAGCTTGTAACTACAACTGAACCATTAGATGTGAATAACCCTGCGCATTTATTTGAAGTGTATGATTGGGGACAAAAAGGGTATAGCTTACGTTCAGTATTAAACGGAAAATGGGTGACATCACCTACTGCTGCTAATGCATCTGTTGAAAATTCAAATGCAACGGCATTAAACTTAACCAATAATGACTGGGATCTTGCCCAAATGTTAGGAAATACAAGTGCGATTCCACCAACCATCCGAGTGGAGGAAAATGCAGATCAGACGGTTTCCCTTGTGGCGAGTGGATACAGAACTGGATTCTCAGGTGATTTCACGAATTGGTATTATTCCAACGGACGAGTGATTACCACTGGATCTGATGGAAAATTGAAGACTGCGGCATCAACGATTGGAAATGCTGAAAATGTAACCAATCGAAATGATGATGTGAAATTTGAACAAACAGTCGTAAAAGAAGTAGGAGTTGAAGCGGTCAATCGTGCGAAAACGGATGACTATGCTGTTGTATTTGTAGGAGCTATTCCACGTCATAGTGCGGGGGAAGGCAATGATCGCTCTGACTTAAATATGGGAGAGGCAGATTACGAATTGGTTGAAAAAGTATCGGCTGCTTTCGCTGCGGAAGGGAAAAAGACAGTTGTGGTTGTAAAATCTAGCTTCCCGGTCGGAATGGAGCCAATTCAAAATAACCCGAACGTTTCAGCCATTGTTTATCAACCATATGGAGGTCAGTACGATTCACATGCATTAGCTCAAGTATTATATGGGGACTATGCTCCAACGGGACGACTTTCTTCAACATGGTATGCAGATATGTCTACATTCCCAGAAATCAGTAAGTATTCTATTCCTGAAGGAAATACAACTATTGCATTGGATGACATTGATCCAAGATTTACGTTGGATATGACAAATGCCGATCCAATTGAACAAGAATTAACCTACATGTATACAAAGGCTCCTGTCACATACCCATTTGGTTACGGCCTATCTTATAGTAACTTTACGTATAGTGACTTTAAAGCACCAAAGATGGCTTCTGAGGGTTCTCCTTTTGAAGTAACAGTTCAAGTGAAGAATGAAGGAACGGTAAATACTTCTGAAGTCGTTCAGCTATACGGAAAAAATAATAAATCTGCTTATGGGGAATATGCCCCTCAAAAGCAACTCGTGGCTTTTGAGAAGGTATCCTTACAAGCTGGTGAGACAAAGAAAGTTACACTCAAGGTCGATCCAAAAGATTTAGCTGTTTGGGATGTAAATGCCGGGGATTTCCTTGTAGAGGAAGGAAACTATGTATTGATGATAGGATCTTCTTCTGAAGATGTTAAAGCAGAAAGTACCATTGCCATTGATGGAGAGTCACTTGCGGCTTTACCAACCAATAAGCCATTTAATGTGTTCGACCACTCTTTTGCATCAAATGAAGTTGTTTATCATGAAGTCTCCAAAGCAAGAACAGCCGAAAGTTTAAAAGCAGAAAAGGTTGTTGGAGAATATCATGCTGTTCGATCGAAACAAAATGGTTCATGGGTAGCTCTACCAAAAGTAGTACTAACAGGTTCAAAACAAGTAACGGCTAGTCTTGCTTCCAATGTGACAGGAGGAAAAATTACTTTGCATTCAGGTTCTGTTACTAGCGAACCTTTTGCTGAAATTGAAGTACCGAAAACAGAAAAGAACACATACACCATCGAGAATGCAGGGGTGACCGTAAACGAGTTGGGATATACAGATGTGACTGTTGATCTAGAAGGAAAATTGCCGAAGGGTCAAAACACGGTATATGTCGTATTCCATTCACCAGATCTTCGAATTGATAGTTTATCTTTTGAAGGTGGTAAACCCAAAAAGAAATAAATCACAAGAAGGGATCACAACCAGTCGATTAGACGGTTGTGGTCTTTTTTTAGTATGACCTAAAAAAAGCAGACATCAACCAAAAAGATAGCGTTTTCAAAATATTGAAAAACTTAGTAAAATGAAAGTACTTAAAAAGTGAATTTTATCTCCTTCTGTTCTTCTTCAATAAACAATCTAGTAGATGTCCTCCAACGTAAACTTGACTATCTAGAAATCTATTTAACCCGTATATATTCAATCTCTGTAAATATTTAATGGATAAGGAGTTGAAGAATGTAATGGTTAAGGCTTCCATTTTTGAACTTGAGTGTAAGGCATTGACAGAAAAGGAACTTACTCAAAGAAAACAGTCACTTTTACTTAGTCTCCGCATGCTTGATCGTGAAGCGTTTCTACAAAAAATAGAGGAATTTAATTGTTCCATGATAGAGCGGAAATTAGACCCAGAAGTAGTAAAAGGGAAGATGCTAAGACTTATTTACCTAAGTATGGAAGTAGCTAAAGAAAGTCTTTGGAATAAAGGATATTTGCCACATCAGGAAGTTGCCAATCTACACTCCACGATAGAGCTATGCTATTGGTTTCAACAGCAGATGCATCAAATTTTTCAATGGGTAAAGAACAACCAGATTAAGCCTAAACATATCGCCATTGAGCGTGCCCTTCGTTTTATTCATTTGAATTACGAGACAGAACTTAGCCTTCAAGAAGTGGCTGAGCATTCTAACATGAGTAGCACTTATTTTAGTGTGTTATTTAAGGAACAAATGGGAGAGTCCTACATAAAGTACGTCACAAAATTGAGGATTGAACAGGCAAAGAAATTGCTAAAGAATGGAGCAAAAGTAAACGAAGTTAGTGAAAAAGTGGGTTATTATAATTATCGCCACTTCTCTGTGTTATTTAAAAAACATGTTGGAATGACACCCGGCAAGTATCGAGATAGACAATCACAAGCCTAGTAACTAGATAAATAGAGCTGATCAATAGTAACAGCTCTAAAAAAATATTATTCATTAACCATTTTTTGTTGTTTATGCAAATTGTGTTTCGTACCCCAATCATGCATGGCTCTTAATATGGGCTCTAAGCTTTTCCCATAATCCGTTATGGAGTACTCCACCTTTGGCGGAACCTGTGGATAAACGACACGTTGCACAATGTCTTCCTCTTCTAAATCCCGTAACTGATTAGTTAGCATCTTCTGGGTGATTCCAGGCATATTTCTCTTTAACTCGCTAAATCGTTGAGTTCCTTTTGTTAAAAGATGTAATAAGATAATGGGTTTCCATTTCCCCGTTAAAATTCCTAAAGCATCGTCGACACGACATAATTCAGGCTTTATTTCCAATCTCAATTCCTCCTTTAGATAAAAATTAACTGGCTATGTGAAGGTGATTGCTAAAGTGATAGTATACATTTTGATACTATACCACTTTTAAGTGCGTACTTAACAATCATTTGACTCTGATTATAATAATTATAGTTAGGTAATTAGTTTTACTAGCCTGGCAGAGAAGTCAATAAAGGAGAGAATGTAAATGAATGTTTTAGTAGTAAAAGCAAATAACCGCCCTGCTTCTGAGGCGATTTCTAGTAAGATGTACGAAACGTTTATGGCGGAGTTAGAAGGGAAAGACGTAAACGTTACTACTTATGATGTGTTTGAAGAGGATACACCATATTTTGGTCAGGACCTTTTTGATGCATTTGGTAAGGTTCAAAATGGTGGAGAACTAACTGACGTTGAATCACGTTTGTTAGCTGCAAAACAAAAAGCAATGGACGCACTTTCAAGCGCAGATGTTGTTGTGTTTGCGTTTCCGTTATGGAATTTAACGATCCCTGCAAAATTACAAACGTTTATTGATTATGTATACGCAGCAGGCTTCGCATTTAAATATGATGCTTCTGGTAACCTAGTAAGCTTAATGCCAGAAAAGAAAGCGATTTTCCTAAATGCACGCGGAGGGGTTTATTCAGCGCCTGAAGCAGCACCGATGGAAATGGCTGTGAACTATATGCGTAATGTTTTTGGTGGAGTGTTCGGAATGCAAATCATTGATGAAGTTGTAATTGAAGGACATAATGCGATGCCAAATAAAGCACAAGAAATTATTGCTGCAGGTTTAGAAGAAGTAAAAGCATCTGCACGCCGTGTAGTTGAGTTAGCTGTAAAAGCATAAATAGATTAAGTAAGGCCCTTGCGATAAAACGCAAGGGTTTTTTAATATCTTAAAAATATGAAAAACCTACTATATCTTTTAGAGAATTATGTCAAATTACAACAAAGAATATTAATTCTTTGTTGAGAAAAAATACTTTTGTCTCTTTAGGAACGACAAAGTTGGTTTTTCACTTTGTTGATAGTGTTAACTTTGTAAGTTAACATGTGAAGGTACTAATTTTAGAAGGAGATCGAATATGGCACAATCAAAAATAAAAGTAGCTGTACAAAAGTTTGGTAATTTCCTAAGTTCTATGGTCATGCCAAATATATCAGCATTTATTGCTTGGGGATTAATTACTGCTTTATTTATTCCCACTGGCTTTTTCCCAAATGAAAACCTTGCCAAAATGGTTACCCCAATGGTTACCTATTTACTACCTATTATAATTGGGTATACAGGTGGAAAACTTGTTCATCAAGAACGTGGAGCGGTTGTTGGTGCAATTGCAACGATGGGTGTGATTGCAGGAGCAGACATACCAATGTTTCTTGGTGCGATGATCATTGGTCCGTTAGGTGGCTTTGTTATTAAGAAATTTGACCAGTTAATTGAAGGAAAAGTTAAAGCTGGTTTTGAAATGCTAGTAAACAATTTTTCTGCGGGTATTCTAGGGGCGATCCTTGCCATTCTAGCCTTTTTAGGCGTTGGGCCTGCAGTCGATGTGTTTACTGGATGGCTTGTATCAGGAGTTGACTGGTTGGTTGGAACAGGACTGCTTCCATTAACGAGTATTCTCATTGAACCAGCAAAAGTATTGTTCTTAAATAATGCGATTAATCACGGAGTTTTATCACCAATTGGTGTGGAACAAGTAAAACAAACGGGACAATCCATTCTGTTCCTTCTTGAAGCAAATCCAGGTCCTGGAATCGGTGTCCTACTTGCGTATATGTTTTTTGGAAAAGGAACAGCAAAGAAATCAGCACCCGGTGCAGGAATCATTCACTTTTTCGGTGGTATTCATGAGATTTATTTCCCATATATCTTAATGCGCCCCATGTTATTTTTTGCTGTGATCCTAGGTGGAATGAGTGGAGTATTTACATTGGTTCTATTAGGCGGTGGATTATTTGCTCCATCCTCACCAGGTAGTATTCTTGCGATTACAGCGGTTACCCCACATCATGCAAGTGCATATATGGCAAACTTTGCTGGTGTAATCGTGGCTGCAGTCGTGTCATTTATTGTTTCTTCCTTTATTTTGAAAACGGGGAAGCAGGGTGAAGATGACCTTGAAGCAGCCGCTCAAAAAATGCAAGAACTGAAAGGGAAGAAAAGCTCTGTATCAAATGTGCTTACAGATCAAGGCGCTATCCCTGACAATGTTACAAAAATTATCTTTGCATGTGATGCTGGAATGGGTTCAAGTGCTATGGGAGCATCGTTGTTACGCAAAAAAGTAAAAGAAGCGGGAATGGATATCGGGGTTACCAATATGGCTATTAGTAATCTTCCAGCTGACGCTCAAATTGTTATTACACAGGAGGAGCTAACTCCTAGAGCAATAAACAAAGTTCCGAATGCTTATCATATTTCTGTTGATAATTTCTTATCTAGTCCTGAATATGACAAGCTAATTAGCGAGCTGAAATTTCCGGCAAGCTCAACTCTTCATGACTTAGTAGATGAGGCAGAAGAGAATGGCACGGATAACACGGAACAAGAAGTGTCACATAGCGATGATTTACTTCGTCCTGAAAATGTCTTTATCAATCAGGAGTTTGCAAATAAGGAAGAAGCCATTCGCTTTGCCGGTCAGGCATTGAAGAATGCTGGTTACGTCGATGAAAGCTATATCGAAGCAATGATTGAGAGAGATAACATGACTTCTACGTATATGGGAAATGATGTTGCGATCCCTCATGGAACAGAAGAAGCGAAGAAGGCTGTTATTAAATCCGGATTTACTGTCCTCCAGGTTCCGAATGGCGTGGATTTTGATGGACAGAAAGTACGTTTAATCTTCGGTATTGCTGGAAAAGACGGTACACATCTTGAAATCCTTTCTGGAATCGCAGTTACTTGCTCCGATATGGAAAATATCGAAAAAATGGCTCAAGCAAAAACAGCTCAAGAGATTATCGAAATTATTGGTAAAAAGTAAATAAGAAATAAAAAATAGAAAAGCGTATCTTTGCGCTTTTCTATTTTCTAGTTATTTCACTCAGGAACGAGTTGATACCGTGGATATAACCTCAAGGGAAAAAGCTATCATTGAACTGATTATTAAAACTTCTGGAAAACATACCGTTCTTTCAATTGCCTCTTCACTAAATGTAAGTACCAGGACTATACAACGTGATTTAAAGGCAACTGAAAGGATCATGGAGAAGTTTGGACTAAGTCTAACACGCAACATGGATCAAGGTCTTTCTATTGAGGGGAAGAACGAACAGATATATCGGTTAATTCAGCATTTGGCAGGGAGTACACCAATTGATCAAACTCCTCTCGAAAAAAAGCTTCGATTACTTTTAGCTGTATATGAAGAAGAGCTTTTTAAAATTCAAACTTTAGCCACTCATCTTGGAGTCAGTTCAGCAACATTAGCCATATATCTTGACGAAATGGCGGAATGGCTAGAGATGTTTCAATTACAGTTAACAAGAAAAAGAGGAGTAGGAGTAGAACTGCACGGTACAGAGGCTAACAAACGAAGAGCTCTTGTCCATTTTTTTCTACAGTATTTTCACGATGAGTTTATAGAAAAACTATTTATTTTGGAAAAGAGAAGTCCATCTGAGGAAAAGATTCTTCATTATTTTCATCATGATGAGTTTTTAGAAGTACTTACCTTAGTCAATGCTACCTTTCATAAAACCCAAACCCGAGTAACAGATCGAGCATACTTGGAAGTGGTTTTACATATTTATATCACTCTAATGAGAACAGATGCACACTTTTTGTTGGAAGAGGATGTGATCTTACAAGAAAAAGAGGTTGCGATCGAATATGATCTGATGTTAGTGATTAGTCGTGAGTTAGAACGAAAACTTGATATGAGTCTTACTAAAAAAGATATCCATTTTTTAGCATTGATTCTAAAAGGTATAAAGCTACAAGGTGCTGAGGCTGAACCCGAAAACATATTACTTGCTCAGCTCATTAAAAACGTGATTCGCTCTGTTTCTAATCAGCTTCAGGTAAATTTAACGGATGACTTCTCCTTATTTCAAGGGTTGCTTGCCCATATGGAGCCAGCGCTTTTTCGTATCGAACAAAAAATGGAGTCGTTTAATCCACTAAAAGAAGAAATTAAACGGAAGTATCCGGTTTTATTTATGGCAGTAAATAATAGTGTAAAAGAAGAATTTAAATACATTGACCATTTTCCAGAAGACGAAATTGCTTTTATGGTGTTACACTTCGGTTCCGCATTATTAATGCAGGAAGAGCATTTGACAATTAAAGCCCTGGTGATTTGCCCTACCGGAATCGGGACTTCAAAGATGTTGGCTAGTAGAATCAAAAAAGAAATAGCAGAAATTGATTCAGTTGATATTAAGTCGATTAAAGAAATATCGGAACATGTGAATTTACAAGCATATGACGTGATTATTTCTACTGTAAGATTGCCTTTCATCCATAAAGAATACATTTTAGTGAACCCGTTATTGAGTACAGAGAACATTGATACGATTAAAAGCTTTATACAGAATAATATTGAAGCCATAGCAAAGGGTGAAAAATACAAAAAGATCGAACGCCATTCTGTACCTTCATCTGTTGTTAAAAAAAACATCGATTTGCATGACATGCTAGAGGACATTAAGAGTATTCATCAGAGTATAGAGTCCATCATGCAAAATTACCGATTTTACAGGATGAAGCATTCGGAAAGCCAGGAATTGATCCTTAATAAGATGTTGGAGATTGCCGAGAAAGAGAATCTAGTGACTGATTCTGGGGGCATTCTAAATTCGTTAAAAGAGAGGGAAAAAAGAGGCGGTCTCGGGATTCCTCAGACCAATTTAGCCTTATTTCATGCAAGAAATAAGCATGTACGTGAGCTGATCTTCCAAATTGCCCATCTGCCTAATCCTTGTCTGGTTAGGGGAATGGATGGAAACCTGGTTATGATGAAGAACCTCTTGCTCATGCTGGCCCCATTAGAGTTAAGTAACAGACAGCAGGAGATTATTAGCTTAATTAGTACAAATATTATTGAGACCGATGAAGCTATTTTGATTTTTTCATCGGCAAATGAAGAGCTAATTTATAAGAGGTTAGAGTCTATTTTTTCGGATTATCTACAGTCGAATTTAAAAATAAATGATAGAGGGATGATGTAATGAAACTAGCAGTACATTTTGGAGCAGGTAATATCGGGAGAGGATTTATTGGAGCCCTTTTTTCTCAGTCAGGATACCATGTTACTTTCATAGATATTGCCGAACCAATTATTAATCAATTAAATGAAGAAAAACAATATAAAGTAAAGCTTGCAACAGATGCACAAGAGAGTATTCTTATTGAGAATGTTTCAGGATTGAATAATCTAACACAGGAAAATGAAGTAATAGAAACAATCAAGAAGGCAGCCTTTTTAACGACGGCTATTGGACCTAACATCCTCCCGAGAATCGCACCATTAATCGCAAAGGGATTGGCTGCTAGGGTAGAAGAAAATAATGACAAGCTGTATGTAATTGCCTGTGAAAATCAAATTTCCGCTACCGATCTTTTAAGAGGCTATATCTTTGAGCATCTTGATGATCAAATGCAAGAAAAGGTACTTGCTCATGTAGAATTCTTAAATTCAGCTGTGGACCGGATTGTACCGATTCAAAATAATCAAGGTTCTCTAGATGTGCTTGTTGAACCTTACCATGAATGGGTGGTAGAAACGAAAGAAGAAATTCCTCCTATTGAAGGAATGATTATCGTTCCTGAATTAGCTCCATTTATTGAAAGAAAGTTGTTTACGGTTAACACAGGACATGCCGTGATTGCTTATTTCGGTTATCTTGCCAACAAAGAAACGATTGACCAAACTCTAGCGGATATGGATATCTACAATCAGGTGAAGGCCACACTTGGTGAGACGGGTGCTTATTTAATCAAACAGTACCATCTAGATCCGGGAGAACATCAAAAATATATTGAGAAAATCATTAAACGTTTTGAAAATGCTCATCTACATGACGGTGTGACAAGAGTAGGTCGTTCCCCGTTAAGAAAGCTTGGGCCAGAGGATCGACTCGTACGTCCAGCCCAACAGGCTCAAAAAGTGGGCCTTTCTTACGATAATTTAGCAAAGGCTATTGCTGCAGCCTTACTTTTTGATTACAAAGAAGATGAAGATGCAGTAAAGCTTCAGTCAATGATTAACAAACATGGAGTGTCGTATGTGCTTCAACAAGTATGTGGTCTTGAGGACTCAAGCCAACTTGCTAAAGAGATTATTAGACACTATGAAGGATTGAAGGGGTAAATTCTTTCTAAATTAAGGTTGTCGGATGGTTACCGTCAACCTTTTTTTTATAATGTTGGTAATAGCTTAATTAGGGTTTAATGTGATAAAATTTGTGAAAAGGTTTCTAAACATAGTTCAATTAATAGTCGATTTTAAAGGAAATATACCATCGATAATGGCAAACTTATTGAAAAATAAGGACGCAAAGCTACGGGTCTAAAGCTAAGTACAGTAATGATCGCCGGGTTACCGAAAGGGTTGGATTAATAAAATGGTAGGATTATTCCCTATTTTTATTAAAGCTCACCAATCTTTTGGTGGGCTTTTTATTATTCGTTATTATCATACATTCTTAAACAATTTAACTTTTCGAAAATAAAATGGGTTAGTTACAAGTTATCACTAACATGAGGTATAAAAATGGACAAAATCATACATTCTCTGAAAAGTTTTCGTTACACCAAAGAGATAAGTAAAATATTATCTAGGATTGAGCCAACAATGAAGAATACACTTGATTTGAGTGAGATATTTAAGGAATTATACAAAAACGATGTGATTAGTGAAGCTGATTTCATGGCTATGGAAACAAAAATGATGTTACATCGTTGTACAAGGCTACTCGAACATCGTGTTAAAGGGATTGATTGCGGAATTTATCTTTTTGATGAAAAGGAACAAAAACTATGGAATGCATCAATTTCAAAAGTATCTCAGCACTATAATGATTATTCTCAAGGCCTATCTACAGTTAATGATATTCAGGATGGTGACGACATACCTGTTTATGGAAAAGAGATTGTAGCCATATCAAATGTGGAGAAAGGAGAGGACATAGTTTCTCTGAACCACAAAACGGATTTATTAAAGGCGGGCTATAAGGCTGTTTGTTGCATCCCAATCCAGTATAATGATAAAATGGTTGGACATACCGTAGTGTTTTCTGAGAACATAAGAGAATTTACAATTCATGAAATCAATATGTTTAGCAAAGGGAACGAGATGATTGAGGAACAACTAGCAAGAGTGAAGTCTCATTTATTATCGGTTATAAAACAAACTGATTAAAAGGTGAATACTATGTTTGGTTTTGGTGAGAGACTTAAAGAATTAAGACAAAAACACCAGTTAACAATGGAAAATGCTGCGAAAATAGTAGGAGTGGCTAAATCCACCTATGCGGGGTACGAATCGGAATTTAGACAGCCTTCCCTTGAAAAACTCGTTATGTTTGCAAATTATTATAAGGTTTCGGTCGATTATTTGTTAAATGTAGCCCCTCTTCAAGAATTAAACGTAAAAGAAGTGCTTTCACATAAAGAACTTCATTGGGAAGGGATTCCTCTTCAAGAAGAGGATTTTCAACAAATTAGAATACTTTTAGAAAAGATTAGTCATTCAAAGAACCATAAGGAAAAATTAGGTTAATTAACAGGAAGCTCATTTGAGTTTCCTGTTTTTTTATTGTATGGAGCTTGCAAAATAATAGTAAAAATTGGGTATTGTACCAAATATTAAAATTAAGAAATTTGTAATATTTTAATGTTAAAACTTTCCTACTAAATAGTTCTAAGATATAATTACACAATAAGTTCTCATATCGAGAATATCAGGGATTTAGTGCCTATAAATTAGTACTCAAAATTTTGGTGGTACACATCATTTTAATCTATTTGAACTCAATATAAGAACTGGAGTGTGAAGTAATGAATAGCGTTGATAAGGTTAATATATTATTAGTCGATGATCGACCCGAAAATCTCTTGGCAATAGAGGCAATAATTGATCGAAAGGATTATCATCTGGTTAAAGCCTCTTCAGGTGAAGAAGCTTTAAGATATTTATTAAAGAATGATTTTGCTGCTATTCTGTTAGACGTTCAAATGCCAGGAATCGATGGATTTGCCACAGCCAAAATAATAAAGGCTCGAGAAAAAACAAAAAATATTCCCATTTTATTTATTACTGCCAATAATATGGATTCTGAACATATTTTTAAAGGCTATTCTATTGGAGCAATTGATTATATTCTTAAACCTTTTGACCCAGTAGTTCTGAAAGCGAAAGTAGAAGGATTCGTTCAAATGTATAGAATGAATCAATTACTTGTTCAACAAGCAAATCATTTGGAAGAAAAAACCAAGGAACTGGAAAAAGTAAATATAGAATTGTCAAAAGCCACTTCAAGACTTCAAATTTCAGAAGCATTAGCAAATGTTATTACAGAAACTTCTATTGATACGATGATTAATATTGATGACAAAGGAATCATTTTAAAAGCAAACCCTGCCATTTCATCCATGTTTGGATATGAGGTAAAGGAGATATTAAATAATAATATTTTAGATCTTTTTAAACGAGAGGACTCTCAAAGATACATTCAAAATGTTTTAAATGCAGTCCACCATTTGGATTTTATATCAGGCAACGAAAATAAGAAAGAAATATATGCATCAAGAAAAGATGGAACTATTTTTCCTACTGAAGTTCAAGTGGGAAAAAGATTTGTCGAGGACGAGTGTATAGTGGCTGTTACAATAAGAGACATCACTGATAAAAAGCAATATGAGGAAAGAATTACTCATATGGCCTACTATGATTGGTTAACAGATCTACCAAATAGAAGGCTGTTAAATGAACAACTGCCTTTATTGGTCAATCAAGCTAAACAATTCAATCAATCATTAGCCTTATTTTATTTGGATATGGATCGATTTAAATATATTAATGATTCGCTTGGTCATCTGATTGGAGATAAAGTACTCCAAGAGGTGGCTGTTAGATTAAAAGCAAGTGTAAGAGAAACAGATTTAATCGCAAGAGTTGGCGGAGATGAATTCAATATCGTCATGCCAAATACAAATAGAGAAAGTGCATTGGAGTTGGCAGAAAATATTTTAGAAAGCTTCAAGAGGCCACTAATCATTGACCAATACGAATTATTCATAACTAGCTGTATAGGGATGAGTATTTTCCCGTTTGACGGTGAAGATACCATTACATTAATGAAAAATGCAGATGTAGCTCTATATCGTGCAAAAGAACTAGGTAATAATAAGTGCAAAATGTACCACACAGGATTAAACATTCAATCCTATAAATCTTTTATCCTAAAAAATGACTTAAGAAAAGCTATTCAGCGAAAGGAACTAGCATTAGTTTATCAACCGCGTATAAACATAGAATCGGGTGAAATTAAAAGCGCTGAAGCATTATTGCGCTGGAATCATCCTACTTGGGGTATTGTTTCACCTATGGATTTTATTCCATTAGCAGAGGAAAGCGGTCAAATAGTTGAAATTGGTGAATGGGTGCTTAAAGAGGTATGCAAACAGATCAAGCATTGGGAGAAAAAAGACATGCCCCCAATCAGAGTGGCAGTGAATTTTTCTTCAATCCAATTTTTACAGAAAGACTTAGTGGAAAAAGTTGGGAATATCTTAAGCGAATATCATATAGAACCTAGGATGATAGAAGTTGAGATTACTGAGTCTGTATTAATGGGTGATGAGGCGAGTATTACAAGAACCTTAACTCTTTTAAGAAATTTGGGTATCTGGATAAGTTTGGATGACTTCGGGACAGGATATTCGTCACTGAATTACTTAAGGCAATTTCCTCTTCAAACATTAAAAATTGATAAGTCTTTTATTAAAGATTTAACAAAATCCAAATCGGAAAGTGTTCCACTAGTTTCTACGATTATCTCTCTAGCCAAAAGTTTAAAAATGTCCGTAATAGCTGAGGGAGTTGAAACTGAGGAACAACTTAGTATTTTGCGGGATTTGAATTGCCATGAAATACAGGGGTACTTGGTTAGCCCTCCTATATTCCCAAAGGAATTTGAACAATTCTTGAAAGAGAAAAATTCTACTTATATTGAGAGGAAAGAATTAATCCAATCTCGAGAAGATACTCTAACAGAGAAGTACGAAGAAATTTCAACAAATAATCATGTAGTAGATAATGAAAGAAGTAATAAAGAAATTCTTACTGCTGCATTAAATAACACAAAGGATATATATATGATTTCCATTCGCGAAATGGATGTTTTTAAACTTTTGGTTGATGGGCTAAGCAATAAAGAAATTTCAGAACGTTTATTTATCAGTGAACATACTGTGAAAAATCACATTACTCGAATTTTTCAAAAACTAACCGTTAATGATCGTGTTCAGGCTATTGCAAAGGTTTATCAAGCTTGTATAGAACAAGGGAAAAACCTACCTATACATTAGAATGGGAAAATTCTACAAGGAGCTCTTATATGAAAATCAAATCAAAGTTTCTGTTAGGACTTAGCACACAACCTATCCTACTTATTATGATCCTTCTTATTGGATGGATTGAAATCTCCAGTATTAATCGGTTAGAAGGGTCGACCCAAGATAACTACCAATTAGTTTTGTTGGCAGAAGAAACCCATAGAGAAGTTAAAAATGAAGCGATAAGTTTAAGAAATATTATATTATTTACTGATGAAGATTCCCTTCAAAAAGAACTTACTTACTTACAATTAGCAAATGATGCTGTATCCAAAAATATTGATTCACTTGAGTTGAAGGTATATACAAAAGAACAAAAGGAATTAATTAAACACCTTAAGGAAATAAATGAGAATTTTACCATTTATACAGATCAAATAATAAGTCTTATTTCTGAAGGGAAAAGGCAAGAGGCCATTGAGTTGATCAATGATAATGGGCACAATTTACATGAAGAGTTTTTTCAAGTACTTTCGGATCTTAATGAAAGTTTAGAAACGAGCGTATTATCAACATTTTCTAATGCTTCAAAAGATCTTCAAAGAGAAATCATTATATCTAGTCTAATAGCCTTTATAAGTATTATTTTATCTTTCGGATTTTTAGGAAAAATGGTTTGGAAACTAGCAATGCGGTTAGGGAAAGTTTCGGCAACTATGAGTAATATTGCAAATGGGAAATTGGACTTAAGTACAAGAGTTGAAGTAGAATCGAACGATGAAATTGATGAAGTAGCGAATTCATTTAATGGCATGGTTCAATCCTTGGAGGAACAAACTCAAATAGAAAGGTCTTTGATATGGAGTAAGTCAAATATAGCTGAAATTACTACATCGTTAAATGGTTTTAGCAATGTAGAATCGTTGTCTCAAACCTTCCTTTCTAAGATTGTTCCATTAATGGATTCTTGTAAGGCAGCATTTTTTGTCACTCATATCGAAGATTCAAATAATAATTCTTCATTTAAAAGAATAGCCTCATATGCTATTAACGAAAAAAGTCAAAGTACCTTTCAATTAGGGGAAGGGCTTATTGGTCAAGCCGCATTAGAAAAGTCTCCGATTTTTGTTTCTGGGGTACATTTAAATAATATCGAACTAATTGCTGGAGTAGGAGAAGCATCTCCCCTAAATATTCATGTATGGCCGATTATAGTAAATGGGAATGTGATCGGAGTTATAGAGCTTGCCTCCTTTAAAAAAATTAGCGAGACCCAGCAGTCTTTTATGGATGAACTAATCAGCCATGCCGGAATTATTTTGGATAATACAATGAAAAGAATCCAACTAGCAAAAGTGCTAGAAGAAACTCAAGCCTTAATGGAAGAAATACAGGTGCAATCGGAAGAACTACAATCCCAGCAAGAAGAATTACGAATGACTAATGAGGAGTTGGAGGAGCAAACACAAGTACTAAAACAATCTGAAGAAAAACTTCAGGCTCAGCAGGAAGAACTCGAAGAAACGAATACAGAATTAAAAGAGAAAGCAATGAGATTAGAAGAGCAAAATAAGAAATATGAAATCAAGAATAAAGAAGTGGAAAAGGCAAGAGCAGAGCTAGAAGAGAAGGCGAGATTGCTAACGTTAAGTTCAAAATATAAATCTGAATTCTTGGCAAATATGTCTCATGAATTGCGTACCCCTTTAAATAGTCTGTTAATTCTTTCGAAGTTATTGGCGGATAATCATGAGGGAAATCTATCTAATAAACAGATCGAATACTCAAATACGATTTATTCATCCGGGAAGGATTTATTGATTCTTATCAATGATATCTTGGATTTAGCGAAGATAGAGTCAGGTAAAATGGATATCCATCCAAGTGTCATCCAAATTAATTCTTTAGTAGAAATGCTTGATGTAAGATTCCGTCCCATTTCAAATGAAAAGGGATTACACTTTCATATAGATATAAAAGAAGGCACTCCTCAAACCATATATAGCGATGAAAAGCGTTTGCTTCAGGTGTTAGAAAATCTTCTTTCAAACGCATTTAAATTTACAGAAAAAGGAAAAGTTTGTTTAGAAATTGGATCTTCATCTTATTCCAAAAATGATATTGTATTTTCAGTAACCGATACAGGTATAGGCATTCCAAAAGATAAAAAAGATCTTATATTTCAAGCCTTTCAACAAGCAGATGGAACTACTAGTAGAAAATATGGAGGAACAGGACTAGGATTGTCTATTTCCAGAGAAACATCCATTCTACTAGGTGGAGAAATTAAGGTTGAGAGTGAAGAAGGGAAAGGAAGCACATTCACTTTTAGTTTAGGAAATTATCAATCTGAAAATAATGAAAAAGACGAATCTAATGACTTTCAGGAAGTGGCTGTCACGATCGAAACGATTAGTAGTACTTCAGAAGATGAAGAACAATCGA
Source organism: Robertmurraya sp. GLU-23 (assembly GCF_052983275.1). Taxonomy (NCBI): domain Bacteria; kingdom Bacillati; phylum Bacillota; class Bacilli; order Caryophanales; family Bacillaceae; genus Robertmurraya; species Robertmurraya sp. GLU-23. Next base: position 165,269 of record NZ_JBRKCV010000011.1, read on the forward strand.
GTACAGCTAAAAAAGCTAAAATTTCTCCTTCTATTACCACAGATGATCAAATTAAAAGGCTTTTAATTGTAGATGATGATCATAATCAACGAATTAGTTTGATGGAATTAATAGGGAACATGAATGTGGTCATTAAGGCGGTATCGAATGGTTCAGAGGCACTCGAAGAGTTAAAAGTAAATCAGTTTGACTTTATGATTATGGACTTAGGTTTAGCTGATACAAACGGATTTGAATTATTAAATAAGATAATGGAAAAAGGGAAACAGGAACGTTTAGATATTATCATTTATACTGGAAGAAACTTAACTTCTAAAGAAGAATTGTATTTAAATCAACACGCACACACCATAATAATTAAAGATAGTATGGCACCACAGCGATTAGTAGAAGAATTGGCTTTGTTACTTAATGAAGGAAGTTGTGAACCTACATCAACTGATTTGAATGCTGAGAATATGGTTAAGAATATTCCTGAATTAAAAGGAAAAAGGATAATGTTAGTCGATGATGATGTTCGAAATGTCTATGCACTGTCTAGCTTTCTTGAACTGTATGGGTTGAATATTACGTTCGCTGAAAACGGTGTTGATTGTTTGCAGATTTTGAAAGAGGACAGACAATTTGACCTGATATTAATGGACATCATGATGCCAGAAATGGATGGATATGAGGCCATAACGAAAATAAGGTCTATGCAGGAATATCATACATTGCCAATCATAGCTTTAACGGCAAAAGCTATGAAAGAAGACCGTGAGAAATGTATAGAGGCAGGTGCTTCCGATTATATTGTAAAGCCCTTTGATCCTGAACAGTTAATTTCCTTGATTCAAGTATGGCTGTATTCGCAAGAAGGGAAGAAAATGGTAGATGGATAAAAGTGAGCAAAAATCAGAAGAACTTGAAAAAATAGAAATAGATCTCCTTCTACAGGGACTATATTCCTGGTGTGGATATGATTATCGAGATTACTCTTACAATTCTATCAAAAGAAGAGTTTGGCATAGAATCCATGCTGAAAAACTAACAAGTATCACCGGTTTGTTAGAGAAGGTTTTACATGATCCGGGTTGTCTAAAAAGATTAATAGCGGATTTTTCAATCAATGTGACAGAAATGTTTAGAGACCCAGATTTTTTTCTGAATTTTAGAGAGACAGTAGTTCCTATTTTACGAACATATCCAACGATTCGGATTTGGCATGCAGGATGTTCAACTGGTGAGGAAGTATTTTCAATGGCGATCCTTCTTCATGAAGAGGGTATTTACGAAAAAGCAAAGATATATGCAACAGATATTAATTCTGATGTATTAAAGATCGCTAAATCTGGTTTTTTTCCTTTAGAAAATATGAAAAAATATACCAATAATTATATTGCTTCAGGAGGGAAAAACTCCTTTTCAGATTATTATCAAGTGACCAACAATGCTGTAAAATTTGATCCTTATTTAACCAAAAACGTAGTATTTGCTCAGCATAATTTAGTAACAGATCGATCATTTAACGAATTTCAGGTAATACTGTGTAGAAATGTATTGATTTATTGTATTTGGCAAGTAAAAATTGTATTAAACGGCAATTAAAAATGTTACTTGCCAATACTCTCTATTTCCTTAACTTTGTAATAATGATTCCTTCATCCGATTACTAGGTCCTTTAAATACTAC
>NZ_JBRKCV010000012.1:0-147062 GCF_052983275.1 Robertmurraya sp. GLU-23
TAAAATTTTATAATTATGAAAGATTACAAAAAAGACTAAACGGCCTTAGTCCCTTAGAATACAGGGCTAAAGCCGCTTAGTGTCGTTTTTTTATTTCCGCTGTCTACTTGACGGGGGGCACTTCATTTCTCATGGCTATTTTATATGGCTTGATAGAAAAAGCATAATAAACGATAAAAAAATCATCAGAAGGACCCAGGACCAAGCGAGACTAGTATTACCAGACTCGAAGGCAACATATATGGCTGTTGGAAGGGTTTGGGTTTTTCCAGGAATGTTTCCAGCGAACATGAGTGTAGCTCCAAATTCACCAAGGGCACGGGCAAATGCAAGAATAGAACCAGAAACAATGGCTTTTACACTCAAAGGAAGAGCGATAAATAAAAAAACCTTCCATTCTCCAGCACCGTCAACTCTTGCCGCATCCTCTATTTCACTATCTACCGATAAAAAACCGGTCTTACAAGACTGATACATAAGAGGGAAAGCAACAACTGTTGAAGCGATTACTGCTGCCCACCAGGTAAACATAACGGGTTGCTTAAAAATTTGTTCAATGAAATACCCTACAGGACTATTAACGCCAAAAATCATAATTAATAAAAATCCAACAACGGTAGGGGGGAGAACGATAGGTAAAAGAAGTGCTGTTTCGATAATGGTTTTACCTTTAAAGGAAGATTGATACATAATCCTAGAAACGAACACGCCAGAAATAATCACAAGAAGTAGTGAAACAGAGGCAACTGTCAAGGATAGTTGCACTGGTGACCAAAATTGTAAATTCATATAATCAATCCAATACGTTAAATCCATATTTTTTAAATACTTGTTGTGCAGCGGGTGATTGTAGAAATTCAAACAAGGATATACTCTCTTTGCTGTTGGTTGTATTTGCTAAAACACCAAAATAGTACATGATTGGGGAGTGGAGAGACGGATTTATGTTTTCAGTCACTTCTACTTTCTTTGATGTTAAAGCATCAGTTTTATAAACTATTCCAGCATCCACATTTTTCGTTTCTACATATGTAAGCACTTGAGAAACATCTTTCGTATATATTAATTTATTTTCAATTTGATTCCATAATTTAGCGTTTAGCAATACTTCCTTCGCATAACTTCCGGCAGGTACCGTTTCTGGTATTCCAATAGCAATTTTTTCAATTGACTGACCTTGAAGATTAGAGAGTCTCAAATGGATACTGTTATCAGTCTTCGGCGCTATTAGAACAAGGGAATTAGCTACTAATGGAGAGTAGTAATTAGTGAGTATATGTTCCTTTTCTACTAACTCATCAACATGATCCTTTGATGCCGAAATAAATAGATCAACAGGTGCTCCTTGAATTATTTGTTGTTTTAACGCTCCAGAACCACCAAAGTTAAACAGAAGGTCAACCTGATGATTTTGTTCGTATAGTTCTTTAAGCTCAGTTAACACATCTTTCATACTTGCTGCAGCTGAGATCGTCATTTGAATATGTTCTTCACTTTCCTGGCTGCAGGAACTTAGTAAGCTAAACAAGCATGAAATGAGGATGGCAATGGTTATTTTTCTCAAAAGTTAAAAAGCCTCCTATATATTATGCATACAAGAAATTATAGCGAAAAATAGAGAGTTGTGACAGTGATAATTAAAAAAATTGCTTTATGGTTTGGATAAAAACTTTCGAAATATAAAAAAATATATGTGGAGGTGTTTTCATTATGTCAAATAGAAAAAAAGATCCTTCTACTGTTGGATTAAGTTCTCCGCAAGTTGAAGGGCAAGGCACAACAGAGAATGAAATGGCTGGGACAAAAAAAGATAGTGCAAGACGAAAAACAAAAAGACAATAAAAGAGAGCCAATTGGCTCTCTTTTATTTTTATTTATACATTTCTTCTACTTGTTTTTGGATCTCACTATTTTCAAGATATTCATCGTAAGTCATTTGCTTATCAACGATACCATTTGGAGTAATCTCAATAATTCTGTTGGCAATCGTTTGAATGAACTGATGGTCATGAGATGCAAACATAAGAGAGCCTTTAAAGTTAATTAACCCATTATTAACCGCAGTAATCGATTCTAAGTCTAAGTGGTTTGTTGGCTCATCTAATAGAAGGACATTCGCACCACTTAGCATCATTTTGGATAGCATACAGCGAACCTTTTCTCCTCCGGAAAGAACGCTCGCCTTCTTTAATACTTCTTCTCCTGAGAACAGCATTCTTCCTAAGAAGCCACGAAGGAAGCTTTCACTTTGATCAGCAGGGGAGAACTGACGTAACCAATCTACCAGGTTAAGCTCACTTCCTTCAAAGTAAGAAGTGTTGTCTTTTGGGAAATACGCCTGGGAAGTAGTGACACCCCATTTGTACGTACCACTGTCAGCTTCCATCTCGCCCGTCAAAATCTTGAATAAGGTTGTTTTAGCAAGTTCATTTGCTCCAACAAGTGCAATTTTATCTTCCTTATTCATTACGAAACTAACATTGTTTAAAACTTTTTCTCCGTCGATGGTTTTTGTTATTCCTTCAACACGTAACAGGTCGTTTCCTATTTCTCTTTCAGGAGTAAAACCAACATATGGATATTTTCTAGAGGATGGACGAATGTCATCCAAAGAAATTTTATCAAGTAATTTTTTTCTTGATGTTGCTTGCTTTGATTTAGATGCGTTAGCACTAAATCTCGCGATAAATGCTTGAAGTTCTTTGATTTTTTCTTCTTTTTTCTTATTTTGATCCTGAGCCATTCTCTGTGCTAGCTGGCTTGACTCATACCAGAAATCGTAGTTTCCAACGTAGATTTGAATTTTTGAAAAGTCTAAGTCCGCAATATGCGTACATACTTTATTAAGGAAATGTCTATCATGGGATACAACAATAACGGTATTTTCAAAGTTAATTAGAAATTCTTCTAACCATTGGATTGCTTTTATGTCTAAGTGGTTCGTGGGCTCATCAAGTAGAAGAACATCAGGCTTACCAAATAGAGCTTGCGCAAGAAGTACCTTTACTTTATCAGAACCTGAAATATCTGCCATTTTTTTTGTGTGAAGGTCTTCAGTGATTCCAAGCCCTTTTAATAAAATGGCAGCTTCTGATTCGGCTTCCCAACCATTTAACTCAGCAAATTCTCCTTCAAGCTCAGCAGCTTTCATTCCGTCTTCATCTGTAAAGTCCGCCTTCATATAAATAGCGTCTTTTTCTTGCATGACTTCATATAGACGCTTATGTCCCATGATTACTACTTTCATTACTTCTTCTTCTTCGAATTCATAGTGGTTTTGCTTTAAAACCGCCAATCTTTCTCCAGGTCCAAGGGAAACTTGACCGGTTTGTGACTCTATTTCACCAGAAAGGATTTTTAAAAATGTTGATTTTCCTGCCCCATTTGCCCCAATTAATCCGTAGCAATTACCAGGTGTGAATTTAATATTTACATCTTCAAATAGTTTACGGTCACCATATCGTAGGCTTACGTCTGTTACTGTAATCATTTCTTTTCCTCCAAACAAAATAAACAATAATTTTCATTATAACACTTTTTACTGGTTGTTCGCATGAATTTCTATATCCTCAGCATTGCCAAAAAAATCAAGCTTAAATAAAAGTTTTATTTTCATAGAAAAAAATGATGAAATTTCATATTTTTTTCATATTTATCATGTACAATAAAGCTAATCAGATCGGAAAAGGAGTCTTTAATATGGCTAAAAAACAATTAATAGACTTAGTTAATCGGTTAAAGGGGTCAGGAATTAAGGTTAGCTTTTCAAAACCTCGCCCAAAATCAATTCTCCTACTGCAGCAACAAGCAAAATTATCTTCTTCAACAAATTAATAAAACGAGCGGCTATTGACGCCGCTCGTTTTATTGTATTTCCTTCATAATTTTATTAAAGACATCTTCTCGATTAAAATCATCACCCATAGGGAATTTCTTAATGAATTTATTGTTTTCATCTACAAGAAAAACGAAAGTAGAGTGTACATAGAATCCATCACCTGGATCTCTATATTGAAACTGAAAGGTATTTGCTAACCGTTCAATATCCTTTTGGTCTTCCTTAATATTACTGGGATCACCAGTTAAGAATAACCAGTTTCCATCGTCTTTAATTTCAAAATGGGACATGTGACTTTTCATCACTTCCGGTGTATCACGATAGGAATCAATACTAACGGTTAGAAATTGAATCTTATCTCCGAATACGCCTTCCTCTTCAAGATCCTTTTTTAATTGATTCATTTTCAATGTTGTGGTGGGACAAATATCAGGACAATGCGTATACATGAATTCAACCAGTTTTATCTTTTTTTCGGTTTTACTAAAATCAAAGCTTTCATTGTTCATTGTCGTCAAAACGATATCATCAGGAATTGTTGCATTGGCATCACGAATTAAAAAAAAGGATATTCCAGCAGTAATACCAACGATGACTATAATTGAACAAATCATATATATTTTCTTCATGAACATACCCCCTCTATTTAAGATAATGAATCTTCAGGGAAAATCCTATGGACATATTGTGAACTTATTTAATTGACCCCATATAGGACATTCATCTATACCGTTGACATCCCGTCTGAATACACTAAAAGTGAAAAGGCTATAGAGGAGGGTTAACTATCATGAGTGGAAATTATGGAGGCGGCTTCGCTTTAATCGTTGTCCTGTTTATCTTGCTAATCGTTGTTGGAGCAGGATTCTTCGGTGGAGGCTACGGCTACTAATATGTTTATAAAAAAGCGAGAGGGAAAACCCTCTCGCTTTCTTGTGTTTATTAATTCATACCGATCCAAACACTCTTAACTTCAGTATAGTTGTTAAGTGCATAAGAGCCCATTTCACGACCAAGACCGGATTGCTTATATCCACCGAACGGGGAAGCGGCATCAAATGCGTTGTAGCAGTTCACCCAAACCGTTCCAGCTCGTAAATTGTTGGCTACGTAGTGTGCTTGAGCTACATCACGTGTCCATAGCCCAGCAGCTAAGCCGTATTCACTTTGATTCGCACGGGCTATAAGCTCATCTAAGTCTTCATATGGAAGGGCAGAAATAACAGGGCCAAATATTTCTTCTTTAGCGATCGTCATTTGGTCATTAACATTGGCGAAGATCGTTGGTGAAACAAAGTATCCTTGTTCAAATGGATTATTTCCACCAACTAATAGCTCGGCTCCTTCGTCAATTCCTTTTTCAATATACCCAAGAACGCGTTTTTGTTGTGTACTTGAAACAAGAGGTCCGATATCTGTGTCAGAGTGTAGACCTGCTCCTTGCTTAATGTTCTTCGCATGACTAACCATATCAGCAACAACATTATCAAATTGCTTTTTCTGAATAAAGACACGAGAACCTGCACAGCACACTTGACCTTGGTTAAACATGACCCCATTTAGTGCTCCAGGAATTGCCTTTGAAAGGTCAGCATCAGGGAGCAAGATGTTTGGCGATTTTCCGCCAAGTTCTAGGGTTACTCTCTTTAACGTTTTGGCTGCTCTCTCCATAATCATTTTCCCAATTTCAGTTGAACCGGTGAAAGCAATTTTATCAACCTGTGGATGGTCAACAAGCGGTTGACCTGCGGTTTCACCGAATCCAGGAATGATATTGACAACACCAGGAGGGAAACCTGCCTCTTGAATTAACTCAGCTAAGTACAAGGCAGAAAGAGGTGTTTGCTCAGCTGGTTTTAGTACAACTGTACATCCTGTTGCTAGTGCAGCACCTAGCTTCCACATGGCCATTAGAAGAGGGAAGTTCCAAGGAATAATTTGTCCAACCACACCGACCGCTTCGTGTCGAGTATAGTTAAAGTACGGCCCGTTAACCGGAATAGTTTGCCCGACGATTTTCGTTGCCCAGCCAGCATAATATCGCATATGTTCAACAGCTAAAGGAATATCAGCATTTGTTGTTTCTTTTATTGGTTTACCGTTGTCCAATGTTTCAAGTTGAGCTAGTTCAGCTGCATTTTCTTCCATTAGGTCAGCAAGCTTATACATTAATCTACTTCTTTGAGCGCTACCCATTTTAGACCAAGGACCTTCATCGAAAGCTTTTCTAGCTGCCTTCACAGCAAGGTCTACATCTACTTCATTGGCTTCAAAAACAGTTGCAAGCACTTCGCCAGTAGCAGGATTATAGGTTTCGAATGTTTTTTGAGTTTGACTCTCGACGAATTCTCCATTAATAAAGAGCTTCTTTTTACCTGATAGGAACTTCTCTACTTTTTCATGCAATTGAACAGTTAATTGACTCATTGTTTCCCTCCCGCTATTAAATGGTTAAGTAGTTTCCAAACTATGACAACGCTTACATGGTTAATACTATCATTTTATAAAACTACTTTTCAATCATAAATATAGTGAATATTCCGATAGTATTTGACAGGATTTTTCGACAAAAATAAAATAATCGCCCTAATATAGGCGATTATGATTAATCAATATTACAATATTCTATCGGACAGTTCTCACAATCTATTTCTTTTTTTAAATAATTTAGGTCATGAACAGTAATTATTTTTTTGCTAATAGAAATGGTATGGTTCTTCCTCAATTCAGTCAGCATTCTACTAACGCTTTCTCTTGCTGTACCACAGAAATTTGCTAGATCTTGATTGGTTAATGGAACCGATATTTCAATTCCATTTTCTCTTAAAACCCCATAACTGTTACATAATCTGATAATGGTAGAATAGAGTGCGCCTTTTTTTCCATTTAACACTAAATCACGAAACTTAGTAATGGTTTTTCTTATATGATCATTCATCCATCTTAGGAATTCAAATGCCAACTCGCTATTTTTAAAAAATGCTTGTTCAAGAGCAGCAATATTTATGGCTGCTGCTTCACCATTTTCTATGACTTTGGCATTAAATATATACCTTGGATCTACAGTAAATAAGGTTAATTCTCCTACAATATCATTATGCTTACAAAGTCTTAAACTCAGTTCGTTTCCTTCGGCGTTCATTTTTGATATTTGAACCTTACCTGATAAGATAATATACATTTCTCTGGCTTCTTGTCCTTCTTTAAATAGAAAGCTTCCTTTTTTTATAGGTACAATTCGTTCAGCCGATTTTAATAATTCGCCAAGTTCGTAGGACAATTCTTCCTTATATTTTTGCTTCACCATTCGTATCCTCCTTTAAGCGCTGGCCATATAGTTTATTTAAAAGAATGTTATGTATCTGGTCAATATAGTTTACTTCACAAAAAGTTAACGTTTTGTGACAGAAATCACGGTTAATTTAAAAATTTCTTTATAAGTGTGATATTTGTAACAGGAGAGAAAGGGAGGTTTTTAATATTCCTATATTGAAAACCCTAGTTTTCAATATTTTAATGATGAAATAAGAATTATGTAACCGCTTCATAAAGAGTCACGAAGCGTTCATTAGTTTTTCTATTAACAAAAGCAAAAATGAGGGGTAAAATGACAGTGAATATTGTGACGTTTTTCACATTTTGAAAAGAGAAAGGATCCTGAACATGTATAATGAGCTTACACCCATTGAGGAAGCGGCATTAAACGCTAGGAAAAAAAGAGATACGTGGATGTCTTCTAAACTACATTACTTTATTAAGGCGATGCTTGCTGGGGTCTATATTGGTTTTGGAATCATGGTATCTTATAAAACGGGGGAATTTTTCTTTGATGCCGGGTCTCCGTCTGCCATGATGCTGGTAGCTATTTTCTTTGGGACTGCACTCGTAATGATTATTTACGGTGGGGCGGAGTTGTTTACAAGTAACACAATGACAATGACCATCGGAACGTTAAAAAAGGAAACTACCTGGTATGAGACGTTCCAAGTCTGGGTGGCTTGTTACTTTGGTAATTTAGCTGGTACATTGTTTTTTTCTGTTCTGATCATGCTATCAGGTTTATTTTTATCACCAGACAAATCGGAACTTTTGATGGACGTTGCAAGTTATAAGATGCACGGACATACATTAGAAATCTTTTTTCGTGCGATTCTTTGTAATTGGCTTGTATGTTTAGCCATTTGGTTACCAATGCATGTAAAAGGTGACGTAGCAAAACTCCTTTTAACCCTCTTACTTGTATTTGGTTTTGTTATCTCTGGCTATGAACACAGCATTGCAAATATGGCGCTATTTGGTATTGCACTAATGGTTCCACATCCAGAAACGATTACCATTTGGTCAGCAATCCATAACATCATACCTGTAACCCTTGGAAATTTAATTGGAGGAAGTATTTTTGTCGGAGCTTTCTATGTGTATTTAAATAAAAAGCCTGTTGTTAAAGAAAAGAAAGTAATAGAAAATGAGGTTTCTTTTTCCGTTTCAGAGAAAAGAGTAGCGAAAATGTAAGAATTTAATGGTATGCAATCACTCCTTGATACAGCTCAAGGAGTTTTTTTGATGATGAAAAAAATGATTTAGTGAAAACGCCCATACAGGACAACTTTTGCACACATATACTGCCGATAGATGTCATGGGAGGTGGAAGTAATGAGCGCAGAAGCTGGATTCGGCTACGGCGGTGGATTTGCTTTGATCGTCGTTTTATTCATCCTATTGATTATTGTGGGAGCAGCATACGTAGGATGGGGATATTAATTAGTAATTGATAATTAAAGGGGTTGAATGCTATGGGCTATAACTACGGATATGGTTATGGTGGATGTGGCACTGGATACGGAGGATTCGTGTTAATCGTCGTATTATTTATCTTATTAATCATTGTAGGAGCTTCTTGGTTATAAGAAGATAGAAACAACCTGCTTGAAGGGGCAGGTTGTTTGTTTTTGGATACACAGGAAAAAATACTTTTAAAATATAATAATTTGTACATACTAAATAAAAAGAACGAAAGAATCTCTAGAATGGGGGCAATTGCTATGTTCTTTAACAGAAAAGCTCAAGAAGAAAAACCAGAAGATATTTTAATGGATATTGAAGTGTATACATGTGCTGATAACGATTGTATTGGTTGGATGAGAAAAGAGTTTGCAAGCTCCGATTTAAAATGTCCATTGTGCGGACATGACACAACAATGGAAGTTAGAGAGCTCCCCAAAATCAATTAGGGATTAGAAGCAAGGCGTAGCCTTGCTTCTTTAGTGTGTATCCGAATTAAAGTAATGGTCATTAAATGCTTGTTCAGCAGCAGTTTCAGAAGCAAAAAGGGCATCATCATCTTCAATTACATGAAAGGTCTCATTTAAAAATAAGGCTACTGCATCAGGATTATGAGGATGTTGTACGATTTCAGCAGCTCTTATATTAGATACAGTCGGAGTATGTGGGTTATTATAGATCACAAACACCTCATCTCCTACTTTGACCTCTTTTGGATTGATCATCTCCATCTCATGATTACCTCCTTTTAGTTGATGAGCATATATATATCGTTCTCATCAATTTCAAGTGTTATTCTTTCTGAAGGAATGGAAACGTTCACATAACTATCACAGTTTTGGGGAGTATTCCTTTTTTCAGGTGATATAATAAGAGTGTAAAGAAAATAATTCAAAAAAGAAAGGAGTTAACATTTTAGGAGACTCAACCATATAGTGTTCGTTCCGTAAGTAAGTGTATTGAGAACGAGTAAACTATATAGTTCACACATAATTTGTGAAGCGGTAAAAGAAAGGTAAAATGTGAAATCCCTACTTTTTAATCACTACTTATTCAGTAAAAAGCTACTTAGTAAGTAGCAAAGACCTGAAGCTGAAATTCTCATTTTAAGTATTGCAGCGATATAGTGTTAAGAAAAAATAGTTGCGAGAAAAAAAGGGAAAAGAAGCCAAAGCCTTGGGTTAAAAAGTTGACCAAAAACGGAAAATTTGGTAATGGAAATTACAACTTCCTTTATAGAATGATAATAAAGCTTCCCTTTATGTGTATGAGAGTTAAAAATTAAAACTTAATAAGGCTGTTTGTTATTCGGAAGGAATACCTTCTCACTTCTCTCTAAGAGTGTGAGATCATCCAACGTAATCCTAAAACGGAACAAACACACATCAGCAAAGGTTTTAAAAAAGCTTAACCTTGTTATTTGAAGTAGGAAAATAACTAAACCGGAAGCAAAGCTGGTGAAAAATGGTTGGGTCCCCTAAGATGTTGACTTTCTCTCTAGTTATAACTAGAGAGTTTTTATTTGCACTGAAAAGCACAGACTACGTAAAAGTAATCTGTGCTCTTTTTATTATTGATAGCTTGCTTCTAGCTCATCAATTAATGTCCCCACGTAGCTTACGGCTTTCTCAATAGGGGCTGGTGATGACATGTCAATTCCAGCATGTTTTAGGAGCTCTAATGGACGCAGAGTCCCTCCAGCTTTTAACACCTCTAGCCAACGCTCAACAGCCGGTTGACCTTCTTCCTTTATTAACTGAGCCATAGCAGTTGAAGCAGTTAAGCCAGCGGAATATGTATATGGATATAGTCCCATATAGTAATGAGGCTGTCTCATCCATGTGAGACTTGCACCTTCATCGATCTCAACTGTATCACCCCAGAAGTCCGTCAGCACATTTGCTTTTTGTTCGCAAAGTGTTTTAGCTGTTAATGGTACACCTTCCTCAGCTAAAAGATAAACTCTTCTTTGGAATTCTCCCTCTAGAAGATGTGTAACAAAGTTATGATAATACGTTCCTAACAATTGTAATACCACCCAGCGCTTCATTTGTACATCATTCGTTTGAGAGAGTAAGTAGTCACCCAAAAGCATTTCATTCATTGTTGAGGGGGCTTCAATAAAATACATGGATGGGCGAGTATTCATAATTCGTTGATTTTTGTTTGCTAAATAAAAATGTCCTGCGTGTCCAAGCTCATGGGCAAGTACAAAAGCACCTCTCATGGTGTCTGTCCATGTTATAAGAATATACGGGTGGGAGCCGTAAGGGCTAGAACAGAATGCACCGGTTGATTTTCCAACATTATCAGCTAAGTCAACCCATCTTTCCGTTAATCCTTTTTTCATGATGCTACTATACTCAGGTCCCATTACTTTTAATGCCTCTAAAATCACTTGGCTTGCTTCCTCATAGGTCGTAGATGGATTAAAAGAGGGATCTAAAGGTGCCTTTAAATCACAGAATCTCATCGTTTCAAGCCCAAGAACACGCTTTTTTAACTGAGCAAACCTTCTCATATGCGGAGCAAGCTCCCTTTGAATAACATTCAATTGATTCTCATAGGTAACTTTATCAACTTTTTGTGGATGTAAAAGCATATCTGTTACAGAGTCATAACCCCGTAATTTAGACAAAGCGACTTGTTTTTTTACTTCGGTTGCATACACAGTAGCGTACGTATTTTTGTACTTGCTTAATGTAGTTACAAATGATTCATAGGAATTTCTTCTCACTATTGGATCTGGTGAAAATTCGTATCGGTCTTCGAATAAAGCAAAGCTATTTGGTAACTCATTTCCTTCGGCGTCTAAAAACGAAGAAAAAGTCATGTCGGCAGATTTACTTGTTTGATAAATTTGGTAAGGTGCTCCGTAAACTTCTCCAAGAGCAGCAAGTACTTGTTCAGTTTCGGGGGATAAACGATACTTTTTTGTCTCAAGTAAATCATTTAGCATACTCTGAAAAGGAAGGAGATTCGGTTGTTCTTGTACGAATTGTGAAAGGGTCACTTCGTCAAGTTTTAATAATTCTGAATCAATAAAGGATAATGATGAATTTATATTGGATAGTAGCGATGAAAGCTTTCCAACATTCGCCTGATTGATTGGATTTGTTCCATCTTCAGATTGCTTTAAAGAAGCAAAAGTAGAAATTTTTATTAATTTATGGGTAAACTTTTCACGTTGTTCTAAACATTCGAGTAACGTAACGGAGTTTTCGGTTACTTTTCCTTTAAAAGCATCAAACAGACTAAGATCGTTTTCCACCAATTTGAGATGGTCTTGCCATGCGTCTTCAGAGGCAAACAAATCACTCAAGTCCCATGTTAAATGCTCGGGTACCTCCCCACGTAAATACCTTTTTTGAGATGTTTTCTCCATTTTCCTTTCCCCCTAACTATGTATTTCGTATTCCTAAGTATATACATTTTTAGTATACATGATTCGGAAGGATTTTTCTAAATATTTTAACAAATTAATACAAAAAAAACGGTGAGATCATTTGATCTCACCGTGCTCAGTTACTGTTACTCTTCCATTTTCTTTGAAAGGCATCTGTCACATTCCAGGATGTACGATTCAGCCTGTTCATGTACTTGTTGACCACACTCGGGACAAACCTTTTTGGGTAATGTACGGAAAAACTCAACTGGACTAATTAACATTTTTACTCCTCCTTATATAATACAGAATTTTATATTACCTATTGTTATAGTACAGTATACACGAGGATGTTTAAAATGTGTAGACCCTTTTCGTAAAAAATTCAAAATATTTTTATAAATAAGCGAAGTGTACTAAAATATCATTTTCGGTGAGAAAACAAAAGAAAATAATTGTGACAAAAAACAAAACTTTTTCTTTTATAAACGGTATCTATCCATTAAAATCAAGTAGATATAAACTGTTTTAAAAAAGGAGGCATCTCTTTTATGCAAGAAATTATTGGATCGTACAATCCTATTTTAATTTTTTCTGCATTTATTTTAACGATAATGGCTTCCTATACTTCAATGAACCTTGTTGCAATGCTGCATTCCTCTGAACGAAATAGGAGGTTTTTATTAATAGCCGGTACCTTATCAATGGGTGTTGGTATTTGGTTAATGAATTTTATTGGAATGCTTACTATAGATGGAGCAGCTTCCTTTCATTATCGTATTCCATTACTTTTGTTATCACTGATAATTGGTATTAGCTTTGTAGGGCTTGCGTTTTATACTGTTACAACACAGCACTTCCATAAAACGAGCCTGATATTAGGAAGTATTTTTATGACTTGTGCAGTTTTGTTCGTTCATATGGTTGGGATGCTAGGACTGGAAATCGTTTTTTCTTATAATCCTCTTATCCTTGTCGTTGCTCTTATTTTAATGTGTGCTTCTTTTTGGTTTGTATTTTGGATGCTGTTTTTTGCTAAAAACTTTTCAGTAAGTCATCGTATATGGATGAAGCCTTTAGCAGCTTTAGTATTAACGATAGCTATTGTGGAAGGGCATTTTTTACTTGTAAAATCAGCTGAAATTATTAGGTTTAAGAATACTGATCAATTAGAGAATATGTACGATGAAAGGTTATTCATTTATTTTGTACTCTTCTTATCGATAGTCATCTTAATAGGGTTAATTTCATCTTCAGCGTTTATCAGCAGAAAGTTGGTTATTACTGACACAAATCTTAAAGATATCACAGCTGCATTAGACGAGTCTTCCATTGTTGCTATTACAGATCCAAAAGGGAAAATTACCTTTGTTAATGACAAATTTGTTGAAATCTCTAAGTATCAAAGAGAAGAGCTTCTCGGTATGGATCATCGGATATTAAATTCAGGTTACCATCCACGTAGTTATTTCCAACAACTCTGGAAAGAGATTAGCTCAGGGAGAGTTTGGAAAGGTGAAATTCAAAATAGAGCGAAGGATGGAAGTTTCTATTGGGTGGATACGACCATTGTTCCGTTTCTAGGGAAAAATGGCAAACCGTATCAATATGTCGCGATTCGACATGATATCACCAATAGAAAATTAGCAGAAGAGAAATTAAAAGATTCGTTAAAAGAAGTCAACGACATAAATTTTGCTTTAGATCAATCTTCCATTGTTGCTTTTACGGATGAAAAGGGAAAAATTACAAAAGTGAATGATAAATTTTGTGAGATTTCTAAATACACACGTGAAGAGCTTATTGGGGAAGATCACAGAATTTTAAATTCTGGGTTACATTCCAAAGCTTTCTTTAAGGAGTTGTGGAGCACAATAGGGAACGGACATGTTTGGAAAGGTGAAATAAGAAACAAAGCAAAGGACGGAACATATTATTGGGTAGATACAACCATCATTCCGTTTATGAATGAAAAAGGGAAACCGTATCAATATCTTGCTATAAGAAATGATATTACTGAAAGAAAGAAAACAGAAGAAACACTTCATCGTCAGGATAAGCTCGCTGCTGTCGGTCAGTTAGCTGCTGGGGTTGCCCATGAAATAAGAAACCCGCTTACTTCTATGAAGGGATATGGAGAGTTTTTACTAGAGGATGAAACCGATCCACAAAGAAGAGAGTTTATTGAGATCATTCTTGATGAGATTGGCCGAGTAAATACGATTGTTGAGGATTTTATGGTTCTTGCCAAGCCTAAGGCTGTAGAACTTGAAGAAAAAAATATCATCACGATTATAAAAAATGTATTTTCACTATTAGAATTCGAAGCACGAAAAAAGAATGTAAAAATGAGTTTTGAAGCAAACGAGGAAATCATTCAAATTGAGTGTGATGAGGATAGACTAAAACAGGTGTTTCTAAACTTTGTAAAGAACGGTATTGAGGCTATGCCAAATGGTGGGGAACTAACCGTTAAAGTAAGTGTCGAGGGTAGCCAAGTACAAATCTCAATTCAAGATACGGGAGTTGGGATACCAGAGGATAAGCTGAAAAGGATTGGTGAACCGTTCTATACAACCAAAAAGGAAGGCAACGGTCTTGGGTTAATGGTTAGCTTTAAAATCATTGAGAGCCACCAAGGGAAAGTATATATAGAAAGTGAAATAAACAAAGGCACCACCTTTAATATCATATTACCTGCAAAAACTGCTTAAGCTTTAACCCCAGTCATTTTAAACTGGGGTTTTTTTCTTTATTATTTTTGCTCACTTTTTACTTTTTGTACAAAAAATCGATGAACGGGTTTTGTAACTTTGCTAATGTTCGTCTCAATTGTTTCTGCCAAGTGTGAGGCTCTCTCATAAATGGCAGTCTTTAAATGATCGAGTTGTCTTTGAATTTTTTCCGACATGGCCTCTTGATGGTCTAACCTTTCCATCACTGTTTGATGAAATACCTCTTGTAATCCCATTTTTTCTGAAATCTCTTCGTACATATTTTCATGTACATGTAGTTGTTTTGTTAACTCAACTGTTTGTTGTTCGTGTGCAGACAGAGTTGAACTAATCTCGAGTAAACGTTGATCTTGTAAAGACAGTTGATCCACCATTGCTTCGTGCATAAGCCCTTCTTTTGTAATTTCATTAAGGACAAGTTCATTTTCTTTTTCAAGCTTATCGAGTCTCTCAAGAATTTTTTGATTTGTTTTACTTTGTTCAATCATTATTGATGCAATGTCCCGTAAAGATTGTTCTGATCGGCTGATTTCTTGTAATAACTCATTAAATTTTATCTGATGAGAGGAGGTGGTTTCACTAAGCGTGCTATGAAATGATTCAATGGATTGAGATAAAGTAGAGTTAGTTATTTTTTGGTTTTGCAGGACGTCTTCAAAGTAGGAATAGCGGAATACAGTCTGATTGGAGTTTGGTTCTCCTTGGTTGGAAAGTATTAACGGATTTTGATTTTTAAGCGTCATCAAATCTCTCCTTTATGGAATTAAAAGTAAATAGGTGGAACCCTTCCTTTATGTTATGATGAGTATCGGTTATTTGTTTATAGGCGTTCTGCAAAACTGTGAAGTTAAAATGTCTTTAAAATGAGGGGGCATTTTTTATGGAGTTATTTTCTTTAGATTCTTCTGTTGAAACGAATGATATTAAGCTAATGATTAACTCGGAGATATTAATGTTTTGGATTCATTTTTCTTCCTTTCACTTGCATTGGCGTGGTTATGAGGTGGAAGAAAACGAGGGTCTTGATGATGTGGAGAGGGAGCATCTTCATCATGAGTTACAGTTTTTTGACTTTCTATACCACAAGTTTTTAATGTGTGTTCCAGAAGCTGACGAAGGAGAGCAGTTGACTACAATTTCCCTGCCATTACAGGTGGTTGAAAACATCTATTATGAACTAGATGATTTTATTCATTATTGTCAAGCTTATGGAGAGAATGAATTATTAACGATAACGAAGAATTATAAGTCCACCTTCGCTACTTTATTTCAGGACATTAACCCAAAAAACTGTCATTAAATCTTAGTCATAACCAGAACTTTTTTAAGATCTGGTTTTTTTTATACAAAAATGGTGGATCAAGTTTTATAATTTAGAGATACGAAATAAAAGGAAGTGTAAACATAGTGATTGATTTACGAAGTGATACAGTGACAAAACCGACAAAGGAAATGAGAGAGGCTGCTTTTAATG
The DNA here is from genome assembly GCF_052983275.1 of Robertmurraya sp. GLU-23. NCBI lineage: Bacteria > Bacillati > Bacillota > Bacilli > Caryophanales > Bacillaceae > Robertmurraya > Robertmurraya sp. GLU-23. The sequence continues at coordinate 16,215 of NZ_JBRKCV010000012.1, forward strand.
CAGAGGTTGGTGACGATGTGTATGGAGAGGATCCAGCTGTTAATAAATTAGAAGAGGAAGCTGCTGCCATTCTTGGTAAGGAAGCGGCACTATTCGTAACAAGTGGGACACAAGGGAACCAAATTGCTGTTCTAACCCATTGCCGTCCGGGACAAGAGCTTTTACTAGAAGCAGAATCACATATTTTTTATTATGAGTCAGGTGCGGTGTCCGCGTTAGCTGGAGTGCAAACTAGAACGATACAAGGCTCTAGAGGAGCGATGGATCCACAATTAGTACGTTCGGCTATTCGTCCCGAGGACATTCATTTTCCGGATACGGGCTTAATTTGCTTGGAAAATACACATAATCGCGCAGGTGGTGCGGTCGTTCCTGTTGAAAACATGAAACAGATCTATGAAATAGGAGTAGAAAATCATGTACCTGTACATGTGGATGGAGCTAGGTTGTTTAATGCAGCTGCAGCTTTAGGTGTTTCTGTAACTGATTTTACACAGTACTGTGATACTGTACAAGTATGTTTATCAAAAGGGCTTGGCGCACCTGTTGGTTCCATCTTGGCTGGAGATAAAGATTTTATTGTCAAAGCAAGAAAGTGGAGAAAAAGATTAGGTGGAGGATTACGGCAGGCTGGGCTGATTGCGGCACCAGCGTATGTAGCTTTAACGACTATGAGAGAAAGGTTAATTGAAGACCATCAGTTAGCTAGGGGCTTTTCTGATGCCCTAAAGAATATAAAGGGGATACAAGTGGTCAATGAAGTAGAAACAAATATTGTGGTTGTTGATGTAGCAAATTTACAAATGAGCTCTCAAACATTTGTAAATGAATTAGAAAAACAGGGAGTGCTAGCTGTCACCTTTGGACCAACCTCTGTTAGGTTTACTACTCATCATCAAGTGAACAAACTGGATATCGAACGTACTATTGATCTGGTTGCAAAGATATCAGCTGTACCATCAAAATAAAAGACACCTGAGATAGCCTTTAATAAGGCTATCTTTTTTTTATGTCATTTTTCCTTGTTTATGCCATTTTTATTCTCGATTTTTCCCATCTATGTTTTGTCTCGAAAGAAGAAACAATACATATGTAACACTTATTTACTAAAAGGAGGGGTTTACATTGAACAAGCGTCTAATTTCTGTAGGTTTTTCTTTAATGTTGCTTACTGCTTGTAACAACAATGCAGCCGAAGATACTAATAACCGCACGACCGGTACTTCAGATGTAGGATTTACAAGTGACCAAGCATCAAGATATACAACAAACAGAACTCAACGAGTGAATAATACCGATATGAATCCTCTTGTTCGTTTAGGTCGAGGAGATCATCAATATCATATGGACTCTGATTACCGAGGCGGAAGAGAGATTGGCCGTACAGATGTGGGAACTAATCCGTCCCCAACCGATGATTATCGGTATGTGAAAAAAGGCCGAGGAGAGAATCGAGGCTCCGGAGCCGCTGGGATGAACGGGTCGCAAAACGAACAAGGCAAATCCAAAGCATTAGCACATAACGGTGACATATTAAAAATTAAAACGGGTGTTATCACAATTGACCCAAATGCTTATAGTACAAGTACACCAAGTGGTAAATATCCTCATAGCCAGATTATCAAGCAAGGTCAATGGAAGATTGTTACTGGTCAAGCTGGACAGCAACAACCTACACAACAACAGCCGAAGGCGACACAGCCGCAACAAGCGCCAACACAAAATCAAAACCAAGCAGCTCCTGCTACCCCAGCTCCAGCACCAAAAACTACACCTGCTGCTGGTTCCATTAGCTCGATTGAATCGCGAGTAATTGAGTTAACGAATGCGGAACGTAAAAAAGCTGGTTTACCTGCGCTTCAAGCAGATACTAAGCTAAGTAACGTAGCTCGTGAGAAATCACGTGATATGCAACAAAAAGGATATTTCTCACATACCAGTCCGACCTACGGCTCTCCATTTGATATGATGCGTGATTTCGGAATTACGTATCAAAGTGCTGGAGAGAACATTGCAAAGGGACAGAGAACTCCTGAGGAAGTTGTCCAAGCATGGATGAATAGTGAAGGACACCGTAAAAACATTTTAAGTGGTAACTATTCACATATTGGTGTTGGTTATGTCGAAGCTGGAAATCACTGGACCCAAATGTTTATAAAGAAATAGTAAAAAAGCTCCCATCTTGGGGGCTTTTTTAGTTTGAAAAACAAAATGGAATAATTACGGTAATAATGCAAAAGTTAGAAATGGAGCTTTATTGAATGAGGTGGCTAGTTTGTTCAAATCTTCAACTGTTTTTGAGCGGAAAATGTTCGTGTTCGCATTAGTAGTAATAGCTGTGTACTTACTGCCTTTATTTGTATTAGGAGAAAATGCACATATACGAGTTCATGATAACTTGGATTCGAATCTTGCTTGGTATAAAGTTCTTTCCCGGAGTGGCGAACTATTTGGAGGGATTGATGCTGTAATCCCACAAGTCATAAACGGTCTGCCTAGAAATGCATTTGGAACTGAATTTAGTGGAATCGTTTGGCTTCATCATTTTCTTCCAACGATGACAGCGTATGCCATTAGCCAAGCGATCACTCGTTTTTTTGCTTTTCTTGGTATGTACTTATTGCTTCGGGATTACTTTGTGACCAGGAGCCCTGAAACGCTGATTCGTATAGGTGTCGCTTTAGCGTTTGCGTTAACTCCCTTTTGGCCATCAGGGATGTTAAGTACACTTGGTATGCCTTTGGCCTTTTGGGCATTGCTTAATGTTCGTAGGGGAAAGAAAACTTGGAGTAACGTAATCATTTTTACTTTTTTACCTTTCTACTCTAGCTTTGTACTAGGTTTTTTCTTCTTTTTGGTAGCGGTGGGCATCTTTTGGTTTTACGAGCTTTTAACGAGAAAAAAACTTCAAATACGCTTTCTTCTTTCTATCGTGTATATGACAGTGGTTTTTTTGCTCGTAGAATATCGTCTGGTTAGTTCCTTCCTCGTGGCCAGTGAACCAAACAGTCGAGATGAATATATTCATGCCACGCTTCCATTATGGCGCGTGATTCGCTTAACCTTTAAGAATTTCATCCTAGGACATACACATGTGATGACTGTTCATGGTTTAGTCATCCTTCCGATTCTCTTAATTGCTCTTTTTTTAATATTAAAAAATAAGAGTTGGAAAGTTCATAAAGTGTATCTTACCTTATTCGTTTTAAACTTTTTCTTATCCCTTTGGTATGCATTTTGGTTTTATGAAGGGTGGGCTCCAATCGTAGAAAGATTTCATTTTTTGAATACGTTTAATTTCGCGAGGTTTCACTTTCTTAGACCGCTTATTATTTATATCAATTTCGCACAAGCCTTGTCTATTATTAAGACATACATTCAAAAAAACGGATATATTCGATACATCCTTGTTGCGCAGATCCTGCTGTTATTTGCTTTTAATGAAGAGATCATTAATTATCGAAAGCCAACCGTAAAACAATTTTACGCCACCGAACAATTTGCCAACATAAAAACGTTTATTGGAAGACCAGTAACCGACTATCGTGTGGTAAGTATCGGTATTCACCCAGCAATCGCACAGTATAACGGTTTCTACACACTTGATACGTATAATAACTTCTATCCTTTAACATATAAGCATCAATTTCGAACCATTATTGAAAAGGAATTAAGGAAAAATAAAAAAATCAAAAGGTATTTCGATGAATGGGGGGGGAGATGCTATATTTTTACTGCCCAAATTGGAAAGCATTATATGGTCAAAAAGAATTCATCTAAAACTCTCAAAAATCTGCAGCTGCAGTCATCTAAATTAAAGGAATTAGGTGGGGAGTATGTATTTTCAGCAATGCCTATTAAGAATGCGGATGAAAACGAATTACAACTTGAAAAAGTATTTCAATCTGAAAGCTCTGCTTGGACCATTTATCTATACAAATTATATTAAACAGCTAGGAGGAGCAATACTTTGAATTCAACAAACGTAACGATTGTTGTACCTTGTTACAATGAAGAAGAAATATTACACAAAACCTTTTCTGAGTTATCGAACTTGTTGACTAGTATGATTGATGATGGACTAGTCTCTTCAAAGAGTAAGATACTGTTTGTAGATGACGGTAGTATAGACCAAACATGGAAACTAATATATAAAGAAACGTTAAAAAACGGAAAGATTAAGGGAGTGAAGCTGTCTAGAAATGTAGGGCATCAAAATGCCATATTAGCAGGAATACACATAGCAACAGATTCATCGGATGCTATTATTACGATTGATGCAGATTTACAGGACGATATTTATGTTATGCGGGAGTTTATTGAGAAATATCAGATGGGATATGAAGTTATCTACGGTGTAAGGGAGAAGCGTGATGCAGATACATTCTTTAAACGATTTACTGCTGAATCATTTTATAAGCTAATGAACAAAATGGGAGTAGAGCTTATTTATAATCATGCGGACTATCGTTTATTAAGCAAGCGTGCAGCAGAGTACCTTCAAGGATTTGAAGAAGTGAATATGTTTTTAAGAGGAATTATTCCCCTTCTTGGTTTTCAATCTACAAAGGTATATTATGAAAGAAAAGAACGAACAGCAGGTGAGAGTAAATATCCTTTGCGTAAAATGCTTTCGTTTGCATTTAATGGAATTACTTCCTTTTCAGTTACTCCGATTCGGTTAGTCCTCGTGGGAGGTTTAGTATCTTTTTTTATCAGTCTTTTCTTTGCCCTTTATTTTCTAAGTTTAAAGTTTTTTGGAAATACAGAGCTTGGCTGGACTTCCCTTATCACATCTATTTGGCTGATTGGTGGTCTTCAATTAATCGCAATTGGATTAATCGGGGAATATATCGGAAAAATATACAAAGAGTCCAAACGACGTCCAAAATACATCGTTGATATTGATATGTTTAAGTTGCCACTCGGACGAAACTTTGCGCTTGAAGAGGATCAAGAGTTGTTCAAGGATGACCATATGCCAATCCATAGCCTAACTGAATATAACAATTAAACCACTTTTTTGGTCCAATTAAGGTATAATATGGGCTCGGGACAAAACTCAGTGTGTACTCTCTGAGTTTTTACTATTAATATAAGGGAAGACAATGATGGCAACTTATTTACAACTATGGCAAAAGGCACTGCAAATGGAGATTTCATATTTAAAAAAGTACGGAAGTACAAGGTATCGCCTTACTTATGGCTATGCGATTAATGAAAGGCCACCTTATATTTATTATTTTAATACAGCATCAACAACGACAAATATTCCCATTGGATCTAAGGTGACATTATGGTGGGGAGAGCAAAAAATAGCAGGTCGAGTTTTATCATCAGAAGGAAAAAGTATGATGGTAGAACTCGAACAATATATTGGAGCTAACTTAAGTGAACTCATGCTCCAATATGACCCGTGGGAACTTTTAGACGAATTAATTAATCGGCTTCAAGACATTCGTTCAAGCAAGAAGAAAAGGGCCAGGATTCAAAAATTGATGGAGCCAAACATGGACCCTCTCCATCCAATAGAAAAAATAAAAACGAATGTACATGAGCTTGTGCTTCGGTCAAAATATAATCCGATTACCTTTGTTTGGGGCCCACCTGGAACTGGAAAGACATATACACTAGCTAGAGTCGTTGCAAATAAATATTTAAAAGGAAAAAAGGTTCTTGTTTTGTCTCAAAGTAACCAAGCTGTTGATGTGCTTATGTTAGAGATACTGCGTTTTGTTGACAAACAAAACAAGCTACAAATTGGAGAGTTGCTAAGATATGGATCGCAAGTAAGTGAACTATTACAGGACACTCCTTTAACCATTGATTATTTATTAAAGAAAAATCACCCTGAACTTTCAGAGCAAAAAGAAGAAATGAGGAATGAGCGGCAACTATTAAAAAAAGATTTAGTAGGTTCTTTCTCCACAAGAGACTCTGAAACACTTTTAGAAGTAGAAAAAAAGTTAGCTCAAGTACTAGATAAAATTCGCGCGAAAGAAATGGTTTTTCTAAAAGATGCTGAGGTAATCGGTACTACACTTGCTAAAGCTGCATCAGATCCTGCTATTTATGAAAAGGAATATGATCTCGTTATTATTGACGAGGTAAGCATGGCATATATCCCGCAAGTTGCTTTCTCAGTTTCTTTAGGAAAAAAGAGCATTGTATGTGGTGATTTCAAACAGCTTCCGCCTATTGCACATGCCAATCACCCTCTAGTAAATGAATGGTTAAAAGAGGATGTGTTTCATAAATCTGGAGTTGTAAAGGGGTTGAAAGAGGGAACATTGCATCCTCATATATTCTTGCTATCAGAACAAAGGAGAATGCATCCTGACATCTCAGCATTCACAAATCAGTTTGTATATTTTGATTTGGTAAAAGACTACAAAAGTATGTATACCGTAAGAGAGCCGATCGCAAATAGAGCTCCATTTCCAAAGATGGCGTCGATCTTATTAGATACGAGCCATATGGGGGAGTATTGTATGCGTTCCACCTCAGGTTCACGATTTAATTTGTTACAGGTTTTGCTCTCATTTCAGGTTATTCATGAATTATATGTGGGTGGTTCTAAAAATATAGGGTATACGACTCCGTACCGTGCCCAAGCAGAACTGATGGATACACTGTTACAAGATTTATATAATCAACAGCTTCAGAAAGGGGAAATCCTGTCTGCAACGGTACACAAGTTTCAAGGTAGTGAAAGGGAAGTAATGGTTTTTGATACGGTTGATTCGTTTCCTGAGAGTAGACCTAGTATGTTATTAACAGGAAAAGAGAGTGAGAGGTTAATTAATGTAGCAGTGACAAGGACAAAGGGAAAATTTGTTCATCTTGCTAACCGAAATTACATAAAACAGAAGGTATATAGAGATAAAACGATTCGAAAGTTAGTAGAATTTCAGGAAAGTACGAATCAGCTTATCACTCCTGGACAAATAGGCAGCTGGATAAAAAATCAACATGAAGAAGTAACCTGGATGCATGCGAAAAAACTTGAGAAATTAACGAGCGATGTAAGGTCAGCCAAATCTGAAATTCTCGTTTCACTTCCAGAAGGAAAAGAATTATCAAATGAGTGGAACCGGCTTCTACAAGGTGCTTCCATAAAGCAAATATTTAAACAAGAAGAGAAACAACCACCGTTTCCTTTTGTCATGGTTGATAACAAAATACTCTGGCTTGGAGTCCCTTATGAGGCTGCCATTGGAACTTTACCACCATATATATCTGTCCGAGTCCATTCAGAGAGACTTTGTACCTATTTTTTATCACAATTATAGAAGTAAAAAAAGAAAAGACCCCCGTAGGAGTCTTTTCTGCGTATTGCGGCGACGAGACTACACGCCACATTCGTGTATTCCAATTAAGGAGTGTCTCTCGACTTATGCAATTCAGCTCATCGCTTTATTACTATAGCATGTCTTATCATTTAGTACAAGAAAAATTTATTTATTTGCAATCAGATGAAAAATAGTGCACAATAAAATAAATACTTTTAAACTGAGATATTTTAATTAGAGATAAGGGAGTGCTAATGATGGAGCAATTATTACCTTTAAAAGGACAACATCATGTATCGGCCATAACAGCTAATGCGAAGGGGAATTATGAATTTTATACTAAAACTCTAGGTTTACGACTTGTGAAGAAAACTGTAAACCAAGATGATACTTCTGTCTATCATTTATTTTATGCAGATGAAAGAGGGAATCCTGGCACCGATCTGACATTTTTTGAAATACCTAATGCAGCCCAAACAAGATACGGTACAAATAGTATTTCAACCACTTCTTTACGTGTTCCATCAGATTCTGCGATTCAGTATTGGAAGGAAAGATTTGATTCCTTAGGTATACAATATGAGGAACAAAACGTATACGAAAGATTATCTCTTGCATTTAAGGATTTTGAAGGGCAAAGATTGATGCTTGTATCTGATGAGAATAATCATGGGGTTGAAGGGGGAAGACCTTGGGAGAAAAGCCCAGTTCCCGTTGAACATGCAATAATAGGATTGGGGCCTGTGATGCTGACGGTAGCAAAGCTTGAATCCACATCTATGATTTTAACTCGGGTTTTAGGATTTAATGAAGTAGGAACCTATATGATACAAGAGAAGAAAGTGACAGTATTTGAAACCGGATTAGGAGGAACTGGAGCCGAAATACATGTTCTTGAAGAGTCAGATCTTCCTGTGGAAAGACCAGGACGTGGAAGTGTTCATCACGTAGCTTTTCGAGTGGAAAATGAAGAACAATTGCGAAAGTGGGTTCAGTATTTAAAAGAGTTGCGTATCCCTAGCTCAGGATTTGTAGAAAGATATTACTTTAAGTCTTTATATTTTCGAGAGGCTAATGGAATATTATTCGAATTAGCAACGGATGGACCAGGGTTTGAGGGTGATGAATCGTTTGAGAATCTTGGAGAGCGTCTTGCTCTTCCTCCATATTTTGAAGCACAAAGAAGCAGCATAGAGGCTAAATTAAAGCCGTTAGATACAAAAGAATAAAGAGTTAAAAGATGTCCGTAGAAAATGGGCATCTTTTTTGATAGACAATGTCGTTTATACTGATATAATTATGTTAGCAGATGCTAGCAAATTGATAAAAAAGAACTAGGAGGATGGTTACAGGGATGGGAGAAGAGAAAAGAATCCAACTAAATGTACGAGTGACCAAAGAAACATTAGAAAAACTTGATGAAATTGTTGAGTATTATCAGGAGCATACAAAAATAGGAAGAGTCTATAAAGGTGATGTACTTACGGATATTATTGATAAATCTTATGAGGTAATGAATAAACAAAAGAAAAATATTAGAAAAATATAAAAAACTTCGAGTGGTGAACTCGAAGTTTTATTTTAAAAAATCATATTAAGGATAAAATAGCATAGAGCTGCGATAGTTGCTGAAATTGGTAAGGTAATAACCCAAGTGATTAACATTCTTTGAGCTGTTCCCCATTTCACACCCTTCAGACGGTGAGAAGCACCGACTCCTAAAATAGAAGACGAAATAACATGAGTTGTACTTACTGGTAGGTGAATATACGTTGCACCAAAAATGATCATTGCTCCAGTTAAGTCAGCGGCAACCCCATTAACAGGTCTAATTTTCATGATTTTTCCACCAACTGTTTTGATGATTTTCCAACCACCAACACTAGTTCCTAATCCCATGGCTAATGCACAGGAAAATTGAACCCACAAAGGAATATCTGTTGAAGTAGTAAACCCGTTGGCGATCAATGCCATCGTAATAATCCCCATCGCTTTTTGAGCGTCGTTTGTTCCATGTGTATAAGCTTGCAGGGCAGCGGTAAAAATTTGAAAAGTACGGAAACTTCTGTTAGTTTTAGCTAAATTATTGTTCTTAAAGATAACTTTAAAAATACTGTAAACGATATATCCAGCGACAAACGCAAGGATCGGAGAAAAAATCAACGCTTGTAAGATTTTTAAGAATCCAGTGTAATTTAATGCAGTGAATCCGGCAGCAGCAATGGCTGCACCTGCAATAGATCCAATAATGGCATGCGACGAACTGCTTGGAATACCATAATACCAAGTTAGTAAGTTCCAAAAGATGGCTGCAATTAAGGCGGCTAAAATAACAAGAGATCCGTTTTGAAGAGTAAAGGGATCAACAATGTCTTTTGTTATTGTTTTGGCTACACCTGTAAATGTCATTGCTCCCAAGAAGTTCATGACTGCAGCAAGGATAATCGCGTGCCTTGGTTTTAACGCTTTTGTAGAAACAGCGGTTGCAATCGCATTTGCTGTATCGTGAAAACCATTGATAAAGTCAAATGCAAGGGCACCGATCACAATTAAAATCGTTATCACAAATAATGCATCCATGTTAGTGTGTCCCCTTATGCATTTTTCATGATGATGGTTTCAAGTGTGTTTGCCACGCCTTGACAGCTATCAGCAATCTCTTCAAGTTCTTCGTAAATTTCTTTGTATTGAATAACTCGTATTGGATCTTTTTCAACTGAGAATAAATGCTTGATTGACTGACGAAGGATTCCATCACATTTTGACTCATAGTCTTTAATTTTAATCGCGTGTTCACGAATCGCTGGAAGTTTTTTTGTTGAAAGTAGTTCAACCGATTGCTGAATTTCAATCGCACAATTTCTGATCGCTTCTACAAACTTGATCATAAATTCGTCAGCTTGAGTGATATTGTACATTTCAAACATAGCTGCACAATGCTCAATTCCATCAATTACATCATCCATACTCATAGCTAGAGCAAGGATATCTTCGCGCTCAATTGGAGTAATAAAAGCGTTATTTAACTCTTTTATTACTTCGTGTACATATGTATCTCCTTTTGTTTCGTAGTCCTTTAATGTCTCGGAGAATATTTTTAGATCGCTCACATTTTTCAACTTGTAATCAGCGAAATAATCTGCACCTTCTTTAAGGTTTAGTGCAATGCTGCTTAACAAAGTATTAAACTTGTCTTTCTTTTTGAAAACCATCATGTAACCTCCAGTAATATATCACTTCATCCAAACGAGATTAATTTTATACGAAAACTATTAAATAGGAAAGAATTTTGTCGAAGAAATACAGGTTTTTTCACAAATTGTTCATATAAGTTTCTGTAAAACGCAAAAAAAAAAAAACATCTTAGATGCTAAGAACTGTGTTGGGTGGAAGAACGGAAAACACTTTGTAGGATATTCTGTTTTTTCTTTCTTCGCGGCTTTATATTTATGGATTGTTCGGAATGGGGATTAAGGGATGAAGGAGGTGCTTGTTGTGATTCTAATAACCGAATTCTTTCTTCAAGTTTTTCAATTGTAGCTTGCATTTCTTCCATTTCTCTCCGATGCTGGAGTATCTGATATTCAACGACCTGGTCCGCCTTTGACTGAACAATGGACTCTAGACAGTTAATACGATTTAGTAGAACCGAATTTTCATCAACAATGGATGTATGAACGGAGCCTCTTCGTAAATAGTCTTTACCAGCTGCTATCTCATTGTAAACGAGTAAAGCCTCGTTTTGCTGTTCCTTATAAGTCATTAATAGGTCAATATCTTCTTGCCGGTAGGTGAAGTGCCCCATTTCGTTCTTCTCTAAGTTTAGTTTTAGTTGTTTTACCCAACGTTTTACGGTACTTGAAGAAACTCCTAATTGTTTCGCAACCGAACTTGTATTCATATTCTCAACTCCTTTACAGTAATGTTCTGCTTTAAAAATTGAATTCCTATCTTGGCGACAAAACTTCTTTTATTTCGCCAAAAGAAGTGCAATTTTTTAAAACAAAAAACAGAAGGTCACGGCCTTCTGTTTCACTTATTTTCGTCTATTTGCATATTCTTCGACCATTTCCTTGGTTACAAGTTTTCGAGGTGGAAGATTTTCAATTTTATTAGAAAGTTTGTTCATTTGAATCGTAATAGAATTAATGTGATCGGTAGTGAAAGGGAGTCCTCTTTTATAAAGAGATAATGCTTCTTCTATGTAGGATTCTCGTTCCCGGTCAAGATTTGCGTATTGGGTTAGTATAGCGTTTAGTTTTTTCGCATGATCAGATAATGCTTTATGTACACTCACAGAAATTCGCCCCTTTAGTTATTAAAAATGGTGTCTGCTAAGCAGACACCAACTCCCTCCGTCCGTACATGGTTAAGTGTCCCGCAACAAGCGAATGTTCGGAGGGAGCAATATAATCATAGCATCTTTTTTGAGATGACGCAAAGGTCAATAAAAGGATAAAAAACCATATGATTTAAAACAATATCAAATAATGGTATGGTTAATCGATTAGAAGGTTATTTGGAGGGTGAAAAATGTTATTACAAAAAATACATGATGAAAGTATGGTACATACAAAGATGAAGATCCATCAGGATATAGAGTCATTCTTCGAGCAACAGGAAGAGAGACCAACCTTTGAAGAGTACTTACGCACAAGGGGTCATTATTTGAATCAAATTTGGCTAAATGTTTGGCTTACAAGAGTGTCTAACCAGGTTCCTCGATTAGATAAAAAAGAATTTTTGCAGGACCGTGGAATTGAAACAGAGGGAATGGCTAGAAAAATGATTGACCACCTGTTCCGAACAGAAGTCAGAGAGTATGAACCGTTTATTGTAACAGACTGGCTCGAAGAAACATACGCTCATGATTATGATAAATGGAATGATTTATATGATCGTACAATGGAGCAAGTGCAAAAGAGAGAAGAAGCGACTCAGAAATTAATAAAAAAGGAGTCTGTCTTAGAAGCGATAAAGGAAAAAGCTTCGTTTGTATTCACAGGTGGCTATCAAAGTCTTTATTTGTATATTAGATATTTAGTTGGTTTACAGATGAAAGCAGATCTTCAAGCTAAGCCAAGATATAAAAGGCTGGATACATATGCACTTGAAGAGAAGCTTGAAATAGAAGGTAGCTTCGAGGAGCTTCGTGATTTGCCCTTTTCTTTCTTTTTGGATGAACTAACAGGGGATATTCAGAAAACGAATTATGATGGTAGGTTTTATTATGAATATGAAACCTATGGCGACCTGTATAGTTCCTTTGTTTGGAAAAATCTTTTGTCTCTTGCTCCATCAAAAGTGATGACAAATCTTGATGAAGAAACAAAAAATGATTACATCCAGCTAACCGGTCAAGCTCTGTCGAAATCAAAGATGAAGGAACTTGTGGAAGAAGAGCTTGAAACTCTATTTTCGAAAATGCTTTCTGATTTAGAAGAAGAATATATTGATCATTTGTTACAAGCAGTGGAAACACCTTATGATCTTGATTTTCATAGCAAATTATATATAGAGCAAAAAGCTGAAAGAGAGAAACGGAAAGCCGATGAGGAGGCTGAACGACAAAGAAAGATTGAAGAAGAAGAGCGTATGATGGACGATATATTTGGCAGGGAATATGGAGTGATCTATGATCCAAATGTCGAATATGTCATCCATGTAGGAGAAACTAATACGGGTAAAACACATCACGCTCTTGAAAGAATGAAAAAAGCAACAAGCGGTCTCTACCTTGGACCACTCAGACTTCTTGCACTTGAGGTATATGATAAATTAAATGCGGAAGGCATACCTTGTTCTTTAAAAACAGGAGAAGAAGAGAAATTGACTCCAGGAGCAAGCCATATTGCTTCAACTGTTGAAATGTTTCATGAAAAAGATCGATACGATTGTATAGTCATTGATGAAGCTCAAATGATCACTGATAAGGATAGAGGGTTTTCGTGGTTTAAGGCGATTACGAAGGCAAGAGCTCGGGAAGTTCATATCATAGGAAGCAGAAATTCAAAAAATATGATTTTGCAATTACTAGGAGAGTCAAAAACGGAAATTCATGAATATAAACGAGACATTCCGCTTGAGGTGGAAGGAAATGAATTTTCCATCAAACATGTGCGAAAGGGAGATGCACTAATTTGCTTCTCTCGTCGAAGAGTATTAGAAACGGCATCAAGACTTCAAAACGATCGTCATTCGGTCAGTGTGATTTATGGTAGCATGCCTCCTGAGACAAGAAAAAAACAAATTCAACAATTCATCGAAGGAAAGTCGAAGGTCATCGTTTCAACGGATGCAATTGGGATGGGTCTTAATTTACCGATTCGCCGAATTGTATTTTTGGAAAATGAGAAATTTGATGGTACAAAAAGAAGACTTTTAACTTCACAGGAGATCAAGCAAATTGCAGGGAGGGCAGGCAGAAAAGGGATTTATGATGTTGGAAAAGTGGCATTTACAAAGGATATCCGTCTTATGAGAAGGAAACTAGAACAAGAAGATGAACCTGTTCATACTTTTGCGATTGCACCTACAACCGGTGTGTTGGAAAGATTTCAAACGTATTATCGTGACCTTGGTAATTTTTTTGAATTATGGGATCGTTTTAAAAATCCAAGGGGTACGGAAAAGGCGAGTTTAGCTGAAGAGCGGGAGCTTTACGATATTGTAAAGGGAAGTGAAATTGAAGCCCGCCTTTCTTTACAGGATTTATATGGATTTTTACATCTTCCTTTTGCTTCAAGGGAGCAAGCCTTAATTCAGCAATGGTATGAAACCATATTTGCAATCATTAATAACGAAGACCTACCAGAGCCAAATATAAAAAAGCGAACCTTGGAGGACCTCGAATTATCGTATAAGAAATTAGGATTGCATTTATTGTTTTTATATCGCTTAGATCGGAGAACAGAGGCAATTTATTGGGAAAGAGTAAGGGATGAGTTGAGTGACGAGGTCCATGAAAAGCTTCAAACAGATGTTGGTTCTTTTGCAAAAAGATGCCGTAGTTGTGGACGGCATTTGCCATGGAATTATGAATTTCCAATTTGTGACCAATGCCATGCAGCACGCTATAAAAGGTCATAAAGATTTATTTTGTATAACGATTCGCATAGCTAGATGCAACAAAGGAGTCAGGTTTGATCTTAGGTTCAAAACCCATTGATTCGATTCTTGTCACCATTTCTTCCACATATTCACGGGTTTTGTTTCGCTGTCCTGAACCGATATCAATATGTCCTTCCATCGTAAATGAGGCACCATGGTATATATGGGGAAGCACGATATCGATAAGTCGATTTTTATGTGCTTCGGTAAAGAGGGAGACAATTCTTTCGGTAAGAGTCGTTTCATAGGAAATCCGTTCATGAAGCTGTTTCATTTCTCTGGGTTCTACAACCTTCCGGATACAGGCCCAGGCACCTTTACCAATGTTTTGAATGACAACTCCACTGATAAAAAGGGTACGATTATGGTGAACCTGGGAGTCTGTTCCAACCATCAGACGGTAGTTTCCACTGGGGTGCAGCTTCATAAACGTAATCATTCTTTCAAATATATCTTCAAATGACATGTGATTTTCTTGAAGGTTTTGAAACAGAATTATTTCCTTTTGTTTGTGAGACAAACCGCCACCTACTTTCGCATGCTCTTAGAAAAGTATATGGCTTATACTCGAGGAAGTTGTCATCTTTCTTTTTTTCTACCTTATAAATGGTCAGGGGTCCTAAGGATGGGTCCTTGGCTTTATTTTTGCTAAAATAAGCAATATAAAGTGAATGGGGGACATTTATGATCGGTAAAAAAATAGCCGTTGTAACAGGTGCATCAAGTGGTTTTGGCATGTTAACAAGCATTGAGCTAGCTAAACAAAATTATTATGTAGTGGCGACAATGAGAAATGTAGATAAAAAGGTAGCTTTACTAGAGAGGGCGGGAGAAGCAAAGGTTACCAAACTTGTAGAGATTTTTCCTTTGGATGTAACCAATGACCATTCTTTATTTGTATTTAAAGAGAAACTTAGAGAACTTGGTCGAGTAGATGTGTTAGTCAATAATGCAGGTTATGCTGGCGCTGGGTTTTCTGAAGAGATACCGATTGAAGAGTATCGACAGCAGTTTGAAACAAATGTGTTCGGGGCGATTTCTGTCACTCAATTATGCCTTCCTTTGATGCGAGATCAGAGGCAGGGGAAAATTATTAATGTTAGCAGCATTAGTGGAAGAGTTGGTTTTCCGGGGCTTTCACCTTATGTAGCGTCCAAACATGCGTTAGAGGGTTGGAGCGAAAGCTTAAGATTGGAGGTAGGACCTTTTGGCATTGATGTGGTGTTAGTGGAACCAGGTTCGTTTCAAACGAGTATTTGGTCGTCTGGAAAGCATATAACAGATAAATCATTACAGATGCAATCCCCCTATTTTTCTTATATGAAAAAACTTTCGTTACAACTGGAAAAGGGAGAAGCCTCCTATGGCGACCCAGTAGAGGTAGCTAACCTCATTGCAAAAATATGCCAATATTCCTCGACTAAGCTTAGGTACCCAATAGGGAAGGGAGTAAGACTTACTTTGTTCCTAAAGGGCTGTCTTCCATGGGGGCTTTGGGAGCGTATGGTAAGGAAAAAAATAGAGTAGATTTACATAGATTGAATTTCTGTAACATATATTAGTAGGACTGAAACGAATAATAAAGGAGCAGAGATATTGTCCCGGTATAAAATTACAGTCATCGTCTTAAGTATACTATTTACTTGGTTTTTACCTGCTCTCACTGCTACTGCTCCCCATGTAAAAGCAAATACTCAAGGCTCAGTTCTCAGTCAGCAATTGGATTCGTTTATTAATGAAGAGCCACTTTTTGCGGGAGCAATGGTCGGTGTTAGTATTAGAAATCAACAAACAGGTGAATTAATTTATGATCATCTCGGATCAACCAGACTTCGGCCTGCTTCCAATTTAAAATTATTCACGGCAGCTAGTGCCTTGGAAGTGCTTGGGGAAAACTATACTTTCTCTACTAAGCTTTTTGTAAATGGAAGGGTTGAAAAAGGAGTGCTAAAGGGAGATGTAATCTTACAAGGGGGTGGGGACCCTACCCTACAGCAAGCGGATTTACAAGCTTTTGCTCAAAGTCTCAAGGAGATCGGAATTAAAAGAATTGGTGGACAAATCGTAGGAGACGATACAAGGTATGATGATATTCGTTATTCCATCGATATGCCTTGGAGCGATGAAGAAGCCTATTATGGCGCAGAAATATCTGCATTAACTTTATCGCCCGATCAAGATTATGATGCGGGGACAGTAGCATTAGAAGTAAAGCCTGCAAAAAAGGTTGGAGAAAAAGTAAGCTTTACGATGAGGCCAGATAATACATATGTTCAGATTGTAAATAAGGCAGTAACTAGCGCAAAAGATAGTAAGGAGGACCTTACGTTCTCAAGGGATCACTCTACCAATACGATTACGATTTCTGGTCAAATTCCTCAAGGTGCTACAAGTGAAAGTGAGTGGATAGCTGTTTTTCATGCTAGTAAGTTTGTTGTACATCTATTTGAAGAGGAGTTAAAAAAAGTTGGTATCAAAGTAGATAAAGCATACCGATTAGGAGTGACACCCAGTCATGCGCGTTTAGTCAATGAGCATAAATCGATAACCCTAAGAGAGTTACTACTACCGTTTATGAAGCTTAGCAATAATGGCCACGGGGAGCTATTAGTGAAGGAAATGGGAAAGGTTATAAAAGGAAAAGGGAGTTTTGAAGCAGGATTAGCTGTGATGAATGAGAAGCTAACCCCATTTGGAATGGAATTTGCCAACCAAGTGATAAGAGATGGGTCAGGGATCTCTCATGTGAATTTAATACAACCGAATGAAATTACGAAGCTATTGTTCTCCATTCAATCAAAGAGCTGGTTTCCAAGCTATTATCGTGCCTTGCCAGTATCTGGGGCAAAAGAAAAGCTGATAGGTGGAACATTACGATATAGGATGAAGCAAGAACCTTTAGTAGGGAATGTTGTGGCAAAAACCGGAACGTTAACGACAGTAAGCTCCATTTCCGGTTATGTAAAAACAAGATCAGAGGCTAATTTGATATTTTCAATTCTTATAAATAATGTAATGGATGAAGAAAAAGCCAAAAAAGTAGAAGACCGAATGATATCGATATTAGCGAATCAATAAAGAACCTAGGGAAACAGCCCTAGGTTCTATTCCTTTTCTTTGGGTTGAAACTTTAATAACTTCATTAGCTTTTCGGTTGGACCTTTAAAGGTGTAAAAGTGAGGATGGTTTTCATCATCCCAAATGAGGATATACGGATCTTTCTCCTCATATGAGAAAATAAGAACAGCTTCATTGACAAAATCATTAAACCATTCATTTTTTAACGTGATGGGTGGATCTAGAGGTATCTTGACCATCACACCTTTTTTCGGAAGGGGATCTAGATTTTTGTATACGCCTGAAATACTTTTAATGATTTTTTCTGTTTCCTTTTGAATATCAGAAGTTGTAGGACTTTCCTGAACCACCTTTCCTTCTTCGATATCAAAAATTTCAATAGGCTTTTGTTCGGCAAAACTAACAAGTGGGGCTAGAAGGAAAAATACGAAACAAATAACTAGAGTTTTTATTTTCATCATGCATCACCTCATAGCTATTATTCCCAATTTAACCGAAATTTTGCTAAAATAAAAGAAGTTGAAAAAAGGAGGGATTCGTAATGAATATTATTCATGCACATTTAAAAATAAAGCCAGAAAAACGTGAAGAATTTTTGGAAGTGGTTAAGCCGTTAGTAGAGGGTTCACAAGCGGAAGAGGGGAATATCCGTTATGAACTATATGAGTTAACAACGGACATTAATACATTTGTCGTGTTAGAGGAATGGAAAGACATGGAAGCGATTAAGTTTCATAATGAAACTCCGCACTATAAAGACTGGGGGAAGGTAAGCTCAACCTATCTTGCAGCTCCACCTGTTGTGTCTGTTTTTGAAGCAACTAAGAAAAATTAATATTCATAATAAAAAACAATCATGTAATTGGTTGTTTTTTTTTTGTTTGGGGAAGTTAAGAAGAATGGAGGAAAGGTGAAAACATGAAGATGTTATGTATTGATGGTGGAGGAATTCGTGGGGTTTTTGCCGTTGCCATTCTTCAGGAATTAGAAAAGGATATAGGAATGAGCATTCGAGATTCCATCGACCTTGTTGCAGGTACAAGTACAGGCTCAATCATAGCTGCTTCAATTGCTGTAGAAAGGGAAATGGATGAACTCCTCGAAGGGTACCGCCACTATGGAAGAAGAATTTTTAAACGAAAAGCAAGAATTGGCTTGTTTCGCAGTATTTATAGTGATCGGGATCTACGCCGTTTTATTCAAAAAGCATTCAAGGATAAATCACTTGCCGAGGTAGGTATTCCACTATTAATTCCTGCAGTAAATGTAACAGAGGGGAAACCATATGTTCATCGGTCGCATTATGCCGTTCATGAGAAAGGTGAAAATGATCATATCATGCTCTGGGATGCTGTACTTTCCTCCTGCTCTGCTCCTATCTATTTTCCACCAAACAATATTAATAATGAAGTCATTACTATTGATGGAGGTCTCTGGGCCAACAATCCTTCACTCGTATGTATTACGGAAGCGATAGACCATTACGAATTAGAAATGAAACAAATAAAAATATTATCGATTGGACTTGGTCAACAAAAAATCAATTTCAATTCTAAAAAATCTCATTTGTGGGGGATTAAGCATTGGATGCCTTTCCGGTTACATACAATGACCTTTACGCCAAAGCTCTTGGACCTTGCCCTTCATTTATCGTCTGAATCAATCTCGTATCAGTGTCAACATTTACTTGGAGAAAACTACTTACGATTAAATACGGATTTAGGCAAGGAAGTTCCTTTTGATCAGGTAGAGACAATTGAATGGCTAATAGAATTAGGCAGACAAGTTTACAAGGAGAAAAAGCGGGAAATTCTTCAGTTTATACAAACCTAAAAATGAGGATGCATAAACGTGCATCCTTATTCAATTTGGACAGACGTTTTAAATTATAGTAAAATGAGCCTCAGATTTAGATAGAGGAGAAAGATAGATGAAGTTTATATCTTGGAATGTGAATGGTTTAAGAGCTTGTGTAAAAAAAGGCTTTTTAGACTATTTTAATGAAATGGATGCAGATTTTTTTTCGTTACAAGAAACGAAGCTGCAAGAAGGTCAAATTGATTTACAGTTAGACGGTTATTATCAATTTTGGAATTACGCGGAAAAGAAGGGTTATTCAGGTACTGCCATCTTTACAAAATATAAACCCCTCTCTGTTTCTTATGGTGTGGGTGAACATGAATCGCAGTCAGAAGGACGAATAATTACCCTTGAGTATGAAAACTTCTATCTAGTAAATGTGTATACACCGAATTCACAACGTGATTTAGCTAGATTGCCCCTTCGTTTGAAATGGGAGGATGAATTATCAGACTACTTAACACAACTAGATAAGAAAAAACCGGTCATCTATTGTGGGGATTTAAATGTGGCCCATGAAGAGATTGATTTGAAAAATCCAAAAAGCAATATCGGAAACTCTGGTTTTACATCGGAAGAAAGAGGTAAAATGTCCAACCTGCTCAGTTCTGGCTTTGTAGACTCTTTCCGCTATTTATACCCAGAACAAAAAGATACGTACACTTGGTGGTCATATATGAGTAAGGTCAGAGAAAGGAACATCGGATGGCGTATTGATTATTTCATTTTATCAAATAGGATTGCTATGAATTTATTAGACTCACAGATTCATTGCGATGTAATGGGAAGTGACCACTGCCCGGTATGCATTGAAGTGAGTTTGTAAAAACTGAAAATAGCAATTACTTAGGAGGATTCTCTCATGTTAAAAGAGTCATTACAGAATTTAATGAAAAATCAAAGCAAGGTTGAATTGTATCCAGAGGAATACAATTTTGTAATAGACAATGGATTAATCAACTCAGATACGGAAGTAGTTAAAATTGACGGGAAATCTAGATTTCATGATGCCTATATGGAGCGCTCAAATAAGGAAACAGAAGAATTTCTGGCAGAGGAAAATGCGAGCTTTTTAAATGAGCGGATTACGTATTTTAAGGAGCATATGAATGAGTTTTTATATATGGAATCAAAATGGTTTACGTTAATTGGAATCGATGCGATTTCCTTTGAAGTTGACGACTTATTTGGAACCTACGATGTGATGCTCGGTCTCAAAATTCAAAAGAAGTATTCCTCAAAGCTTAGAGACTATTTTACGGAACACTCAGAAGTTCCTGAAGAGCCTGTAGACTTAATGTTCGACGCGCAAGAAGGCATTTGGAATATTAACTTTTCCCTACATACACTTCCAGGTTTTCGAGAGGATATGACCGTTGCGGAGGCTTACCAACTGGTATACGCATTTATCTTTTCATTTGTTCAAACGATTTAATTAATGAAATATTAATAAGTCAAGAACATAGGATAGAGAGTACATGCTTACCCACTATTAGGAGGAAAGATAAATGAAGTTGTTAAAATGGATTTGTATGATTGCCCTAGCTTTTGGAGTGGTCAGTTCAACTCAAATGGTTTATGCCTCTACTGATTCAAATGACGAAGAAAGTATTAATGAAAAATTTGGTCTTCCGATTGTTGTATATGGTGAAGCCTTGTCAGACAGTCAGAAAACAGAGGTTAGAGACCTGCTCGGGGTGAAGGATACAAGTAAAGTAACTGAAATCACCGTAACAGGTGAAGACCTTGTTTATTATATTGATGGAGATAAAAACTCAAATATGTACTCTTCCGCAAAGATTACTCGTAAGGAAAAAGGGGAAGGACTGGTTATTAACCAAGTTACACCAGAAAACATTACAGAAGTAACGAGAGAAATGTACGCCAATGCATTATTGACTGCGGGGATTGAGGACGCAGTCGTAGATGTAGCATCTCCGGTTAAGGTAAGTGGACACTCCGCTCTTGTTGGTATTTATAAAGCTTACGACGAGGGTGAAGGGACCGAGCTGAATCAGGAGCGAACTGAAGTAGCGAATGAAGAACTAACGCTAGCCACAGATCTAGCCAAAAAAGAAGGGCTCGATGAAGATAAGGTAAGTGAGCTGCTAACGGAAATAAAGAAAGAAATTGCCGAACAAAAACCAGCAACAAAGGAAGAATTGGAGCAATTGATTGACGAAAAGCTCCAAACCTTAAATGTTCAATTAAGTGAAGAAGATCGTCAGCTATTAATTGACCTTTTTGAGAAAATGCGTAATCTGAATATTAATTTTGATAATGTTCAATCACAGCTTGAAGATCTATCAAAGGATATCCAAAATCGTATTGAGAATGCAATTAGTGAAAATAAAGGGTTTTTGGATACCATTGCAAATTTCTTTAAGTCGTTTATAGATAGTTTGAAAAGCTTGTTCTCATAAAACTGGGATCCCACCTGTGAGAGTGGGATTTTTTCATGTGAGCAGAATAATTTACAGCATAATATGAGAGGGGTACAATTAACAAATCACAAGTGTGTTTAATTACTTTTTGTTGTTGCAAACTATGGTTCATATGCAAATAAATATTGTAGTAGGTGGGGTTTCTATGAAGATTGAAGTATGGTCAGATTTTGTTTGTCCATTTTGTTATATTGGCAAAAGAAGACTAGAGGAAGCAATTAATCAATTTGAACATAAAGACCAAGTAGAAGTAGAGTTTAAAGCTTTCGAATTGGATCCTAACTCGCCGTTAGAGCCAACTATGAAAATTCATGAGTCGTTGGCAAAGAAATATGGGATGAGTGTGGACGAAGCCAAACGAGCAAATGAAAATATGGCGAAGCAAGCGGATTCTGTCGGATTACAATTCCGCTTTGACGATATGATGCCTAGTAATACCTTTGATGCTCACCGTTTAGCCAAGTATGCCAAAACGGTAGGGAAAGAAAAGGAACTGACCGAAAAGCTTTTATATGCTTATTTTACGGAGAACAAACAGTTATCTAAAAAAGAAGTATTAGTAGAAATTGCTGAAAGTGTGGGTATTGAAAGAGCGGACGCAATGAAAGTGTTAGATGATAACACTCTTTACGCGAATGATGTTCGTATCGATGAAACGATTGCCCAGCAATACAAAATAACAGGCGTACCATTCTTTGTTGTGAATAATAAATATGGAATTTCCGGAGCGCAGCCTATGGAAACGTTTAAAAACGCGCTAGAAAAGGTTTGGGAAGAGGAAAACGCAAATATTCCACTTCAAAATCTGTCTTCCGACACTGCGGGAGTATGTACAGATGATTCATGTGAGATCCCAGAGAAGTAAGACTATACAAAAGGAGTGAGAAGGATTGAAGTTAGTAGGAAAAAAAATCATCCAGTTGGTTAGCAATGATTTCGAGGACTTAGAATTATGGTATCCGGTTCTGCGACTTCGTGAAGAAGGGGCAATCGTTGATATTGTTGGAGAAAAAGCTGGAGAAACGTATATCGGGAAATATGGAGTTCCTATTAAATCTGATCTGGCCTTTAAAGATATTAACCCAGAAGATTATGACGCCATTCTTGTACCGGGTGGATGGTCACCGGATTTATTAAGAAGATTTGAAAGTATTCTCTCCATGGTTCGTTCCATGGATCAGTCTGAAAAACCGATTGGTCAAATCTGTCACGCCGGATGGGTATTAATCTCTGCAAAAATCCTATCAGGTAGAAAGGTAACAAGTACTCCAGGAATAAAAGATGATATGATCAATGCGGGAGCTGAGTGGGTAGATGTTCCAGTTATCGTCGATGGACATATTATCTCAAGTCGCCGTCCACCAGACTTACCTGATTATATGAGAGAATTTATTGCAGTTTTAGCCAGTAAGTAGTCACCACTCATTTGAGTGGTTTTTTAATTTTTGAATCTTTTTAAAAGTTGACCCGTATTAAAGATAAGTTAAAAGCAAGTTAGGGGGATTTCCGGTGAACCAAAAGAAACTGTACTTTTCCGATTCATTCTTTTCTACGGGGAAGACGGATATATTAACCGAAGAGGAAGAAAAGATTGGAGAGATCGATCTTAAAAGTATGTTTTCTTCATCTGTAGATATATTGAATGGAAAACAAGAGGTTTTAGTGAGTGGAAAGTTTCCGATGTTAGGTATTCATTGGAGAGTATTAGATAGTGAAGGTTCAGAGTTAGGAAAGTTAAAGGAGAAATTTGCTTTCTTTTCAAAAAAATATTTGTATGAAGCATATGATCGAGACACTTTTTTTATTGATTCAGAATTGTTTTCAAAGGAATATGTGATCAAGCGAGAAGCAGACGAAACGGTAATTGCGACTTTTAAGAAAGTAAGTGGTATGTTTTCTTCCGCTGCTTACGAATTAGACAATCACTCTAATACGATAACATCACCAGAATTAATAGCTGTAATCATGGGGGTAAACGCTATACAAAAGCGTAATAACTCATCAAATGCCGCAACATAATTTAATGTTCACTTACAAAGGGTGCCTATTATAGGCAACCTTCTTTTCATTTCTAAAAGATATGATACTATATAGAAAAAGCTGGTAAGAAAATGAGGTTTGGTTCGTGTTAAAAAATACAATATCAAAAAGAAATTGGGGCATTTCGCCATATATTTGGAGCGTTATCAGTATACTTCCTTTTTATTTTATCTTCCAATCATCATCCACTCCTGAAATTGTCGCAGGAATCATTCTGACTGTTATATTTTTCATTACCTTACGATTTGCGTTCTTATCTAAACGATGGCCAGTCTACTTATGGACGATGATATTAATCAGTATTTCTATTACCATGGCTATACTTTTTTCGTTTGTGTACTTTGCCTTTTACATAGCGTATTACAACGGTAATATTAAAAAACGTGTTGCTTTTATGACTTTATATGTTATTCATCTTGTCGCAACCACATTCGCAATTAATTACAATGTGGTTCTACAAGATCCTCAGTTTTTAAGACAGCTGCCATTTGTCATTATTATCTGGATAAGTGTTATTTTATTACCTTTTAATATATATAATCGTAAAAAACAAGAGGTACTTGAAGAAAAGTTGGAGGATGCCAACAAGCGGATTGCCGAATTGGTGAAACAAGAGGAACGGCAACGGATTGCTCGCGATTTACATGATACTTTGGGACAGAAGCTTTCCCTTATCGGCTTAAAAAGTGACTTAGCTCGAAGATTGATTACAAAGGATCCTGAACAGGCCAAGGATGAGCTAAGGGATGTGCAGCAAACTGCAAGAACTGCGTTAAATGAGGTTCGACAATTAGTATCACAAATGAGAGGGATTCGGCTGGATGAAGAAATTGTACTCGTTAGACAAATATTAAAAGCAGCAGATATTGAGTTTATTTATAGTCAAGAAAAACCAGTTACACATGTATCACTATTTCTTGAAAATATTTTAAGCATGTGTATCAAAGAAGCAATAACGAATGTCGTTAAGCACAGTCAGGCAAATGTCGTTCAACTCACAATAAAACAATCATCAAAAGACATAACGATTATTGTACAAGATGATGGTATAGGTCTTTGGCAAAAGCAGAGCCAATCACCAGGACATGGGTTAATTGGGATGAGAGAACGTCTTGATTTCGTGAATGGAAGTCTTAAAATTATCGGTGATGGTGGAACCAAGCTAATTATGAAGGTGCCTCTTGTCCAGGTCGCAAAGGAGGAAAATTTAGTATGATCAAAATTGTCATTGCAGAGGACCAGCGAATGCTGTTAGGCGCTTTAGGATCACTTTTAAGCCTAGAGGATGATATGGAAGTGATTGGGAAGGCGAATAATGGAAATGAAGCTGTTTCCCTTGTGAAACAATTACAACCTGATATATGTATCATGGATATTGAAATGCCAGAAAAGACAGGGCTTGAAGCGGCTGAAGAGCTAAAGGGTGGGAACTGTAAAGTGATTATTCTAACGACATTTGCGCGTTCAGGCTATTTCCAGCGTGCGTTAAAGGCGGGTGTAAGAGGGTATCTCTTAAAGGATAGTCCAAGTGAAGAATTGGCAAGCTCGATTAGAAATATTGTAGCTGGCAAGCGAATTTATGCACCAGAACTAATGGATGATCTTTATACAGAGGAAAATCCTTTGACGGAAAGAGAACGTGAGGTTCTTGAGCTCGTTGCTGAGGGAAGGAATACGAAGGAGATCGCTGAGCAGTTAAACATTAAAACAGGAACAGTTAGAAATTACATATCAGCGATTTTGGAGAAACTTGAAGTTACGAACAGAATTGAAGCCATTACACAATCGAAAGAAAAAGGTTGGTTTAAGTAAAAACCTCTATACATGTCCACCTAACTTACCATAGGATAAATTCCTATGGTTTTTATTTTTTCATTGAAAATTGGTCATATACCCTTAACACATCAAGAAGTATCGTGACATAACCTATATTAAAAAGGTAGGAGGGATTTGAATGAGCAATAAAGAAGAATTTGAAAAAATTTCAAAACAAAGTATGGATTTATTGATTAATGCTACTTTAAAAAGACATGGCATCAATCTTAATACAAAGCCACAGCTTTCAGATGAAGATAGAGCTGAATTAAGAAGTCTGATTGAAGGACTTAAGCAAAATGTAGAGTCTCTTACTAATATTACAAAAAAGTAAGTTGTAAAAGTGGTTGTGACAAGCAACCACTTTTTCTAGTTTTTTACCTAAAAAAATGACTAGTCTATAGTCCATTTTTCTATAAATATAGTCTTTTGCCCTGCCAGACCGGGTCAAACTTACATATACCAATAGTGTAATAACTAAATTCAATAAGGAGGAAATCATATATGAGTTCAAAAGTATGGAGAGGCCAGGCGCCAGTTCTTTCTGACAACAGAGGATGCGCAGCACCTCAAAGATTTAATGCATTAGACCCTAGCAGCACACACCCTTGGGAATGTGATAACGACACACAAGAAGCAGATCAAACAACTAAAAGCGTGCAAGCATCTTACGAGTCAATCGTAATCAAAGATTCTTGTGATGTTGAAGTAATCACTACTGACACGCAAGCAGCCATTAACCTTCAAGTTGCTCTTCAAGCAGCTATTCAACTAGTCATCAGCATCTCAATTGCAAGTAGCGATCAAGCTGAAGTATTAACTCAAGAATTAACGCAAAAACTAATCAATAAGCAAGTGAATCGCCAACAAACGTATATTGAAAACTCTCGTGGTGTAAAAGTAACAACTACTGATACAGATTTAGCTGTTAACGTACAAGTGCTTTTACAAGTTCTACTAGCTCTAGTTGCTAGATTAGACATCTTATAATCATGAGAAAAAACAAGGAGCTGATTAAAAGCTCCTTGTTTCTTTATTTATCTCACTCCAGCAGCCTTTTCCACTTGGGCTTGGTGGGAAGGATCTGGTTTGCCGTCCACATGTCTTGAACTACCTGAAAAGTACACATCAAAGTGACCCGTAATTCCATTGTTCATAATGTATTCTCTTTCATGAGGGTAGAAGCTCATACTGGCGGCCAGTTTTCTTCCATCAACCTCCACTATGACAGCTCGTGGTGTCCAGGAATAGCCTCCCCATATGGTTTTGGCAGTATTTGAATCAGTTACTGTGACCGTTTCACTATCTGCATGATTCGCACCGATTGTCCGTTTAATATTAAATGATTTGCCTGTAGCAAGATCTGTTACCTTTGCTACTTTGCCAATAGTAAATACATATTGGGCTTCTGTCCACCAATTTAATAATTCACCATGATTCGGACTGACGGTCTCTTTCACAGGTATATTATGAACGGGAATTCGTAACTCTTGACCGATCGAGAGCATACTTGACGTGGTTAACCCATTCGCTTGTAAAAGTTCTGCCTGTGGAATTCCGTATTTAATACTCAGACTCCAAATCGAATCACCAGCTTGAATTTTATGCGTGGTATAGCTAACTGTACTGATAGGAGTGGAAGCTGACTTATCACTAATTTGTAAAACTTGACCAATTCGTAATACATCACTAACTAGTTGGTTTCGAGATCTAAGTTCATCAACTGTTAATCCAAATTTTAGTGCAATTGAATACAGATTATCCCCGCTAACAACCGTATAAGTGTCAGGAACGGATGGGGCAGTTGAGGTCGGCATGAGAGCTGGATCTACCGTTTGTGTTGAAGGAATGGTTAATCTCTGTCCCAAACTTAATATGTCGCTTGTTAGCTGATTTTCCTTTTTTAAAGCAACAACCGTAGTATGATACTTTTTCGCAAGGCTATAAAGTGTATCTCCAGCAACAACCGTGTGGGTGACACTAGTAGGTGTGGCTGGGGTGTCTGTAACTTCATGTGATTGAGGTATTTCTAGTACAGCTGGAATAATCAGTTTTTGATTTAAAGATAATGTAGTGGATGGCATTTGATTGGCTTCTCTAATGCTATCAACGGTTGTATTGTATTTTTTCGATAAACTATATAATGTATCTCCAGCTTGGACCGTATGTATCGCTTTTGGTATAACTAGCTTTTGTCCGATCGTTAAGGTGTCAGAGGATAGCTTATTCGCACTTTTTATAAGATCCATAGAGGTCCCAAATTTTTTGCTTAATCCCCATAGTGTATCTCCAGGAGAAACGGAGTAAAAGACGTTTGAATTTGTTTGCTGAATAGAAGCATTAGCAAATGCGCGATCAGCTGCTATTGGCAAGGTGCTCATGACGAAACCACCTAACACAATCTTGACAACTGTAATTCTGATCGAAGGATAACGATTTTTTATTAAAAGAGTTGCTTGCTTCATAATATCAGAGCGGATGGATGACTTAGTGCCAAGTTCCTGTGAAAACTCCGTTAAAGTATCGTCTAAGTAAAGAATGAGTTCATATGCTCCGTCACGATTTTGGAGTAACTTATGCCTGATAAAAGTGTCCATTCAAATACCTCCTAGTAAGACTACTTAGGAGGTATTTTCCACAGTAAAAAAAATGTTATGCATAAACGGTCTTATTCACTTGAATTCTATAAATATTTTCGTTGATAATTGCTAATTGTAACGAGGGGCCAAATGTAGTTATAACTGTGATAATGAATATAAAAACCTCCAGGCAAACCTGCCCCTGTTGGATACTCAATCGTCCAATTCGATTTTTCGAGTGACGAAAAAAGAAATTCCATTCCATTCTCTATTTGTATTGTTGGTTTCTCATAATAATAAATCAGTGCATCTAAAGCCCATGCGGTTTGTGAGGGGGTACTTGCATAAAGTGGCGTATATTTCTTTTTCATGTCACTAGAGCATGATTCACCCCATCCACCATTATTGTTTTGAATCGAAACCAACCAATTTACCGCCCGTTTGATGGTAGGATCGGATCGGCTAACTCCGCAAGCTAATAATCCGGTAACGGCAGCCCAAGTACCGTAAATATAGCAAATTCCCCACCGACCATACCATGAGCCATCCTCGAGTTGATGCTTTTTAAGCCAGTTAATTCCTTTATTGATTGTGGCTGATTTTCTTTCGATATTCGTGTATTCTCCAAGAAAATGAAGTGTCCTACCAGTCAAATCAGCAGTGGAAGGGTCAAATAGAACTCGATCCTCGTATCTGAAAGGGATAAAGGAGAGCCACTTATTCGTGGTATTTTTTTCAAAAGCTGCCCACCCACCGTCGTTGTTCTGCATGGAAATTACCCAGTTAACTCCTTTTTCCCAAGCAGTTGAAGGGATTTGTTTTGCAATAGTGGAAGGTGTAAGCGCACGTAAAGCAGCGGTCGTATCATCTATATCTGGAATCATTGTATTGATTGGAGAAAAACCCCATCCACCCGGTGGAGTGTCTGGGCAATTTATCATCCAATCACCAAAGGTAGTATGCTGGTGGTTTAATAAATATTGAGTTGATCTTCTTATCATTGGATCCGTATCCTTTACACCAGCAATATGCAAGGCATTACTTATTAGTGCGGTATCCCAAACCGTAGATGGTGAGTTTTCAATAAAATAGAGGTCTTTCTCTTCAAAAAGAAAAGATTTCATCCCCTCAATGGCATTTTTAATAATGTGATGATCTTTTTTGTATCCAAGTGCCAACAGGGAGTAAATCATAAAAAAGGTAGAGCTAAAATAGCTATATAATGTACCATTCGATTCTATTCTTTCAAGCATGTACGTTTCACCTTTATGAAATGACTCTTCATGAATTTGTTCTGGTATTTCTGCTAGTTTGATAGCTTCTGATTTAATTTTTGAGATCAATTTCATTGAACGGTCATCTACTTGCGACTGATCATCTCCTCTCCCTAAATTCAAGTCTTCTAGTGAAGGACGTTGTGGGTGAACGTTTTTATAATTTTTATTCGAACAAATGATAATAGGTACCCAGTGAGCTCTAGCGTAGCCAACGATTTCAAACAAGGAAATGGGTGACCATGTTGGTAAAAGCATGATTTCTATTGGAATGAGTTTAATAATGGTTGGCCAGGGGATTTGTCCCGTAATAGCTAACATGGATTTTGTTAACCACTCAGATTTTTGAATTCCCCCATTATTGATAATAAAAGACTTTGCCTTTTGGAGAACATCAGAATCCCTTGGTAAGTAACCGGAATAAAGTAGTGCAAAATAACATTCAATTGTATTAGATAAGTTTCCGAATCTTTCATCATAATATAATTTCCATGCCCCATTGTTTTCTTGTTTTTTACATATCTCATGCACCAGTCGTTTAATGAGCATCTCCTCAGATTGGATATTCAATGACCGTAACAAAATAATCATATATGCATTTGTCATTAAACTTCCTTCAAAACAAAACTTCCACGAACCATCTCTTCTCTGCTTACCTCTCAGACTTTCAATTAATTGATCTTTGGTCTTCTTTACCTTTTCATTTCTCATTCGCACCACACCTCTTATTCGAGATTGTCAGTTAAAAATATGTGGCTGGATAAGAAAACATACGATTTGAATGAAAAGAACTTTTTAGACATAGTGACAAGCGGTATTCGAGTATATTTTATAAACTGGGTAAAAAGAGGTGGAAATTATGGCTAACCAGCCTAAACAAGTATTTACTCACATGAAAACGTACCAACCTTACCACAGTCCGTTCGATCCTTGTCGTCCGATTGGAGTTAAGTTTTACTCAACACCACCAAATCTTTATGTAGGATTTCAACCGCCTAATCTTCAGCAATTCTCTCCGAAAGAAGCGTTACAAAAAGGCACGCTATGGCCTATTTTTTATGATTATTATGAAAACCCTTATGAATCAAAAAGGAGGGAGGGCTTATGAAGCAGTTGCCTGAAAGATACTATCAATTAATGGAAGAAATTCAAGCCGTTGACTTCGTCCTAGTAGAACTCACATTGTACTTAGATACTCACCAAACCGATCAACAAGCGATGCAGCAATTTAATCAATTTGCACAATACAGTAAACAGATTAAACAACAGTTTGAAGCAGAGTTCGGTCCACTTCTTCAATATGGAAATAGTTATACAGATGCAAATTGGAGTTGGGGAACATCTCCTTGGCCCTGGCAGGTGTAGAAAGGGAGGGTAAAAAATGTGGGTATATGAAAAGAAATTGCAATACCCGGTAAAAGTAACAACCTGTAATCCAACCTTAGCAAAATTTTTAATAGAACAATATGGCGGAGCAGATGGAGAATTGGCTGCTGCGTTAAGATACTTAAACCAAAGATATACGATTCCAGACAAAGTGGTTGGTCTGTTAACTGATATTGGGACAGAGGAATTTGCACATTTAGAAATGATTGCAACGATGATTTATAAGTTGACAAAGGATGCCACACCAGAGCAATTAAAGGCTGCAGGTATATCTGATCACTATGCGAACCATGATTCAGCTATCTTTTATCATAATGCTGCTGGGGTTCCTTTTACCGCTTCGTATATTCAAGCGAAAGGAGATCCTATTGCCGATCTTTACGAGGATATTGCGGCAGAAGAGAAGGCTCGTGCCACTTATCAATGGATTATAAATATGTCAGATGATCCTGATTTAAATGATTCACTTCGCTTTTTAAGGGAAAGGGAGGTGATTCATTCGCAAAGATTTCGTGAGGCTGTTGAACTCTTGAAGGAAGAAAGAGATCGAAAGAAGATATTTTAAAATAATAAAACAAGAAATGCCAGCTAAATGTTATAGCTGGCATTTCTTGTTTTTAACTTGCTCTGTCCCTTTACCAGAGTAGTAAACTAACATTCTAACATACTAAAATTTACCAATTTTTTGTTGACCTTTCTAAAAACATCCACTTACAATAGAATTATTAAAACTTTCAGAATATATTATTTGAATGTTAGTCGCATAAAGTGGTGAAGGTGGAGGGAGCAACATGAAGGTTGTGTTAACAGGTCAGTCCTTAACGTTATCGCAAATAAAGGATATTTGTTATGGTTTTGCAACTGTAGAGATAGCAGAAGAAAGTATAAGGAAAGTTGAGCAATCTCGATACTCTGTTGAGGAAATTGTATCAAAAAAGAAAACGATCTATGGAATCACTACCGGCTTTGGGAAATTTAGCGATTGTATGATTGCGGAAAAAGATGTGAATGATTTGCAGTTAAATTTGATCCGCTCTCACGCATGTGGAGTGGGTGATCCATTTCCAGAAGTTGTCTCACGTGCAATGGTGCTCCTCCGTTTAAATGCCCTGCTTAAAGGGTTTTCAGGAGTAAGGGTAGAGATTATCCAGCAGCTCCAAACCCTATTGAATGAGCGAATCCATCCGGTTGTCCCCCAGCAGGGTTCGTTAGGCGCATCAGGAGACCTAGCTCCTTTATCACATTTAGCACTTGTGCTTATTGGTGAAGGACAAGTGCATGTTGAAGGAGGAATATATGAAGCGAACCTCATACTAAAAGAAAAAGGAATTCAACCTATTTCTTTAAAGGCAAAGGAAGGGTTAGCCTTAATTAATGGAACACAAGCAATGACTGCGCAAGGTGTCATCAATTGGATTGAATCAATGAGATTGTTTTATCAAAGTGAAATCATTGCAGCTATGACCATTGAAGGATTAGAAGGAATTATTGATGCCTTCCATCCTGCTATTCATGAAGCACGTGGATATGTGCAGCAAACAGAAGTTGCTGCAAGAATGTGTGAGCTGCTTAAAGAAAGTAAGCTAATAACAAGTCAAGGCGAAAAGAGAGTTCAAGACGCGTATTCTTTACGCTGCATTCCTCAGGTACATGGTGCGACGTTACAAGCGCTTGATTATGTAAAGGAAAAGCTCGAAATTGAAATGAATGCAGCAACCGATAATCCACTAATTTTTGATGATGGCCAAATGGTCATATCAGGTGGGAATTTCCACGGTCAACCGATCGCGTTCGCAATGGATTTTATGAAAATTGCCATGGCTGAACTCGCTAATATATCAGAACGTCGAATTGAACGGCTCGTAAACCCGGGATTAAATGACCTCCCACCGTTTTTAAGTCCCCAACCAGGATTACAGTCTGGAGCAATGATCATGCAGTATTGTGCTGCTTCTCTCGTTTCTGAAAATAAAACGCTAGCACATCCAGCTAGTGTAGACTCCATCCCATCCTCAGCCAATCAAGAAGACCACGTAAGCATGGGAACAATTGCCTCCCGGCACGCTCATATGATAATTCAAAATGTACGACGTGTCCTAGCAATCGAATGCATATGTGCGCTTCAAGCTGTCCAATACCGTGGGATTGAAAAAATGGCCCCAACTACCCTAGCTTTTTATAAAGAAGCAAGAAACATTGTCCCATCTATTGATAGTGATCGAATATTTTCGAAAGATATTGAAAAGATGGCGGCCTGGTTGAAGGAAACGGATATAAAATGAACAATTAATTTTAATAATGGACCACCACCCACTGCTTCAAAAAAAGGAGGATATGTTCAATGAATGCAAATCAAAATCGTATAGTCATAGCCAAACGAGGAAACGAACTGGAGTGCAAAGGTTGGGAACAGGAGGCGGCACTTCGCATGCTTTGTAATAATTTAGATCCTGATGTGGCGGAGAAACCGGAAGAGCTTGTCGTCTATGGTGGAATTGGGAAAGCTGCTCGAAATTGGGAGGCATTTGACTCGATCGTTGAAACGTTAAAAAGGCTTGAAAACGATGAAACGTTGCTCATTCAATCTGGGAAACCTGTAGCCGTTTTCAAAACACATGATGCTGCACCTCGTGTACTTTTATCCAATTCGGTCATTGTTCCGAAGTGGGCAAATTGGGAACATTTTCACGAGTTGGATCAAAAGGGACTCATGATGTATGGACAAATGACGGCAGGTAGCTGGATCTACATCGGAACGCAAGGAATTTTACAGGGTACGTATGAAACGTTTGCTGAGTTAGCAAGGCAGCATTTTGGTGGTTCCTTGCAAGGTACGATTACCTTAACTGCTGGTTTGGGTGGTATGGGAGGTGCTCAGCCTTTGGCAGTCACGATGAATCGAGGAGTTTGTATTGCGGTTGAGGTAGACGTTGAGCGGGTGCAAAAAAGAATCAAAACAAAATATTGTGATCGTTTTACACACTCAGTTGATGAGGCAATTGCCTGGGCGCAGGAGGCAAAGGTAAAGGGATTACCACTTTCCATTGCTCTCGTTGGTAATGCTGTTGATGTTCATCACGAATTGTTACAAAAGAAGATACCTATAGACATTGTAACGGATCAAACATCCGCGCATGATCCACTAAATGGTTATATTCCAATTGGTTTATCACTTGAAGAAGCTCA
Organism: Robertmurraya sp. GLU-23; assembly: GCF_052983275.1. Lineage (NCBI taxonomy): Bacteria > Bacillati > Bacillota > Bacilli > Caryophanales > Bacillaceae > Robertmurraya > Robertmurraya sp. GLU-23. Next base: position 50,279 of record NZ_JBRKCV010000012.1, read on the forward strand.
AATCCTTCGAAAGGAAGATCCTAAAAAATATATAAGTTTGTCAAAGAAATCTATAATGGCCCATGTTCAAGCGATGCTTGAGTTTCAACAAATAGGTTCGATCACTTTTGACTACGGAAATAATATTCGGCAAGTGGCGTTTGATGAAGGAGAACAAAACGCCTTTGATTTTCCAGGCTTTGTACCGGCTTTTATTCGGCCATTGTTTTGTGAAGGAAAAGGACCGTTTCGCTGGGCAGCTTTATCAGGGGACCCCAATGATATTTACCGCACTGATCAGTTAATCAGGGAGCTTTTTCCTGAAAATGAACCATTGCAAAGATGGATTACCATGGCTCAAGAAAAGGTGAGTTTCCAAGGACTTCCGTCTCGTATTTGCTGGTTAGGATATGGTGAACGAGTGAAAATGGGCCTTGGGATTAATGAGTTGGTGAAAAAAGGAGAGCTAAAAGCACCTATCGTTATTGGGCGTGACCATTTAGATTGTGGCTCAGTGGCATCTCCAAACAGGGAGACAGAAGCAATGAAGGATGGAAGTGATACCGTTGGTGATTGGGCTATATTAAATGCATTAATCAATGTGGCTGCTGGCGGATCTTGGATTTCTGTTCATCATGGAGGAGGTGTTGGCATGGGCTATTCCCTGCATGCGGGAATGGTTGCTGTAGCTGACGGGACAAAACTTGCAGAGGAAAGATTACAACGTGTGTTAACAACGGATCCTGGTATGGGGATTGTCCGCCATGCTGACGCTGGATATGAAAAAGCGATTGAAGTAGCAAAAGAAAAGGGCGTGGATATTCCGATGGTCCGTTATAAAAAATGATATTTTTAGGGAAAGGTGATCATGATGTACGATTTGCTTTTATTTAATATCGGTCAGCTGATTCTCCCTGCTTCCTCATCTCGTCCACTAAAAGGCGAGGAAATGAAGCATCTACACGTAATCGAAAAAGCAGCACTTGCGGTAAAAGAGGGAAGAGTTGCATGGATAGGTCATTCGGAAGAAGGGGAGAAGCTAGAAGCTTTGTCTTTGCTAGACGTCCAGGGTAAAGTGGTCTCTCCTGGTCTAGTTGATCCTCATACCCATTTTGTATTTGCAGGATCTCGGGAACATGAATTGGCACTAAAACAGGCGGGCGTTCCTTATCTGGACATTCTAGCCTCTGGAGGAGGAATTCTATCAACGGTCCAATCCACAAAAAACAGTACTGAAGACGAATTGCTTGCAAAGTCTTCTTTTCATCTAGATCGAATGATCTCTTATGGAGTAACAACGGTGGAAGGTAAAAGTGGTTATGGTCTTGATCGCGAAACGGAACTAAAGCAGCTACGGGTAATGAAGAAACTACAGGAAAAGTATCCCATTCAATTGGTATCAACCTTCCTAGGTCCTCATGCAGTTCCGCCCGAATTTAAGGGGAAAAGTGATCTATTTTTAGATGAGATGATTTCTATGTTAAAGGACATTAAAGAGAAGTCACTTGCTGAGTATGTAGATATTTTTTGTGAAACAGGAGTTTTCACTGTCGACCAATCTAAGCGGTTTTTAGAAGAAGGGAAGAGGCTTGGTTTTGGAATGAAAATCCATGCAGATGAAATTGATTCACTTGGTGGCACAGAGTTAGCGGTATCAATAGGCGCAACGAGTGCCGACCATTTAGTGGCAGCTTCTGAAGAAGGAATTAAACAGCTAGGTGCTAGTAATACGGTAGCGGTGTTATTACCAGGTACTACGTTTTATCTGGGGAAAGAGCATTATGCAAAGGCGAGAAAAATGATCGACGGAGGTGCAGCTGTGGCTTTGGCAACAGACTTTAATCCAGGAAGCTGTGTAACGGAGAATCTCCAAATGATTATGTCTTTAGCAGCATTAAAACTAAAGATGTCAGCAGAGGAGATATGGAACGCTGTAACGATAAACGCAGCCTTTGCTATCGGGAAAGAGAATGTGGCAGGAACATTAAAAATTGGTGCACTAGCCAATTTTGTTATATGGGATATTCCCAATTATCAATATCTTCCGTACCATTTTGGTGTGAATCATGCAAACTCCGTGTATGTTGCAGGGAAAATGATTCGGAGGAATGAGTAATGAGCTTTGAATACGTAACGTTTGGGAAGGAAGCTGTCTTCCGAGATCGACATGTGACAAAGGTGTCTGAAACCATAGTGCCATTTAGTAAAGGTGAGAAAGGAGAGATTGGTATCATCGGTCTCCCACTCTCGAAAACATCTATCTCTCTTTCACAGGCAGCCGAGGCACCGCAAAAAATTCGTTCTCACTTTAAAAGCTTCACCACCTATTCTGGGGAAACAGACAAGGATCACCATGACATGAAAATACTAGACTATGGTGATTGCCTCACTCATCCAACTGATTTAACTGAGTCGATTGAGCGAATATATCAAAGTGTGTCAGATATGCTTAAGGAGAAATCCTGTGAACGTTATGTGATCTTAGGTGGTGACCATGGTGTGAGTTTTCCCTCGATTCGTGCCTTTTCGGAAAACCTTGGCCGAATAGGAGTCATTCAATGGGATGCTCATCATGATGTACGAAATTTTGAAGATAGTGGACGAACAAATGGTACCCCTTTTCGTAGTTTAATTGAAAGTGGATATCTTAAGGGAGATGACCTTGTTCAAATTGGAATAAGAGATTTTTCTAATTCAAAGGTTTATCGTGAATACACAAGAGAAAAAGGGATACAGGTTTACACAATGGGTGATATAGAAAAAATAGGATTAGCTGCGATTCTAATAAATGAATTGACACGTTTAGAGAAAGAAGTAGATTATCTATACTTGTCTGTTGATATGGATGTTGTGGATCAAGCCTTTGCTCCAGGCTGTCCAGCTATCGGTCCCGGAGGTTTTACGAGTAGAGAGTTACTATCTTCTATTGAAATAGCTTCTGCTCATCCAAAGGTAAAGGCTATGGATATTGTTGAAGTTGACCCATCAAAGGATGTTCGTGAGATGACTTCAAGACTTGCTGCTTTTTCAATGTTGAAGTTTATGTACTCGAAAAGGGAAACATTTGAATGAAAAGAGTGAGTGACTGGAACACTATACCCATAAATTACATCACCTAGGAGGAAGAGTATTGCAGTTTGATTGGGTATGGCACGCCATATTAATTGTAATTGTTGGCACGTTACTCCTTCGCGTTGCGGGTAGGAAATCCATTTCGCAGATGACACTTGCTCAGACAGTGATAATGATTGGGCTTGGGTCACTATTGATACAACCAGTCACTGGACGAGGTCTTTTTGTTACCTTTGCAGTTGGAGGAGTACTTGTCTTAACTCTTGTCGTAATAGAATTTTTGCAGATTAAATCAGACAAAATTGAAAAATTTATTACCGGTAAATCTAAGATACTAATAGAAAAAGGTCAATTAAATGAAAAAGCCCTGAGAAAGCTACGTATGACTGTTGATCAGCTTGAAATGGCATTAAGACAATCAAGTGTAAATAAGATTTCAGATGTAGAGTGGGCAACATTAGAGCCAAATGGAAGAGTTGCATTCATTTTAAAAACATCAGCACAACCAGTTACAACAAAACAGTTTGAATCTCTAAAACAAGACGTACAAACGATAAAGACTTTGTTAGAGGCATTTATGCTATCAGATACAAGTGTTCCAAAGCAGGATCCTTTACAAAACAATAGTGACTTGTTCAAAGAGGTTAAAAACAAATCACATGAATATGATGTACCGAAGCATCTACAATAATAGAAAGGAGTAGCTTTTTGAATAGCTACTCCTTTCTATTATTTTCTTAGTGTATCTGCAACAATCTCGTATGACTTCAGTCTTGCTTCATGGTCGAAAATTTGCGTATGAATCATTAACTCGTCTGCTTGTGTGTCATGTAAAAAGTCCTCGAGTTTTGCTTTTACCGTGTCACGGTCCCCGACAATTGGTTCACCAAACTGCTGCAGTAGAGTTGCCTTTTCATACGGACTCCAAATCTCATCCATGTTTTCAACAGGTGGTGGAAGCTGACCAGGGTTACCTCTAATTAGATTAAGAAATTGTTGTTGCATGCTGGTTGCTAGTCTTTTTGCTTCTTCACCAGTATCTGCCGCAACGACATTTGCCGCAACCATAGCGTATGGTTTGTCTAACACTTCAGATGGACGGAAATGTTGGCGGTATAATTGCAAAGCAGGTAAAGTATATAAAGGTGAAAAATGGCTAGCAAAGGCGAAAGGTAGCCCTAGTTGTCCAGCAAGTTGCGCACTAAAACCGCTTGAACCAAGTAGCCAAATAGGAACGGTTTGACCTTCACCAGGAAAGGCACGAACCCTTTTATCATCACTCGGTATGAAGTAGGATTGTAATTCCTCGAGCTGCTCAGGAAAATCGTTGCCATCACTTCTTCTCTCTCTTCTTAATGCATGAGCCGTTATTTGGTCGGTTCCAGGAGCACGGCCAAGTCCTAAATCAATTCGGCCAGGAAACAAAGCATCAAGAGTACCAAACTGTTCTGCAATAACAAGGGGAGCATGGTTAGGGAGCATGATTCCACCTGAACCAACACGGATCGTTGACGTATGGCCAGCCACATGAGAGATAACGACAGAGGTCGCTGCACTTGCTATCCCTGGCATATTGTGATGCTCTGCTAGCCAATAGCGGTGGTAACCTAATGATTCTACATGCTGAGCAAGAGAGGCAGAATTACGCAATGCTTGTGAAGCAGATCCTCCTTGTACAATGGGAACTAAATCCAATACAGACAGAGGAATGTTTTTATTTTCAATCATATCTATCATCTTCTTTCGTTTTCCTAAATAATGAGCAGTTGTATTTTAGCAAGTAATTGCTTGTTATCAAAATAATTTGCTTTGTAAATATGTTAAAATCATTTTATTGAATTAAATATTGGGGATGAAGTGTATGACAAAAGTCGGGTTAGTTATGAGAAAGATACAGTTTAGCGAGGCACAAGGTCCTCGAATATTTGCAGAACGTTTAAAATCAATTTCAAGTGAGCTTGGAATAGAAATTGTATTTATTTCTCCTGAAAGACATGTAAGTGGATATGATTGGCTTCCAGGTTATGAACATGAAAAAGGAGATCTTGTCAATTATGATATCGTCTTAGACCAAATCTATTCTCAAAAAATAGACCATGTGATTTACACGGTCTCTGGTTTTACTTTTTTAAATATGTTCTTAAAGAATAGTGTTTTATTTCCACATAGCTTCCCAGATCCAGCTTTAACAGGATATGAAATGATGAAGCCGTTTTACTCCATTGTGGACAAGGCTATTGTTCAAACTGAATTTTTAAAAGGGGAAATGGCGAGAAATTTTGGTGTTCACGATGTGACAGTCATACCGATTGGCTTTAATGAGGAGATGGCAACTAAATATTATGACCCTTCCCAAGTAGTTAACAATCGTCTCCTTTGGATTGGAAGAGATGAAGAAAATAGGCGTCCAGATCTAGTGATTGAATATGCAAAACAAAACCCTCAAACGGAAGTGTACATGGTCTTTGGGGGTGAGCGTTATAGGGAAAGTATGAAAAAATATGATATTCCTTCAAACGTGAAACTACAATTTGCACTTTCACAAGATGAAGTTTTTGCTTTGATGAATTCTTCCAAAGTCTATTGGAGCAGCTCAAAGTTTGACACATTTGCCATGCCGCTAACCGAGGCACTAGCTATGGGCAAGATTGTTGTAAAGCCTGAACATCCTTGCTACAACCATATTAGTGCACCACATTCTTTTGCTGGTAATGAGCAAAATTGGTTTGAGCTAGTAAATATGGCGTTAAATTCTTCTATTCAGACATCAATGGCCAATCGAGACTATGCGTTTAGTGCATTCTCAAGTACTGTAATGAAAAAAGGATATGATAAATTTTTCAATGGGTGGATCAAATAAAGTAGCTAGCATAACAACCCAACCTAAGAGCAAAATAAGGAGGGTGTTACAACACCCAATAACGATGTGTGGAGGGATTCAAGCGATGAATATACGCGAAGGTTTAATTCCAACTGCATTAGGTTCTGCTGTGACAGCCACTGGGTATGCACTGAAACAAAAACGTGGAGCAAACAAAATGGTTGCGAATACGGTTTTTGGTTTCGGCTTAGCACATGTCGTTTTAGGGGTCATTGACCTTGTCCAACACCGTCGTTAAAAAGAAACGGGCAGCGAATGCTGCTCGTTTCTTTTTTTAGTTAACAGTAATTATATTATGTAAACTAAAATCAGAATTCAAAGTGGCTTTTAATGAGCCACTTTACTCTTATTTCTCCATCGAATGATAATACGCTAATTCCTTCTCAATTTCCTGAAGCTTTCCTTCTAGTTTTTCAACAGATTGATCAAATGATTCAAGCTTTTCAATATCGTTTTGAATTTGTACATATTCCACTTTTAGTTCTGAAATCTTTACTTCAATTTCTTGATTTGTCATCCTTTCACACCACTTTCTATTTTTTATGCATAGTTTTAGTGTAACGCAGAAACCTAAGATGTACAAAAAAAGTAAGGAGGTATGAAAAGTGAGTGACTGGAACGAACAAGCGGCACCAAATAATAATCTTTCTCCTAAAACCATTCGTACATCTAAGCTTGTTGGACAGAAGGGTGCAGACACCCATACATTTTCAGAAGAGCTAGCAGATGGGGGAGAGAGAGACGATCTAATTAACAAGCAATTAAAAAGCCACCCGCCAGGCATGGGCTGATCTGTTTGCTAAGGCACCCTTATGGGGTGCTTTTTATAAGTTTTCATTTTGCTGTTTGATTTCATCTCCCGTAATGATTTGGTTTGCTACTTCTTGAACTTTGTGCTCATCAACCGAATCACCAGGGATATTTTTCAAATTAGGGTAATCCCCCCCATTTTGGATGGTCACTTGATTTTGACTGACTGCATTGGTTAAGTATTCGTTATTTTTTTTCAACCATATCATCTCCTTTTTTTAATAGGCTTTGACAATTTTTAATTGTTTATGCCCAAATGTGTTCTGCAGGAATTTCCATGCTTTGTTCATCTTCTGTATGGAAAAAATAAAGTGATGATTAGGAGGAGACATATGCATATTAATGACAAAAGAATTAAAGATATACAAAATCACTCTGTTCGTTTTGACACCTATGATGATTTATCCGAAATAGTGGAGGTAGCTGGGGAAGCTGACTTTGTTTTATTAGGGGAGGCTACCCACGGTACCAGTGAATTTTATAAAATTCGAGCTGAAATTACAAAGAAATTAATAGAAGAAAAGGGCTTTTCCTTTGTTGCTGTCGAGGGAGATTGGCCCTCTTGTTTTACGGTTAATGAGTATGTTAAGGGCTATCGTGATGGGGAAGTAAAAAATGCCTTTTCTCATTTTAACCGCTGGCCAACTTGGATGTGGGCAAATGAAGAAGTTATGGATTTTGTCACTTGGTTAAAGCAGCATAACACAAGGACTCATTCCCAAGTTGGTTTCTATGGAATAGATGTGTATAGTCTTTGGGAGTCGATGGATGAAATTATTTACCAGCTTGAAAAAGTGTCACCCTCTCTTGTGGATCCTGCGAAAAAGGCTTTCGAATGCTTTGAACCATTTAACCGTAAAGCAGAAGACTATGCCGTGTCTGCCGCCTTTTATGGTGAAGGTTGTACAGAGGAAGTGTTAAATGTTTTAGTAACCCTTCAACAAAATAAGCACAAATATGATGGGAAAAACGAGCAAGGCTTAAATATAGACATAAACAGTTTGGTGATGTTAAATGCTGAGAGATATTACCGGGCTATGGCAAAAAGGGGACCAGAGGACTGGAATATACGAGATGGCCATATGGTAGCAGCTCTAGAAAAAATCATAGCATCCCATCAAAAAAAGGCGAAATGTGTGGTGTGGGAACACAATACCCATTTAGGAGATGCTCGTGCAACAGACATGGCGGAGGAAGGGTTAGTAAATGTTGGCCAATTGTTACGAGAGAAGTATGGAAATAGTGTGTATGCGGTCGGGTTTGGTACTCATCGTGGAACCGTTATTGCGGCTCGCGAGTGGGGTGGTAAGGTTGAGGAGCTTCCTGTACCAAATGCTAGGAAGGGAAGCTGGGAGTACATTCTCCATGAAGCGGGACCTTATAATAAATATTTTTTGTTTGATGATCAAAACAGAGAATTGTTTAATGATGTCATTGGACATCGTGCGATCGGTGTAGTATACAATCCAGAAGTAGAGCATTTAGGAAATTATGTTTCAACTAGAGTTTCAGACCGGTACGATTGTTTTATTCATGTAGATGAAACAAATGCTTTATCACCATTATTTACAAAACAATCTGTTAAAATATAAAATCGGTTGGGTTTACCCAACCGATTTCTATTATTTTCGGCTTATCTTCCCATTCTTTGTTCAACCTGACGACATACCTCATCAGCAGAAAGACCGTTTGCTTCGATTACAGGCCCTTGAATGTTAGCATCAGACATCCCCATAACGTTTGAGTCAATCCCAGTAACTACACAGCATTCACAGCCTTGTACATCAGATTCTTGCTTAAGTTCAACAACATCGTATCCCTTTTCACGAAGCGCACTAGTGATATTCGATAATGATTCTTCAACTCCAACTCTTGGCATATGTACCACCTCCTCCAACTCTAAGTTTCCCAATTTATTATTGTTTAATTCCATCTATTGTGTGATCAAAATTGTGAGCATCATGAAGAATATAAATCAAATTAATAAGTTTCTTGGGTAATCACATAATAAAACGGTCATGTTATTTCATTTCTGGAGGGGAAGTTATGAGCAAAACAGAAGAATTAAAACAGGAATTGCAGGTCTTGACTGGTCGGCGTGAACGCATGCAGAAGAACCTTTATGAAGTGGAAAAACGTATTAATGAGATTATTAAGGAATTGAAAAAATACTAAACGGAGTGGGAGCAACCCTTTTGATTGTTTTTGTATGGGTTTTTGACAGAGTTATGAACAAAACAAAAATAAACAAATATATTATATTTTGTTTTGTTGATTCTACTTTTGTTTGAGTGTATTATAATGGTATAAACAAACAAAAACAAAAACCAGGAATCAGGTGAGTGTAATGAGTAAAGATATTTTACAATCTAAATTTGTTAAGGAAATGAAGGAAGCAACAGCTAATTTATACCGTCTAGGATGGGACGAAAGAAATGGTGGAAACATTAGTTATTTGTTAACAATGGAAGAAGTATATCCATACTTAGATAATATAGAGGTCCGTACAATACCGATGAATTTTGACGCATCTTCTCTTGCTGGAAGATATTTTATTGTAACTGGTTCAGGCAAATATTTTAAAAATGTAACAAATGACCCAGCTGTTAACCTCGGATTAATTCGAATCTCTGAGGATGGAGGACATTACGACATTCTTTGGGGCTTTGAAGATGGAGGAGTAGCAACAAGTGAATTACCGACACACTTGAAGAACCATATGAAACGCTTAGCTGTAGATGCAAATCATCGTGTGATCATGCACTGCCATGCGACTCATTTGTTAGCTATGACTTTTACTCACAGTCTCAACGAAAAAGATTTTACAAAAACTCTTTGGGAAATGTGTACAGAATGTATTGTTGTTTTCCCAGATGGTGTGTCTATTATCCCTTGGATGGTACCTGGAACAGATGCGATTGGTGAAGAGACAGCTGTGAAAATGGAAAATGCAAGACTTGTACTATGGCCACACCATGGAGTATTTGGAGCAGGAACGACAATTGACGAAACGTTCGGATTAATCGAAACCGCTGAAAAAGCAGCTGAAGTATACACAATCGTTTGTTCACAAGGCGGTAAGAAACAAACGATATCTGACGAACAACTTCAATCTTTAGCTGATGCATTTAAGGTAATTCCGAGAGAAGGAATATTGGAGATAACAAATGTAAGTAAATAGTTGAGAAATCTAAGAACCATTTGAAAGGTGTAAACCTAACGAATGGTTCTTTATTTCATCTCACCAAAAAGAAAGAAATTTTTTCCTATACTTTTTGTAGGACTTTTATACTAAAATGGATTTATAACTAAAAAATACTAATGATTGTTTATAAGAGAAGGGTGAAATGAAATGAGTAACACGAATCCATTCTCGTTATTTGATGCGCAGTCAATTCTAACGGAGGACCTACTTACTTTATCGGAAAATGAAAAACAACTGCGTTTTTTAATTGATATGATACAGGAGTTTATCGTTGTAAAGGACGGATTTGGCAGGTGGATAGATAGTCACAAACTTACAAGTTTTGGAAGCATATGAACTCGAGGGAATCGACTATCGAGGAAAAACAGACTTGGAGTTAGCTGAATTACAACCAAAATTTAGAGAGTCTTTTGAATATAACACAAGCACTGATGAGCAGGCTTGGATACAAGGTTCAGCTTTAAAAATTGAGAAAACGATTTTGGGTCAAGTATGGGAGGTGATCAAAACTCCTTTCTTTGAAGAATCTGGAGACCGTCATCATTTGGTCATTGTCAGTAGAAACATAACCGAACGAAAAAAAGCAGAGGCTCAACTTCAGGAAAGTGAGCGGACATACCGATTGATTGCTGAGAATATGAAGGATATTATTATTACGGTTAATGAAGAAGGAAACGTTCTATACTTATCTCCTTCTTTTAAGCATATCCTTGGTTTCACAGCTGATGAATTTATTGGTAAACCCTTGTTTCCCATTATGCATCCTGATGATGCGCGGAGAATTAATCAAATGATTGAAGATATGGTAGATAGTAGTATCCTAAAAAATAAAATTGAGAGTCGATTACTAAGAGCCGATGGGGATTATATATGGTATGAATCCATTTGTTCATGTGTTTTTAAGGAAAATGGAGAATTTGATCATGTTATTATATCAGCTCGAGACATTACTGATCGAAAAAACAATGAGTCATACTTAGAAAAGCTTGCTTACCAAGATGCACTAACAGGTGTTTATAATAGACGCTTTCTAATGGAAAAACTACCCAATATACTAGTAGACTCTGAAATAAGTGGAACAAAGGTTGGGTTAATTTACTTTGATATCGACTCATTCAAACATGTTAACGATTCGATGGGGCATGAAATAGGGGATCAATTACTTATACAATTCGTGAAACGGCTTCAATCAAATCTGCGTTTCACAGATCCAATTATACGTAATGGAGGAGATGAGTTTATCGCCATAGTCCCGGACCTACCAAGTGACCATTACATTGTTCCTATCGCGTATATGTTATGCGATTCATTAAGCGAACCTTGGATGCTAAATGGCAGGGTGGTGGAAGCTACATCATCATTGGGAGTAGCCGTCTTCCCGAAGGACGGAAATACTGTACAAAGGATTTTATCAAATGCGGATAAGGCGCTTTATAAAGCAAAATTGAAAGGTAAAAGTCGAGTAGAGATATATAGAGAAGAGATGGGAAAATAAAGGCTTTTACGAAGCCTTTATTTTTTATTGAATTTAATAAAAATTAGATCGATATAATAATAAAGATATAGTTTTAGGTTTAAGTAATGAATAAAAATATGTATTGAATTCCTATAAACAGGAGAAAAATGCGTGATCATGCTTTGTTTTAATAGAAATTAGTACCGTTTGAATTAACAAACAATTGAGAATCTTTTAAAAAAATAGTTGTTTTACTCAATTTATCTGTTATATACTATAAACACAGAGAAATTATGGATATAAATTAGATCGATTTAATTCTTCCGTTTATATCCTTAAAGTTAGAACAAGTAGGTAGGAGAGGGGGGAGATCTAGTTAAAGATAAAAGTATTTAAATCGATCTCATTAATGAAAGCGTATTCTGATTTATTAAACTTTTATAATTGTTCACACGGTCAAAGAGGGGTCAGAGGTAAGTTATTGTGATTTTTTGAAAGCGTTATCTTTTTAAGTGTTTAAATGTTTAGTTTCTAAAACTATCAATAAGGAGTGAATGAGAAATGAAAAGAGTTTTATCATTATTATTCGTCTTATGTTTAATGTTTTTAGGTGCGTGTTCACAACAATCTACAAATAATGAGAATAACGAGGAACCAAAGGATTCCGATGTTAAGACGAGTGAGAAATTAATGAAATTAGCAGTCGTAACTTCAGAAGATCGATCACTTACAAAAGGGTTAGTGAAGTTTGGAGAATTAGTAGAAAGTAAGACAAATGGATCCATCAAAGTAGAAGTATATCCAAACGGTCAACTAGGTGGAGATCGTGAAGTTTTTGAATCGTTACAATTCGGATCCATTCAAGGAACTACAATGTCAACAGGACCAATTGCTCAGTTTGTTCCTAAGTTTAACGTATTTGACTTACCGTTCTTATTTCCGAATTCTGAAGTAGCCTATGAAGTGTTAGATGGAAAGATTGGAACTGATTTATTAGCAGAATTGGAGAGTCAGAATGTAATTGGATTAAACTATTGGGAGAATGGTTTTAGACATTTAACCAATGGTGTAAAGGAAGTAAAAACACCAGATGATGTAAAAGGATTGAAGATTAGAACTCTTGAAAATGACCTCCATATGGATATTTGGTCTGAATTAGGTGCAAACCCAACTCCTATGGCGTTCACAGAATTATTCGCAGGATTACAGCAAGGGGTCGTTGACGGTCAAGAAAATCCAGTAGGAAATGTTACAGCAAATAAATTTTATGAAGTACAAAAATACTTATCGAAGACTGGCCATGTATATAATGCAAGTCCATTCTTAATTAGCAAAGATTTCTGGAATACATTAAGCGATGAGGAAAAGAAGGCAGTACAAGAAGCCGCTGATGAAGCTAGAGATCATCAAAGAGAGTTAAACCAAAAAGAAGATGAAGATGGATATAAATTCCTAACTGAAAATGGTATGACGGTTACTGATATTACAGACGAAGAAAAGGAAGCGTTCCTAGAAAAAGTTAAACCAGTATATGAGAAGTATTCTGCTAGTATTGGAGAGGATTTTGTAGACGAATTATTAGCAGAAATAAACAAATTGAAAAAATAAGTTAAACCGAGCTTAAGGGGGAAAATCCCCTTAAGCTTTCATCTTATCACCCGTATACATAAATAAATAAAACATTTAAAAAGAGTATTCTACCTTTAGAAAGAGGTGAATGGAATATGAAAATATTACACTGGCTTGACGAGCATTTTGAAGAGTTATTTATAGGAATTTTTTCTTTTGTAATGGTATTTGTTATTTCGGTGCAGGTATTTATGAGATATGTTCTGCAGGATTCATTACCTTGGTCAGAGGAGTTAGCTAGGTACTGCTTTATTTGGCTAGTGTACTTAGGAATCAGCTATGGAGTGAAAAAACAAAAGCATATGAGTGTGGATGTGCTTTATTTAGCCCTAAAGGGGAAATCACAAGCTGCCTTGAGGATAGTAGGGAATTTATTATTTTTGGCATTTGCTCTTTTTGGAATGATTTATGGATACCAAATTACAATGAAGCTCCTTACATGGGGACAGTTGTCACCTGCGCTTAGTTTGCCAGTTGGTTTTGTTTACTTAGCTGGACCAATTGGAATGGGATTAACAGGTATTCGTTTGATTCAGCAAATTATCCAACAGGTGAAAATTCTTATTGGGAAAGAAGCTTCACAGTAATAACTGCTCTGTTGTTATTTTTAAAATGTAAATGAAACGGAGGGGAAAAAGATGACAGCACTTGTCTTATTTGGCAGTCTTGCTCTATTTTTAATACTTACGGTGCCGATTGGTATTTCAATCGGATTATCAACATTAGTCACCATTTTATATACGGGTTCTATGCCGTTAGAATATTTGGCACAAGGTTTAATCACTTCAATTGATTCATTCCCTCTATTAGCTGTTCCCTTTTTTATTCTAGCGGGGGAGATTATGGGGAAGGGGGGGCTATCTGATAGATTATTTAAAGTTGCTAATACAATTGTTGGAGACAAAACAGGTGGTATTGCTATCGCAGCAATTATTACTTGTATGTTTTTTGCAGCCATCTCTGGGTCAGGACCTGCAACAGTTGCTGCTGTTGGAGGGATCATGATACCGGCAATGATTAAACAAGGATACGATAAGAAATTTGCAACAGCAGTTGTCTGTGCTGCAGGTTCTATTGGGGTAATCATTCCTCCAAGTATTCCCATGGTTATGTACGGAGTAGTTGGAAGTCAATCAATAGGGAAGTTGTTTATCTCTGGAATCTTACCAGGGATATTAGTCGGTGTCGCTTTAATGATTTGGACGTATATTTATTCCCGAAAACAAGGGTACAAAGGAATTGGAAAAAGTACTTTTAGAGAATTCTTGAAAGCTACTTGGGATGCAAAATGGGCACTATTAGTCCCTATTATTATATTAGGGGGAATTTATGGAGGGGTTTTCACACCAACTGAAGCAGCTGGAATTGCCGTTGTATACGGGTTTATCGCTGGGATATTCTTATATCGAGAACTTAAAATTAGAGATATACCTCGAATGCTGATCGATAGTGGAATTACAACAGCAACGATTATGCTAATTGTTGGAACAGCAACTGCATTCGGCCGAATACTTACGGTCGAACAAATTCCGAGTCAAATTACAGAGGGATTACTTTCTATTTCTAGTAACCCGATTATTATTCTATTGTTAATCAATATCTTACTTTTAATTGTAGGATGTTTTATGGACACGGTTGCTGCTATTATTATTTTAACGCCACTTTTATTACCTGTAGCAATGAATATTGGAGTAGACCCTATTCACTTTGGTTTAATAATGGTTGTTAATTTGGCTATAGGTTTTATTACTCCTCCGCTAGGCGTAAATTTATTTGTGGGGTCTGGTGTTTCAGGGATTTCAATTGAAGCACTTGCGAAAGCGGTTATGCCATTTTTCGTTGCAATGGTTATTTCACTTCTTATTTTAACTTATATACCACAAGTGTCATTATTTTTAGTTGAGTTTATGGAATAACAAAGTTGACACTAATACTTATATACTACATAGTAATAGTATATTAATTGATTAACTGTAGTATTTAAGATACAGACATAGAAACTAAATTATTTTTGGTGAGCTGGTGATTAAAGATGACGCATAAAAAAAGAGTAACTCTGCAAGATGTAGCAAATCATGCTGGCGTTTCCCGGGCGACGGCATCATTAATTGTTCGTGGCAGTTCTAAAATTGCAGAAAAGACAAAACAGAAGGTACTGAATTCAATGCATGAGCTAGGCTACGTGTATGACAGAGTTGCTGCCAATATGCGTTCACAGTCTTCTTCAACAGTTGGATTAATTATTACCGACATCGCGAATCCGTTTTACGCAGAATTACTTAGAGGTGTTCATCATTCCTTAGAGGAAGCAGGTTATACGGTATTCCTAGGTACTACTTTTGATTCAGATGTGAAACAGGAACAGCTTATATCAAGAATGCTCGAACATCGGGTTGGTGGGATCATTTTATGTCCTGTTTCAGAAAGCTCTAAAAATAGTATTGAACGGGTGAAGTCGATCGATATCCCACTTGTTTTAGCGGTAAGGGAGATTGAAAACGTTTCCTGTGATTATGTAGGAATTGACTACGAAGTGGGAGCTCAAATGGCTGTAAACCACCTAATTCATAGAGGCCATAGAAGAATTGCTTTTCTTGGCGGAACTTCCCATTCAACTGCATGGAAGGAAAGGCGGAATGGGTATTGTAGTGCGTTAAAACAAGCGGGTTTAGATATCGATGAGACGCTAATTGTAGAAAGTCCTGTTACTAGAGAAGGCGGAATGGGAGCCATTCGAAAGGTGTTATTCCAGGCGAAGCCACCTACGGCTGCCTTTTGTTTTAATGACTTAGTCGCACATGGTGTTATGCTTGGATTAAACGATGCGGGATTAAAACCGGGGCAAGATCTCGCTGTAGTTGGTTTTGATAATAATAATGAGGCACCATTATATAATCCTCCATTAACAACCGTTTCTTCATATGCTAGCCTTATAGGCTCACAGGCGGCGATTCTGCTTCACCAAAGAATTGTCAATCAAGATCGTGAAAACCAGCGAATTATCTTGCAGCCTGAATTGGTAGTAAGAAAATCTTCGTGAATACTTATTTTAACAAAAAAGGGAGCCGATGGGCTCCCTTTTTTAAATGATAAAGCTAAGTTGATAGGCGATGAGTATACAGATAATCATAAATGAAATCGCGAATAAAATATTCCATATACCCATTCGATAAGAATTTAGTTTTAACTGATCAGCTAATAATGATACCGATAAGTTAAAAGGACTATACATGACGGAAGCTAGACTACAAGTAATCAGAACAACAGCCAATGATACGGATGAAATGCTCGGTAAAAGTGGATGTAGTAAAGTTGCTAAAAGTGTAAGTGACACCAGAGGATGAAAACCGATAAGAGATAATACAAGAAAATATCCACCAATTACTAAGTAAAGCAATAATCTATGTTCTGAAGTATCTTCAAATAGTGTCTGCAAAAAATAAATTAACGTAGATTTCGAAATCATTCCTACCAAGAATCCTGCACTTAAAAACATAAAATAGTAATTGGAAAGTCCTTTTGTTCTTTCTGTCCATTGTGAAACGGCAACTTTACTATACCTTTTCCAGATACCAACGAAGGATGCCCATAGAAAGGAAATGGGTATGATCACTAATACCATAGAAAAAAGAAAGCCTTTATCAAGGATCCGTTGAACTATCGTAACAACTAATACAAGGACCAGGAGCAATAGAATTAATTCAATTATTTTTTTAACCGTTTTGACCAGATTTATCTGATCGTTATATTCGACTTCTAATCTAGTTCGTGAATATTTAAAATGAGACAGAAGCCAATCAATCAGAATAAACAATAGAACGATTGAAATAATTATTGGGAAAAATTTAAAATAATCAGTATTAGTAATGTCTAGAGATGTCACAACCATAACTTCTAGTGGATTCCATATAAGACAAAGCGCATATGCACGTAATAGGTTCTGTGTATAAAATTTTTCTTGGCTTTTTTTTGGAATTTGCTGAAGAGTTTTTTTCATGGAGTTTCTTAGGATTGGAATGGTAGCAATATTTAAAAATAGCCCTAAAAGATGGCAAACAAGAAAACTCCTTCTATATAGTTTACTTACGTTCTTAATGCCTTGCTGAAGTAAGACATTCAAATTTTTATCATATTTACCGACTCGAATCAGAGTATTAATAAAGGGGAGAACCCAAAAAAGGGAGAGCATACCTAGCATTGACTCGAAATGCAAAAATAGATGATACCAGGGAAGATCATTTGTTATTATGTTGATGAAATATAAACAAACTCCTAGAGACAGAAAGACTAATCCAGAATACAGATACATTCCCGAGGCATGAAGAAAAGAGACGATTAATCCAATGATAGCTACCATACCAATAATAAAAGGGAGCACAGAGCTGGATGTGAAGTTGGATGCAATATACAAAATAATAAGTATTAAATATATATAAAATCTCATAGAATTTGCTAACCCCTTTATTATTAGACCGATCTACCACTTACTAAATAATACTAAACCTCCTCATCAACGTCCATTCTTTTTTAAATTATTGAGAAAATTCTGGTAAATATATTTGCAAACAACCGGAAATCATGTATTATTATGGTAACGCTTTCTTTATTGCTGTTACCATGGTTAAAAGGTGGGGATCTGGCTTAACATATTTTTTTAATATTTTATTAGATCGATATAATTACTCTTTTTCAGTTTTAGTACAGTAAGAACTATTAAGTAAAGGAGTGTACGTATGAACAACCTAACCGAATTCGCACTACCTTCAAGGGCTTATATTTGCGAGGTTGCTCCTCGTGACGGATTCCAAGCGATATATCAATGGATTCCTACAGAAGAAAAAGTTTCAATCATTCGATCGTTAGCAGAAACAGGGGTTACTACAATCGAGATTACGTCGTTTGTTCATCCAAAGGCAATACCTCAATTAAAGGATGCTACAGAGGTTGTCAGTTCATGTAATGACTTGAAAAATATTAAATTTAGAGCATTAGTACCAAACGTAAAAGGAGCAGAAAGAGCCATTGAGGCAGGCATAAACAAGATAAAACTCATGTTATCTGCCACTGACTCACATAGTATCTCTAATGCCAATTGTAGAACGGAAGAAGCTCAGAATGGTTTTTATCCGATCATTGAATTAGCACAAAAAAAAGGGATAGAGGTGGGAGGGTCTATATCCGTAGCCTTTGGATGCCCGTTTGAGGGGAAAGTTCCTCAAGAAAGAATAAATCAGATTGTATATAGATACGAATCAATGGGTGTCAAAGAAATTTCATTGGCGGATTCCACTGGTGCCGCAAATCCAAAACAAGTATATGAAATGATTGGCCATTTACGTAATACTTTTCCCGATATTTTATTTACTTTACACCTTCATAATACTAGAGGTCTTGCGATTGCAAATGCAGTTAGTGCGTTGCAGCAGGGAATTGTTCATTTTGATAGTTCAATAGCCGGACTAGGAGGTTGCCCATATTTACCTGGAGCAACAGGAAATGTCGCGACCGAGGATCTAGTTTATGCTTTTCATGAAATGGGGGTGGAGACGGGAATGGATCTAAATAAGGTTATCCACACGGCAAAGGCTGTAAAACAGAAGCTAGGATGCGACAGTGAAAGCTATATGTTGAAAGCGGGGCCATCTTCTCATCTACACACAAAGGTAACGAGTCAACGAAAAATAGAAAAATAACTGGGTTACGAGATTAGTCTTTTATGTTGGGGAGGAAAATGATGACAAGACCATTTTCAATTGCACACCTTACTGCACTTCATTGTACTCCAGCTGAAATCATTCATATTGCATCTAGAGTGGGTTATGATTTTGTGAGTCTTCGGCCGATTTATATGGGGTTACCAGGAGAGC
Organism: Robertmurraya sp. GLU-23; assembly: GCF_052983275.1. Classification (NCBI taxonomy): domain Bacteria; kingdom Bacillati; phylum Bacillota; class Bacilli; order Caryophanales; family Bacillaceae; genus Robertmurraya; species Robertmurraya sp. GLU-23. The sequence continues at coordinate 69,178 of NZ_JBRKCV010000012.1, forward strand.
CGAATTATGACCTTGCAAACAATAAACAGATGATGAGAGATACAAAGGCAGCACTTGCAGACACAGGTTTGAGGTTACTGGATATTGAGTTAGCTAGAATTTTTGATGGAATGAATCCTTTAAACTACTTGCCGGCTTTTGAAGTTGCTGCAGAGTTAGGTGGACGCCATGTTCTAAGCAGTATTTGGACAGATAACCGGAATGATGCGATTGAGAAGTTTGGCGAAGTCTGTGATCTTGCTAAGCAATTTGATCTAACAGTGGAACTTGAATTTGTACCCATAGCAAGTGTCAGGACTCTTGCAGACACGTTAGATATTCTTCATTCGGCAAATCGATCTAATGCGGGAATTATGATCGATACGCACCATTTTCACCGGTCAGGAGATCAACTAGAGGACCTCCAAAATATTCCTAGTTCATACTTTCGTTACTTCCATCTATGCGATGCCCCTTCTCAAGCACCAACATCGATTGATGAAATGAAGCGGATCCTTAGGGAGGAACGTCTTTATGTTGGCGAAGGGGGAATCGATATTGCTGGTATCGTAAACAGTATACCAGTGAATACACCATGCTCGATTGAAATGCCAAATATTAAACGAGTAAAAGAGCTAGGTTATGAAGAGTATGCGCGACGCTGTTTAGAAACTGCAAAAGAGTTTCTTTCTATTCATGCAACCGAAGAGAAATCGTTACGTAAAAAAATCGGACTTTAGTTTTCTGATTAATTTATATTTTCAGTAATATAGGAAATATTTGATTGCTATTCTTTGGAACAAAAGGTACTATTATGTTAACGCTTTCTTTATTTTAGATCGATCTAAATATTTTGGGTGGTGGTCATTTATGTGGGGATTACATTTGAAAAACCCCGGGGAACTAGAACTAAAAGAATTTCCAGTTGAATCCCCTCTTAAAGAAAACGAAGTTAGAATTAAACTCATTTATGGCGGTATCTGTGGTTCTGATATTGGTGTTTATAAGGGAAAGATTGGTCACGCGAAGTACCCGGTTCGACCTGGTCACGAGTTAGTAGGGAGAGTGATTGAGGTCGGTGAAAAGGTCGATCTTACCACTGGAACAAAGGTTGTTGTTACACCTAATACTTTTTGTGGCGAATGTGAGAATTGTCAAAGAGGTTATCGAAATATTTGTTCTTTTAAGGAATCTCTTGGAGTCAATGTGGATGGGATATTTTCAGAAGAGATTATCATTTCATCAAAGTATGTTCTTCCAATTCCTGAGGAACTACAAGATGAAAAAGCAGTGTTAATTGAACCATTCGCCGTTATCACCCATGCTTTTGAAAAAGCATTTATTACAAAAGGTACAACTGTAGGAGTCATTGGTTGTGGCACGGAGGGAATGCTTTCAATTGCTTTAGCTAACTTCCTTGGAGCGAAGGTGACCGCGATAGATATTTATCAATCAAAGCTTGAAAAAGTAAAAGCTGCTTTTGGAGTTAATACCGTTTTAGCTCATGAAGTGAAGGACGAAAAGTTTGATGTGGTCATTGAAGCCGCTGGGGTAAAACAGGCTGTGGAACAAGCGGTACGAGTGGTTAAACAAGGCGGATCTGTCATTTTAATAGGTCTAACTCCCGAAGCAACCCTGCCAATTGTACAAATTGTTAGAAATGAAATTACGATTCATGGATCAATTATTTATAATTTTCCTGAAGATTTTTCTAAGTGTGTAGACTATCTTCTTAATGATGATTTTGATGTAAAGCCAATTATTTCTAATATTTTCCCTCTAAAAGAGTTTAAAAAGGCATATATTTACGCCATCTCAGGTCAGTGTGGCAAAATATTATTAGATTTTAAAGGAGGCCATATATGAAACAGTTAATATCATATCAATTAGTAAATTATCTTGAAGAAAGAGGCATTGAACATATTTTTGGACTTTGTGGTCACACAAATATTGCCGTACTTTCTGCCTTAGAGAATAGCAAAATTAAGTTTGTGAATGTTAGACATGAGCAAATTGCCGCCCATATGGCTGATGGCTATGCGAGGATAAAGAAAAAAGCAGCCGTTCTTTTAAGCCACTTAGGTCCAGGACTCACAAACGCAGCAACGGGAGTGGCGAATGCAGCTTTGGATTCGATACCATTGGTCGTAATTGCAGGCGATGTACCAACTCATTACTACGGAAAGCATCCGCATCAAGAAGTAAATTTACATGGTGATGCAACTCAATATGAAATCTATCGTCCTTTTGTCAAGAGAGCTTGGAGGGTCGATAGTGCACATCTCTTTCCTGAGATTTTAGAAAAAGCCTTTCATTTAGCTGAAAGCGGAAATCCTGGCCCTGTGTTAATCTCCGTCCCAATGGACATTTTTTCAAAAGAATTAGAAACCTCTTACTTTGAAAAGCAAAAGCTGAATGCAAAGAATTTTCATAAGCCATCAATTGACAACGAAACAGCAAAGAAAATCATCCAAACGCTAGCTGAAGCAAAAAGTCCGATCTTTTATGTAGGTGGAGGGATCTTATTAGCTGATGCAGCAGATCAGCTTAGAGAACTAGTAGATCGATTGAACATGCCTGTAGCCCATTCCTTAATGGGGAAAGGTGCAGTTTCTGATGATCATCCGTTGACACTAGGGATGACTGGATTTTGGGGAACTAAATTTATAAATGACAAATGCAAATCCGCAGATTACGTCTTTGGTTTAGGAACTCGCTTCGCCGAAGCAGATAGTAGTTCATGGGAACCGGAATACACGTTCAACTTCCCTCCAACGAAATTAATACAAATAGATATTGATCCGAGCGAAATTGGAAGGAACTACCCAGTTGAAATTGGTGTAGTCGCCGATTTAAAACAAGCATTAACCGTATTAAATCGAGTAGCTGAAGAAATGTTCCCATACGGGGTACAACGTGACTCTCTTGATACTTTAAAAGAAGAGATTGAGAGATATCGCAAAGAGTTTAAGGAAAGCAATCGAAAGTTTATTGAAGATGAATCATTCCCAATGATGCCACAACGAATTGTTGATGAAGTACGTCAAGTTCTCCCTAAAGATGCTCTTATTACAACGGATGTTGGGTGGAATAAAAATGGAGTAGGTCAGCAGTTCCCTATTTATGAGGCTGGGTCCATTCTGACTCCTGGAGGATACGCTACGATGGGATTTGGAGCACCAGCTGCACTGGGTGCAAAGATTGCGGCACCAAATCGAATCGTTGTTTCATTAGTGGGTGACGGTGGTTTTGGTCAAAATCCAGCTGTATTAGCAACAGCGGCAGAGGAAAATATCCCGGTTGTTTGGGTTATTATGAATAATTTTGCATTTGGCACGATCGCAGGTCTACAAAAAGCTCATTTTGGTACGACTTTAGGGACTGTCTTTCAAAAAGATGGAGAACCTTACTCTCCAGATTATGCAGCAATTGCTAGAGCTTACGGGGTGGAAGGAATCAAGGTTCAGTCTGCAGGAGAATTCAAACCAGCCTTAGAAAAAGCCATAAAAGCGAATAAGCCAGTCGTAATTGACGTAGCGATGCTGAATAACCCAGTACCTACCGATGGACATTGGAACATCATGGACATCTATTCTCCTGGGAAAAGTGTACACCACGTATCTGTCTAACCAATCAAGGGATTCAATGATTTTGCTAAGCTGAAATAAGATCGATCTACTAATCTATTAAATTTGTAGGAGGTAATGTTATTGTCTACCAATGCAATAAAAAAACCAACCGAACTCACGGAAGAACAACAAAAGGAATTAGATCTTGCGTTTGAGAAAGCAAAAAAGGCAATGGATATTATTGAGTCATATAGTCAGGAAAAGCTGGATCGCTTATGCCAGGCAGTCGCATGGGCAGTATCCAATAAAAAAACTTTTACTGAATTAGTTGATATGGGAATTGAGGAAAGTAAGCTAGGTGACCGTGTGAGTCGAATGGGGAAACGAATGAAAATTCGAGGCATTTTACGAGATGCCCTCCGCCAAAAAAGCGTGGGTGCTATTGAGGAAATACCTGAAAAAGGAATTGTTAAATATGCGAAGCCAGTAGGTATTATCGGTTCGATTGTGCCCACAACGAATCCTGATCTAACCCCAGCAGGTACGGCTATTTATGCCATTAAGGCAAGAGATGCCGTTATCTTTTCACCGCATCCTCGTTCGAAAAAAACGACATTTGAAACTGTTAGGCTCATGAGGGAAGCGCTTGAGAAGGAAGGAGCACCAGCAGATCTTCTTCAGTGCTTAACATTAGTTAATATACCGATGACAAAGGCACTCATGTCAAGGTCAGATCTAGTTCTTGCTACGGGTGGGAAAGATATGGTCAAAAGTGCGTATAGTTCAGGAACACCGGCTTACGGTGTAGGTGCCGGTAACTCAACGATGATCATAGATGATACAGCTGATGTGAAGGAAGCAGCACTAAACACGATGCAAAGTAAAACATCAGACTTTGGTTCCGGTTGTTCAGCTGATGGAAATTTAATTATAAGTGACAAAGTATACGAGGCGTTGCTAGAAGAATTGGTGAAGGTAGGTGGCTACTTAGCCAATGATGACGAAAAAGCTAGCCTTCGTTCTGTTATGTGGGATGCAGAGGGGCATCGTCTTCCTAACACGGTCGCTGTTGCTCCGCAACAATTAGCTAAAGAAGCGGGCTTTTCGATTCCTGAAGACCGAAAATTCATCATTGTAAAAGGTGATAAAATCGGAAAAGAATACCCTTTTTCGGGTGAAAAATTAACCACCTTATTAGCGGTGTATAAATATGAAGGTGAGTTTGAACATGCACTTGATATGATGAGAGCTATTTATGAAGTGGGAGGAAAAGGACATTCATGTGGTATATACTCGTTTAACGATGATCATATTCATCGCCTAGGACTAGCGGCACCAGTGAGCCGGATTATGGTTCGCCAACCCCAGTCAAAAGCAAATGCGGGTTCGTTTACGAATGGTATGCCAATGACATCAAGCCTTGGTTGTGGAACATGGGGAGGAAATATCATCTCAGAGAACGTGAATCTTAAACATTATATGAACTATACGTGGGTGTCGAAACCAATTCCAGAAGATAAACCTTCTGATGCAGAGTTATTTGGTGAATTTTTTGATCCAGAGCTAGAAAAATAAGATCGTTAGATAGATAAAGAGGCAGACTCGTAGAAACAATAAATTGTGACTTTTGAGTAGCCTCTTTATTTTATCTATTATACCTCTGCCATTAATTGAGAGGAGGTGATGTTAAATGTAGACAATATTGAAAGCGCATACAAATCTAAAGGAAGCTACAAAGCTTTCCATACTTAACTATCCTATTTACACCATTGCTAACGTTACAAGGGTGGTGTTAGGGAGTAACAGGGAACAATTCAGTAATGTACTTAAAAGGTAAACATGAGGAGGAAGATGATGTCTAAACTAAAGAAACAATTTAAGATTTTCTTAGCCTTGATTATGGTCGTCATGTTAGTACCAAGCTCTCCCTTTGCATCTGCTGCAAGTGGAGATAACATTACAAAAGCAGAATTTATCGGTAAAATTTCTAACTATTTCGCTTGGCCTCACCCTAGTGATTACAACGATATTTGGAAAGCACCACTTAAACAATTTAATGACGTTAAAACGACAGATCCATTTGGGAAACAGATTGAGGCCGCTTATGAGGAAGGTCTTATAAGCCCTGACGCTTCGGGTAGTTTTAATCCCAAAAGCGAAATCTCTCGTGAAGAAGCGGCTGTAATACTTGTAGATGCTTTTAAACTTGAAGAGTCAAATCAGGCTGCACCATTTACAGACTATGAAACGATAAGTTCAGAGGCTAGAGGAAGTGTCAATGCCCTAGTAGAATTAGGTTATATGACTGGAAGTACGGCAAAGCATTTTAAGCCTAATGAGCCTATTAAAAGATCTGAGGTAAATCGAATATTTGATAAGATTACTAGCACAATGGTCACTCCAGTCCAAGCACTTCCAAAACAAAATGCTATTGCCCCAAGAAGATACGTTAAACTTTATACTCCTACACCAGGTGCTACTATCTACTATACTACTGACGGTTCAACTCCAACTACATCAAGTGAAGTCTATTCAGTAGAATCAAAAGGTCACATAAATGAAATGTTAAGTAATAATCAATTACCTGAGCGAACAGTGATATACAAGGCTATTGCTGTAAAGGATGGAATGATCACAAGTCCAGTGCAAACTTTCACTTGGAAACTCTATCGTCCGGCCGTTGCTGATTTTCAGCATACTCTTATTCAGGAAGGTACGAGTACTAGTCCAGCCATATACCAAATCTACAATGATGCAGAGTCTGTTCGACCGATGGCTTGGTATATAGAAGGGCAGGATAAGGGTATTTTATTCGATGCATTACAAACTAGATACGATGTTAAGAATCTAAAAGAATATATTGATCAAAATATTTCTAGAAAACCTTACTCAGTAGTTGTTGGGCACGCTCATGGAGATCATATGGCTCAGGTACCAAACTTTATAGACGATCATGATGTCTATGTGAATGAAAGAGGATGGGCAGCCATTGGGGTTCAAGTCCTAAACAATAGCGAACATCAGGCAAAAGTAAAGAATGTTGACGAGGGTGATGTGATTGACATAGGCGGAAGTGAACTACATGTATACGCTTTGCCTGGGCACGATCACAGTGATATTATCCTTCAGGACAAGAAAAACGGTTTAGTATTCGCTTCTGATATTTACGGCTGTACCCGAGCAGGTTCTGCAGATAACGTGAATGTGTCTGGAGTTCGTACGGATCTATTCCTCTCACTGGTTCAACAAACATACTCAAACTTGAAAAAAGATGGGGGCAAGATTACCAAGATTTTTACAGGTCACGACGAATCATCCCTACAACCTAGTCACCTTGGGTTATATGAATCTGCCGTACAACAAGTAATTGATAAAGGAGAAGCAGGTACTTCTCCAACTCTACGTGGCAATAATGATGCTCCAAATAGCAGAACAACAATTATTGGTGACATGTGGAAGGATGGAACCAACTGGATTGCTATAAAACTACCTGGAATAAAAGGGGACAATACCGAGTATCTAACATCAGCTCCTATTAATTACAATGGTGAGGGCGGTTACTTGAAATATTCTGTCCTTTCTAATATTGAATTTGATGGCGGGGAACTGGTCGGTAAAACCGTACAATTTGCACCAGACTCTAAACCGTTTTCATGGGCTGGTGAAACTATGACCGTTAGTAATTCATTGCCAAATAAATTTGACCCGTGGTCTTATGACTATACAATTAAAGTCCCTGAGGCTAATGATGAAATAACCGTTATTCCTACAACCATGTCTACTAAAGTAAAATCAATCAGAATTAACGGCAAAAAAGTAGATTATCGTTCATCTAATAAGGTTTCTGTTGAAAATGGCTCCGTTATTAAAATTGATATAGTAGCACCAGACAAAGTAACAACTAGTACCTACACCTTCACAGTAGAAAAATATTAAATGAGTTTGTAGGAACCTATACCCATAGATATGGTATTGGTTCCTACGAGACTAAATAGGTTAGGAGTGAAATATGATGAGTGGTAAAAAAATCATGTTTTTGATGGTGATTTCAATACTGCTACTAAGTATTGTCATGCCAGTTTCTGCAACATCAATAAATAGTAAGAATCCATTTGAACGAGAAGCAATATCCTTGGATGGAATGGATAAACCAGCTATTGATATTACATTAGGTAACAAGTTGCCATTAAACGGATACTTTACTCGAAATGTTACTGTCGGTGATGAGACGCGTACGGTAAAAATATATGTAGCGCCTGAAACAACAGTCCGAGATTACTTTACGGTCATAGCTGCTCCAGATGGTATGACGACTGAAGAGTTCCTTCACAAAAGCGGATGGCTGGATATTGCGGATAAGAAATCAGAAGGATTGTTCATACTAGAGCCTGGTGCGAATGGTTGGGGAAGTGTGGAAGAAGAACTTGCCTATATTAATGAAGCAGTAAAGGTATTAAAAGATACGAAGTATTACAATACTTTCGGTGTCTTCTATTTAGCCGGATATGGTGACGGAGGAACAGCACTTCAAGCTTGGGCGATGCAAAATCCACTCTTTGTCATTAGCTCCGTTTTTGTAGAAACAGAAGATCTTGATTCAGAATTTATTCGGGAAACAGGAGAAAAGACTTTTGCTGAAAATAGAGAGATTTCTTACTCTGAGGTTCCTGTTCCTACTTGGTTTGTAAATGATCACCCAAGTTCCGTAGAAAACTTAGTCGAATACTGGAAGGGTGCTAACGACACAGTTGCAATGGGAGAGAAAGGATCAATAGAGGGATTGATGGGAAGTACCGTTTATATGCAAAAAGAAGATTCCGATAGTATTGTCACTTCTTACAGCGATGTACGCTCTAAAGTGGCAGTTCTTGATCAAGGCGGAAACGGAGTATATAAAACGGGTTTCACCAAGAAAATTTATAATTTCCTTTCATACTATACTCGCTATGATAATACAACCGTCAATGGCAATGTTCTAGGTGTAAGACCTGATTATGAAAAAATGGGTGTTGAAATCAAGGAAATGAATTTGGATGGATATACTCGCGAGTATTTAGTCTATGTCCCGGATTCTGCACCTGAGGAAAACATTCCGGTAGTCTTCGTACTTGCAGGAAACACGCAAACGGCACGAGTATTCTTTGACGCGAGCCATTGGTGGGAGGTAGCAGATAAACACGGATTTATGCTTGTTATGCCTAGTGAACAATACAATTCATCAACAGAAGTAACATGGAATGTTAACTACGCAACCAATAAGCAAGATGATTTTGTCTTCCTTGAGGAAATAGTTAAGCAAATTGACAAAGATTACAACATTGATCCTGGGAAGCGTTATCTAACCGGTCAATCTCTTGGCTCAATGTTCACGAACTATGCGAGTGCTGTCATGCCCGAATATTTTGCTGCTTTTGGTTCAACTTCAGGTCCGCTTTTAAGACCTATTGAAGGGAAAAATGATAAAGTACCGTTTTATCTGCTCTTTGGTGAATATGATATTTGGAGTTGGGACCACAAGATACCAGGGCAAACAAATACTACTGTGAAATACTGGTTGGATAGAAACGAACTTGGTGAACTGAGTGATGCTATTGTTACAACAAAGGACAGATATACAACTTATACTTGGTACGATAACAATGAAACACCGATGTACAAATATACTCAGACAAAGGATAGAGCCCATAACTTCATTGTGTCAGAAGTGTGGGAACTATGGGAAAACTGGTTCTCTCATTGGGAAATGGATGGAGAAGGAAACCGTCATTATACGGAGTAAGCCCAGAACAATTATTTACCATTAAGAGGAAGCTATGTTATACTAATGTTACCAAATAGAAAGGGATGATGGGTGAACGATGAAGAACTAATCTTATTTTATAACGATTGAAATTTCATATTTCAAATCAAAAAAATAGGATTAGTCTGCCCATTATCTATACGGTTCTTAGCTTTTTTACGGAAAAGCTTTATTTGACTATGGTATGAAACGACTAATCCTTCCAATTTAACTGGGAGGATTTTTTTATTCTCCCTGTAAATCAAGGGGATGAAAAGATGAGAGAACTTTTTAAATGTAAAGATGTTAGCTATGAAATAGATGGTATGACTCTTTTTAAAGATGTAAATGTTCATGTTCATAAAGGAGATGTTATAGGGATTATTGGAAAAAATGGAGCTGGGAAATCAACCCTACTTCATGTTATATACAATTATTTAGCTCCCACTAAAGGAAGTATTCAGTGGGTAGAAAGAAATGTAAAAATGACTTTAGTTGAACAAGAAACGGAAGTCTTTTTTGTGGAGGAAGGGTCACCGGTTTTTTATAAAAAATGGTTGGTGCCGACACACACTGATTTTTCTAATCTAAGTGGAGGAGAAAGGCTAAAGCTTCGATTAGCACATGGCTTTTCAAAAGAATCTGACCTTTTGTTATTGGATGAACCTACCAATCATTTAGATCAACAGGGTTCACAGCTTTTGATTGAGCAAATAAAAAATTATAAAGGTTCGATTATTCTTGTATCTCATGATCGGTATTTTTTAGATAAAGTAGCTACAAAAATTTGGTCTATTGAAGAGACTAAAGTTTTTGAACAGAAAGGTAATTATTCTAGTTATATGTTAGCTCGCGAACAGAAAAGACTATCGCAGCAGCGAGAATATGAGAAGCAACAAAAAATGGTCGAGCGAATGGAAGCACAAATGAATGAGCTCAATTCTTGGTCACAGAAAGCACATTCACAGTCCACGAAAAAGGAAGGATTTAAAGAATTTTATCGTGTAAAAGCAAAACGCATGGATGCCCAAGTAAAGTCCAAACGAAAGCGTCTTGAAAAAGAATTAGAAAAAGCGAAAGTCGATCGGGTGGAACCAGAGTATGATGTTCGTTTTACAATTGAAAATCATAAAAAGGTTGGGAAACGGTTTCTAGAAGTGAAGGACTTGTCAAAGAATTTTGAAGATCGAGTGCTATTTAACAACGCCAGTTTTACACTTCTCCACGGGGAGAAGGTCGCCATTACTGGTCCGAATGGAAGTGGTAAAACAACATTGTTAAAAATCATACTTGGTCAAGTACCGTCAGAAGGAGATGTATGGATTTCTCCTACAGCAACAATTGGTTATTTGACGCAAGAAGTGTTTGATTTACCATTAGAAAAAACACCAGAGGATCTTTTTTACAAAGAAACCTTTGATGCAAGAGGAAAAGTTCAAAATCTCATGAAACATTTAGGTTTTACAGCTTCTCAATGGAAAGAACCGATTCAAAATATGAGCATGGGAGAACGGGTAAAGTGTAAACTGATGGGATATATCTTAGAAGGAAAAGATGTGCTCATATTGGATGAACCAACCAATCATCTCGACTTACCTTCCCGAGAGCAGCTGGAAAGGACTTTAGCAGAGTGTAATGGTACGTTAATCATTGTTACTCACGACCGATATTTCTTGGCCAAGACTACGAATACAAAACTTGTTATAAATAACATGACGATCCAAAAGCAACTTAGGAGCGTATCTCAAAAAACAAGTAATCTAGACGAATTGCGACTAAAACTTGAAACCGAGAGACAAGAAGTTCTAGGAAAACTAAGCTTTATGACCCCTAAAGATCTAGCATATAATGAACTAGATAGCAGATTTAATGAACTGACACGAAAATTAAAAGAGCTTAAATGAAGTGGAAACTAAGAGAGCCTTTCATATTAGAGAGGTTCTTCTTATAGCTTTCATACTTGTAATGTGTATAGAGTAAATATTACAATACATATGGAATTATGAATCAATAAAAAATAAGTTTCTGAAAAATTAAAAAATGTTATAATAATATTGTTATACAAATTTGTGAGGTGGCGAACATGCAACGTACTGCAGAAAATATTTCAGAACAAAAAAAGGAAGAGACTATGGCTTATTCTAGAACAAATCCCTTTCAAGCAAAGGTCCTTAAAAATATTAATTTAAATGGCCCTGATTCTAATAAAGAAACAAGACATATAGAGTTGTCGTTAGAAGCTTCTGGCCTTTCATACGTACCGGGAGATTGCCTTGGGATTTTTCCACAAAATGATCCTGATTTAGTTGCTTCTATTCTTGAAGAAATGAAGTGGGATGCAGAAACGCCTGTAATCATTGATAAAGCGGGTACAACACTACCACTGAAAGAAGCATTATCCACTCACTTTGAAATTACTTTATTAACAAAGAAGATTTTACAACAAGCTGCTGGACTAACTGAGAACGAACAGTTAAAAGTGCTTGTAGCAGCTGAAAATATTGGTGAACTCAAGGAATATGTGGATGGTCGAGACTTACTTGATCTGTTACACGACTTTGGACCTTGGAATGGGACCGCACAAGAAATTGTATCTCTTTTAAGAAAATTGCCACCACGTCTGTATTCTATCGCAAGCAGCTTTGTTGCTCATCCTGGGCAAGTACATTTAACGATTGGTGCTGTACGATATACATCTCACGGACGTGATCGTAAGGGAGTCTGTTCAGTACAATGTTCAGAACGTCTTGAAGAAGGGGATACAATTCCTGTATTTATTCAACAAAACAAGCACTTTAATCTACCTGAATCCAGCGAAGCAGATATTATTATGGTTGGACCAGGTACAGGGATTGCACCGTTCCGTTCATTCATTCAAGAACGTGCAGTGGGTAAAGCAGAAGGTAGATCTTGGTTGTTCTTTGGAGACCAGCATTCGGCAACAGATTTCTTATACAAAGAAGAGTTAGAGGGCTATGTAAAGGAAGGTTCTTTAACAAAATTAGAGACTGCGTTCTCTCGTGATACAGAGCAAAAGGTGTATGTCCAACATAAAATGCTTGAAAATAGTAAGGAAATTTATGAGTGGCTAGATAAAGGTGGATTCTTCTACGTTTGTGGAGACAAGACCTATATGGCTAAAGATGTGCATGAAGCACTAATCACGATTATTGAAACAGAAGGTTCGATATCACGTGAAGAGGCTGAAAGCTATTTAAATGATTTAAAAAAGCAGGGTCGATACCAGCGTGATGTATACTAAAAGTAAGAGAGTAGCTATTCGAACATTCGAATAGCTCTTTTTAATATATTTTTTTAGGAGACAAAAGCTCTAAGATTGGAATAATATCTTTAAGGTAACATTAACGAGTAATATACAAAAGGAAAACTTACTTGACACCAGTTTATTGTGATATTATAGTTACTTACATAAAGTAACTAACTGATAATTAATGAGGAGAATTTGGTAATGCATGTGAAAAACTCAGGGATAGAAATTGGTCTTTATACACTTGGTGATATTGTACCAGATCCTCATACCGGAAAAGTGATTAGTCCAGGTCAAAGATTGAAGGAAATACTGGATGCATCAAAGCTTGCTGATGAAGCGGGGCTTGATGTTTTTGGGGTTGGTGAGCATCACCGTTTAGATTACGCAATATCTTCTACGCCAGTTGTACTGTCTGCAATGGCTCAACTAACCAAAAATATCAAATTAACGAGTGCAACTACTGTTCTAAGTACCGTTGACCCTGTTCGTTTGTTTGAGGATTTTGCAACATTGGATCTACTCTCTAATGGACGTGCAGAAATCATTGCTGGACGAGGGGCTTTTTTAGAGTCGTTCCCTCTCTTCGGTTTTGATATTAATGAATATAATGAATTATTTTTAGAAAACATGGATCTATTTTTACAATTAAATCAACAAAAGAAGATCACATGGAATGGTCAATTTCGTTCTCCCTTAATGAACGCAGAAATTGCTCCAAGACCCCTGCAAGATAATCTACCCATTTGGGTTGGTGTTGGTGGTTCACCAGAAAGTGCTGAACGTGCGGGTATGCTTGGGGTAGGCATGGCTGTAGCTATTTTAAGTGGAGATTCGATGAAGTTTAAGCCATTAGTTGATTTATACCGACAAGCTGGTAGTAAGGCAGGGCACTCATCGGATAAACTAAGAGTAGGAGTTACTGGGCATGGGTATTTTGCAAGTACCAGCCAAAAAGCAAGAGATGAATTTTACCCTTATTATTCTGTATACAAGTCATACGTCAATCAGCAATTAGGGAAAACAGGAAAATTATCAAGAGACGAATTTGATCAATTAACAGATCCCGATACAGCCCTTTTTGTAGGTAGTCCGCAGCAAATCGTAGAAAAAATACTCCGTCAACATGAGCTTTTTGGCCATCAGCGCTTTATAGCACAAATTGATATTGGTGGGTTACCGTTCGAAAAAGTAGCGGAAGGGATAGAGATATTAGCTACACAGATAGCTCCAATCGTTAGGAGAGAAACAAGTAAGTAGAAAGTGAAAATAATAATGAAAAGGGGTTACCTTTTTGACACAGACAAAATTTGATTCAAAAGTTCTTTCTGTTTTAGAAGATAAAATTCAATTAATTAAAACAGGCAAAGGAGCCATTTATTTAGTTGGTCCTATCAAACTCCCTGTTAACCTTTACGGTGAAACAGTTGTTTTTCAATGGTATTGTTGGTTAAATTGTGATGAAGTAACAGAAGACTTCGAAAAAATCATCAATAAATTATCTTCTGTTAATTTAGCCGAACTTCAACAATCCAGCGTTTTAGCATATGGAGATTTTTCTTATGGAGAAGATGCTATTATTCGAATGCATTCCATCTGTCACACGGGTGATATTTTCGGAAGTAAGAGATGTGATTGTGGATATCAATTAAAACAATCGATGAAAATGATCGTTGACCATGGAACAGGTGCATTATTTTACCTAGCTAACCATGAAGGAAGAGGGATTGGTTTATTTAGTAAAGCAATGGCCTATATTCTCCAGGAAAATGGCTACGATACAGTCGATGCAAACGAAAGTCTCGGTTTTGTAGATGATTCTAGGAATTATTCAGATGCAATTCAAGTACTAAAGGCGCTTCGCTCAAAACCAGTTACCCTTATGACAAATAATCCGAAAAAGCTTGAAGCATTAAAAAATGCGGGGTTAACAGTCTCAGATAGAAAACCATTGTGGGGAGATATATCCGAATACAATGAAAATTATCTTCAAACAAAAATCAAGCGATCAGGCCATTTAGAAGAAGAAGGGAGTTGTCCAAATGACTAACGATGAATTTTATATGGACTTGGCATTAAATAATGCCTTGGCTATGAAAGGACAGACGGATCCAAATCCATTAGTCGGGTCTGTCATCGTTAATAATAATCGGGTAGTAGGAATTGGGGCGCATTTAAAAGCGGGCGAACCACATGCCGAAATTCACGCCATACGTATGGCTGGTGATCAGGCGAGAGGGGGAACGATCTATGTCACCCTTGAACCTTGTTCTCATCACGGGAGAACGGGTCCTTGTGCAGTTGCAATTGTAGAAGCAGGTATTAAGAAGGTAGTCATCGCGACCCTTGATCCAAATCCTGTTGTTTCAGGTAACGGTGTGAAAATCCTTAAAGAAGCAGGTATTGAAGTAGTTGTTGGAGTAGGTATGGAAAAATCTCAACAAATGAACGAAGTGTTTAATAAATTTATTGTTCAGAAAAAGCCGTTTGTCACATTAAAGTCTGGTATTACACTTGATGGAAAGATAGCCACTCACACTTCAGATAGCAAATGGATAACTTCCGCAGAGGCAAGAGAAGATGTTCACCACCTTAGAAATCAACATATGGCTATATTAGTAGGCGTAAATACAGTGATTAAGGATGATCCGGAACTAACTGCTCGTATTCCTAATGGAAGGAATCCAATTCGAGTGATTATGGATTCCTCTTTAAAACTTCCACTTGATTCAAAGGTTGTAACTGATCACAAGGCAGAAACATGGATTTTCACTAGTGACAGCTACGATAACGATAAGAAACAAATATTAGAGGGTATGGGAATTACTGTATTTCATACCTCTGGAAAAAAACAAGTAGACCCTAACGAAGTGGTAAGTATATTAGGTGAAAAGATAGTATCTTCTCTACTAATTGAAGGTGGAGGAGGAATTAATGCGTCTTTCTTTGAAAAACAGTTGATAGACAAGGTTGTTCTCTATATGGCTCCAAAGTTAATCGGTGGGAGTTTGTCTCCATCGTTCCTGGGAGGGAGCGGTGTAGAAAAAATGAAGGATGCTGTGGAACTTTCAGATTCATCGATTACCCAAATTGGGAAAGATTTTAAATTTGTTGGTTACCCAATTTATAAATGAGGTTCATTTGCTCGTAACTCATGATATATAGTAAAATGAATGGAGTTCATTCATTTGAGGTGGTAATGATGAGTCACACCAATGAAAAATATGATAAAATTTTACAAGCTGCCATTGAAGTGATCTCTGAAAAAGGTCTAGACAAAACATCAATTTCCGATATTGTAAAGAAAGCTGGCGTTGCACAGGGTACTTTTTATCTCTATTTTCGATCAAAAAATGCCCTAATTCCAGCCATTGCTGAAAACTTACTTATGTATTCCCTCAGCAATATAAAAAAGAGAGTAGTAGACACGTCAACTTTTTGGGAAAAAATAAAGGTGTTTATTGACGAAACGTACCGTATTACGGATGAGTACAAGGATGTGCTTGTTCTTTGCTATTCGGGTCTTGCTTTAGAATATTCATTAGAAACGTGGGAAACGATTTATCAGCCTTATTATCAATGGTTTGAGGATATACTACAGCATGCGATTGTCCATGAAGAAATTATTAGTAGTTTCCATGTAGAGTGGACATCAAAGATGATTATTAATCTTGTCGAAAATGCAGCTGAGCGTTTCTACATAGCTAAAGATCAAAACATGGTATTAGAAGACTCGAAAGAAGAACTATTCCGATTTCTAGAGAGGTCATTATCAATAAAATGAGGAAATGATCCTATCAAAAACGACAAACAACACCCTGTGTTTGTCGTTTTTTAGTTACATTAAAAATTATCTTGCATTCTCTTCCATCATGAAATAAGATGGTTTAAAATGAAAGCGATTTCATTAAAGTTATGTGAGATAGTCTAACGAAGAAGTGGAAAGAATAGAAAAGTCTAAGTATATTAACTAATAAGGTTTCTGAATTTGCAGTAATATGAATGACGTTCAGTCATTTTGAGTAATGAGGGAGGGAGGTTATTAATTTTTAACATGTAAAGAAGAGCACATGTTTTTAGTTATCTAAATATTTAAAAATATTCGTTTGGGGGAAGATACATGCCGGCTGAAAGAATTGAATTAAGAAGATCACTTAAGCTATCGCATATTGTGTTAATGGGTATTGGATATATGACACCAATGGTTGTTTTCGATACCTTTGGTATTGCTTCCGAAGCTACAGCGGGTCATGTTCCAACAGCATATATCCTCGCCTTGGTTGCAATGTTGTTAACGGCACTTAGTTATAAACAGATGATTCAAGTTTATCCAACCGCTGGATCTGCTTATACGTACACTCAAAAGTCAATAAATCCACATTTAGGCTTTTTAGTAGGATGGGCAGCGCTAATGGACTATTTATTTTTACCAATGGTCAATGCCCTTATCTTTCAAATCTATTTATCTTCTATCTTTCCAGCGGTACCTGAGTGGATATGGGTGGCAGGATTTGTTATCGTGGTGACCTTCTTTAACTTAATGAGTATCAATTCAACGGCAAATTTTAATACTTTCTTAGTTATTCTTCAAGGAACGATTATTTTATTGTTTATTGGAGTCGCTATTAAATATTTATTAAGTGACGGCGGTGTAGCACAAGCATTCTCCATTCAGCCATTTTTTGAACAAGGGTTAGATTCATCTCTTCTTATTGCCGGAGCGACGTTAATGTGTTTTTCATACTTAGGTTTTGATGCGGTGGCAATGCTAGCCGAAGAGACACCCCACCCAAAAAAGACCATTCCAAAGGCCATTTTTCTTACTGCGTTACTAGGTGGATTGATGTTTATTGTCACCTCATATTTTATTCAGCTCGTTTTTCCTAATCCTCAAGACTTTACTGACCTAGAAGCATCATCTCCAGAAATTGCTGCCTCGATCGGAGGATCTATATTCCAGATTGTCTTTATAGCTGGGGGAATAGCTGGCACACTTTCGTCTGGAATTGCTTCACATGCGAGCGTATCGAGACTGTTATATGTTATGGGGAGAGATAAGATCCTACCTGAGAGAATTTTTGGATATGTACATCCCAAGCTTAGAACGCCAGCATTAAACATTATTATAGTAGGAATAGCTTCTCTATCGGCGATTTTTTTCAGCCTTGCAACTGCTGCTTCATTTATTAATTTTGGAGCTTTAATTGCTTTTACATTTGTAAATATATCAGTCATTGCTCATTATGCCTTTAAGAATAAACGGTACAAAACAGTAAAGGGTTTGTTTTCATATGTCATTATGCCTTTGCTAGGTGCGGGAGCCATTTTCGTTTTGTGGTTAAATCTTGAAAAGAGTTCTATTATTCTTGGTGCGACATGGCTTGCTTTTGGGCTTTTATACCTAATATATCTTACGAGAATGTTTACTAAAAAAGTTAGTAATATCGAATTTAATGAAATGGAAGAACTTGAGCCAACTACGTTAATTAAGATGTAAGGTTTTTTTATGAAATAGAAGGGGTGCGAGAAGAACACCATGCACCTACACGGAATAAATAACTCCCCTTCTTAATTGGTAAAAAGGTGGAGATATTCACTTGATATTTTTTTGCTTTTCACTTATATTCAGATTATTAAAAATAAATTTGAGTCATTTTATTTTTTAGGCACAAAAATGAATGACAGTCATTCATATTATTTAACAGAAAGTTGAGGCGATAAAATGAACATGTTACATTTTTTGATTCCAGTACTCCTTTCAATGAATTTAATTTTGAGTGTGACTCAACCATTCAAAATAAATTTCAGGAGGAAAATAAAAAATGAAATATCCATTATCGCCCGAGGTCAAACCTGAATTTTGTACAACAGGGTCTTTTGTGAGACTACCCGAACAAAGAGAGAATGCCAAACTAGCTATAATTGGCATGCCTTTTGATACAGCCGCTTCCTTTCGGGTAGGAGCGCGTTTTGCTCCGCAGGCCATCCGACAAGCATCGATGACTTTATTTCCGTACCATCCGATTCACAAGGTGTATCCTTTTGAGGAAACAAATGCCATTGATATCGGAGACGTTTCTGTCATCCCGCATAATATTCATAAAAGCTACGAACTTATGGAAGATGCAGTTAAGGGACTTATGGAAAAGGGGGTCATCCCCATTGGACTAGGAGGAGACCATTCAATTACTCTTGCAAGTTTACGTGCCGCAGCAAAAGTCCATGGACCCGTAGCATTGATTCACTTTGATTCCCACACGGATACTTGGGATACGTATTACGAAGAAAAGTATTGGCATGGCTCTCCTTTTATACGTGCACATGAGGAAGGTTTGGTTGATCCGTCCAAGGTCTTTCAAATCGGGATAAGAGGTACGCTCAACCATCCTGGCGACGTTCAAGAAAGCTATGAATTAGGGTATAACGTCATAACTACTCACGATCTAGAACAAACGGGGTTTGAGAGCGTGCTTACAAAAATGCGGAATGTCATTGGTGAAACTCCCGTCTTTTTAACCTTTGATATTGACTTTGTTGACCCCTCTTGTGCACCAGGGACAGGTACGTTAGAGGTAGGTGGTTTCAGTAGTAGAGAAACATTACAAATGATTCGATCTCTTACTGGATTCAATTATATTGGATTTGATGTAGTAGAGGTGCTGCCTCAGTATGATCAAACACAAATCACCGCTTTATTAGCTGCAACTATAGTGCATGATTTTGCTAGTTTGGCTGCGTTGAAGATTAAAGAGAAGAAGGAATAGAATGTGAGAGAGGGAGTCGAAGTACTTCCTCTCTTTTGGTTGTTTGAAATAACAATTTGCTTGTTTATAAAAAAATCTCTTGCAATAATTGCTAATTTATATAAAAATTAAGTAAGCGCTTAACTAAATAAATTAGTGCTTCTCAGATTTAAATTAGGAGTGGAAAGATGAAAGTAACTATATATGATGTTGCCAGGGAGGCAAACGTATCAATCGCAACTGTCTCTAAAGTAATTAACAATACAGGGAGAATAGGAGAAAAAACAAAAAGAAAAGTAGAAGAAGTGATGAAGAGGTTGGATTATCAACCCAATATGATGGCTTCTGCTTTAATGGGGAAACAAACAAAAACAATTGGACTTCTTATTCCTGATTTAGCAAATCCATTTTTTTCTGAGCTTGCACGAAGCATTGAGGACCGTGCTCATGAGTTTGGATATAATTTGGTGATCTGTAGCACAGATTATTTGCCAGAGAAAGAGAACAAGTACCTTAATCTGCTTAAAAGAAAGAATGTGGATGGATTTATTTTAGCTTCGGGTTTTGAAAACTTAGAAAAAGTTGAAGAAATGGTGAAGGAAAAAGTCCCTGTAGCGATTGTTGCTAGAGACTTCCCAATGTTCTCAATTAATACAGTTGCCCTAGACGATTTTATGGGTGGATATTTGGCCGCTTCTCATTTAATAAAGCTTGGACATCAAAAGATAGCTGTTATTGCTAGGGATGTATGGAGTAATAGGGAAAGACTTCGTGGGTTTAAGCAGGCGTTAGAAGAGAAAAACATTGAGTTTATGAGTAACTTTGAATATATTGATGGTCCGAGCCATGTGGAGCCAGGTAAGAAAATGGCACTTAAATATCTTACAGTTGATGATGTTCCTACTGCTATTTTTGCTTGCAATGATTTATTGGCGATTGGTGCTATCCAGGCTGTAAAAGAACTAGGAAAAAGTGTTCCTGACGACGTTTCTATTATGGGGTTTGATAATACACTTATTGCAACTATTGTGGAACCACCACTAACTACCATTGCACAACCGATTCAGAACATGGGTAAAGAGGTTTTGGATTTAATTATATCCATGATCAACGGCGAAAAAAAGGAGGTAATGCGTTTAACATTATTACCTTCGCTTGTAGAAAGAAACTCAACCGCACCATTGTAGTAAGCCAATGGTATAGCAATATAATAGTATAAAATATTCAAAATTTTTTAATAAAACAGTTGATTTTTTAAAAGGTATTGAATACAATTTAACCAATGATAAAATGATAAAGCGCTTAACTAAAAATAAGTGACTTCGTTAGCTTAATAAACTAATAGAATAAAGCACTTTATTTTGACTCTAAAAGTAAGCGCTTTATATAGTTGTTCTAGCATTGATACATAACAGCATGATAATAATATTTTTTTAAAAATTAGAGTAAGCGCTTTCTATGACAAAAGGAAGGAGCGGATCATTTTGAAAGCATTAGTAAAAGTGAAAGCAGGCGTAGGGAATGTTTCATTATTAGACATCAACGATCCATCATGTCCTGCTGACAAAGTTAAGGTTGAGGTGAAATACACCGGTATATGTGGAACGGATCTTCATATCTACCACGAAACATTTAAAAACTATCCCCCTGTTATTATGGGCCATGAGTTTTCTGGGATTGTTTCCGAGGTAGGTACCAACATTACCAAGGTAAAGGTAGGTGATCGAGTCACTGTTCTTGGTTCTACTGCTTTAACCTGTGGGTCTTGCCAATATTGTAAAACTGGGCATTATATGTTTTGCTCTAATCGAAGAGGTATGGGACACGGTGTGGACGGAAGTTTCACGAAGTATGCTGTTGTTCGGGAAGACATGATTTACAAGTTACCTGACCATGTGAGTCTTGAGGAAGCTGCGATGTCAGAACCACTTGCGTGTGCGGTGCAAGCCATTGAAGAATTAACTACGATTCACGTTGGTGATACCGTGTTATTATCTGGACCAGGCCCAATAGGATTGATTTGCTTATCACTTCTAGTAGTTAAAGGATGCAAAGTGATTGTAGCAGGGACATCCTCCGATTCCTTACGTTTGAAGATTGCAGAAGAACTAGGTGCTGATGTTGTTGTCAATATTGATGAACAGAATCTTGACAGAGTTATTGAGGAAGAGACCAATAGTTTAGGAGTAGATGTAACAGTTGAGTGTGCAGGTGCTGGTCCATCCATCAAGAGCTGTTTGAAAGCGCTAAAAAAGTTAGGGAAACATATTCAAGTCGGCATAGCTGGTAAAGAGATTACTTTAGATTTTGATTTAATTCTATATAAGCAAATAAAAGTTTATGGATCGCTTGCACATTCGATGAAGACATGGGATCGTGTAATACAAATTTTAGATCAGAAAAAGGTTAACCTAACCCCAATTATTACTCATAAGCTTTCACTGTCTGAATGGGAAGATGCATTCCAATTATGTGAGGATAAGAGTTGCGGAAAAGTATTACTTAGCCATGATTAATACTATTTATCTTAGGGCTTAACAGGAATAAAGGAGGAGAATTAGGATGCCTAGCATAAAAGTAGAGTCTTCAGATAATCTCGACCTGGCTATACCTAAAAAAATGAATGTAGCATATCTTCAAAAACCATTGGAAGTGAGTGTGGATCAAGAGGAGGTACCTTCCGTCTCTGGAAGAGAAGTGCTAGTCAAGGTGATGGCAGTAGGGATTTGCGGATCGGATGTCCACTACTATGCTCACGGTAGGATTGGAAATCGACTAGTTACCTATCCTCATATTCAAGGACATGAGTGTGCTGGAATTGTCGTTGCAACAGGAGACAAAGTTACCCGATTTAAAATAGGGGACCGTGTTGCTGTTGAACCAGGTGTTGCTTGTATGTCCTGTTCGTGGTGTAAGGAAGGTAGGTATAATCTCTGCGCGGATGTAAAGTTTTTATCTACACCGCCAGTAAAAGGAGCATTTGTTCAGTTTTTAAAGCATCCTGAAGATTTTCTATTTCCTATTCCAGATTCACTTTCATTTGAGCATGCGTCATTAGCAGAACCTCTTTCGGTAGCCATTCATGCAGTCAATAGAGGAAAGTTAAAACCCGGATCAACTGTAGTCATTACAGGAATGGGGCCCGTTGGGTTAATGACAGTAGTAGCTGCTAAAGCTTATGGTGCAAAAGAGATTATTGTAACGGATATGGAGCCATTGCGACTAGAGACTGCTCAAAAGCTTGGTGCTACCCAAGTCATTGACATATCAAGTACAGATACAATTAAAGAGATAATGCAAGTAACTTCAGGGTTAGGAGCTGACCTTGTCTTTGAAACTTCGGGTAATGTAAGAGCCTTGCAATCTTCTATCAAGATGGTCAAGCGAGGTGGTTCTGTAGTAACAATAGGATTTCCTAATACAGAGGAAGTCCCATTGAATGTGACACTTATGCTGCAGAAGGAAATAGATCTTTTCTCTGTTTACCGATATACCAATACGTATCCATTAGCAATTAATATATTAGAGGATTTAGGCAGTCAAATCGAACCAATTATTACGGATCGATATTCTTTAGAACAAATAAACGAGGCTATGTATCAAGCCTATGCTAATAGAAGTAATAGCTTGAAGGTAATTGTTTTTCCAAACTAATTTTTTACTGGATAGATTATGGGCACAAGGGGATAGGAGTAAATTTTTCAATAGAGATTACTTATAAAATTAAAGGGGGAAATAGAGATGAAGAAACTGGTAAAAGGGACTACACTGGCAGCTGTACTAGCAATGACGTTAGCAGGATGTGGAGGTGGGTCTGAAACTCAGTCTGCCAATGCTGATGCTTCAGAAAATAAACAAATCATATTTGATTTAAGTATTCCTGAGCCAGAAGGAGCAAAGTTTGATGTGGCAGCAAAGGCTTTCAAAGATGAATTAGAAGAATTAACGGATGATCAACTAACCGTAAAAATTCATTATAATAACTCGCTTGGTGGAGAACGAGAAGTGTTTGAATTAATGGGTATGGGTTCCTTGGATATGGCCATTCAATCCGCTGGGCCAATGGGTAACTGGGTTCCTGAATTTAATATGTTTGATCTTCCTTTCCTTTTTGACAATCTTGAACACGCACGAGCTGTGTTAGATGGTGAAATTGGGGATGAACTTGCTCAAAAATTTGAAACAGAAACAAATGTAAAAGTACTTGGTTGGGTTGAAAATGGTTTTGTTGCAACATCTTCAAATAAACCTATTAAGACTGTGGACGACGTAAAGGGATTAAAAGTTCGTGTGCAGGAAAATGAGTTACAGATTGATGCATGGAAAGCATATGGAGCGGACGCTACACCTATGGCATGGACTGAGGTGTTTACTGGATTACAACAAGGGGTTATTGATGGGCATTCTAACTCTTTAGCAACCATTCAAACATCAAAGATTTTTGAAGTTCAAAGTCATGTTGCATTATTAGAAGACCGTTACGCCCCAGGTCCGATTTCTATTAGTAAGAAAACGTTTGATAGTCTTACACCAGAGCAACAAGAGGCTGTTATTAAGGCAGCTGAGCACGCAGAACCAATTGGAAGACAAGCGAACGATGACAAAATTAGTGAAGCAGCTGAATTCCTTAAAGAACAGGGGTTGGAGTTGACAGAACCTGACAAGGAATCGTTTAAAGCAAAGACCGATTCTGTATATAAGAAATGGGCACCTAAGATTGGTGAGGAAATGATTGAAAAAGTTAAGAATTTTAAGTATTAGTATCCTCTTGAGGGCAATATGAACGGTGAAATATTGTCCTCCCTTAAGGAGTTGAAAAAATGAAGAGCATAAGCGGAATGTATATTCGAACGATCGATAAGTTGAACAAATTTTTTGGTTATGCCTTAGCTTTTATATTGGCATTTATGACAATCATTATCTTCTGGCAGGTCATCGCACGATATGTAGTAGGTTCCTCCTTAGCTTGGTCTGAGGAATTATCGCGGTTTCTGATGATCTTAATGATATTAATTGGCTCTTCCTTAGCTCTTAGAGATAACGAGTTAATATCTGTGGAAATTCTTCCAGAAGTATTAAAAGGAAAAGCTAAAAAATGGCTAACTATTTTAGTGCATTTCATATCGACTTTCTTTTATATCGTATTAATGTTCTATGGGTGGAAGGTAGCACAAAGTTTTGGAAATCAGATCGCTCCTGGAACAGGAATTTCAATGTTCTTTATTTACCTTTCCTTACCTCTTGGAGGGCTACTGCTTCTGTTAAATACAATAACATGTATTTTAGAACAGTTTATAGGAAGAAAGGAGTGATGGGATGTTACCAGTATTTTTTATTTCACTATTTGTGTTTATTTTCTTAAGTGTACCAGTGGCGTTTTCTTTAGGGTTGTCTACGGTATTAGGAGTGTGGCTGCATGATACACTGCCTTTAGAAATTGTTCCTCAAAGGATATTTGTTTCTATGAATTCCTTTCCTTTGATGGCCATTCCTTTCTTTATCCTTGCTGGAAATTTAATGGGTGCCGGGAGTATGTCAAAGAGGCTTGTTAATTTTGCTAGCTCACTTGTTGGCCATTTTACCGGTGGCTTAGCCATGGTGGCAATCGTGACATCCATGTTTTTTGCGGCTATTTCAGGTTCGGGAGCAGCAACTACAGCTGCTATTGGATCCATACTGATTCCAGCCATGGTGGCCAGAGGTTACAAAATTGAGTATGCAGCAGCAAATCAAGCCGTTTCCGGAGCATTGGGAATCATTATTCCACCAAGTATTGCTATGATCCTGTACGGAGTGGCTGCAGAGGTCTCAATTGGAGATCTGTTTATTGCAGGAATTCTCCCGGGGTTATTGATCACTTTCTCTCTACTTGTAAGTGCGTATATTATTGCCAATCGGAATGGTTATAAAGGGGAAGAGAGAAAAAGTTTTCCGGATGTATTAAAGTCTTTCAAAGAATCAATTTTAGCATTATTGATGCCAATAATCGTACTAGGTGGGATTTATTCGGGTATTTTCACTCCAACGGAAGCTTCAGTTGTAGCTGTTGTTTATTCTTTTGTAGTTGGTTATTTCGTTTACCGAGACCTAAGCATATTACAAGTGGCTGATACATTAAAGAAATCCGCTATAAGCAGTTCCGTTATTATGATAGTCATTGGAACGGCAGGATTATTTGGGTTCTTTATTGAAATGAATGGTGTACCGGGTATGATTTATAGTTCTATCTCAGACGTCATAACAAATAAATATATCTTTTTAATTATCGTTAATATCATTTTATTTGTGGCTGGTATGTTCCTAGAGGGGGGAGCGGCAATCCTAATTTTTGTGCCATTATTACTAGGTACTGCAGTAAATTTAGGAATAGATCCTGTTCACTTTGGGGTCATAATGGTGTGTAACTTAGCAATTGGTCTAGTAACACCACCAGTTGGCATTGATTTATTCGTGGTTTCACAGCTAACGAAGTTATCGATTGTAAGAATTGCCAAAGCAGTCATTCCATTGATCTTTATTTTAATCGTAGACGTGCTAGTGATTTCTTTCTTCCCACCACTTTCTACTTGGCTGCCTTCTCTTTTAAAATAGCAAGAATTGTTTGATTGAAAAAGCAAGATAAGTTCATCTTCTTATCTTGTTAATTTTTCACCATTTTGGTAAAGCGCTTAACTAAATAATACAAATGGAACTAAAGGAGGATTTTTTTATGAATTCGTCGTTAAGTAAGGAAAAAATAATGTTACTAAAAGAAAAAGCATCTGAGGCTAGGAAACTGATAATTGAGACCGTTCATCATGCAGGGGCGGGTCATATCGGAGGTCCAATGTCAGCAACCGATATTTTAACCAATTTATATTTTCATGAAATGAATATCGATCCTGATGATCCAAGAAATGAGGAAAGAGATCGATTTGTATTGTCTAAGGGACATTCAGCGATTGGCCTTTATGCAGTTTTGGCATTGAGAGGCTATTTACCAGTAGAAGAACTCCAAACCTTTGATTCATTAAATTCCCGTTTGCAGGCTCATCCAGATATGAACACTCTACCTGGTCTTGACATGTCTACTGGTTCTTTAGGTCAGGGAATCTCTGCGGCTGTTGGAATTGCGTTAGGGGCGAAGCTTCAAGGTAAAAGATACCGAACGTACTGCATGATTGGAGATGGAGAATCTCAAGAAGGGCAAGTGTGGGAGGCTGCGGATATTGCTTCTAAATATGAACTAGATAATTTAGTTGGCATCCTTGATTATAATAAGCTGCAGCAATTTGGTTGGAGTGGAGAAGAGAAGTCTAGAAAGAGCCCTATCCATGACCCAAAAGATAGATGGGAATCTTTTGGATGGCACGTGATTGAAATTGACGGCCATAACCAAGAGGAAATAGAGCATGCATTCAATGAAGCGAGAGTAGTTAAGACAAAACCAGTTATGATCATTGCAAACACAGTAAAAGGCAAGGGTGTTTCATTTATGGAAAACCAATATCTATGGCATTCGCGTATTCCGACAGATGATGAGCTAAATCAGGCGAAAAAAGAACTCGAAATGGGGGCATTGTAATGAAAAGTGTAGTTCCACAAAAAAATGTATCAATGAGAGATGTGTTTGGCGATACACTACTTAAATTTTCCTTGGAGTCTAGTCGAGTGTATGCGATTGATGGTGACTTAGCGAATTCTACCAAATTAGATACAGTGGCTAATGGCAATCCAAAGAAGTTTCTACAAATGGGAATTGCTGAACAGAATATGATGAGTGTTGCTGCTGGACTTGCGACAACGGGTTTACAGCCTTGGGCATGTACATTTGCTGCCTTCTTGTCCAAACGGGCAATTGATCAAATACAAGTTCAAATTGCACAGCCGAAGCTAGATGTGAAAATGATTGGTGCTTATAGCGGTTTATTAACGGGAGTTACAGGAAAAACACACCAGTCACTTGAAGATATTGCGATCTTCCGCTCTCTTGCCAATATGGTTGTTCTTGCTCCCGCAGATGCCATTGAAATGAAGCAAATGATGGAGTTTGCACATAAGTACGAAGGTCCTGTCTATATACGAATCGCACGTGATCCGTATCCTGTAATTGTTGATGGTAAGTATCAGTTTGAATTCGGGAAAGCTGCTACCTTAAAAGATGGAAAAGATATAACGATTATTTCAACAGGAACACAAACTAGTCGTTCATTAGTGGCTGCGAAACAACTAGAAGCCGAAGGGATTTCAGTTGCGGTTGTTCATATGCCTACGATCAAACCTTTGGATAATGAAGCAATCGTTAAAGCAGCAGAGTGCACTGGAGTTATTGTAACCGCTGAAGAACATAGTATTTATGGTGGACTAGGAAGTGCTGTGGCAGAGGTACTAGTTGAAGGATGTCCAGTTCCGATGTTACGTGTAGGTGTGAAGGATGTAAACTCTGAATCTGCAAATAATGACGATTTGCTTGAAAAGTATGGGCTTTCTGAAGGACATATCGTTAAAGTTGTGAAAGAAGCACTAAAGAAGAAACAAAAATAAACAAATCAGAGGGGACTGGAAAGCATGCAAACGAGTATTGTAACGGAAAAACTTTTTATAGATGGTAAATGGGTCGAAACGTCAAACACACACAAAGTGTATAACAAATTTACGGGTGAGCTATTTTCTGAAATTTGTATAGCTGATGAATTAAGCGTAAATCAGGCAGTCGAAGCAGCGGTCTATGCACATAAATATACGCAGTTTCCAGCTGACTTCCGCTACCAAGTATTGATGAAAACTGCTGAACTATTGTTACAGGATGTCGATGCTTTAGCAGAGATTATCGCGAAGGAAGGGGGAAAGCCGATTACTGACGCAAAGGCAGAAGTGAGACGTTCAGCCTCTACCCTACAGATCGCTGCAGATGAAGCCAAAAAGCTAGTCGGAGAAATCATACCGAACTACAATGTACAAGGCCGCTTTCTATATACAATAAAAAAGCCGGTTGGGGTAGTAGCCGCGATTACACCATTCAATTTCCCACTGAATCTAGTGGTGCACAAAGTAGCACCAGCTTTAGCAGCAGGTAATCCAGTAATTCTAAAGCCGGCATCCGACACTGCCACTATTGCTATTAAACTATGTGAATTGTTAGAACAAGCCGGTGTTCCTAAAGGTTTCTTACACTGTGTAATAGGAAGCGGTGGAACTGTAGGGGAACAACTTTTAAACGATGAAAGAATTACACATTATACATTTACCGGATCACCTGCAGTAGGAAAACATATACAAAAAACCATTGGTTTAAGAAAAGCGACATTAGAGCTAGGTTCAAACTCTGCTACGATTGTTCATGGAGATGCGGACATTTCGAAAGCAGCCGCAAAACTTGCTAAGATGGCATTTGCGCATGCTGGACAAATTTGTATTTCAGTACAGAGAATATTTGTTCAAAACCCAGTAAAGGAAAAGTTTCTTGAACTATTTTTGAGCGAAGTGTCTCGCTTAAAGGTAGGAGATCCTCTTGACCCAGAAACCGTTGTTGGTCCCATGATTAGTGTAAAAGAAGCGGAACGAATTGAGCAGTGGGTAGAGGAAGCGGCGTCAGCGGGTGCTGAAATATTAACAGGTGGAAAGCGTGAGGGAAGTATTTATTATCCGACAGTCATTACAAATATAAAAAAGGGAATGAAAGTGTCAGACGAGGAAGTGTTTGCCCCAGTAGTAACTGTAACTTCATACGATACTCTTGAAGAAGCAATTGAATGGGTGAATGATTCAAAATATGGTCTTCAAGCCGGTATTTACACATCTGACTTAAGTCTTTCTTATAAAATTCCATACCTTCTTGAGGTTGGTGGAGTTGTAATCAACGATACCTGTTGTTTCCGGACAGATCAGATGCCATATGGAGGAGTAAAAGAAAGTGGGAATGGCAAGGAAGGTCCAGCTTACGCCATTCAGGAACTTGTTGAAACAGTAACCGTTGTAGTAAACCTCGAAGATTAATAGTCTAAAAGTATTTTAGGAGGGTTGGTTAAAATGAAAACCTTTAAGATTGCCGTCATCCCAGGTGATGGAATCGGTCCTGAAGTGATTAATGAAGGAATCAAACTGATGAATCGAATCGCTGAACTGGACGGACGAATGAAATTCGAGTTTACACATTTCTCATGGGGATGCGAATATTATTTAAAGCACGGGAGGATGATGGATGAGGACGGGATCGAGCAGCTGAAAAGCTTTGATGCTATCTACCTTGGGGCAGTTGGCTATCCAGGTGTTCCAGATCATATTTCACTTTGGGACCTCCTTTTAAGAATCCGTAAAGAGTTTGATCAATACGTAAATATTCGCCCTATTACTCTTTTAAACGGTGCACCTTGTCCCATAGTCGGAGGAAGTAAAGATACGATTGATATGCTCTTTATCCGAGAGAATAGTGAGGGAGAGTATGCAGGAGCTGGAGACTGGCTTTTCAAAGGAAAGCCTCAGGAAGTGGTTCTTCAGACAGGTGTCTTTTCAAGAGTAGGTACCGAGCGAATTATTCGTTATGCATTTGAAACAGCATCTAGAGGAGGAAAGACTTTAACTAGTATTAGTAAAGGAAATGCCCTGAACTATTCAATGGTTTTCTGGGATCAAGTGTTTGAGGAAGTGGGTAAGGAATACCCAAATGTTAAAACCTACTCCTATTTAGTGGATGCAGCAGCCATGTTTATGATTAAGGATCCAAAGAGATTTGAAGTAGTAGTAACTTCGAACTTATTCGGTGATATACTAACCGATTTGGGAGCGGCACTGGCAGGGGGATTAGGATTGGCCGCTGGAGCTAATATTAATCCTGAAAGAAAGTACCCTTCCATGTTTGAACCAATTCATGGATCAGCACCAGATATTGCTGGAAAGGGAATAGCAAACCCTCTAGCAGCTATTTGGTCTGCCAGTCAAATGTTTGACTTCTTTGGTTTCGAGGATATTGGCAAGCAGATCCTTCATTCCACGGAGCAAACACTAGTAGAGGGTTCTATACTTACTCCAGATTTGGGTGGTTATGCTTCTACTTCAGAGGTTGGGGCACGTGTTGTAGAGCTGTATACTGAAGTGGCTCAATCAAATGCAAGAGTATAAGTAATCATTTTATAAGGACTAGACAAAGTAGCTACTATTAGGTAGTTACTTTGTTGTTTATTGAGCTAATTAAACTAATAAATAATATTGGGAATTTTCAGAAACTATGATATATTGTTCTAATATTCAGAGAAAAAGGTGGGAATATGAAAATTCTAGTAGCTCCAGATTCCTATAAAGGCAGCTTATCAGCCCTTCAAGTGGGGACAATTATCAAGGATGCCTTTAGTAGGGAACTACCAGATCTAGATGTAGAAATCATTCCAATGGCTGACGGAGGTGAAGGTACACTCGAAACTCTCGTTTTTGCAACTAAGGGGAACCGAATTAAGGTCCGAGCAAGAGGGCCTTTGCAACAATTAATAGAAACAGAATTTGGTGTTTTAGGAGATGGAAAAACAGCTGTCATTGAAGTAGCGGCTATTTCAGGATTGCCAATGGTCCCCATTCAGGAGCGTAACCCAAAGCAGACAACTACATACGGAATTGGCGAAGTGATTTTACATGCCATGGAGGATGGATATCGAGAATTTATTGTAGGACTTGGGGGAAGCTCAACTAACGATGGTGGCATGGGAATGCTTCAAGCTCTTGGTGTAACATTCTTTAATAACGAAGGGGAGACGCTGCCACCAGTTGGAGAATCCATTTTTCATGTGAAAAGGGTGGATTTTTCTTCATTACATCCCCTCTTAAAAGAATGCAAGTTTATAATTGCGAACGATGTTACCAACCCATTATGTGGAAAGAATGGTGCATCCTATGTTTTTGGTCCTCAAAAGGGGATCAAACACGATCAACTGGAAGAGTTTGACCAGGCCATGAAACAATACGCACTTCTTGTTGAAAATCAATTAGGTGCGGAATTAAAACACATAGATGGTGCTGGTGCTGCAGGTGGGTTAGGTTTTGCCTTTCTCATGCTAAATGGAATAATGAAATCTGGTTCGAAAATTGTTGCCGAAGTAACGAATTTAAGACATTCCATAAAGAATTCAGATTTTGTTATTACGGGAGAAGGACAAAGTGATTTTCAAACACTATTTGGTAAAGTACCTATCTATATAGCGAATCTGGCAAATGAAGAAGGTGTCAAAACAATCTTGCTTTCTGGAAGCTTGGGCGAAGGACATGAGAAACTGCGTGATTATTTTATGAGCTGCCATTCCATAACAGTGGGCCCAATCTCTCTTGAGGAATGCATGAACAATGCCGAGCGACTTTTGTATAACCAAGCGAGAAATCTTGCTTCATTCCTGAAGGGGATATTAAGTGATACAGACCTTTAAATAGTAAGCGTTTCCCAAGGTATGAAAGTTGATGTTCCTAGAGTACGAGTGTTAATTGGTTCAAGTCCTATAGAGATATATACCAAGATGCTGATGCAGTTAATAATAATTCAATAGATTATAAGTGAAGGGAGTAGAGACGAAAATATTCTACTCCCTTTTAGTTATTGATGATTGTTTTTATAAATATTAGAACGGATATTTTCTATCAGTTGTCTGCACGGAGACCCATTTTGTCAAAGTAAATTCTTCGACAACCCATGGGTTACCAAATCTCCCTAAACCGCTTGCCTTATTGCCGCCGAATGGAATATTTGGTGCATCATTTACCGTTTGATCGTTTACGTGGGTCATTCCAGAATCAATTTGAAGAGCTAGTTCCTCGCCACGTGCTAAGTCACTTGTGAAAATGGATGAGCTTAATCCGTAAGCAGTGTCATTAGCGATTTCTATGGCTTCATTATCTGTCTGTGCCTTAATAATAGAAGCAATCGGAGCAAATAGTTCAGTTTGTGCTAGTTTGCTAGAATTTTTTACGTTTGTGAATACATATGGTGTCAGCACATTTCCAACTCTTTTTCCTTCTAAAGCGACCGTAGCACCTTCCTGTTTTGCCTCTTTAATATATTGAAGAGCCTTTGTTATTTGGTGTTCATTAATGAGTGGACCGATGATTGTTTGAGGGTCACTTGGATTTCCATAGGGAAGTTCTTTTGCCCTAGCAACAAATTTTTCAACAAATTCATCATATTTATCTTGGTGTACGATAATTCGGTTAACAATCATACAGATTTGACCTTGGTGGATAAATTTACCGAATATCGCAGCATTAACCGCTTGGTTTATATCAGCATCTGAGAGCACAACCAATGGGCTGTTCCCTCCTAATTCAAGTGCAACACGCTTCAAGTTTTGACCGGCAATTCCGCCAATATATCTTCCGACAGTAGAAGAACCGGTAAAACAGATCAAATCCAAGTTTGGATTAGTTAACATCCCATCACCAATTTCTTCAATATCCGTCAATATGACATTCAGAACACCTTTTGGAAGACCAGCATGCTCAAAGGCTTTTGCAATAATTGAACCTCCAGAAAGCCCAACTTGGATATCAGGTTTATGAACAATACTATTGCCTAATGCAATGGCAGGAGCGATCGCTCTCATCGAAAGGTTTAATGGAAAGTTAAAAGGAGTAATAGAAGAGATCACCCCGAGAGGAAGCTTATACACATGATTTAACTTTTCTGGGGAACCCGGGATTTCTTTAATTTTATATATTTCATCACAATAGTTAATGGCTTCCTTTAAAAAATCAATGGCTAAGTGATGTTCAACATTGGCCTTTAATATTGTCCCACCAGTTTCACGGATGATTGTATTTACAACTTCTTCTTTGTTCACAGTTAAATAGTCGATAGCCCGTTGGAGAACTGTTCTACGTTCTTCCACTTTCGATTTAGCCCATTCTTTTTGAGCCACCCTTGCTATCTTAAATGTTTCATCAAGCTGTTCACTTGTTGCTAATCTTACAGATGTGACTACAGAACGGTCGTAGGGATTTAAAATATCATAGATTCGTGTGCTTTCACCTTCCGTCCATTCACCATTAATATAACTTTTGTTTAACACCTTAATAGATTGCATACTCATTCCTCCTCTTGTTTTGTTGATACGTTTTCATTTTTGGGCAAAAATCAAGTAGGTGATGTTAGGAATTATATGAGTATGTAATTGGGTTGTAAACAGCCTTATTGCTATATATGCAACTTTTTAATAATGTTAAGTTTTTTTGTTCCTAGTGGCTCAAGTAAGTGGTTAATTTCATTTAGTAAAGTGGCTTGTAGATTTCTGGTTAATAATAATTGGTTTTATGTTATTATTCAAATATAAAAAATAACATCGAAAAATTGTTATTTGTAAATAACTACGGAGATGATAAATATGGTCTGGACTATTTTGTTTTTAATTCTTATAAGTTTAGTTAAAGTGTTACCAACCGTACTTCCACTAGGAGCAGTTGAATGGATTATGAGCAAGTTTGCAACACACTCGAAGCTTGATGATCAAAAGGTTTCTGTCACTATAGATGAAAATTCTTTAGATCATGAAGAGAAGATGGTATTTATTAAGGACTTTAACGAAGCGATCTTTATGGAAAAATATTATATTTATCCAGGAACAGAACATTCATATTTACCACCAGATAAAGATGGAAAACACATCATGATTGAAGCGAAAATGGGGAAAAACGATGTAAGACTTTATCTTTATCATGATAAGAATTCAATTGATGTGGTCAAACAGTTCAAGAAAAAGGTCATTTCGTATAATATTCATTCAGAAAAATTACAGGAATACTTTATTTCAAAAGGTAAGATAATAGTTTAATCGTATGATGCTGTGTGGACGGATTATTTATAGATTGATAGGGAAACTACCAAATATTTCTTGGTAGTTTTTCTATTTCACTTGACAAGAGAGGTCGAACAGGAGTAATTTATCTAATAGGGTTAGATAAATTAGAAGGGAGCTTATGATGGATTATAAAGAGTTGGCGGAAGAGCTGTTACGTAATATGACGAGAACAGCTAAGATGCCATTTCAGAAAAAAGTGGAAGATATTTCGCATGGAGAAAAGAAAATTTTAGGATTCCTTACGTTTGCAAAGAGCAGTGCTACTTCAGGTGAACTTAGTGAGGTATTATATCTAACTACTCCTCGTGTGGCGTCCGCACTCAATAGCTTAACCAAAAAAGGATTTATTAAACGCAGCAGAGATGCTAATGATAAACGCGTTGTCATTGTCACGATTACTGAAGAGGGAATTCATTTTATGGAAGAGGAACGCAAAGAGGCGTTATCGATGATTGAGCAAACACTTGAAAAACTTGGGGAACATGATGCGAAAGAATTTGTTCGTATCTTGAAAAGAATAACCGACATTACCATTGAAAATGAGTAATCAACGATGCAGGCACATAATATACGTCTGCTTTTAATTAATAAAGTATCTAACACTATTAGGTTTTTAGAGAAATGTATGGTTAGGGGGTAAATGAATGTTAAAAATATTTAAGCATCTTCAGGGAAAAGACTGGTTATTAATTATGTGCAGCTTGGTGTTTATCGTCGCACAGGTTTGGCTTGATTTAAAACTCCCTGACTATATGTATGAAATTACTATGCTCGTGCAAACAGAAGGAAGTAAGATGAGTGAGGTTCTCGTTCAGGGAGGATACATGATTCTATGTGCAGTAGGCAGTATGATCGCTGCTATGATTACTGGCTTTTTTGCCGC
Source organism: Robertmurraya sp. GLU-23 (assembly GCF_052983275.1). Lineage (NCBI taxonomy): Bacteria > Bacillati > Bacillota > Bacilli > Caryophanales > Bacillaceae > Robertmurraya > Robertmurraya sp. GLU-23. The sequence continues at coordinate 104,203 of NZ_JBRKCV010000012.1, forward strand.
AAAAGTTGCTGCGGGATTTTCTGTTCGTCTTCGTGGAATGGTATTTGACAAGACGATGTCTTTCTCAATGGAAGAAACTAATGGTTTTTCCACCTCGAGTTTGATTACACGCTCAACCAATGATATTACACAAATTCAGCTACTAATTGCAACTGGACTTCAAGTCTTAGTCAAAGCTCCCATTTTAGCAGTTTGGGCAGTTCTTAAAATCATGGGGAAGAGCTGGCAATGGACAGCTGCTACTGGTTTTGCCGTATTGTTTATCATTGTCATGCTAGCCGTCATTATTATTGTCGCTTTGCCAAAGTTTAAAGTGATTCAAAGCTTGACGGACAATTTAAACCGAGTAACAAGAGAACATTTGTCTGGCATTCGGGTCGTTCATGCCTATAATGCTGGAGCCTATCAGGAAGAAAAGTTTGACCAAGCGAACAATGATCTTACGAATACGAATTTATTTACAAGCCGAGTGATGGCAATTTTGATGCCAACGATGGGATTAATCATGTCTGGTCTCGGTCTAGTCATTTATTGGATTGGAGCATTTTTAATCAACCAGGCTGCTGTACCTGATCGACTATCCTTGTTCTCAGATATGGTTGTATTCTCGTCATATGCGGTGCAGGTAATCATGGCCTTTATGATGCTTTCGTTTGTGTTTATTATGCTTCCTCGTGCATCGGTCTCTGCTAAACGTATTAACGAAGTACTAAATACAAAGGCAAAAATTATAGATGGAAATTTGACCGAGGGTAAGGAAGGTCTTTCTGGAGAAATTGAATTCCGTAATGTTAGTTTTAAATACCCAGACGCAAAAGACTATATCCTTCGTAACGTCAGCTTCACCGCACATAAAGGAGAAACGTTGGCCATTATTGGGTCAACCGGTAGTGGGAAAACTTCATTAATAAATTTGATCCCACGATTTTATGATGCAACGGAGGGAGAAATTTTCATTAATGGAGTGAACGTGAAAACTTATTCTCAGGAAGCATTACACGATAAGCTCGGGTATGTATCTCAAAAAGCTGTTTTATTCAGAGGGACCGTGTCTTCCAATGTAGCTTACGGTCACAACATAGACAACGTATCCGAAGAAACAGGTATTAAAAAAGCGATAGAAATTGCACAAGCAACAGAATTTGTTGAAAAAATGGAAAATCAGTACAAAGGTGAGATTGCTCAGGGTGGTACCAATATTTCTGGAGGACAGAAACAAAGATTGTCTATCGCACGTGCGATTTTCAAACAACCTGAAATTTATTTGTTCGATGATTCATTTTCTGCATTAGATTATAAGACTGATAGAATATTGCGTTCGTTATTGAAAAAAGAAATTAAGGATGCCACAGCGATCATTGTGGCACAACGAATAGGTACCATTAAAGATGCAGACCGAATTATTGTTTTAGACGATGGGGAAGTCGTCGGCATGGGAACGCATCGAGAGCTTATGATCAATTGCGAAGTATATCAAGAAATTGCTTATTCTCAATTGTCAAAGGAGGAGCTTGAAATTGGGTAAGAAAAATCATAAAACTAATGCCATGAAACATCCTCAACACGGGGGACCGTCCCCTTCAAATGGGATTAATAAAGCCTCCTTAAAACAGCTCATATCGTATTGTAAAGCATATATACCTATTATTTCTGTTGCCTTAGTCCTTGCTATGTTAGGTTCAGTTTTCAATATCGTTGGACCAGAACTGCTTAGTCAAATTACAGATTTCATTACAGAGGGCTTGATGACCAAAATTGATCTTGATGCTGTGGTTAAAATCGCAACGATTCTTGCTTTTCTATATGGGTTAGCGTTTATATTCAACTACATCCAAGGGTATATTATGGCCACTGTCACTCAGAAAGTGTCAAAAAAATTACGTGCAGAGATTTCAACGAAAATCAATCGATTACCATTAAAGTATTTTGACTCAACAAGTACAGGAGACGTCCTTAGCCGTGTAACAAATGATGTTGACATGATTGGACAAACGATGAATCAGAGTTTAAGTACATTGGTCTCAGCTATTACCATGTTTGTTGGGTCACTGATTATGATGTTTTACACGAACTGGATGATGGCTCTTTCAGCTGTACTTTCTACCATTTTAGGGTTTGCGCTCATGACGTACATCATTTCAAAATCTCAAAAATACTTTGCCCAGCAGCAAAAAGAGCTAGGGAAATTGAATGGTCATATTGAAGAAATTTATACGGGACATCATGTAGTGAAAGTATATAACGGAGAGAAAGAAGCCAAGGAAACGTTCCGTGAAATTAACTCACGCCTATACAATAGCGCATGGAAATCTCAATTCATGTCTGGTCTAATGATGCCGCTCATGATGTTTGTCGGGAACTTCGGATATGTGGTGGTGTGTTTAGTCGGAGCTGTGCTTGCGGTTAATGGTAGTATCTCATTTGGGGTGATTGTTGCCTTTATGATTTACATTCGTCTCTTCACACAGCCACTATCACAGCTTGCACAAGCAGCCACAAATCTTCAGTCCACAACTGCTGCGAGTGAACGTGTATTTGAATTTCTTGGAGAAGAAGAACTGGCAAATGAAGGTGGAAAGACACTAAGACTGGAAAGTGCAAAAGGTGATGTGGAGTTTAAGCATGTTAGCTTTGGTTATAATCAAGATAAAATGGTTATTAAGGACTTTTCCGCAAAGGCAAATGCAGGGCAAAAAGTGGCGATTGTCGGCCCTACAGGTGCAGGGAAGACCACTTTGATTAATCTATTGATGCGTTTTTATGAAGTGAACAGTGGGGAAATCTTAATCGACGGTGTTCCAACAAGTAACCTCACACGACAAAATATCCATGAACTATTCTGTATGGTACTTCAAGATACATGGTTGTTTGAAGGAACGATACGAGAAAATATTGTTTACTCTCGAAAAGGAGTTTCTATTGATCAGGTAGAGGAAGCCTGCAAAGCAGTAGGTTTACATCACTTTATTACAACCCTTCCTAATGGGTATGACACAGTACTTGATGATAAAGCGAATCTTTCTGCGGGACAAAAACAGTTAATTACCATCGCTCGTGCCATGGTTGAGGATGCTCCGTTGCTGATACTCGATGAAGCAACAAGTTCTGTTGATACACGTACAGAATTATTGATTCAAGAAGCAATGGATAAGCTGACTGTGGGCAAAACTTCATTTGTTATTGCACACAGACTTTCAACAATTAAAAATGCAGACTTAATTCTTGTAATGAAGGATGGAGACATTATTGAAAGTGGGAAGCATCAAGAACTGCTTTTGAAAAATGGATTTTATTCGGATTTATATAATAGTCAGTTTGAGGATGCATCTTAATAATTTAAACACCCTGAAGATTCATATCTCCAGGGTGTTTATTTATTATTGAAGCATATGCTTTCTCTGATTTTCTTCCATTAAGAATTGAATAAAATGGTTAATCGCATGAGCGTTTGGCTGTTCTTTTATAAGAGTAATATATTCTTTCTTATGGTAATCAGTGGCAACTTCACTATTGTTAATTCGATCAATAATATATGCCGAACTTTGCTTCTGAATTTCTTTTTGATGGAATCTTAGCTCCCGAAATAAAGCGAATCCAAGTGCACCAATTATGGCGTAGATGAGGATGGTTGGAATGGTTTCCTGAGTAATCTCACCGAAAAATAATGTATAACCAAGATTGAATAGTGATACCCAAATTAAGGGCATGGTCCATAACGCATATCTAGATACCTTCTTCATTAAGGGAGAAAGTTTTTCCTGCATGAGTTCGATTTCTCTTTTAATATAATGGGGCATTTCCTTTGTGAAAAGCTTCATATTTTTTTTCTTCCTTTCCCTTGATTTGTTGGATGAAAAACAAAAAGACCTTTACCAAAATAAATTGGTAAAGGTCTTGCTAACAACAGTAGTTGCCAACAAAGCCGAGAGCCAGCTGCTCCGTAATGACGACCTTGTTGTAAAAGCTACTCCCCTTTAGGAAGTATGAAATTTATACTTTTATTATAGGGAAAACAGGTATTTCTGTCAATTTTGAACCATGATTCGTTTTGTCTAAAAATGGTATAATGATGAAAAGAAATAACTGATAAGGGTGGGGAACTATGTCTATAGACATTCATACATTTCCAAATCTTGAAACCGATAGATTAGTATTGAGAAAAATGACAAAAGACGATGCGAGCGATATATTTAGCTACCTTTCTGATAATGAAGTAATGAAATATTATGGATTGGAACCCTTTAAAACCATCAATGAGGCATTGGACGAGATATCATGGTATCAATCCCTTGAAAAAAACCATACTGGATTAAGATGGGGAATTACGTTAAAAGAAAAAGGAATAATTATAGGTAGTTGTGGTTTTCATAACTTTGCTTCTCAACATTTCCGTACAGAGATTGGATTTGAATTGAGTAGAGATTACTGGGGAAAAGGAATAGCAGGCGAGGCATTAAAAGCGATCATTTCCTATGGTTTTCAACAATTTGGATTTCAAAGGATAGAAGCTTTAATTGAACCTCCTAACCTATTATCCCAAAGATTAGTGGAGAAACAGGGATTTATTAGAGAAGGATTACTGAGAAAATATGAATATACTTGCGGGAAATTTGATGATTTATATATGTATTCATTGTTGAAGGAGGAATTCTCTCAATCAGAATTATGACTTATCCATCCTTTGTGGAGTGGACTGCATTAGGGCAGTCCTATTTTTTTTATTTAAAAATAAATCTAGTTGAAAAACATTCTCAATTACTGTTGACATTATTTGTTTATCAATATAAGATTGTAAATATGAAAATGATAATCATTATCAATACATAAAAGGAGACAAGAAAAAATGAAAAAATTAGGTTTATTTTCTCTTATTTTCACCATGCTGTTTTTACTAGCAGCGTGTGGCAGTTCGGAGGAAGCGAGTACAAGTGGAAGTACAGAAGAGAAAAAAGAAGAAGAATTAAAGGAAGTTACGTTCACACATGAATACGGAGAAGTAACACTTGAGAAAAATCCTGAGAAAGTAGTTGTTTTTGACTTTGGAATATTAGATGCATTAGATGCACTAGGTGTAGAAGTAGCAGGGCTTCCGCAGGCCATTGTACCTGAAAGTCTAGAAAAGTACAAAGGTTCCGAATATACAAATGTAGGTAGTTTAAAAGAACCTGACTTTGAAGCCATCCATGAATTACAGCCAGATGTGATTTTTATCTCAGGAAGACAAGCTGAATTATATGAGCAATTTGCTGAGATTGCCCCAACAATTTTTGTTGATGTTGATTATGCGAATTACATTCCTTCCCTTGAAGAAAATTTCAACATTATAGCTGAACTGTTTGAAAAAGAGGATGTATTAAAAACTAAAATGGAAGAGTTACAAACAAGTATAGACGAGGTGAATAAAGAAGCATCTGCATCTGAAAGTAAAGCTCTGATTCTATTAGCTAACGAAGGAAAAGTCAGTGCGTATGGACCAGGTTCACGATACGGATTCGTTCATGATGTGTTTGGCTTTAAGGCAGTAGATGAAAATATAGAGGTCTCTCAGCACGGTCAAAGCATAACGTTTGAATACATTCTCGAGAAAAATCCAGATGTAATTTTTGTTATTGACCGCTCTGCAGCTGTCGGTGGAGAAGTAGGAGCGAAAGAAACAATCGAAAACGAGCTAGTCAAGAAAACAAACGCTTATAAAAATGGAAAGATTATATACCTAGATGCAGTTAACTGGTATATTGCTGGGAACGGTATTACATCTACACAAGCAATGACGGAAGAAGTAAAAGCAGCACTAGAATAGTAAGGAACGCCGGGACAAATGTTCCGGTTTTGTTTGTTTGAAAAATAAACGGTGAAATTCCGCTTAACTAGGGAAATACCCATATTTCCCTAAAAATAAAGGGAGCTTTTCCGTTTATATGATCCAAATCTTTGGATTTTGTCTTATTTAGAGCAGTTAGTCGGAATATCTCCGCTTATATCTGCTTTCAAAGCCTCCACAATATACATTAGCAGGAAATTATCCGCTTATGAAAATGAATTCTATCCTTTATTATAAAGCAAAGCAGTACCGTCTTCACTTCTAGAAAGCATTCAAAGATGCTATAACAATAGACAATTTTCTTCAGTAGAAGAGTTTATGAAAGAAATCTTCAAGTCAAAAGTGTTACGCCAACTTCGTGTACCTAAGGAGGTGTAGCAAGGGTTTTTATTGACAGATATTTAGGGTCGCTATATTATTTAAAATATGAGGTGACTAAATAATGGAATCAGAGGAAAAACAATTAGAGCAATTTGTAGATAGTGTTCAAGCAATTGGTCGACACATGAAGAGGAGTCAAAGGAATAATCAAGAAGGAACCGAGATTACGAAGACACAGTGGATGATTTTACGTTTTCTAGCCAAACAAGATGGATGTACAATCGGTCAGCTTGCGGATCGGCTAGAAGTTCGTTCGAGTTCCATGTCTCAAATGATTGATCGATTAGAGTTAGCTGGGACGGTTTACCGTGAACCGGATAAAAATGATGCAAGAACACGCATCGTAAAATTAACTGAGGCTGGAAAAGAAATGATTTCTAAAATAAAACATTCCAGAATGGAGATGCTGGCTGGTCCCTTTAATCAGCTAACCCAGGAGGAACAGAACACGCTGGTTGAAATTATGATGAAAATGACAGCAAATCTCAAGCCACATGGTTCACACTGTAGGAAAGAAGACTAGCAGGTTTTATTCGGCTTTAAGCCGGTTAAATAGTTAGGTTCGCTATATAATATAAAATGAAATCGACCAACTCAACGTAGTATTCTTGTATCATTTTTTTTGCCTTGTTAGAGAGAGGTGTTTTATGAGAAAGTTAATGAAATATTTAAAGCCCTATTGGAAAGCAACCATATTGGCACCGTTATTTATGATTATTGAAGTATCTATGGATTTGCTTCAGCCGAAACTGATGGCGGAGATTGTGAATCATGGCGTCTTTAACAATGATTTAGAATTCATATTAAAGACAGGTAGTCTCATGATTCTTGCGGCTTTATTTGGTCTACTTGGTGGCGTAGGCTGTACGGTATTTGCCAGTAAAGCGTCGGTGAACTTTGCTGCTGATGTAAGAAAGGATGCATTTGATAAGGTTCAAACATTTTCGTTTAAAAATTTGGATCAATTTGAAGGTGGATCCTTAATTACACGGTTGACAAACGATGTAGTCCAATTACAAATGTTTGTTTTAATGGCCCTTAGAAGTATCCGGTCGCCGCTATTGACCATTGGTAGTGTTATTATGGTTTTTACTATAAGTATAAAACTGGCGATTATATTTGTTCTAACGATTCCTATTTTATTAGTCGTTTTGTATTTACTGATCCGTTACGCGTTCCCACTATACTCGACTGTTCAACAAAAGTTAGATAAGGTGAATAGCGTTCTGCAAGAAAACTTAATGGGGATTCGTGTGGTGAAGGCATTTGTTCGTACTGATTATGAGAATACTCGTTTCAGTCGTACAAACACGGATTATACCGATATGGCTGTGAGAGCGACTCGGCTTGTTTCATTAAACATGCCTGTCATGATGATCATTATAAATGTTAGCTTAGTCATTATTCTGTGGTTTGGAGCTGGACAGACCTGGAATGGATCCCTCGAAATTGGAGACCTGATTGCCTTCATTAACTACGTGACGCAGGTCTTATCAGCCATCATGATGATTGGAATGATCATGATGAATATCTCTCGTGCAAAGGTGTCAGCCGACCGTGTACAAGAAGTTCTCAACACCGATTCCGATCTAACTGACTATAAGGGTGCTGTATCCCATGTCATTACTAGAGGTGAAGTCATGTTTGATCACGTTTCATTTGGTTATTCTGATCGATCGAAGGAAACCGTGTTGAAGGATATTACCTTTTTGGTAGAGGCTGGTCAGACGGTTGCGGTCTTAGGTGCCACAGGCTCAGGTAAATCTACATTGGTAAGTTTAATTCCTAGGTTATACGATGTAAGTGCAGGACGAGTGCTCATTGATGGCAAGGATATTCGTAATATGTCATTAGAACATCTTCGAACGCAAATGGGTGTGGTTTTGCAGCAAACCATTTTGTTTAGCGGAACCATTCGAGACAATATTTGTTATGGAATGCCATATGCAACTCAAGAGGATGTGGAAAAGGCGGCAAAAGCGGCCAGTGCACACGATTTTATCATGAGTATGCCAGACGGTTATGATACTATACTTGGCCAAAGAGGGGTTAATCTTTCCGGTGGTCAGAAACAGAGAATTTCTATTGCAAGAGCACTATTAATTCGTCCGTCTATATTAATTCTCGATGATAGCACGAGTGCGGTTGATTTAGGGACCGAGTCTCGAATACAGAAAGCAATTAAGGAACTTATGGAAGAAAGCACTACTTTTCTGATTGCTCAACGAATTTCCTCTGTATTAGAAGCAGATAAAATTCTTGTCCTCGATGATGGGAAGATTGTGGCGGAAGGAACTCATCAAGAATTAATGTGTCAGAGTGAAGTCTATCAGGAAATTTATCGATCTCAATTAGGGAAGGAGGAGGTCGTATATGGCTGAACAGAGAAACCCCCAAATGAGACCACCAATGGGACCGCAAATGGGAATGGGTGGAGGGCCAGGGGCATTTCGAGGGAACATGCCTGTCCAACGAGCATATGATACTAAGAAAACGTTACGGAGAATTTGGTCATATATTGGTAAGCAAAGAAAGGGTCTGATTCTTGTCGTTATTCTCACCATTCTTAGTTCAGCCTTTAATCTAATGGCACCTTATCTCATAGGACTCTTCATTGACCGTTTTATCATACCAAAAGACTATAATGGGTTGTTGTGGCTATGTTTCGCCCTTCTAGGTATCTATGTTTTTAGTGCTCTAGCAACATGGCTTCAATCGTTTTTTATGGCGTCTGTTTCTCAATATACGGTGCTTGATATGCGTAAAGATTTATTCTCTCACCTCCAAAAATTGCCTTTACGTTATTTTGACAGTCGAAGCCACGGGGAAATAATGAGCCGGACAACGAACGATATGGAAAACATTACGAATACATTAAATCAAAGCTTCACATCTCTTATCTCTAGTGTAGTAACATTAATTGGTGCTCTAGCTTTTATGATTCATTTAAATATTTGGCTTACGTTTGTTAGTTTCATAACGATTCCCATAGTTGTGTTTTTAACCTCCAAAATAGCCAAATATACTCGAACATTCTTTAAAAGCCAACAACTATATTTAGGTGAATTGAACGGCTATATTGAAGAAACGATTTCCGGACAAAAAGTTGTCAAAGTCTTTCACCGTGAGGAAAAAGTGAAAGAGGAATTTCAACAAATTAATGAGAAATTACGTGACTCATCCATTCAAGCGCAAATCTATTCCGGTCTAGTGGGACCGGTCATGAATGTGATGAGAAATATAAGCTTTGCTATCATTGCTGCAGCAGGAGGCTGGATGGCCTATGAGCAAGCCATTACAGTTGGTGTCGTTGTGAGTTTTCTTACGTATTCTAGACAATTTAGTGATCCTATAAATCAATTGGCGAACCAATTTAATATGCTTCAATCAGCGGTAGCAGGTGCAGAACGAGTTTTTGATATATTAGATGAAGTAACGGAGTTTGATAATGATCAATCTTCCAAAGAAATAACAAATATGACAGGAGAAGTCATTTTTGATGATGTCTCATTTGGATACAAGAAAGAGTTACCCGTAATAAAAGGTTTATCCTTAAAAGCAAGACCAGGAGAAACTATCGCTTTAGTAGGACCAACGGGAGCTGGAAAAACTACCATTGTGAATCTATTAACCAGATTCTATGAAATAAATCATGGAAAAATAACTATTGATGGGACAAATATTCAAGAGATCAGTAAGGATAGTCTGCGCCGGAAATTAGGGATCGTTCTTCAAGATGCCTATGTCTTTTCAGATACGATTCGAGAAAATATCCGATATGGTAGATTAGAGGCAACTGATGAAGAAATTGAAGAAGCCGCTAAACTAGCTAACGCAGATAGCTTTATTCAAAAGCTACCGAGGGGATATGATACAGTTCTTACGGCAGAGGGTGCGAACCTAAGCCAAGGACAACGTCAATTGCTTACAATTGCACGAGCGATTTTAGCAAATCCAGCGATATTAATTCTAGATGAAGCAACAAGCAGTATTGATACACGCACCGAAATGCATATTCAAGAAGCGATGAAAAAATTAATGAAAGATCGCACGAGTTTTGTCATTGCTCATCGTTTGAGCACCATTCGTGAAGCGGATCAAATTTTAGTTATTAATGGAGGTGAGATTATCGAACAAGGGACTCATAATGAATTAGTGGAGAAAAAAGGATTTTATTATGAGCTTTATACCAGTCAGTTTAAACGTGTAAGTTAATGATCAGAACAAAGGGGAGGAAATACATTGAATATTTTAGAAACTATATATTCTAGACGAAATATCAAAAAATTTAAATCGGACATGGTTGAACCAGAACAAATTAATAAATGGTTAGAAGCCGGAACGATGGCTCCAAATCATAAAATGACTCAGCCATGGGAAGTGTATATGATTGGGTCAGAAACAAGAACAAAATTAAACCATAAAACAAATTTTTGTCATGCACCTGTTGTACTAGCCGTTCTATCCAAACATGGATCCACGGAAATAGAGACATATGAAAATGTTCTTGCCACCGCTTGTTTTGTTCAAAACGTAAATTTAGCTGCTTGGGCAGAAGGCGTTGGAACTTTCTGGTCTTCCATGGGGAATGCAGCTAAAAACCGTGAAATCATGGGTATTCCAGATGGGTACGATTGTATCGGGGTATTTGGCATAGGTTATCCAGAAGAGATTAGTCAACCAAAAGAAAGAACGTCTATACAGGAAAAAATGAAGTATCTTCCATAAAAAATAGTGACTTGAAAGCAGTGGCTCCTATAGGGAGATCACTGCTTTTTTATGGTTGACTTTGAAATATAGTATTTCCTCAAAATCTATTAAAGTGTAAAATAGTGGTGAACAATGAAAGGGGATACATACCTTGAATCCAAAATACCTAGATTTACTGGCCCAAAAATATGATTGTGAAGAAAAAGTAGTAACGGAAATTATTAATTTAGAAGCGATCCTTAATCTTCCAAAGGGAACAGAACATTTTGTTAGTGATTTGCATGGGGAGTATCAAGCTTTTCAGCATGTATTAAGAAATGGATCGGGAAATGTAAAGGAAAAAATAAAAGACCTGTTTCAAGATGTTTTAACTGAAAAAGAAATGAATGAGTTTGCTACATTAATATATTATCCAGAAGAAAAATTACAGTTAGTAAAAAATACTTTTAGAAGTGATCAAGAAGTTAACCAATGGTATATAGTCATCATCTATCGTATGATAAAGCTCATATCTTATGCCTCTTCTAAATATACACGTTCGAAATTACGTAAAGCATTGCCCAATCAGTTTGTTTACATAATTGAAGAATTACTTTATAAAGCAGATGATTCCAACAATAAGGAACAATATTATACGAAGATTGTTCAACAAATTACTTCCTTAGGACAGGCAGAAAAGCTCATAATTGGTCTAGCTTATACTACTCAAAGATTGGTAGTTGACCATCTTCATGTAGTTGGGGATATTTATGACCGTGGACCTGAACCAGATAAAATTATGGAAACTCTCATCAATTATCATTCTGTTGATATTCAATGGGGAAATCATGATGTTCTATGGCTAGGTGCATTCGCTGGTTCAAAGGTTTGTCTCGCTAATATTATACGTATCTGTGCTCGGTATGATAATTTGGATATTATTGAAGATGTTTATGGAATCAATCTTAGACCGCTTCTTAATCTGGCGGAGAAATACTATAATGACAATCCCGCTTTTAGACCAAAGGTACATTCAGATAAGAAACTATCAGAACATGAACGACTACAAATTACAAAAATTCATCAAGCCATTTCCATGATTCAGTTTAAACTAGAGATGCCGATCATAAAGAGACGCCCGAACTTTAATATGTCAGAGAGACTTTTGCTCGAGAAAATTGATTATGACAGAAATGAAATTACCATCCATGGGAAAACATTCCAACTGGAAAACAGCTGCTTTGCTACAGTGAATCCAGAACAACCCGATCAATTATTAGAGGAAGAAGCTCAAGTGATCGAAAGACTGTTATTTTCTGTCCAGCATTCGGAAAAGTTAGCAAGACATATGAATTTTCTAATGAAAAAAGGCAGTCTTTATTTGAGATATAACGGAAACTTATTAATCCATGGCTGTATTCCTTTAGATGAAGAAGGATATATGGAGAAAATGGTGATTGAGAATAAAACCTATGCTGGTCGGGAATTACTGGATAAATTTGAACATTATTTACGTCATTCTTTTGCAAATCCTGAAGAGACAGATGATCTGGCGACAGATATGGTCTGGTATTTATGGACAGGAGAGTACTCCTCTCTCTTTGGAAAAAGAGCGATGACAACCTTTGAGCGATACTTCATTAAAGATAAGGAAACCCATAAAGAGAAAAAGAACCCATACTACTATTTACGTGAAAACGAGGACATATGCCGTAAAATTCTAGCCGAGTTTGGTCTGAATCCCGATCAAGGTCATATTATCAATGGTCATACACCAGTAAAAGAAATCGAAGGAGAAAATCCAATTAAAGCAAATGGTAAAATGCTTGTCATAGATGGAGGATTTTCCAAAGCGTATCAATCAACAACAGGGATAGCGGGTTATACGTTATTATATAATTCGTACGGTATGCAGCTGGTGGCTCATAAGCAATTTAATTCAAAACAAGATGTTCTATGTAATGGAACAGATGTTCTATCGGTAAAAAGATTGGTAGATAAAGAACTCGAAAGAAAAAAGGTAAGAGAAACAAATGTGGGAGAAGAGTTATTACAGGAAATATCTATTTTGAATAGTTTGCGAGAATATCGATATATGAAATAAGCCGGGACAGTGAATTAAACTGTCCTATTTTTTTACATAAACTTTTTATCTTTAAGGTTTTGTTAAGGTTGATATAACATAATAGGCTCAACAAGAAAAAAAGGAGCCGAATAATGAAAAAAAATAATAGATTTACAAAGTGGGTGGCACCATTGGTATGTGCAACCTTGTTATTTGCTTGTAGCAATAGTGAGGAGTCAGTTACTTCAACATCAACTAGTACCGCATCTGGAGTAAATATTGACACATTAAGTACGATTGGTGATGGGAATATACAAACAGTTGTAAGTGAGCTAGCTACATACAGCGATGATGATCTTTATACAGAGTGGAAAGATGAGGACCCAACGTATATTCAATTAAATGGGACAACAGCCTCCTATGAAGGAGCAGGAGCTGTGGTTGTGTCTGAAAGTACGATTTACATCCGTACGGGTGGGGTCTATGTTCTAAGTGGAACATTAGATGATGGTCAAATCGTTGTGGAAGCGGAGGATAAAAGTACCGTTCGACTTGTCTTAAATGGAGTAGACATTCATAGCAGTACTTCCGCTCCCATTTATGTGAAGGATGCTGAAAAGACGGTGATATCGTTACCGGAGGGGACAGAGAATACAATTTCTGATGGAACGCAATATGTATACGATGATACAGAAGAAGAGGAACCCAATTCAGCTATTTTTAGTAAAGATCATTTAACCATTAATGGTGATGGTAAGCTTTATGTAGAGGCGAACTTTAATGATGGAATAATTGGAAAAGATGAATTAAGAATTACAGGTGGCAATATTGAGGTTACGGCTGAAGATGATGCGATTGTTGGACGTGATTTAGTAGCTGTTCAAGATGGGAATTTGACACTTACAGCCGGCGGTGATGGAATCAAATCAACAAATGATGAAGATGCTGAAAAAGGAAATATTGCCCTTGAAGGTGGAACATATAACATTGTAGCAGACAATGACGGGATCCAAGCTCAAACTTCCCTGTATGTATTAGATGGAGAGTATACCATTGCAACGGGTGGTGGAAGTCCTGAAACCATTGGAATAAATGAGTTTGCTAGTGGAGGGCACTCCGATGACTCCACAACCACTACAGAAATAACGAGCTCTAAAGGTCTGAAAGCAACAACAGAGCTTGCAATTGGTGGAGGAACATTTACGATTGATTCATATGATGATGCCATTCACAGTGGCAATAGTGTTCTATTCGAAGCTGGGGAACTTACAATCGCATCCGGAGATGATGGGATTCACGCCGATTCTTCGGTAGTAACTAAAGGTGGAAATCTTACAATTACAAAGACTTATGAAGGAATCGAAAGTAAAATTGTTGCGATTGCGGGTGGTACAATCGACATTACTTCTGCTGATGATGGACTAAATGTGGGTGGTGGAGCTGACTCCTCAGGAGAGAACATGGTGGAAAGTACAACAGAGGATCATCTTATTCAGATTACAGGCGGATATGTATCTGTAAATTCACTGGGAGATGGACTGGATTCCAACGGATCATTTGTTATGACGGATGGTACAGTTGTTGTGAATGGACCAACGGATGATGGAAATGGTCAAATAGACTATGTGGAGACGTTTGAAATAACGGGAGGAGTATTAGTAGCAGCTGGAAGTACGAAAACACAAACTAGCTCCGAGACGTCTGGTCAATATTCAATTATGATGACTTATCCAGAATCGCAGGCGGCAGGAACAATGGTACATCTAGAAGATAGTGAAGGAAACACGATCGCCACATTTGCACCAGAAAAAGATTATCAGTCCCTATATATTAGTTCACCGGACTTAGCAAAAGATTCTAGCTATACATTATATTCAGGAGGTTCTTCAACAGGAACGGAAACGAATGGTTTATACACTGACAGCGATTATAGCGGTGGCACTATCGTAGTAGATTTTACAATCTCAAATGTGATGACAAGGCTGAATGGGTAAAACAAGAGGGTGAAGTCACCCTCTTTTCGATTTTTAATTTCTATGAAAAAATGAAACTATTCATACTCTCGAACGTCTATATACTGTATGATCTACTTTTTGAAAGGAAACGCAGCCATGAAAAGATTTTGGATGTTCATTTGCATGATTCTGATTGCAATTATTATATACTACCAATATATAAAAAAAGAAGATGTCCCATTACCAACCACTCTTCATCCAGTAGTAGAAGAGCGGACAAATCAACTCATTCAAAATATGGCGGATCAAGGAATTACGGTCGTTATTACGGATGGCTTCCGCAGTGTGGAGGAACAAAATGGACTATATGAACAAGGTCGTACGACAGCAGGTAGTATTGTTACGTATGCAAAGGGTGGAGAGTCACTTCATAATTTTGGACTTGCAGTCGACTTTGCTCTAAAGACAGAAGCAGGACAGGTTATTTGGGATATGGAGTTTGATGGAAATGGAAATGGATCGGCAGATTGGATGGAAGTGGTTGAAAGGGCTAAGAAACTTGGATTTGAATGGGGAGGAGATTGGAATGGATTCGAAGATTACCCCCATCTACAACTAGATTTTGGTCTAAGTCTTAATGAATTGCAAAGAGGTGAAAGACCAACAGAAGAGGCACTGACAGCCTATTAATCAATCGTACCTGAGTTTATTAAAAATAATAGAAAAAATGCCGATTACCTTATATTGGTGATCGGCATTTTTTTCCCTTCATACTACTGCCAAAGTGCGGATTTATATTTCCTTGGATGAAAGTGGTAAAAACATCTTTACTCCTCGTTTATTAAACGGAAGTATTTTTAAGTCTCCAATCAAATGACTAATGTAACCGCCTAGACTAGCATAGAACACTCCCTCAATTCTAAGTGAGGACTCAAAAAGGGAAGCAATAAAGCCAAAGAAAGCCACTCCAACTAATGAATGGGTATAGCTTCGATGCGAAGATACAGATGCTATCATGATATATATCCCCAATAAAATGACCCAAAGCTCCTCTATAGAAAATCCACCTACAAAAACAGCTATTCCAGTAATAGTTAACATATGTTTTTGCCTAATTAATGATGAGATCAACATGATCATTAAACCGATACCTACTCCTAACCATCTCTCAATCTCTGACTTCTCAAAGAAACTATAGATAACCATCATTATTCCAATGATTAGAGCAGATAGCCGAATCACTTTATGTGAAAGGGTAATTTTACCACGAAGCTTTCCGTCAATATCCAGGTCTGGGATTAAACCTGAAATTCCTCCCAACCCGATTAACAAAAGTGTTGCAGTCGGTGATGTTTGTAATGAATTTGCGACGACAAATCCTGTTGCTGAACCTACTGCTGCATGCAATGTACCATTCAATTCTTCCACCTCTATAAATCTATTATGTAGTAAATCAAAACACTTTGTATATTCTACTACAAAACATCTGTTCTGTTTAGAAGAAAATTATTATTGGTATCAAATCACTAAGCCTTTCTTTTTGGGAGTGAGTCTTTTAGTATAGAATTTATACATATCAGACTAGAAAGAAGAGGGAATGAGAATATGATTACTGTTGAAAATGAATGGTTGAAGGTAGGTATAGACAGTCATGGAGCAGAAGTGCGTAAAGTAAAGCATAAGAAAAATGGACTAGATTATATGTGGACAGGGGACAACAAATACTGGGGAAGAGTGTCTCCAGTATTGTTTCCGATCGTAGGACGATTAAAAGATGATCAATATCAAATCGATGGTCAAACGTATAAGATGTCACAACATGGTTTTTTACGTGACGTTGAATTTAATGTACTAGAGCAGACAGCAACAAATGCTACGTTTATTTTTGAATCGGCTGGACGTTTTAGAGAGGTGTATCCTTATGAGTTTCAAGCGATTATCCGGTATATGCTTGAAGACGACTCACTGATTGTACATTGGGAAATTGTGAATGAAAATGAGAAGGAAATGCATTTTTCTATTGGTGCTCATCCTGCCTTTAAGATTCCTCTATTAGAAAATGAAACCATTGAGGATTACCGTCTACACTTTACTCCTGCTGAAGATAAGAGTGTAATGGAATATGAGTTGCAGAACTCTTTGCTTCACGAGAAAGGGAGTGTTTATGATATTGAAATGCTGCCATTAACGAATTCATTATTTGCGCATGATGCTCTCGTATTCAGCAATATTGACAAGATTACATTGGTATCAAATAAATCCAGTCATGGTGTAGAAGTTATGTTTGAAAATTTTCCGTTTGTTGGAATTTGGTCAAAATATATCGATGAAGATGGCAGTATTGCACCATTTGTATGCATAGAACCTTGGTACGGGGTGGCCGATACATATGATACATCAGGGAACTTTAGTGAAAAGTTTGGTAATAATATGCTTGAACCAGGAAATACTTTCCATACTGAGTATTCAATGAGATTTAAATAATAGACATTTTAATTTAAACATGAAAGAACTCTTACATTTTTAGGAGTTCTTTCATTTTATCTATTACGTTATTAATCAATAACCTTTTCCGGAGAGAAAGGGAAAAAGTTTGCTCGGTTATGTAAACGTTTTAATGTTAAGCTTTATTTGTTGAAAAATACAAAGAATTAGGAGGATAAAATGAAACGTAAATTGGTATTATGTATTCTGCTGTTAGTCAGTGTATTTTTTTCAAGCGGTTTTAGTAACCAGAATGTTAGTGTTAAAGAGAATGCTGTAAAACCTGAAGTTAGTAAGAATAAGCAAACTTCAAAAGCGAGAACAGTCATTACCACTGATGGTGAAGTAGATGATATGAATTCCGTTATCAGATACCTTTTATATGCAAATGAGATGGATTTGGAAGGAATTGTCCTAACAAGCTCTGTATATCACTATGCTGGTGATGAAGAAAAGGGCATAGAACCTTTTAGATGGACAGGAACAGAATGGTTATCGAAAATGATAGACGCATATGAAGAGGGCTATCCAAATTTAATTCAACACGCCGATGGATATCCGACTCCAGACTACATACGTAGCGTAACAAAAATTGGTAATATTTCAGACGTAGGTGAGATGGAACAAATAACAGAAGGATCTGAGTTTTTAAAAGATCTATTTTTAGATAATAATGAAAGCGATTTATATGTTCAAACTTGGGGTGGGACAAACACAACTGCTAGAGCGTTAAAATCAATCCAAGAAGAATATGAAGGTACAGAAGACTGGGAAGAAATTAAAAAAAGAGTCAGTGATAAACTAGTACTTTATATCATTTTAGATCAAGATGATAGCTATAATTCTTATATTGCAAAGAATTGGCCAGATATAAGAATTATAAATGATCAATCGAACTTTTGGCATTTTGCCTATGCATGGAAATACCATACGGATGAAGTAAATAGTAGGCTACAAGGTGCATGGAATAAGGAGAATATTAAGTATGAACACGGACCATTGATGGAGCTATATGCATTAATGGGTGACGGTAACATAATCGAAGGAGAATTACCGGAAGAGCAACGTGGAAGTGAAGAATATTTAACGAACAATCCTCAATATAACAAATATGATTTCATTTCTGAAGGAGATTCACCTTCCTTTTTCTATCTGATTAATAATGGGTTAAGAAGTATGGAAGATCCATCTTATGGTGGTTGGGGTGGACGCTTCGGTGCGGTAAACGATAAGTTATACAGAAACACCGTTTTAGATTACAATGTTTACACGAATCGTTATGAAGCGGAATACTCTTTAATGCGATGGTTTGACGATATACAAGATGATTTTGCCGCAAGAGCTGATTGGCTAGTAGCCTCAAAGTATGAAGATGCCAATCATAATCCAACTCTAACAATTAAAGAAGGATTAGATTTAACTGTAAGCAAAGGACAAAAAGTAACACTGCACGCTAAGGGGACAGATCCGGATGGAGATAAGCTAACATATAAATGGTGGAGATACTTTGAGGCAGACACTTATGAAGACTCAAAGGTACCTCAAAAAGAAACCATCCCACAATTAGCAGGAGGTTTACAGCTAGGACTTCATCGTGAATTGGCTGAAGGTGAAGTGACAGACAGTATTTCCTTAAAAGGAGCCAATTCAAAAACCGTGAAATTCACTGTCCCAGAAGATGCAAAGTCAGGGGACACCATTCATATAGTTGCAGAAGTACAAGATGATGGTGTACATGGGTTAAAACACTATCAACGTGTTATTTTAACAGTTAAATAGAAGTAAATAACCTAAAAGTTCATATTTAAAAAAGAAGCGAAGTCAAGGAGAAGAAATCCTTGGCTTTTTTTTGTAAATATGTCCCCGCCTTCTTAAACGAATTCTAATTGAGATTATAGTAATGTTCTGCAATGGGGGCTAACATTTTTATTGGAAAAGTAGGTATGACCGTAGATTTAATCTACGGTTTTTTCTTTTCAGCTATTAGTGTCACTTGTGTTTTAGATAGTCTTTGGATATATACATTGATATAATATTATATATTCATTCAAAGAACGTAATAAGGAATGAAAGGGAGATAGAATGTGAAAATTTTAACGGTTGAAGATTTGGTTCGAAAATTTTCATTAAAAATACTAACAGGGGAAAATAAATTAAAGCAACAAATAAAACAATCAAGATCCCACCGTCCCGGCTTGGAATTTGTTGGTCATTTTGATTTTTTTCCGACGGAACGTGTTCAAATTCTTGGTAGAAAAGAAATTACATATTTGCACAAATTGAGTTTAGAGGAACGTCAGATGCGTATAGGTAATATTGTAAAATACCATCCACCCTGCTTTATCGTTACTGCTGGACAGGAGGGGCTAACTTATTTAACTCAGTATTGCCTTGAAGAGGGAATTCCGTTGTTATGTACAAATGAGCCTCAGCCTACTTCTGAATTTATCACAAATCTTGATGATTATATGCTAAAAGCATTAGCTCCAGCAATAGCAGTGCACGGGGTTTGTATCAATGTATATGGAATGGGCATTTTACTTCGGGGAAATTCAGGTGTCGGTAAAAGCGAAACGGCACATACGATGATTGGTAGGGGTCACAGGCTTGTGGCTGATGATATTGTTGTATTGAAAAAACTCAGTCCACGTACGATTCTAGGAACCCATGATGGAAAAACAAAAGAGTTCCTGGCTTTACGGAGTATCGGGCTTCTAAATGTGGTCCGCTTATATGGCAGAAAAGCTTTTCAAGATGAGACGAGGATTGCACTTGATATAGAACTGACAAAGTGGCAGAAGAATTCACTCAATAATGAGTTGGATCACGAAGCCAAATACACCGAATATATGGGAGTGCAAATTCCCCATATAGAGATTCAGCTTCAACCGGGTCGGGATGTGGCTGGTTTAATTGAAGCAGCGGCAAATAACTGGCTTCTGAAGCAGCAAGGATACAGTGCAGCGGAGGAGTTTATACAACGGTTAGAGTCTGATATTTAGCTGATATAATATTCTTTGTAATTAGTGGCATTAATCATTACGATTAATGTCCTTTTTTTAGTTTTTGTATAAAAATTTTACAGAAATACTGTACTTTAGGGGAAATGGGTCGATATTGATAATATAAATATCTCAAATTCAGAATGATTATATATAAGAAAGGTCACAAAGATGAGTATTATAAAAGATTTTTTGTTTCAACTCACCCTTATGGTAATACCCATATTTATCTACTATACATTTATTACAGAAAAGGTAAAAAGTGCTAAAAATAAAAACATCATAATGACTGTTTTGTGGGGAATATCAATTATATTTTGCATGTCCTTTCCAGTGGATTTTGGTGAAAATGCTCGTTTGGAGTTAAGAATCATTCCTCTTTTAATTGGGACGTTATATGGTGGATTTTGGCCAGGAATCTTCTTATCTGTCTTAATTGTACTTTTTCGCTTTTCCTTTGGCATCAGTATAGGATTTTACAATACGATTCTTGTTTTATTTTTATCACTTCCTGTAATATTTTATTTTCAAAGAAGGTTTTCACGTTCGAAAAAGGACAAAAGGGTTAATATTGCGGTGGGTCTTTCCTTTTACTACTGTCTTATCGGTCTTACTATTTTCGTTATTTTAAGAGGTTTTTCCTATGATTATCTAAAAGTACAGATTGTTCATCTTATTTTTGTAGTAGTTGTTACTTGGTTCTTCACAATGTTAATAGAAACAATCAGGGAGATTCACCAGCTCCGTCTAGAGGTGCAAAATACGGAAAAATTACGAGTGATAAGTGAGTTAACAAGTGTTTTTGCTCATGAAATCAGAAATCCGATGCAAGTTACACGTGGTTTTTTACAACTTCTTAACGAAGGCGAATTGCCTAAAGAAAAGAAAAATTATATCAAAATATCAATTGAAGAATTAGATCGTGCAAATGAAATTATTGATGATTTTTTATCCTTTGGAAAACCCTCAATCAATAACATTGAAAAAATCGAAGTAGGGTATCAGATAGAACGTGTAGTAAATATCATTCGAAGTTACAGCATAAATCACAATGTTGTGGTTAAAATGGATATTCTTACTAACTGTTATATTTATGCTAATCCTCAAAAACTGAACCAGTCGTTGATTAATATTTTAAAAAATGCTGTAGAGTCTATGCCGAATGGGGGAACGGTTTGGGTTAGCTGTACTCCAACAGATGATGGATATATAAAGATTATGATTAAGGATCAAGGAATTGGAATGACAAAAAAACAAATAGACAGACTTGGATCTCCGTTTTACTCCTTAAAGGAAAAGGGAACAGGATTAGGTATGATGGTAAGTTTTCAAATAATCCGTTCTTTCAAAGGAAAAATAAAAGTAAATAGTGTACAAGATAAGGGAACAGAATTTATCATTTTATTACCGCAAATTATATAGAAAGTATTTTATAAGATTATAAAATATTGCTGAGCAAAAGCCTTAATTATAAGGTTTTTTTCTTTTGAGTAATTTGGTGAGTGATTATGTTGTTAATTATAATTTATAAAATATAGGCAGATAGGCAAGCTACCAAACCCAGCTTCGGTTAATAAATTAATTGTATAAGCCGAAGGAGTGAGAAAATGGGCAGACGAATTAAGCATAATTCACGTGACGTGGAAGAGTTGGCAAGGCTCATGTTGGCTGAAGCGATTGGAGAAGGTGTTCAAGGCATGAACAAGGTGGGAACGGTTGTGGCCAATCGAGTTGAGGCCAACTGTGCTCCTGATTTCAAAAACCTACGTAATATAAGGCATGCCATTTATCAAACGATACCTGGAACTGGGGTCCCTCATTTCGAACCCGTCTTAAATGGATCATTGTATACACAACGGCCCAGTGAAGAAGACCTTCAAAGAGCTAGGAATTTGTTGCATGGACATAGGGAACCTCGTGCTAGAATGAATTTGTGGTTTTATAACCCAAGTCCCGGAAAAAAGTTTCGAGCACCTTGTGGCGCTACTATGCCTAGATCACCTATGACGAAGTTTGATTTTGCGTACCGAAATCATTGCTTCTATATCGCTGTACCGGGTTACTGCACAGAGTTTTATAGATAAAATTTTTAGGAGTTGATTTTTTATGTCTTGTCAAGACTTTAATTATTATCCCATGAACTACTATTCTAGTCTTTATCCATCTTCTATGACCAGGGAAAGTGGCACACAACCTCCTGGCTTCCCAGCGGCTATGGCTATGCCTACTGGCTTCCCGGCGGGCATGCCTTCTGGACCAACGTATTCTGTCCCAGTGGTTCCGATGGGGACTGGACAGCAGCTTGTGGCAGGCGCGGTGGAAGAATCCTTTATCGAAAATATAATACGCTATAACAAAGGTAAAATTGGAACTTTTTACTTTACTTACCAAGGTAATAGCAAATGGAACGCGATGGTTTACCACGGGCGAGTAGAAACAGCTGGTCGTGACCATATCATCATAAGTGATCCAACAAGCGGCAAACGCTACTTGCTCATGATGGCAAATCTTGATTGGGTGGAATTTGAAGAAGAAATTAACTATCCTTTTCCAACAATCTCTCCAGAAGTTCAGGCGTCTCTTACATCTACGGACTGAGTTTGTAAAACCAATTAAAACCCGCTTAATCCTTATTCGGAAAAGCGGGTTTTCGTTATGATATAAGCCTTTCTATATTATGTATTTATTATTAATTGTTCAATCGCATAGGCGACTCCATGCTCATTGTTGGATCGTGTATGAAACTGAGCGATTTCTTTGACACTTTCCTCGGCATTACCCATTGCAACGCCACAACCTGCATACTCAATCATTGTTAAATCATTCTCGCCATCTCCAATACAGATGACTTCTTCACGAGATATACCTAATTTATCAGCAAGAAGCTTTATGGCATTTCCTTTGCTTACACTTGGGTGTAAAATTTCATAAAAATAGGGAGCACTGCGCACCATCGTATATTTTTCCTTAAGAGTTGCTGGAATTGTAGCTATCGTTTTTTCTAAACGCTCAGGTTCTCCCACAAACATTACTTTCGGTATTAAGATGTCTGATGGAATTTCTTCAATTTCACGATAGTGCAAAGGCACACCATTAACAAATGATTCCACAACGGTAAATGGACTAATGTCTTTATTGGGAGTATATATTCTTTGTGAATCAAAGAAATGCATGGATGTCTGGAGTTCCTGACTGACTCCATAAAGTGTCATTAAGTCATCATGTGTTAAAGAAATTTCTGACGCCACTTCCTTTGTTTCGGAATGTTGAACGAGTGCGCCATTAAATGTCACGACATATTGGTCATGAAGGTCTAACTCTTCTATGAACCCATGAACTCCTCCGATAGGTCTCCCTGTACAAATGACCACTTTGACTCCTTTTCGCTTAGCTGCTTGGATTGCCTCATTTACTTCCTTTGTTACCTCTTTACGATCATTGATTAAGGTTCCATCGATATCAATTGCAAGCAATTTATACATGTTTATTGATCCACTCCATTATTAGGTATTTACCTTATGGTAGCACAAATAAATTGAATGTAGGAAATTCACAAACAATAGAGCATGTTTGAAGGGGTACTTATGTGAAGGCATTCTTTTGCTTAAGTTAAATCTTGCATCCTTATTAATGTCAGCGGTCGTGTAAACCACGCGGGATCACGAGTATTTTTATTATATCGTTTGCTTATAAATTTCGTTCTAATAATATTCCCACTTGTTCTGCCATCACTTCCGGGGAATACGGCATTCCATTTTTGAACCACCATTCTACTATCCCTACGTATGAGGTAACAATAAATTGTAGAATAATATCTTTATTTACATCGGAATTTACCCCAGTTATAGCATCTACTTCATCAGTAAATTCCTCAATAAGAAATTCAATGAATTGCCTACGAAACGAAGGAGCCCCTTTACTTGCTAACATGGTAGAAAAAAACAAATAATTATTTTTTAGATATTTAAACCACGGTAAATTTGCTTCTCCGTATTCTAAATCAGATGCAGATTCGCACAGCTCCCGTAGCTTATTAATATGTTCTTCAATTAGTTTTTCCAATAGATCATATTTATCAACATAATGAAGGTAAATAGTTCCTCGGCTTACATTTGCCTTATCAGATATATCCTGAATTGTAATATCATCAAAATGTTTTTCTGACATTAATTGAATAACTGCATTTTTAATAGCGTCTTGGGATTTAAGTATTCTTCTATCGATTTTACTCATTATATGTTCACCAACTTTAATAAATTATCTTTAATTATAAACAAATGTCTAATAATGTAACATGATTTATTTAAAGATATTGAACAAAAATCAACCATTTGTCTATTAATTTACAAACCCCTTTGTTTTGACAATTGAAAGTGCTTTCCAATTATATATAATTGGAAACATAAGACACGGGTTGTAACTGATAAATCAGGCAAAACCGTTACCTTAAAAAGGGTAAGGTTTTGCTTTTTCTATTAGTAGAGGTGATAAAGTGAAGATTCATAATGGCTTTGTATTGAAGACTCAGGAGAGAAGAATCAGTCGCTTCTATTTAACTAGTAATCTAGGGGGAATGACAACATGGAACGATTATGGACGAAGCCATTTATTCTAATGACCGTAAGTATGCTTTTCCTTTTTACTGGGTTTTATATGCTTCTACCAACACTGCCGCTGTTTATTAAACACATTGGGGGAAGCGAAAGTCAGGTGGGTCTGGTAGTGGGTGCGTTTATGCTATCTGCTGTTATTCTTAGACCAATCATCGGAGGGCTATTAGATCGTTACGGTAGGCGACCATTTATTTTATGGGGTCTTCTAATTTTTACATTGGCTATGTATTTCTATAGCTGGGTTGGTGGAGTTTTTGTTTTACTAGGCCTACGGATCTTACAAGGATTTAGTTGGGCCGTTTCAACCACTGCCATTTTTACCGCCATTACAGATATCATACCTTCTACACGAAGAGGGGAAGGAATGGGCTGGTTCAGCACAGCTATGACCCTCGCCATGGCAATTGGGCCAATGTGCGGAATTTGGATTACACAAAACATATCCTATCAAGCGTTGTTTTTCATCTCAGTCGTTCTTTCTGTAGTTGCGCTATTGTTGATGTTCGGTGCTAAAATACCTTTCCAACCGAAGAAAACGGGGATGCAAAAAATAGAGCTTTTTGAAAAAACAGTCCTACCTATTACTATCTGTGTCTTCTTTTTAAATGTTGCCTATGGTGGGATTACAGCTTTCGTCCCTTTATTTACGAATTCTCTTGCCTTTAATTCTGGTGCCTTTTTTATGGTGTATGCTGCAACTCTTGTTCTTAGTCGCCCTATTGCTGGAAAACTTTCGGACCAACATGGAGAGAAGTATGTGATTATTCCAGCTCTTGGTATGACAATTATAGCGCTCATCTCCTTGAGTCTAGCGGAAGGGTTAATTGGAATACTCGTTTCAGCTGTTTTATACGGGATAGGTTTCGGTTCGGCATCGCCTGCTATACAAGCAGCCACCGTACGTCTTGCTCGTCCAGATCGTAAAGGGATAGCCAATGCTTCTTTGCTTACTGCAACGGATCTAGGTATTGGACTTGGATCAATTATGTTGGGATGGATATCGCAGTACACAAGTTATTCAGTACTTTTCATCGTTAGTGCCGTGTCTGTAGGGTGTGCATTGGTAGTCTTTAGATTTTATGTGAATAGGTTGGTACAAAAAAATAGGGATCTTGATGCCGCTGTTTAAAATAGGATGTAGCACCCACAATTGGTCTTAACCCTTAAATAATATTTTGGAAGTGAGGAAGATAAAATGGATTATGTAAAACTTGGAAATACTGGTTTGGATGTGTCTCGACTTTGTCTTGGATGTATGAGTTTTGGTGAACCGGATCAAGGATATCCTGCTTGGACATTAAATGAAGAGAATAGTCGTCCCATTATTAAAAAAGCTCTTGATTTAGGAATTAACTTTTTTGATACAGCAAACTATTATTCAAATGGAACGAGCGAGGAAATTGTTGGGCGTGTATTAAAAGATTATGCAAATCGGGACGAAATAGTTATCACAACCAAACTTTATTTCCCGATGTCTGACGGTCCTAATAGTAAAGGTCTTTCTCGAAAAGCAATTATGAGGGAGATTGATCATAGCCTTAAGAGACTAGGAACAGACTACGTAGATCTATATCAAATTCACCGTTGGGATTATAACACCCCTATTGAGGAAACGATGGAAGCTTTACATGATGTGGTTAAGGCTGGGAAGGTAAGATATATTGGTGCTTCATCGATGTTTGCATGGCAATTTTTAAAGGCGTTACATGTAGCTGAAAAAAATGGATGGACTCGTTTTGTATCCATGGAAAATCAACTAAACCTTTTGTATCGTGAAGAGGAAAGGGAGATGCTTCCGCTATGTAAAGAAGAAAAGATCGCTGTAATACCGTGGAGCCCGCTTGCAGGCGGGAAATTGACTAGAAATTGGGAAGATAAAACGGTTCGATCTGAAAAAGACAGTACGAAGAGTACTTTTTACAATAAAGATACAGATCGTTTAATTGTTGAAAGAGTAGCAGAGTTGGCCGTGAAACATGAAGTTCCACGTGCACATATCGCACTTGCCTGGGTACTGCTGAAGGAGCCTGTAACCGCTCCAATCGTTGGTGCTACGAAGTTGTCTCACCTAGAAGATGCGGTAGCTGCTCTTTCGATTAACTTGACACCTGAAGAGATTGCTTATTTAGAAGAGCCGTACATACCACATCAAATTGTTGGTTTTAAGTAATAGTATATAAATTGAAACCCCTAAGTCTCTTAAATAGAGGTTCAGAGGTTTCCTGGTTCCCTTTTTTGATACCGCTGTCATTAAATAAATAGATTTTTTTTTGAAAAATACCTAACCATTTGCTACATTTCAATATATATCATCTATGAGAGGAATTTAATAGATGAAAGGACTGTGGTTTAAAATGGAAAAGTATAGAATGGTACGAATTAATTTTTGGAAGAACCCGATTTTCTCTGAGGAGATGACGCGAGAGGAGAAATACTTCTACTGTATCTACTTACCAATCCAGATACGACACGAATTGGAATCTATAAAATTACGAAAAAGCAAATGGCTTTTGATTTGGGCTACTCCATCGAAAGTGTGCATTCATTAATGGACAGTGAAGAAGAAACTGATACATATGTAGATATAGCATGTGAAGATCTAGACGATACGTCCATGTGTCATGATACGACACGTGGGGAAAATAAAAAAAAGAAAAAAGAAAAAGAAAAACTACAACAAAAAGCTTTTAGTACATTTGGTGAAGAATTATTATATAACTGGAAATCACTAATATTTGGAAGGAAGTATACTACTTAGTGAAATAGGAGGGGGCTTATGGAAACATTCTTTGGTCACTATGGCAACCCATTTGAAATGTATTCGCTTCAGCATGGTGTGGCGCTTTTGTTTATTATATTGGTCTTAGGGACAGTCATTTGGTTCCGAGCACATTTACGTAAACCCGGGTGGAACCGTAAATTTCGTTACGGATTAGCATTGCTTATGCTCCTATTGCATGTTGGTTTACATTTATGGTACCTCACTACCGGCAATTGGACAGCAGAGCAATCGCTACCGTTTCATCTATGTACATTAACCCTATTTTTATCGATCTTACTGCTGTTTTTTCGTAATTTCTACTTGTATGAATTCGTCTTTTTTGCAGGAACCCTTGGTGCGATACAAGCGTTATTAACCCCAGTGCTTGATGTTGCTTTTCCGCATTTTTGGTATTTTTACTTTTTTATCGGACATGGGGGAATCTTGTTAACAGCGCTTTTTATGACTGCAGTAGAAGGTTTTAGACCTACTTGGATATCGGTTGCAAGGACGATGCTGTGGTTAAATGTTCTAATGGTGTTTGTGATCCCGGTAAATGCATTAACAGGAGCAAATTATATGTTTCTCGCAAGAAAACCTGACACTGTATCTTTGCTTGATTTTCTTGGACCATGGCCTTGGTATATTATTTCACTTGAGATAGTTGCACTCGTTTTATGTATATTGCTTTATTTGCCTTTTATATTATTTGAACGATGGAAGCTGTCAGGAAAATCAAATAACACAAGAAGGGTTAGGATATAAGTAGATCCTCAGCGTTTATATAGGGTAGGAAATTTATCATTGATGCTATTGCAATTTTTCATAGAACTGTACAGATCAACGATAAGACTTTATAGGGAATATTGCTATAATTGAAAAAAAGAAGTCGGGAGGACTTTAAGATTGGAAAAACATATTGAAAATATAATAATCCAATTTTTATCCAATAAAATAGCTCCTGTACTAATCATTCTCTTCGGATCGAGAGTGACTGGAAGAACTAATAAGGATAGCGATATAGATATTGCTTTTCTATCAGAAAGTGAAATAGAGAAGTATGATCTATTTTTAATAGCACAAGAATTAGCTTCAAAAATAAATATCGAAGTTGATCTTATTGATCTATCAAAGGCAAGTACTGTGTTCCAAGCACAGATTATTCATACAGGAAGAACAATATATTGTGAAGACGAACATATAAAGGCAGAATTTGAACTCAAAACGTTCAAGATGTATGCCAAATTAAACGAGGAAAGAGCTCCCATCTTAAAACAAATAGATGAAAGCGGGTCAATCTATGAAAAATGATGTCATTTTAAATAAAATAAATATTGTTGAACGCTGTATTAAGCGTATTCATGAAGAATATGGAAATACACCCAGAGCATCTAAAAAATTTTACTAAACAAGACTCTATAGTATTAAACCTACAACGAGCATGTGAAGCAAGTATAGGTCTTGCGATGCATATAGTAGCTGAAAAAAAGCTTGGTCTACCGCAAAACAGTCGTGATGCTTTTACATTATTAGAGCAAGAGAATATTATATCATCTTCATTATCAAGTAAAATGAAAGCTTGGTTGGATTTAGGAACATTGCTGTTCATGATTATCAAGATCTTAATTTAGAAATACTGCAGAAAATTTTAGAGAATCATATAGTAGATTTTAATCATTTTACAAAGACAATACTTCTATTTTAACTCTGAGGGAGTTAACATTATTTGTTATTTATCTTCACCATAATATTTGTTATTATATAAACAAGCCAAGACAGAGCTATGAAATGTGTCAGGACCGGAAGGTAGCAGCACTAAGTAGAATCCTGTTTGTGGCGATACATACGAAGTTTAACCCACAAAGACTCCATCTTTGTGGGTTTTGTTATATTCAACAGGCGTGCGCTTGCCTGAAACATGCTCAACTCCCTTAATGAAATCCTCCAATGATCCAAAATAATAACTTTTGGAGGCACCCCTTTTTGTAACTCGAGAAGATTCTTTAAAATCAGCAAAATAGGCTTTTATATCAGTAGCAACACCCACCCATTGTACATATTTTGTTGGGGAGGATTCGAAATCATTATAATCACCTATATTTAAAGTACTTTTGTCATACCTCGTTTTAAAAAAGTGAAACTGCCCTTGGTTAAATTATTTAGGAGGTTAAATAAATGTACGATTTTCAAAATGAACTTCAAGCGTTAAATCTCGGTGATTTCCAAGCTTCCCAACCAGTGACGTACGATCCAAACCAATTCTATGGTGATCAGGACCGTTTATTCGTAGGTGTGGGTGGTTTTGGCCGTTGTTCTAGTTGCTTTAGCAGCTGTTTTAATTGCTTTAATTGTTTTAATTGTTTCAGCTGCTTTAACTGTTTTAATTGCGGCGGTGGGCATCGATGTGGCGGTCATAATTGCGGCGGCGGACATCGTTGCGGTGGTCATAATTGCGGAGGCGGAAACCGTTGTGGTGGAGGAAATCGCTGCGGAGGAAGATAGTTTTCGCTTTATAAATGGAAACCCAGTTGCTTATAGAGAAGAGCCCTTGCACGTCGCAGGGGCTCTTCTCTATAAGTATAAACATAAGGGACAAATTGCAGTACATAGGATAATAGTGATGATAATTAATGATGAGGACCTAAGGAGGAACGAAAGTGACAAATTTAACCCCTTCTGCGCGTCTGAAAGTAAAAAGGGACACGTTTTTTCTCCCATACCCCAACAGCGGTGTGTTTTTTCGGAATAATGTAAGTTCCTTTCGTATGGAAGGCAGTATGATCGATAAGTGGGTTGAAAAGTTAATGCCGATGTTTAATGGCCAGCACACTTTGGAGTATTTGACAACCGGATTACCGGGTCCATACCGTGACAGAGTGTTTGAAATTGCAGAAACACTAGTAAGTAACGGTTTTGCTCGAGATGTAAGTCAAGAACGTCCGCATCAATTGACAGAACAGGTTATAAAAAACCATGCTTGTCAAATCGAATTTGTCGATAACTTAATAGATTCAGGAGCGTTCCGTTTTCAATGCTATCGACAGTCGAATGTGTTGGCTGTAGGATCAGGGCCATTTTTTATTTCGTTGATTTCTTCGTTACTTACTTCCGGACATCCCAAGTTCAAAATCCTGATAATGGATACGGATCAGACCAATAGACGACGGTTGAACGAACTTGTGGCGCGTGCCCGTAAAACAGACGATGAAGTGGAGATAGAGGAGCTTACCAAAAACAAGGAAAGAGATTGGCAGGAAGTGATGAAACCGTTTGATTACATTTTGTATGTTTCAGAAAAGGCTGATGTAGAGGAACTACGACTTCTACATAAGGTTAGCAGGGAGGGAAAGAAGGTGTTTCTCCCTGCTATTTGCTTGGAACAGGTCGGGTTAGCTGGACCGTTCGTGCATCCAAATTCAGAAGGGTGTTGGGAGTCTGCATGGCGCCGTCTTCACCAAACAGCACTCATCAATGACCAGCCATTTTCCGCATATTCTCCGACAGCTGGATCCATGCTTGCTAATGTGATTGTATTTGAGTTGTATAAGCATGTTACAGGTGTGTCTGAAAAGGAACAGAAAGAACGATTCTTTCTTCTAGATTTAGAAACACTTGAAGGTAACTGGCATCCGTTCATTCCTCATCCACTAGTAACTAGACATCCGTCTGTTAGATTAGTAGAGGATATCAATGTAAGACTGGAACAGAGAACAGAAAATCGTGATCCGAGTTCATTACTGGTTCACTTTAATCTGCTAACATCCAAGGTATCAGGGATTTTTCACAAATGGGAGGAAGGAGATTTAAAGCAGCTACCATTATCGCAGTGCTCGGTTCAGGCGGTTAATCCATTAACCGAGGGACCAACTGACCTATTGCAGGAGAGGGTATGTTCAGCACTGACACATCAGGAAGCGCGAATAGAAGCAGGGCTGACCGGAATTGAAATGTATGTCTCAAAAATGGCCGACATCTTTGAGCTGCCTCCACAAGTGAAAATAGCTGCTGGTATTATGTTAGCGGAAGGGGTTTGGCGGGGCCTGCAAAAATGTTTGGAAGAGGAGTTAATCCGACAAAGCCGCGAGCCGAGTTATTCCGTTTCTATAGTGAAGTTCAGGAAGGTAGAGGATCAACGCTGCCGTTTTTATTTGCAGTCCCTAACGACTATGCAAGGTGCACCGACCATTGCCTTAGGGGAGAATGTGTCGGGATTTCCGGTTGTGTGGGTTGGCACAAGAGACGGATGGTATGGCAGTGTAGATATTAATAGAACCTTGGCACTCCGAAACGCTTTGCAGCAGGCTATTGCAAAAGGCCAAAACCATGGAGAATCGGAAACACCGCGATCATTGGAATTTACCTCATTATTTTTGGATGAAAAAGAACCGGAAAGTATAGAAATTCTTATGTGTGAAGACAGGATTCGTTCTGAGGACCTCCAGGAAGCAATTAAAGTCCTTGAACGGAACAGAAAGCAGCTTCAGGTGTATGAACTTGATGTGGAACCTTTTCTTAAACAGAAATTGGCCGGGGTATTCGGGGTATTGATTCAAGAGGAGGGATTCAAGTGAGTGCTGTTGTGTTAGTGGTCGGAGAAGGGATATTATCAGACTTCATATGTGAAGAAATATCCTCTCAATACCTTGTGGTTCGTAAATCTAATTTCGAGAGCATCCTACCAACAACCATCGATTTGGCATTGGTGCTGCAGGATGTCTGGAATCCCTCTGTTTATCAACAAGCAGAACAGATGTTTCGTCGTATCAACACTCCATGGCTACGAGGTTTTGGTTTTTTTGGAGAAGGAATCATAGGTCCTCTAGTTCGGCCTGGTACCCCGGGTTGCACTCAATGTGTGGAGACAAGACGTCTTTTGACAGGACACGACCGTAGAGACATGCGGGAGATGCAGAGGCGGTTGGAGTCAAATGGGGGAATGCACCAGGAAGCTTGGGCATCACGTACAGGACTCCAACAGTTGGCACACATAATTGAAGCTGAGGTAAAAAGAATCATACAAGGAGAAGAGGTGGCCTCCGAAGGAAAAGTCTGTTTTCTCAATCTGAAAACCTTGAACTGTTCCTGGCATAAGTTCCTGCCTGACCCTTTGTGTCCCGTTTGCAGTTCAATACCAGTCGATTCACCCGAAATGGCAGGTATTTCATTGAGACATACTCCGAAGTTTAACCGTGACCATTTCCGCACCCGTTCGCTAGATAGTCTGAGTACAGTTTTAATGAAAGACTATCTAGATCCACGTACAGGGCTTTTAAATGAAAAACATGTCAACCTTGTTCATACCTTTGCGGATGTAAGTGTTAATCTGCCTTTGTTCGAGGGAGATGAGGGAACAGCGGGCCGGACCAACTCCTTCGCGGTAAGTGAGTTAACGGCGATATTGGAAGGATTGGAGCGGTACTGTGGACTTCAGCCCCGTGGTAAACGGACCGTGGTCCATGATAGTTATAACATGTTGAAAAATCAGGCACTCCATCCGATTGAAGTAGGTGTGCACGAAAAAGAACAGTACCAAAGACCTGGTTTTCCATTTGAAGAATTTGATCCCGATCGCCCCATCAATTGGGTATGGGGATATTCATTTTTGCAGGAGCGTCCGATACTGGTCCCCGAGTTGCTGGCTTATTACAGTTTGGGTTGCGAATCGCGAGGGTTCGTCTATGAGACTTCCAACGGATGTGCGCTAGGAGGTAGTTTAGAAGAAGCTATTTTCTATGGTATTTTGGAAGTGGTGGAGCGGGATTCGTTCTTAATGACTTGGTATGCAGAGCTTCCTTTGCCGCGTCTTGATCCATACTCCACGGAGGATCAAGAGCTTCTGTTAATGATTGACCGGATGCAAACGGTTGGTGGATATGATTTACATTTATATAACTCGACCATGGAGCACGGAATTCCGAGTATTTTAGCAATCGCAAAAAATAGAAAGAAAACAGGTTTGAATCTGATATGTGCGGCTGGAGCTCATTTGGACCCCGTACGTGCGGTAAAAACGGCTGTTCACGAGTTAGCTGGGATGATGTTGTCATTGGATGAGAAATTGGAGAAAAACAAGTCGGAGTATTTGCGTATGTTACATGACTCAAGCTTGGTAAGACAGATGGACGATCATGGGATGTTGTATGGATTACCGGAGGCCGAAGAGCGCCTAAAGTTTTTGTTAGAGGACAATCGCCCATTAAGAACCTTTGAAGAGGAATATGGTTCTAGACGTAAGCATTTAGATCTTACCGATGATCTATTGGAACTTCTTCAAGAATTTCGCCGATTAAACCTCGATGTGATTGTGGTGGATCAGTCAACACCGGAAACGCTTCAAAACAACCTATATTGTGTGAAAGTACTGATTCCAGGAATGCTTCCAATGACATTCGGACAGCATCTTACACGAATAACCGGACTCGAGAGGGTGTTAAGGGTCCCGATGGAATTGGGATATACAACGGAACCGCTGACGACCGAACAGCTCAATCCCCATCCTCATCCGTTTCCATAAGCAGTCACTAGGAGGCGATTGTTATGAATTGTGATGAGTTTCTGCACAATTTACATTTCGATATTGAAAAGGCAAGCATCCCGAATTGGGAAGTGGATTGGGAGGATGGGCCACTTGCCTATAAACTATACCGAGGTTTGCCTGTCGTACCATTATCTCTAAATGTACCGTTGACACTTGAAGGTTCTAAACCTCCCGTAAAACCCGATCTTCGTGAAATCAGTCATTTTCTATGGTATGTCTTCGGGCTGACTCAATTTAGTCAATCTGTTTTCTCAACAAGTTCTGGAGAGAACAACACAGACATGATGCAATCGTTCCGAAGATTTGCTCCGTCGGGTGGAGGGTTGTATCCAAACGAATTATACGTATATCTGAAAATGGATGATTTGCCCCACGGGGTTTACCATTACGATGTGGCACACCACCGCTTGGTCTTGCTGCGAGAAGGCAATTTCGATTCATATATTACCCGGGCTCTTGGTTATCGCTGTGACGTATCTTCATGTTTTGGTACGGTTTTTGTGTCGACGATGTTTTGGAAAAATTTTTTCAAATATAATAACTTTGCCTACCGACTGCAGGGTTTGGATGCGGGTGTATTGATGGGGCAGCTATTGGAAGTATCTAAACGGTTTAGCTGGGAATCAGGGGTGTACTTTCAATATCTGGATCAGGCCGTAAATCATTTGCTAGGTTTATCGGAAAAAGAAGAAAGCGTTTATGCGGTCATCCCGTTATCGGTTGAACCTACCATTTGGTCAGCAAACGGGAGTGAAAGGGAAAGAGTGGTATCCTCAGAAGAGCTGATCCGGGAATTACAAGCGATTCATCCTGATCACTATGTCCGCTCAAAGAAGGTAAAAGAATTCCCTATGTTAACCAAATTAAGTCAAGCTGCCATGCAAAATTCTCCTTCTTCGTTTGAATTTGTCAAGGAAAAGCAAAATGTGAAAGCGGAAGGTCAACTGTTAGCTCTGCCTGAAACAGAGTGGATGTCATATGATTTGGCAACTGCAAGTCGAAATCGATTTTCTCCTAGCTTGGATTTCGTGTTGGGAAAAGTCAGTCAACAGTTAGTAGCTTATCTCTTGCAGGAGACGACGGACTCCTTTTCGTATCGAAATGATTTGGAAGCTGTGTATCATAACCATGAGCCACGCGTCAATCTAAGTGTTTGTATGTATAATGTAGAAGGCATTCCTGATGGTGCATATCACTATGAACGTCATGTCCATGGACTAAGACAGGTCCAACCCGGGGATCACCGACTCCTGCTCCAATCCGGGATGTCAATGGATAATGTCAATTTACTCCAAGTCCAACTCTGCTTTCATGTGACAGGAGAGAAGGATTACGATAAAGATGCATTCGGATATAGAGGATATCGTATCCAGCAGATGGAGGCAGGTATGCTCGTGCAACGATTACTCATCGTTGCATCAGCGTTAGGATTAGGAGGGCACCCACTCCTCGGATATGATGTGAAATTGTGTGATCACCTGTATAGATTGGATACTGAAGGAAATACGGCTCTCATCCAGATTCCCATTGGTCCTTATCAACACCGGCCTTGGTTAGTAGGAGGTTTGCATTGTTAAAAGCCTGCTTCATGGGATATTATGTAGGAGAATTCACTTCACAGAGATTATGTGGGTGAATTCTTTTTTAATTAGTGTAAGAAGTAGAATTCGCACATTTTTCATGGTAAGAACACTTCGTCCTGCCACAGTTGATACATATAGATAATTAACGCAAAACCGACCATCATAGTAACAATAGCTATTGTAGACAATGTCGATTCACTCGATACAAGCCCCATCCGTTGCCATACCGGATAAACAAGGTACATAAATGCCCCGTCCAAAAGTATATTGACAGTCAAATACATCCGAAATTTCCCGAATGTAAAGTGGAATATCCAGATAACTATAACTAAATATGCTCCGTACACCCAAGGAACCGGGATGACTTTATCCCACCCGAACAGACTCGAACCTGTCTCTTTCCACCATCCGTAATGGTAAGCCGCTTGATATGCCAAGGTATGAATAACGGTCATAAATAGAGCGACTGGCATGTACCTGCGTACAATATCCATTTTCAAAAAAAACAAGGACGCCCAAGGCAATATCAAGAGTGACCAGAGAATAGTCTGTTTCATGTCATTAATACCCCACATTAGTTTTATTGGTAGTGTTACTCTTGGCTCATATATTTATTCGACTTATACGATAAACGTATGTGTTTACATAGAATACGGGGAACAAGGGTCACTAGAGTCTCGTATTTTTGAAACATGTATTAATCAGCAAAGTAACTAAATTTCGGGCAAGGACCCTGTGGGGGGAGCATGATGTAAAATACATAATGACCTATAAAATGGATAACAATAAAAAAAATAACAAATTATAGGATGAGAAAAATGAATCAAAATACTGATAGATTAACCTCTCCAGAAATAGCAAATTTGTGGACCCATTACATACGTGAGACAATGGGGATTTGTGTGATCAAGTACATGCATAAGAACATTAAAGACTCTACGATAAAAAAAGTTTTTCAAACTGCTCATAGACTTGGTTGTCTATGCACGCAGCTCAGTCTTACAGCCTTGCTTTTACTCTTTCCATTCGGCAGGACATAAGAGATTTTTATTACCAATGTAATATTAACACTATGGATTTATATAACGAATCATTGACAGACCTTGTTTAAAAAAAATCTTCTCGAGAAACCTCCGCTGTATTCGACACCAGATAAAATTCATTTATCAGGACTCTTGATTATGTAACGGATATATTTGGTAATAAAAGAACCATGAATACTCTTGAATGTGGTAATATATATTTTAATTTGGAGAAAAGCTCCATTACAAAGGGGTGTCTAATCGCCTTTAGGCAAGTATGTAAAGATAAAGAAGTAAGTAATAAACACCTTGGCAATTTTTCGAAATTGTTACTTGAAGAAAACCTACATATACCTCGTACATTAGACTCCGAATTAACAAATTCAAATATAGCACCCTTTTCTGATAAACTGATGGTGTTTCATGCAGGCTCTTTATTTGCTGCAGCTATTTCCTATTACGGTACTGCTGCGATTTACAGTATGAGGGCAGATATTGCAACATTATGTGAAAAAGCAATTCTAGATGATTTACTTGTTTATGGTAGTTTTGGTAAGTTAATGATTAAAAAAAATTGGATGGAGCAACCTCCTAATGCGGATGACAGGAAAATTATAAATAACTAATGCTATTGGACAGTCAAAAAAGCAATATAAGGGAAAGGGGATGTAAATAAGATTACATCCCTTTCTTCATAATAATTACTATTTCAATAGTATACATGGAAATGGCCACCACAGAAACAAACTGTAGTAGTTTTGTTTCTTTTATGGAACAAAATGGTATATTGCCTTTATGGAGTGAGCTAACACATATTGAGAGTGAATGGTAAAGTAGTAGATGGATTTTTTCATATTTGTGTCATTTGTCATCATATGACGAGAATTTAAAGTAGAAATAAAATTTGACGCGAGGATAACAGATTTGATAAATCCGAGCATCACAGGAGAAGAAGAGTAGAGACATCTATTTTAATAAATGAAAAATTTCTACTTCAATTAAAATAGAGATCTGAATTCGTTTCAGGTCTTTTTTTATTGTGAAAAACAAGAATCTATACGAT
This sequence comes from Robertmurraya sp. GLU-23, assembly GCF_052983275.1. NCBI lineage: Bacteria > Bacillati > Bacillota > Bacilli > Caryophanales > Bacillaceae > Robertmurraya > Robertmurraya sp. GLU-23. Next base: position 142,180 of record NZ_JBRKCV010000012.1, read on the forward strand.
AAATGCGTTATTAAGGATAAAATTAATTCAAAACAGAACCTTGGAAAAATTTGAATCGTCTAATTACAAAAATTATTGCGAGGGGAGCAAGATTTATATGATAGATGCCTCTACATCAGAGCCACTAGAACATTTGAATCGAGAAGAAAAGCTGAAGTGGTTAATGAGGACCTATGGGAATGATGTGATAAGAATTGCGTATAGCTACCTAAAACAAAAGCAGTTAGCAGAAGATGTAGCGCAAGATGTATTTATTAAGTGTTATGAGAAGATGGATTCCTTTAGAAATGAATCTTCTTATAAAACCTGGCTAATTAGAATCACGGTAAATAGGTGTAAAGATGTTTTAAAGAGCTGGTCTTATAAAAATTTATACATAACCGATTTCTTTAAGTCCAAACAAACCAAAGCTAACTTAGATCATACTTACGTTGTTTCAGAAGACAAAGAAGATATATCCAAGAAAGTAATGGAACTCCCAGTAAAACAGCGCGAAGTAATTATTCTCTTTTATTATGAGGAGTTTTCGGTAGAGGAAATCGCGAACTTATTAAAAACCAATTCGAGTACCGTGAAAACTCGGCTGCATCGTGGACGTCTTAAGCTGAGAGAATCATTCGAAGGAGCGTGGGCCATTAATGGAAAATAAATTGGAGAATCTAAAAGAAAAAATGGATGAAACCATTTTTAGGGACATATCTTTTGAGGATAAACACTATCATAAGGTTTTACATTCCATTAAAAACCCCGAACATAATAGTAGTCGATTATCGCCACTGAAGAACAAGTTCAATATGGTCCTCAGTATGTCCGTTATATCCCTTATAGCTCTAGGTATAACGTATTTTGTAGGCATGCAATTAAACTCGCCCTCGGGATCAGAGAAAACACAAATAGACAAACCAAAGGAAGATACCAAGGAATCGTTAACGAAGCCATTAGACAGTGAAACGGAATATGTCCCAACCGTTCAAGAAGAAAATTATGATAATATGACCAAAGAAGAAATTCTTACAAAAATGATTAATACTGTTGATTATTTTAAAACAGCTTCTGGTCAGTACAAGATGCATTACGGTCATATCCCAGCTGAATATGAGGTGGAGTATACTATTAGCCTTGGCGAGATTTCTGGAGGAGTTAGTAAAACCACAGAAGCTGTTAATGGTAAAAAGGTAATAAATTCCGAATATTATTTAGGTGGTTCCGTTTGGGCGCTCTCAGAAGAAACAAATACATTTAAAGAGTTTAAATATGCTGATTATGATAATTTTGGTCAACCTATTACACTTGATGAGGCATTTCCAGGAACCGATGTTACGAATTATCGGGGCAGACCTCCTATTGGTGTTGCGAATGAAACGTTGTTTCCTTATGAAATAGCATCCAACTATACAAGAGACTTAAACTCGTGGGATATTGAAAAACAAAATGAAGAGATACTGGGGCATAATACGCTTATTATTAAAGGAAATAAAAATCATAGAGATTTCCAATCGTTCCGTTTTTGGGTGGATAAAGATACAGGGATCCTAGTTAAATACGAAACGTACAACTCAGAAGGAGAGGTTGTGGACTACCTATATCCGACTAAACTTGAAATTAACATTCCGATTGATAGTAAACAATTCACTCCAAACCTAGAAGGATACAAGAATTTAGATGTGGAAGAAGATACTCAACCTAAGATGACTAATGGGAATATAGATGAATTTATCCCCGAGGAGTTAAAGAATCAATGGGAAGAAGCAAAGAAGAGACCAAATGAGACAACGTTATTTCGTTTTAATGGACAGTATGACCAATGGTTTATTTTTGTTGAAAAAGGATATGTAGTGGACAGAATTGAGAAGGACGGAAAAGTAGGGTTTGTATATCTTACAAAAGCTTCATCCGAAAAGTCCCAATATAATTTTCACGTACTTGCTGAAGGGTATAAGGTAGACACGTTAAAGATTGTGCGTGAGTAAATGAATCAGTTACAACAGAATGATATATTGTGGGCAGATTCGGAAGGATACCTAATAAGAAAGGAGAGCAGAGAGATTTGCTCTTCTTTTGTTTTAATAAAGACCTGGTTTTTATGGTCTACTAAGATTATTTTAGTTAGGTATACTATAAAAAAGCCATACTTCATTAAGTGAAGTGTGGCTTTACTCTATGAAACTATCTATTAATGACAGACTTAATTTATAATACAGAATCGATTATTTGCTCAAATTTATCACTAACAGTACTTCTGTTTGTCACTATTTCCTCGTTAATGAATAAAAAAGCAATTTTCTTCGTGGCAACCTCCTGCTATGCATTTGTTGGTACAATTGCTAAATTACTATGTTCGGCATGGGACTTCTATGTTGAAGATACAAAAGACTTTATTCGAGGATGTTTAAAAGGTTATGCCGAAAATCAAAGTTTATATACCGTTATTTTATTCAATGGAGAAATTGTTGGAACAGCAGGCTTCAACAGTATAGATTGGTCCAACAAACGGCATATTTTGGATATTGGCTTGGAAAAGAATATCAAGGAAAAGGGATTATGACCAAAGTTGCTAAAGCATTGACTAACTATGCTTTTACTCACCTCAATTTAAATAAAGTGGAAATTCGAGCTGCTGTGGGAAATAAAAAAAGTAGGAGCGTTCCAGAAAGATTAGGTTTTGTAAATGAAGGGATAATTAGGCAAGCAGAATGGCTATATGACCATTATGTTGACATTACCGTTTATGGGGTTTTAGCAAACGAATGGAGAGAAAATAATTCATAACAATAAACCCAATTTAAAAGCACCTGAAAGTGAACTGCACCCCAATTGTTAGATTAGTGTCTAACAATTGGGGTGCAGTTCACTAGTTGGTTGCCTTTAAACATAGGAACTAAACTGGGTCGAGATTAGAGGAAGTGTAAGAATAGGATTTTTTACTGCAATCCTCTTTTCTAATTGTAGAAAAGGAGCAGGTTTGTTGAAGAAGGATAAGCATTCAAGTTTAACGAATTATTAATGTAATACACATTTTAAGGAGCTAATTTACAGTGATAAATGAGGAAAAAATCATTGAACTTATAACAGAAGATGAATGGATGATGGATATATTAAAAGCAGCTAAATCGTTGAATTTGCCTGATTGGTGGATCTGTGCTGGATTTATTCGTTCAAAAATATGGGATACATTACATAATTTCAATGAAAGAACTCCAATTCCAGATATTGATGTAATTTATTTTGACCCTAGAAATATTGATGAATTAACGGAAAAGAAGCTTGAGGAAATGCTTAAAACCCTTATGCCTAAAGCTCCTTGGTCTGTAAAAAATGAAGCAAGAATGCACATTAAAAGCAATATGCCCCCCTATTCTTCTTCCGTTGATGCTATTTCCAAGTTCCCAGAAACAGCGACAGCTTTAGGAGTAAAATTAGATGAAAGAGAAAATGTGAAATTAATAGCCCCTTGTGGTATTAGTGATGTTATTAATCTAGAAGTGAAGCCAACTCTTTTTTTTAGAGAGACTAAAGAACGAGTTGAAATTTACGAAGCCGGAATCATAAAAAAGAATTGGAAATCAATTTGGAATAATTTAAAAGTGCATTATATTACTCATTCTTACTAAGCTAAAGGAGCAGTTTAGTCAAAAATGCTATAATTAAATAATTGTAATTTATATTAAGGAGCCTTTATTGTTTTGGACGCAAAATATATTAATTTCTACGAATTCGGCTGCCCTAAAGATGTTTTAAAAATTGAATATAAAACCATTGAACCACCAAAAGATAATGAAGTTCTTGTTCGAATGTTGGCAAGACCTATCAATCCTTCTGATTTAATTCCAGTTAGAGGAGCGTATTCTCATCGAATTTCTTTACCTAATATTCCTGGTTATGAAGGAGTTGGGATTGTAGAGGATGTAGGTCCTTTAGTTTCAAAGAACCTCATTGGTAAACGGGTTTTACCTTTGCGAGGGGAAGGTACATGGCAAGAGTTTGTTAAGACAACAGCAGAATTCGCCGTTCATATACCTGATTCTATTGATGATTTTATTGCATCACAAATGTATATCAATCCCGTTACAGCGTGGGTGGTTTGTACGGAAGTTTTAAAAATAAGACCAAATGATGTTTTATTGGTTAACGCATGTGGTTCTTCTATTGGTCATATTTTTGCTCAATTATCAAAGATTTTAGGTTTTCAATTGATTGCAGTAACTAGAAATAATAAGTATACAGAGGAATTAATTCAACTCGGTGCTTCTAATGTGATTGATACCTCTATAAGTTGCCTAAATAAAAGCGTTATGGAATTAACATGTGGAATGGGTGCACATGCTGCCATTGATTCTGTTGGAGGTTCGGATGGAAATGAATTAGCTTTTAGTGTCCGACCCGATGGACAGTTTTTAACAATCGGTCTTTTATCTGGGGTACAAGTAAATTGGGCAGAAATTGTAAATCAAGCAAAAGTGAATGCGAATATGTTTCATTTACGGAATTGGAATAAAAATGTCTCTGCAAAAAAATGGCAAGAAACTTTTAATCATTTAATACGCCTAATAGATGGTAAACAATTACGGTTGATGATGGTCGATTCAAAGTATGACTTGTCGGATGTTAAAAAGGCAATTGACGCTGTTGAATTTTCTAATAAAACAAAAGGGAAAGTATTTTTAACAAGTTACTGAGTACATCTTGCTCAATAAAAATAGGCATTAATCCAAGAAGGATTAATGCCTATTTTTATTGAATCTCTTACTTAAGAAAAGGGGCAGCATTCCTGTAATGAATGAAAATGAGGTTTGAACAAAAAAATAACCTCTTGGTAGAATGAGAGAGTCCAAAGCCTGCAAGCGAAAAGGACAACTCAATTAACCAGGAGGGTATAAAATGAA
>NZ_JBRKCV010000013.1:0-131411 GCF_052983275.1 Robertmurraya sp. GLU-23
TCAATATATGTATCGATATAATCATGTACGTATTCAGGCAAAACTAAACTACCTGTCCCCACTTGAATATAGGGGACAGGCAGCATAGGTGTTTTTTCTAAGTCTCACTTTTACGGGTCAGTTCAAGTTCTTCATCCGGGGTTTCTTATACTGGTAAACTAGCAACGATGCTGTTGTATACTTTTAACGCAATAAATACGACACCTAACACGAGCGTTGACCAGGTAAGTACTTGAAAAAAAATCAGTCCAATAATTCCAGAAAGTGATAGCTTCGAGCTCACCTTATACACAAAAAAGACAAAGTAACTTATCGTTGTAAGGGAAAAAACGATAGCTAGTATGGTTACATGAGCAGAGCCTAAAAGCGATAAGACAGAGCCTGAAAAATAAATAATCGCTCCTGCACGAACATCTTTTAAGCTTTCCCCGTTAAAATCCTTTGAGAAAAAGAGTAAAGAAAGCTCATTGACCGTATCAGCAATCAGCTTTAAAGCCGCAAATACCATAAAAAAGACAACAAGCAATAAGATAAGCAACGCAAGCTTGATTCCACTTCTAGAAAAGAATTCTAGCATTCCTACATAAATGCCAGTAGCATTTAAAAATTTAAAAAGATGCACCTCAACTAGCATCGCAAAGGACAAGCTAAATAATAAGATAGAAACCAAAGGAAAGTAACTTGTTAAATACGTATTTTTCATTGAATTCTCCACATATGATTTTGTCTTCCATTATTATGAAAGATAGGAGAACATATTACAAGTCTTTATGGTCTTTCAATTCTTACATATTCCCTTGCCTTAAACATGCGATACTTCTTTTTCTGAATATTATTTAAGCCTGGGTCAGTGGTAAAAATTTGAACCACTTCTCCCTCCTCATCAGGACTATAAAATTCACGCTTATCTTTTTTATCTATTGTCCATGCCAAAGACACTAAGAGGAGAAAAATGGACAATGACGCTAGTATTTTCTTTTTCATCCTCACACCTCACTTTAAAATTATTTTGAGGATAAAAGTCTGATTTTATTCAAAATAAATAAAAATTTTTCACCAATTCATCTGCGTTTCTACCTATTTATTAGTTTTGCTTCAAATAAGGGATGATGTACGCTTGAGGCATGCAAGGTCTGTTTTTTTGCGTTATACTTTTTTTATGGCTGTTTCGGTAAAAGAATGTGGAAGCATGTTCGGAGAAAAATATGGAAATAGTAATAGGCAGTATTACTTTTAAAAAAACAGTTGTTATTTACATATAAAGAGGGGGTTTTGTTTTGTCTTTGCTACACTTGGCCATTGTTTCACCTCTATTGCTTGCGGTCATCATACCTATTTTTTCCAAAAGCATTAGACAAATACATACTGGCTGGTTTGTACTACCATTACCAGTTGTATTATTTAGCTATTTTCTTTCGTTTATTAGTACCACTTCGCACCAAGGTACAGTATATGAAAGCTTTGAGTGGATTCCTTCTCTTGGCATTAATTTCGCAGCTAAAATAGATGGACTTGGATTGCTCTTTGCTTTGCTTATTTCTGGAATTGGGTCTTTAGTTGTCCTTTATTCGATTTATTATTTAGCAAAAGATAAGGAACAGCTTGGAAGCTTCTACGTGTATCTTCTACTCTTTATGGGAGCGATGCTCGGTGTGGTCCTATCCGATAATTTAATTGTTATGTACGGCTTTTGGGAGCTGACTAGTATTTCTTCTTTCTTACTTATCGGCTACTGGTACCATCGAGAAAAGTCGAGATATGGTGCACAAAAGTCTATGTTAATCACCGTTTTCGGGGGACTTGCCATGTTAGGAGGCATCGTCCTGCTATACATCATGACAGGATCCTTTAGCATTACAGAAATTGTCGCACAATCAGACGTTGTGTTAGAGCACACTTTACTTATTCCAGCAATACTCTGCTTTTTACTCGGTGCTTTTACTAAATCAGCTCAGTTTCCATTCCATATTTGGTTACCTGATGCAATGGAAGCTCCAACACCTGTTAGTGCCTATCTACATTCGGCAACCATGGTTAAGGCGGGGATTTATCTCGTAGCAAGAATGAGCCCTGTGTTTGCTGAATCACCTGTTTGGCTCTGGCTTGTCGGAGGTTTCGGGATTGTTACATTGTTCTGGGGTTCTTTTTCAGCCGTCAAACAGACAGACCTAAAGAGCATACTCGCCTTCTCTACTGTGAGCCAATTAGGGTTGATTATGTCTCTGTTAGGTGTTGGTGCTGCTGCCCTACACTATGATGGAATAGACGATAATGTGTTTACCGTGGCAACGACAGCTGCTGTCTTTCACTTAATTAATCATGCTACCTTCAAAGGAAGCTTGTTCATGGTCGTAGGAATTGTTGACCATGAAACAGGAACACGTGATATACGGAAGCTTGGCGGATTGATGCATTTGATGCCGATTACCTTTACGCTTGCAATTATCGGTGCGTTTTCTATGGCCGGCCTGCCACCATTTAACGGATTTTTAAGTAAAGAAATGTTTTTTACCGGTATGGTAAATATTTTGAAATTGGACCTTTTCTCTCTAAGCACATGGGGAATATTATTTCCTGTCCTTGCTTGGATCGCCAGTGTATTTACGTTCATTTACAGCATGAAGCTTGTGTTTAGAACATTTATGGGTAAATACAAACCGGAACAATTAAAGAAGAAGCCACATGAGGCGCCGCTTGGAATGCTCATTTCACCAGTTATACTCGGCTCTTTAGTCATTATCTTTGGATTGTTTCCAAATATCCTTTCCCATAACTTAATATCACCGGCGATGGCTTCGATTTTACCTAGCCTGCTTTCTCCAGGAGATATGTTTGACGTTCATATTTACTTCTGGCACGGACCAAACATCGAATTATTTATGACCATTGCGGTCGTGATACTTGGGATTCTTCTGTATTTGACGTTACCAAAATGGGAAAAAGCCTATCATCTACTGCCTGAAAAATTAACTTTAAACAAGCTGTATGACAGAGGAATGGAATCGATTCAGTCTGGTTCGTTTAAGCTGACAAGATTTTATATGAATGGTTATATCCGAACGTATTTGGTTTATATTTTTGCCTTTTTCATTCTGATTTTGGGCTATACGCTTTATAAGAAAGACGCGTTTGTGATCGATACAGCAAAAGTATCTAGCATCGGCTTTTATGAGCTGGTTCTCTCCTTGCTCATAGTCGTAACCACCATTACCATTCTGTTTGCTAAATCAAGACTCACCTCCATTATCTTGTTAGGAGCAGTTGGGTATACGGTTGCTTTATTCTTTGTCGTTTTCCGTGCGCCGGATTTAGCACTTACTCAGTTGGTCATTGAAACGGTGTCAGTCGCATTGTTTCTACTTTGTTTCTATCATTTACCGAAATTTAAAAAGGAAGAATCAAAAATTCCGTTTAAGCTCACAAATGCTCTTATTTCTATCGGTGTGGGTGCGATTGTTACCGCCATTGCACTTTCTTCTTATAGTACAAAGCTATTTGATTCGATCTCACATTTTTACGTGGACAATACGTATATCCGTGCGGCAGGGAAAAATATGGTTAACGTCATTCTCGTTGACTTCCGTGGCTTTGATACGCTATTTGAAATTTGTGTACTTGCGATTGCATCACTTGGTATTTTTGCCATGATTAAACTACGTCTAACAAGGGGGAAAGAAGGATGAGAACGAACGACCTCATTCTACAAACCGTAACAAAAGTGATTTTGTTCATCATTCTCCTCTTCTCTATTCATCTTTTCTTTGCTGGACATTATTATCCGGGTGGAGGATTCATTGGAGGATTGATGACGGCAGGAGCTCTAGTACTCTTGCTGCTAGCGTTTGATATGAAGACGGTAGCGAATATTTTACCCGTCAATTACCGCATTATGACGGCAATTGGGCTTCTTTTTTCCATTGGAACAGGAGCTGGTGCATTGCTGTTTAATGTTCCATTTTTAACTCATGCATTTAATGATGTATATTTACCTATCCTTGGCAAAACATCGTTGCACACAGCTGTGTTATTTGATATCGGTGTGTATCTTGTTGTTATCGGTGTCACAATGACCATTATTCAAACAATAGGGGAGGACGAATAATGGAAATCGTTATGGCGTTTGTTGTTGGTATTATTTTTATGGCCGCCACTTATTTAATGCTTTCTAAAAGCTTACTTCGAATTATTATCGGAACGGGACTTTTAAGTCATGGCACACATTTATTGGTTTTAACTATGGGAGGCCTAAAAAATGGCGCTGCTCCCTTACTTGGAGAACATGCAGCCGGGTACAATGATCCATTGCCACAGGCATTAATATTAACAGCTATCGTTATTGCCTTTGGTGTTACTTCCTTTTTTCTAGTATTAGCTTATCGCGCGTACCAGGAGCTAGGAACGGACAACATGGATCGCTTGAGAGGGACGAAAATAAATGAATAATTTGCTTTTATTACCTATACTGATTCCGCTTATAACAGCGGTCATATTAATCTTTTTGAATCGCTTTACAATAGCCTCTAGGTGGGTATCCGTTTTATCTTTCTTATCCACCGTATTTGCGTCTATTCTGCTATTTCAAAAGGTTCGAACAGATGGCATTCAAACATTAAACTTAGGAAGTTGGGAAGCACCTTTTGGGATTACATTAGTATCTGACATGCTTTCTGCCCTTCTTGTTTTGACAACAAGTGTCATTGCATTTGCTTGCTGTCTCTATTCCTTCCGAGCAATTGGAGAGGAAAGAGAAAAATTCTACTATTATTCTATTTTGCAATTCCTGATTGTCGGGATTAATGGTGCATTTACAACTGGAGATATTTTCAACCTTTTCGTCTTCTTTGAAGTGATGCTTATGAGCTCCTACGTGCTATTGGTCCTGGGTGGAACAAAGGCTCAGCTTCGCGAATCGGTAAAATATATTTTAGTGAATATTATTTCTAGTTCGTTGTTTGTTATTACCGTTGCTTACTTATATGCAGTGGTAGGAACGTTAAATATGGCACATATCTCCACTAGGATTGCAGAAGTGGGACAGCCTGGTATTTTAACAGTCATTGCTGTGTTATTTTTAATCGTTTTCGGCTTAAAAGGAGCCATTTTCCCGCTTTATTTCTGGCTACCTGGCTCATATTATGCTCCTCCTGCTCCTGTTTTGGCATTGTTCGGGGCGCTCTTAACCAAAGTTGGGGTCTACTCTATCATGAGGACGTATACACTCTTTTTCCCTCATGACCCAGGCTATACTCATGAACTCTTAGGGGCACTTGCGATCATTACGATTATTGTTGGCATTATCGGAGCATTAGCGTACTGGGATATTAAGAAGATTATTATTTATAACATTATTATTGCTGTTGGCGTTATTTTGTTTGGGGTATCGATAAATACAACGGAATCCTTGACAGGTGCAATTTTTTATTTGATTCATGACATGCTTACTAAAGCAGCGCTATTCCTGCTGGTTGGAGTAGTCATTGCAATTACAGGAACGAGCAACTTAAAGAAGATCAGTGGGTTGATTAAGAATTATCCCTTATTAGGCTGGATGTTCTTACTATCTGCCCTTGCTTTAGCAGGAATTCCCCCACTTAGTGGCTTTGTCGGCAAACTGTTGATTATCAGAAGTGGTTTTGGTGCAGAAGCCTATTGGGGGGCTGGAATCGTGTTAATGTCGAGTCTCCTTGTTCTTTTTTCTGTTATGAAAATCTTTATTAATGGGTTCTGGGGCATCCATCGCACATACGAAAAGGAAGAAAAAGCTCCTGTTAGCTGGTTGCTTATCTCTCCCGCTATTTTAGTGATTATTTCTGTGTTGTATGGAGTTGGAGCGGAGCTGGTTTACCCGTATATTTTAGAAGCTGCGGAAACACTTGCTAATCCTTCCACCTACATCAATGCCGTCATGAAGGAGTGATAACAATGGCATTTCAAATTTTATTAAATGTTTTTCTAGCTCTTGTTTGGATGTTTTTAAAGGTTTCTAATGAACCGATCGATTTCTTTGTTGGCTACTTTTTCGGGTTATTGCTCGTCTTTACCTTTCGACGTTTTTTCCCATCCCGCTTTTATTTATTAAGAGTGGTAGCAGTAATCAACCTGATCGCCATCTTTATTAAAGAGCTTCTTTTATCCAATATAGCTGTTTTAAAGGTCATCATTAAACCAAAGCTTGATATCCAGCCAGGAATTTTTGCTCTTCATACTGAACTAAAAAATGATTGGGAAATCACCTTATTATCCAATCTGATTACATTAACACCTGGGACATTAGTGGTAGATATCTCTGATGATAATAAGACTCTTTATATCCATGCGATGGATGCTTCAGATGTGGAGGCAGCCATCTCTAGCATCAAAAATACTTTTGAAAAAGCAATCATGGAGGTGAGCAGGTAATGTTACAGTGGGTTATAACCATTTCTTTAGTATGTATTACCTTATCTATGCTTGCTATGGTGTACCGGGTCATTAAAGGTCCTACAACACCAGATCGGGTGGTTGCACTTGATGCACTTGGTATCTGTTTAGTTGCCATCATCGCGCTTGTATCAATTATGTTAAAATCAAATGCTTTCCTAGAAGTTATCTTGTTGATTGGAATTTTAGCTTTTATTGGTACAGTTGCCTTCTCCAAGTATTTAGAAAAGGGGGTCATCCTTGAACGTGATCGAAATAGTTAAGGTTATTATCGGGATATGCATCGCACTTGGAGCACTCCTAACCGTCGTTACAGCAGTCGGTCTTATTAGATTACCAGATGTGTATACACGCACACATGCTGCGTCTAAAGCCGCTACATTAGGAGTTATGTTTGTTTTAGCAGGTACCTTTTTATACTTCTACCTATTAGAAGGCCATATGAATTCTCGGCTGATTCTTGGAATTGTGTTTATTTTTATGACCTCACCTGTAGCCGGACATCTTATCGCTAGAGCTGCGTACAATACGAATGTGAAGCTTTGGGAAAAAAGTGTTCAGGACGATTTAGCTTCAGTGAAAAAAGAACGTGCTAGGGAATAGTAAAAATCCATGTGTGACTTTCACACATGGATTTTTTATCTTTTTTCAATTACAGCTATTGTACACCGTGAGACACTAATAAGTTGGTTTTGTTCGTCTGTTATTTTAATATCCCATACCATTGTGGTCCGACCTTGATGAAGCACTGTTCCAGTAGCGGTTACAATACCGTCTCTTTTAGCTTTAATATGATTGGCATTGATTTCTAATCCAACGACAACTTCCTTTTCCTTATTAACCAATTCGTACGCTCCGATTGATGCAACGCTTTCTGCAAGTGCTACTGAAGCACCTCCGTGGAGAAGGCCAAACGGTTGACGTGTGCGGTCATCTACAGGCATTGTAGCGACGACTCTTCCTTTTTCAATCTGTATAAATTCAATTCCTAGTGTTTGAATTAATGAGTTTCCCTTCATAGACTTGAAGACCTCCTAAGCTTTTTTACTTTTTTCCGATTAATCACTTTTATTAATAGAAACGCACATACAAAAACGATACTTCCCATAAGGAGTAATTCTGTTTCATACTCGACAAGGATTTCCTTCTGATCACCAAACCAATATCCAAGCGAAAAAACGATACTCAACCAAATAAAAGCCCCACTGTAGGCAAACAGAGCAAACACTTTATAGGACAACTTGCTTAGTCCGTAAATAAATGGCACAAAGTTTCGTAATCCAGGGATAAAGTAACTAAACAGAAGGGAAAAAGCATGGTACTTTTCAATCGATTGGAAGGAACGGTCAATGGTTCGAGCCATCCGTTTGCTCTTTCGAAAGAATGGAAGGAGTCTAACACCTATGTACTTTCCTGCGAGGTAGCTTGTCGTTAGTGCAGCAACTATTCCTAGATACGTAGAAAGAAAGATGCATACTGGATTTAACGTACCTAGGGAAGCCGCTAAACCGACCGTCATGGCGATTATTTCATTAGGTACAGGCATGCCTACTACCCCAAACCAAAGCCAAAGGAACAGCCCTAAATATCCATTTTCCTCAATTATATCAAGAATAAAATCTAACTCCATTCTTTCACCTCCCAAGACCACTTTTGCAACATTGGTAACTAAGTAAATTCATTATAGCAAAATATAGACCCAACTAGGTCATTTTAACATTTTTGTAATGTTATCATCAGACATTCTTTCGGACGCATATATTAAGGTGGAAATATGCCCTATTTTCTAATAAAGGATGTGAAATGGTTGTATTGTTACGATCCCAGAAGCTTTCCATACTATTCCGTACCCTTTCAAGTCTATCTACCCTATTACTCCGTAGGTGCACGTCAGTCATCTTTCTATTATCAACCCAATTATTACGTCAGACCTTTTCAAGAGGTAAATCCACAGTTATTTATGACTTCAGCTAAATATATGCAATCACTGATGAAAGATGCAAGTGTGCTTCTTGAAAGAATGGCCGATTCAAAGGAGTTTGCCAAACAGCTTATGAGCAACGCACAAGAATCGAAGCAGAAGCTTGTCGAGGATCAAATTAAACATACAGGAATTCAGAACATCCCTGTTATTAGCTATACACCGGATGGTTTAAAACTAGTCTTCAGCAGGGATATAGATACGATGAATTGCTGTAACTTGACTCTTACAGTCAGGTGGATGTAAGGGTGACTGCATAATAAAAGGTTGAAATCATTCGTTATGATTTCAACCTTTTGATTGTTGATTTAGTTTTGTAACATAACATTTTAATAGAAGAACGGTCCTCCATATCCACCGTATCCGCCATATCCGTATCCATAGAATGGTGGTGGTGGTGGATAATATGGATAAAATGGTCTTGGCCGATAAAATGCGCCACCTAGTAACCCTCCAGCAAAACCGCCTAATAATCCAGCCGCAAATGGAGCACCAAAGAAGAATCTCTCTCCACGATGATGTGGCCCAACGTAATGATGTTGCATTCGTATACCTCCTTTTCGTGTCTATACTTCCCTACTCTACTTCATATGCAACAAACACCTAGTTGGAATAGGCTAATGTCCACGATATAGAAAGATAATATAAGGTGGGCTTTTTATAATGTTAGGATTGTAAGGAGGTGGAGTCTTAGTATAGTGGTTTGAGGGAAAGATCGTTTTCCGTTTATGCTTGCTGATTTTGGTCTTCATCAAGGTGATGAAGACCATTTCTCCTTAGATCTTCAATCGTTTCGATCTTCATAAGCTCGATGAACTTCATTTCTATCTGGATCTTCGTGAATTTTGATCTTCATACCTACTAAATGTCCCAATCTCCTCCTGTTTCACCCTTTAAAAAGTAAAAAACGTGAATTCTAAAAGAATTCACGTGTGTACCCTTTATTCCTGACCTAAAATTCCAGCTGTTTGGTCACATGATTGAAGGGCTGAGTTTACTTGTTGCAAAGTTTGCTCGATACGGTCACGGTTAGATCCCTTTTCCACTGTATTTAAAGCATTTTGTAAGCAATCCTTTGCTTCTGATAAGGCACTAACTGAATCTTGAACGTATCCTCTAGCATTCTTCTGCATGAATAAAACCTCCTTATATATGGTACGGAGATATTATTTACCTTTTACAGGAGAATATGCTTTTCCACGGCACAAAGTAATGGCATTTTCTTGACAATTAAAAATAAGGCAGAGGCTAATATCCATTTTTCGCACCTTCTCTTAATGCCTGTCTATAATATATAGTGATATTTTTCGTACATTACAAAAGGGAGCTGAGATGATTGCGCAGCGAACAGCTTGATGATTTATATAGCCAAATTAAATTAACTGGATCGAAAGCGGAAACTTTATTAAACGATTGGATAAAAAATCGAGTAAACAAAGAGGACATCGTTGGTCTACTAGGTAGAAGAACCCAATGGTATGGAAAGCTTATAAAGGAGGTTCAAGACGCTGTAGAAACGGCCTCGGTCCCCTTGAACATTCCTACCAAAAGAGATGTGGCAAGTGTCGCCAAACTGACGATTCAAAATGAAGATCGGCTGGAGGATATTCAGCAAAGATTAGCACAAATAGAAACCACTCTACAGCGATTAGAAGCTGCAATGGGCACAAGACCTCCTTCTAACAAAGCCCCCTTACAAAAAACAAGCAGAAGACCCCTTGACCGTAAAGAAAGAGCAAAGCTTGTTCAAGAAAACCTTGCAAGGCTCTCAGATGCTTTATTAAATCAGTCAAAGCTTGGTGAGTAAGATGGATGCTGAACGATTTTCATTAGAGAAAGCTCGATGGAGTTCACTGTTCCGTGCACTTACTGACGGAGCTTCCATCACAGCAGCAACACCTAGACAAGCTCTCTGGAAAAGAAACAAAGCCACTTTATGGTACTACCCTGCCCCCGTTAAAAAATATCATACACCGCTTTATTTGATTTACTCCTTAGTGAATCAACCAACGATATTAGATTTAATGCCAAATACAAGTTTAATCGGGGCTCTTACCAATGCTGGCTATGAAGTGTATCTGATCGACTTCGGAATTCCAAGATACGAAGATCGCGACATGACCATCGACGATTATGTGCTCAAGTATATACAGCCAGGTGCAAGGATCGCTCTGAAACACTCCAATAGCGATAGCATTAGTGTCATCGGATTTTGCCTTGGAGGAACACTCGCTGCGATATACGCGGCCATTGCCAATGAACCCATCGAGAATCTTATTCTCTTTGTTACTCCTGTCGACTTTTCGTATGTTCCAAAGTTTGATCTCCTGCATCAAGCCATCAAGGATGAAACAATCAACCTATCACCACTCATTGATGGGCTAGGAATTATACCAGCAGCCTTTATCCAATACGGAGTTCGACTAATCACATCCCCTGTTTATATTTCTCCGTATTTATCACTATTAGAAAAAGGACATAACAAGGACTATGCACACAAATGGTCACTATTCAATCAATGGACAAAGGAGCATATTGCCTTTCCGGGTGCCGCCCTTAAACAAATCGTGAATGACTTGATCATTCACAATAAGTTAATGACAGGAAAATATAAGATTGGAGGAGAATCAGCCCGATTGCAACAAATCTCCGCTAACCTTTTAGTTATTGCTTCAACCAATGATGAACTTGTACCACTAGAGCAGGCTTTGCCTATGATGACACTAGCACGGAGCCAAGATAAGGAGCTTATTCTGTTGCCAAATGGACATACCGGAATTGCATCCGGAGCAGGATTGCCAATCGATTTTTTCCGCTGGTTAGCAAAACGCTCTCATCCACTACACATAGAAAGCGAGGAGGTAAACTAAATTGGAAATGGGAATATATGATGGAGTTTATGAGTATCTTGGGTTTGCTTATATTGTATTTCAAATGTTTTTTGATAGAGGAAACGATGTGTTTTATTTCGATTTTTTTGACTAAAGGAAAAGGCCCCCACTTGGAGGCCTTTCACTATTATAAAATAAATACAACAAAGATAATTGTAGCAAGCACAATTCGATAAATCGCAAATGGAATTAATTGAACCTTATTGATTAATGCCAGGAAAAAACGAATAGAGATAAGAGCGAATACGAACGCACTAATAAAGCCTGCAATAAAGAATGGCAGTGCATCCATTGTGAAGTATTCCCAGCTATTTAAAAGAGAAATTAAGCTTGCACCAGCCATGATTGGAACAGCCATAATGAATGTAAAGTCAGCCGCTGCACGGTGGCTTAATCCTAGGATGACTCCTCCAGACATTGTCGATCCTGAACGAGAAAAACCTGGCCATAATGCAATACATTGGAACAATCCAATGATAATCGCTTGCTTGTACGAAATCTGATCGACCGTTTCCACCTTTGGCTTTTTATCCTTTGGCATGAGGTCTGCAATAATCATCAGTACAGCACCAGCAACGAGTCCGATTAATACCGTTTCTGTTGTAAAAAGATGCTCATCAATATAGTCATCAAATAACAAACCCAGTATCCCAGCTGGAAGCAGGCCAACGATTACTTGAGAAAGTCTTAGCTTTTTCCCACCATACTCTTGCTTCGTTTTTCTTGATGAAAGTCCCAATAACTGAATAAAGCGGTCTTTGAACACAATGACAACTGCCAAAATGGAACCAAGCTGAATGACAACCTTGAATGTGTTAGCCACTTCACTGCCGAACAATTCTTTTGATTTAAAAAGCATATCATCCACAATAATCATATGACCGGTTGAGGAAACTGGAGCAAATTCCGTTAACCCTTCAACAAATCCTAAAATAATCGCAACAAATATATCCCATACATTCATAAAATAAAAACCTCAATTTCTTTTAATTCGTATGACCATGTATAGTATCGTCTACTTTTTATAGAAGATTCTTCTTCCAAAAAAGAACATTACCGCTACAATCGCAATAGCACCTACTACATAGATAATATCTGAATACACTTCTGTGTAATTTAAAATCTGTGTCCAATTTTCTCCAAGCTTCGCACCAATAACAATCAGAAGCGTGTTCCAAATGGCAGTTCCTAACAGAGTAAAGAGTAGGAATAAAGGCATTTTCATATTAGACATCCCAGCTGGCACAGAAATAAGACTTCTTAGTAACGGTACCATTCGGCAAAAGAATACAGTCCAAATTCCGTAACGATCAAACCAAGCATCTGCTTTGTGTACATCTTCTCTTTTTAGTTGAAGATATTTCCCCCAGCGGTCCACAATTTTTTCCAGTCGTTCAACATCGAGAATTGTACCAATATAATATAGAATCGTCCCACCAACCACAGATCCGGCCGTTGATGCAACAATCATCATCGCTACTGACAATTCAGTCTTTGTTGTCATAAATCCACTAAAGGGTAAAACAAGTTCAGAAGGGATTGGCGGGAATACATTTTCTATTACAATAATTAGAAATACGCCAAGATACCCATAGTTTTCAATAATATTAAAAATCCATTCTTCCATAATTTCCTCCTTACCAACAACTCTTTTCAAACACAAATAAGATCTGTCTTCAACTTCATAATTGTAATCATTGGGGCAATGCCCTGTCTACCTTCTTTTTAGAATATGGATGAATTTCCCTCTTCTAATCCCAAGTAAAACGTTCTTCCTTCCATGGGTTCCCATAGTTGTGATAGCCATTTTTCTCCCAAAAGCCTGGTTGATCACTTTTGGAAAACTCGATTGCCCGAAGCCATTTGGCACTTTTCCAAAAGTACAAATGTGGGATCACCGCACGCAGCGGATATCCATGCTCAGGTGTGAGCGACACTCCATTAAAGCTGTGAGCGAGCAAACTTGTCTCTTTTGCAAAGTCTTCAAAAGGAATATTAGCTGACCAGCCTTCTTCCGCATGAAAAATGACATGTTCAACTCCCTCTAACAAATCAACCGCATCGAGCACAGTACACGTACTTATTCCACTCCATGTATTATCAAGTTTCGACCACCCAGTCACACAATGAATATCGTTTTTATATTCTGTTTGTGGTAACTCCATAAGCTCAGGAAAAGTGAAAACTACTTCCTTTTTCACTTCACCAAATAAACGAAGAGTCCATTCATTTAAGTTTTTATAATATGGTACATTCCCATGATGTACCACAGGAAAAGTGGTTGTTACATTTTGGTTAGGAGGAACACGGTCGTTTGTCTTCTTGCTTACTTTTCCAAAGTACATACAAGCACTCCCCTATTGTTAATATGTATAAGCGAATCAAAAAATGCAGCCTTCTTTAAGAAAGCTGCACTTTCACCTATTATAATACCATAGCCGCGATCCAACCGAAAATGACAAGTGGTATATTGTAATGAATAAAGGTTGGCACACAGGTGTCCCAAATATGATTATGCTGACCATCTGCATTCAATCCTGCTGTAGGACCCAGCGTACTATCAGAAGCTGGAGAACCGGCATCTCCTAGTGCTGCTGCTGTACCTACTAATGCGATCGTAGCCATCGGACTAAAGCCTAGTTCCATACAAAGTGGCACGAAAATGGTAGCAATGATGGGGATGGTAGAGAAAGAAGATCCAATTCCCATAGTTACTAGCAACCCTACTACTAGCATCAATAAAGCAGCCAGCCCCTGATTTCCACCAATCACATTCGCAGACTGTTGAACAAGTTCATCCACTGCTCCAGTTGCTTTTAATACTTCGGCAAACCCAAAGGCCGATAACATTACAAATCCGATAAAGGCCATCATTTTCATTCCATCTGTTAGAAGCTCGTCCGCCTCACGCCACTTCACGGAACCACTCAAGTAAATAATGATGATCCCTGCAAGAGCACCGATAATCATTGAATCGAGGAGAATTTGCACGATTAATGCACCAATAATCGCTAGTGCAGCAAAGACAATTGCTAACTTACTTTGTTCATTTTTTTCTACATTAATTAAGTCATGTGTTACATAGTTTCTCCCTTTACGGTAAGAGAAGAAAATAGCAATTAATAATCCTACTAAAAGACCCGCTGTCGGGATTAGCATTGCTGTCGGAATATCACTAGGGTCAATCGTTAATCCACTATCAGACATATTAGTAGCTAGTATATCGTGAAAGATTTTTCCAAACCCTGCTGGTAAAAGGATATAAGGGGCTGTTAACCCGAATGTTAATACAGACGCTATTAGTCTTCTATCTATTTTCAACTCATTCATCACATTTAATAGTGGTGGAATTAAAATAGGAATAAACGCAATATGGATAGGAATCAGGTTTTGCGAGAAGCAAGCCATTAATAAAATCGCAAAAACAATCAGCGCTTTTGAATAAACTTTGGCTTTCGAGTCACCATTCTTTTGAACCATTTTTAAGACGGCATCGACCAATACATTTGGTAGCCCAGTTTTTGATATGGCAATAGCGAATCCACCTAATAAAGCGTAACTTAAGGCAACCTCCGCACTTCCTCCTAATCCTCCAGAGAAGACTTCAATTGTTTTTTCAATCGATAATCCACCGGTTAACCCACCAACGATCGCTCCGATAATGAGGGATAACACGACATTTACGCGAAATAAACTTAATATTAACATTACAAGCACGGCAAGGATGACTGCATTCATGTTGTATAAGTGCTCCTTTCAAAAAAATCCTTTAGTTTGGTAAATTGGTAGAGTAATAAAACACAAGAATTAAAATAGCACAGAAATTCAAAGCCTGTCAAGGAAATAAAAAACTCTAAGGACGTTTACTTGAAGTTCAAAATTAGAAGTAACCGTGCAATTTGATAAGCGAAAATGCTTGGAACATTGTTTTCACTAAGTCTGAAAAATAAAAGGAGAAATTCCGTTTATTTTGGGAAATACCAACATTTCCCGCAAAATAAGCGGAGTTTTTCCGCTTATATGAACCTAAACTCTAGATTTAGGTATAAATAAAGCAGTTAATCGGAAAATTTCCGCTTATATCTGCTTCTTGAGCCCCTACTATACTCATTAACCGGAATTTCTCCGCCTATAAATTCCTGGAAAGCCTTGATTTTCAAAAAAAATGCAGTCCAATTCAGTTGCGAATTGGACTGCTAATCTGTTTGTTAGTTAAGTCTTGAAAACCGAACCCGTTAGACTTTTACACCTAATGTTTTTTTACCAATTATTTAATTGCTTCAAATCGTTCAACGAAGAGAGCGAGTGTTCTTGTCATGACACCTGTTGCTCCGTCTGGCCCTAAGTCTGACGCTTTAGAAGTGGTAGCTGTACCCGCAATATCTAAATGTACCCATGGGGTATTTTCGGCAAACTCACCGACAAAAGCTCCACCCATGATCGCATGACCTTCTCGACCAGGTGAATTGTTCAGATCAGCAATCTTACTATTTCTAACTCTTTCTTTATCCTTTTCGAAAAGAGGAAGACGCCACATAGGTTCACCCGCTTCAGAAGAGGCTTCAAGTACTTGCTCAAATAATCCTTCATGATTCGTAATCGCACCAGTCGTATCTGTACCGAGCGCGATGATCACTCCACCAGTAAGCGTTGCTATATCAACCAAATAATGTGCTCCATGGAACTTAGCGTATGTGACAGCATCTGCCAATACTAATCTGCCTTCTGCATCTGTGTTTAATACTTCAATCGTTTTCCCACTCATAGACGTAATCACATCATCTGGTTTAAAGGCTGTACCACTAATCATGTTATCAGTCGAAGGAATGACGGCAACCACATTTTGCTCAGGACGTAATTCACCGATGATTTCCATCGCTCCAAGTACGGCAGCAGCTCCACCCATATCGGTTTTCATCCCAACAATGCCATCCTTAGGCTTGATCGAGTATCCGCCCGTATCAAAGGTAATCCCCTTACCGACTAAACCAATCACATCTGTCCATTCCTCTTTCCCTTGATACTTTAGAACAATCATCTTTGGCGGCTCAGTTGATCCTTGGTTAACGGCTAACATTGCACCCATACCAAGCTTTAGCATATCTTCCTTTTCAAGAATTTCTATTTCGAATTCGTATTTTTCTCCTAGTGCCTTTGCGTAATTAGCCATATCGGTAGCCGTTAGCATATTTCCAGGTAAGTTTACTAGTGTACGAGCAGAATTGGTTCCTTTGCCGTATACATATCCTACGGTTAACGCAGCCTGATGATCTTCCTTTTCTACCTGTTCACTGTACACATGGACATTTTCAATCTTTTTTTCCGGCTCATTCGATTTTTGCTTATATCCTTTAAACTCATACGTAGCTAAAGCAAGTGCTTCTCCGACAGCATGAGCCACATCCAACGCGTCTAGTTCTTTCCCTATGAAAGAATCTAAGTGAACAGCTATCTCAGTTAGCCTTGCTGATTGAATTTGTTTACACACCGCTCCAAATGCTTCACGGATGGAAGCAAAGGTAGCTTGATCCTCTTTTCCAAGTCCAACAATATATAAATTTCTAGCTCCAATTTTTCCAAATGTATGTATTTTCGTTAAACTCTTCTTCTTTGCTGACAAGTCACCGCTTTTCACTAATTCGGTTAAATAGCCATCAAATTGATCATCTAACTCTTTTAATTCACCGTCAAACTTTACTGGCTTATCAAATAATCCAATGACTAATGCGTCCAATTTCACGGATAAATCCATTTTATCATGTACGGAAAACATACCGTCACCTCCTAGTTATAAACCTATTATATAAAAAAATATTTCGAATATCTAATTATCTTCTTCTAAAAATAAGTAGTACTGAGGTAGTCTTGGAAGAGTCCCTACTTTTTCAAAGGGAATTCGATCAATATGTTGTGGTATAATAGTAAGACACTGGTAAATAAATGCATGGAGCTTTTCAACATCCAGACCCCAGTGCATCGGACGATACGAGTCTAAATATTCATAAGCCACCTTCATCATTAATCTTGCACCAACAACATTACCATACTCGTAATGATAAATGGCTACACTCATTTGTAATAAGCCCTTTAAAAAGTAATTTCCTTTATCAGTCATCCACATTTCTTCCAGTAAATCGTGACAAGTATAATAATCGCCTTCATTAAATGAAATAAAAAACTCATAATATTCAGCTGGATAGTGTGACAATGACTTCCCCCCTAAATGATGCTCCATTTACCACTATCTTAGCAAAGGAAAATGGGAAAATCATGTCAAACCCTAGAATTTTTGTGAATGGATTCATGATGGAGAAAAGAGGTATATATTTATGGAATTTTTATTTAACTTCCCGTTTATCGCTTCCTTGATCGCAATCTTTTTTGCTCAATTTGTAAAGGTTCCAATTCAGTATCTCGCTACACGAAAGATTGATTGGTCCCTGCTTACCAGTACAGGAGGAATGCCTAGCTCCCATTCGGCCGCTGTAACCGCCCTATCTACCGGTGTCGCTTTCGAAGCTGGGATTGACTCCGCTATATTCGCTGTTTCAGCTGTGTTTGCTATTATAACCATGTTTGATGCTACAGGTGTGCGAAGGCAAGCTGGAGAACAGGCTATTGTATTAAATCAGCTTGTACATGACTTTCATAAATTTATAGATGAAGCAAAAGGTTGGCCGAATAAGCCTGAACAAGAGAAACGAAAAGAGTTAAAAGAACTCCTTGGGCACAAACCAATTGAAGTATTCTTTGGAGGAATCACCGGTGTACTCGTTGCGTTCTTCCTACGGTTCATCACTACATAAACAAAGATAATATTTCCACTTAACTATTCAGGATATTGTGGAAAACTAAAAAGGCAAGTTCCTCATCTGAGTAACTCGCCTTTTTCTTATTTACTTTCTGAGCTCGTATATTGCTGACGAAATACTTGTAATGCCTTGTCCTCATTTAAGGCACGAAGCTCTTCTTCAGTTAATTTTCCATTGCCTCTTTCAATCACATACACTTCTAGTGTTTTCTTACCCCAGTTGTTGTACACATCTTCAACTGTTTCATAATAAAGATCTACTTTATTGCCTTTGATCGCTCCACCTTTATCGGCAACAACTCCGTATCCATAACCAGGAATAAAGAGAATCGTTCCAATTGGAAAAACATTTAAATCCGCAGCTACTGTTGAAAATAAGTCTCTCGTCACCTTCACACCTGAATATGTAATTCCAAACTCCGGATGCCCAGGGTTCTTCCCAGTCGATTCAACTCCTGCAGTGTAGCCAGTGGCTGTTACCGTTGCTTTCGGGTATTGTCCCCAATCAAATGCTTCTTCAAGCTTTGGCGGCGCCCCGATCACTTCTTCACTTGATGAGATTAATGTTTCTTCACTAGCTATATTATTTAAGAATTTAAATGCCAATCCAATTTTTTTTACGGTGTGATCAAAAACAGAATCCTCAGTGTCCACTTCGTCACCATAATTTGTATTTGCCAGTAGCGATTCAGCTTTTACACCTGAAATACTTTGAAATGTTGCACCTAATGCTCCAATAAACAACACCATCAACATGACACGCCTTATAAACAATTTCACTATTTTCATCTTTTTTTCACTCCTCCCAAAACTAGTCATTTCCCATTTCTGAAAGAAGTATTCATATTTTAGTGAATTAATAGACTTTGGTATTTTTTAACAAACCTCCATATAAAACAAAAAAACCTCCACTAATGTGAAGGCTAAAACATGCGGTATCCTCTATTTCTTAACATTTTTATCGTTATTCCTGCAAGTATAGCTCCTGCCATTCCACTGCTTAAAATTAGAATGTCTGCAAGTGCTAGATTCATAAATCGGTTCCCCAAGTCTTGAAATGAAGCCGAGCTATTTGTAAAATATTCACTGAAGCTAACTACATCCACAATGAGGATCGAAACAATTGGATATATGATTGCCATAATCCACGACATTCTTAGTAGCATATTTAAGATGAATCCGATTCCAAAAAATAAAACAAAAAACAAAAGCATCGATATTGGTAGAACAAATATCGTCATTGGCATTTGGTTGTTTCCCCCTTCACACATCAACTTTTAGTGTACTAAAAGCAATCGTTTTTCGTCAATAAAATGAGGGGAGGAAAGAAGGCAAAAAAATACTCCGCATCATATACGGAGGAAATTTGGTCATTTTGATTCTTTCTGTTTTCCAGTTCCCCCACAGCTTGGGCATGTTTCTGAACCACCAAGTAAAAGCTGGAAGTAGCCCGTGCCTGAACAATAAAGACATTCCTTTGTTTCAACCTTCACCACATTCATTTTCCTCAACCTTCCCAAACGACTGAATTTTCAGATAATATATCATGAAAATTCCAAAAAAGAAAGTAAGAAAATCTTCCAAAAACAGAGAGTGGTAACGCATACAAGTATTTTTTTCTCTATTTTCCATACTGTTTCTAAATATTTTAATAATTATAAAAATAATTTATAAGACGTGTATCCAAACTGCTGTCCTGGATCAATATGATCGACTTTTATTCTCTCTTCAGATTTCATCGCTTCAATCATATACGCGAGCATAATAGAAGCTTTATTTTCATCTAGCAACTGGTCTGGAAGGATAAAAGCAGCCTCATAGAGCTCATTTTCTTGAATGACAATGCTTTCCTCTGGTTTTATTTGGTGCAAAAGAAACATGATCATATTGTCACTAATTTCATGCTTAATGACTCCTGTTCGTACTCCAAGCAACTGTTCAACACGGCAGGTTAATCCTGTTTCTTCTTTTACCTCTCGAATAACAGCCTCGTCGGCTGTTTCCCCTTCATCTACAAATCCAGCGGGTAAGGACCACTTCCCTTTTAATCCCCCATACTTCTTTTTTACCACAAGCCATTCGCCATGTTCATTAATAACCAAACCAGCCACTGCTAGCCAGACCTTTCCTCTTTCCGATTTCTTCACATCCCACACCCCACTTATACAATAATTATATCACCGATAATATCAAAAAAAGAACAAGCTGTTTGTTCAGCTTGTTCTTTCTCGTCTATTATAGAACGTTGAATTTACCTTTTTTCAGAACAAGTGAAGGTCCACCGATCATGAATAATGCACGGTTATCAACCATCTTCTTCATGAATGAAGCCGTTCCACCAGTCATTTTCTTGCCAAAGGCTACTCCGATTGCATCGTCGTGTCCAAGTGAGCACACTGTTCCTTTGTTATCGAATGTAAAGTGACCTAACTCACCTTTGTCGCGAATAAGAGCGACAATATTGCTTGCACATAGTTCACCTTGTTGCATCGCAATTTGAGCTGTTGGTGGGTATGGACGATTCACCTTCTCGTCGATGATTAGTGAGCAATCACCGATAATGAATACGTTGTCGTGTCCTGGCACTCTTAGGTCAGGTTGAACCTTTACGCGACCTCTCATTGCTTCAAATCCAGAGTTTTCAATGATTGAGCTACCGCGAACTCCCGCAGCCCAAACCACTGTTGCAGCCTTAATTTCTTCTACTTCGTCTTCGCCTTTACCAACAACAATTCCATTTTCAGTCGCTTCTTTAATAGCCGTACCGATCATGAATGTTACACCTTTACGCTCTAATTGAGCTGTTGCGTAGTTAACTAGTTCTGGATCAAATCCAGGAAGTACCATTGGAGCAGCCTCTACACAAATTAGTTTTACTTTACCGAAATCAATATCGTACTCGCGGCAAAGTTCAGGAATACGGTTTGTTAATTCTCCTAAGAATTCAATACCTGTAAATCCAGCACCACCAACAACGATGGTTAATCTTTCATCTTTCTTTTCTTCTTCCATATTGTACGTAGCGAATTGATATTCAATATGTTCACGAAGTTGACGTGCAGCATTGATATTAGCAATCGCAAATGCATGCTCTTTCAAACCTTTAATTCCGAACGTTTCTGGCTCTGCACCAAGTGATACCACAAGGTAATCGTACTCAACCTCACCTTTTTCAAGAACCACTTTCTTCTCTTCGTGGTTAATAGAAAGAACCGTACCTTTAATGAATTCTACTTTATTTGTGTCAATAACATCTGTTACATTGTAACGTACACGGTCATGGTGTAATGTACCAGCTGACGCTTCATGTAACCATGTTGTTTCATAGTGGTAATCATTTTTGTTAATAAGGACGATATCCGCTTCATTTACTCCAACTTGCTTTTGTAATCTTGTTACTGTCATTAATCCACCGTATCCGGCACCTAATACTACGATTTTTGGCTTTCTCAAGACGTTCAAACCCACCTTTTTTATATATAGTTTTTTGTGTTTTTTTTATCTTCCGCTTCTATAAAGGAATTTATTTTATAATAATAACGAAAAAGTTTGTGATGTTTTTCACGAAAGAAGACAAGAAAATGTTGAAAAAATGACACAAAAAGTTAACAATATGTCTACATATCATCATATTCCTTTTTATTCACTTTTTCAAGCAGAAAATCTACCAAAAAACGATCATTTAAATGGTAAACTTTTCTGACAATATTCATGCTGTTAGTGACTTCCCTGAGTGAATTTCATTATTTAGTCATAACTCCGAGCCGTTTTTAATACTTTTGGTAGTATGAATTGATAAATCCCTACACATAGTGAGGAGGATATAGAATGAAAGAGGACCAGACAGTTTACGACATTACCATTATTGGCGGAGGACCTACTGGACTATTTACTGCCTTCTATGGGGGAATGAGACAAGCAACTGTTAAATTGATCGAAAGCTTGCCACAGTTAGGTGGGCAATTATCCGCTTTATACCCTGAAAAGTATATCTATGATGTTGCTGGATTTCCTAAAGTCCGGGCCCAGCAGTTAGTCAATAACCTGAAGGAGCAAATGGCTACCTTTAATCAAACGGTTTGTTTAGAGCAATCCGTTGAAAAAATCGAGAAACAAACGGATGGAATCTTTAAGCTAACAACCAATAAAGAAGTCCATTTTTCAAAAACAATCATCATCACCGCAGGCAATGGAGCCTTTCAACCCCGCAGATTAGAGTTAGAAAACTCCTCCCAATACGAAGGGAAAAATCTATATTACTTTATTGACGATCTTCATCAATTTGCTAATCAAAAGGTGGTCGTATTTGGCGGTGGAGATTCAGCCGTTGATTGGGCTTTAATGCTCGAACCCATTGCCGAAAAAGTAACGATTGTCCACCGTCGTGATAAGTTCCGGGCTCACGAGCACAGTGTACAAAATTTAAAACATTCCAAGGTGGAGATAAAAACTCCCTACGTGCCTGCTAATTTACTTTCAAATGGTGAAGGAGATATTGCACAAGTTGTGCTAAAGAATGTGAATGATAAAACAGAAGAAACCGTCGATGTAGATGCTGTGATTTGTAACTACGGATTCGTATCGTCCCTTGGTCCCATCAAGGAATGGGGACTTGTGATTTCAAAAAACTCCATCATGGTAAATTCAAAAATGGAAACGAATATTCCCGGCATTTATGCAGCGGGAGATATCTGTACGTATGAAGGGAAAGTAAAGCTGATTGCCTGCGGCTTCGGTGAAGCACCCACAGCCGTGAACAACGCGAAAACATTTATTGACCCAAAGGCAAAAGCACAGCCATTGCATAGTTCATCGATGTTTAAGTAGAAAAGCGGATCCGACTGCTCTGACCCGACAAGCATAAGTCAAAGAGGCGGAGCTGGACAGAGAAAAGAAAAAAGTGCAAGGATGATCCTTGCACTTTTTAGCATTCTTCCGGTGTACCTTGGTTCGTTGCTGTACGGAAAGAGGAACCACATCCACATGAAGCAATGGCGTTAGGGTTTTCGATGGTGAAGCCGCCACCCATTAGGGATTGCTTATAGTCAATAACGGTTCCTGCTAACGCAGGTGCACTTTCTTTATCAACTAAGAACGTAATTCCATGTTGAACAAGCTTCGTGTCCCCTTCTTCTACCTCGTGAGCAAATCCAAGACCATACGATAGGCCACTACAGCCGCCACCTTTAATCGCTACGCGTAAGTACGCATTTTCCTCTTCGTTCTCTTTCATCATATCTTTTATTTGAAGTGCAGCCGCATCTGTCACAGTAATAATATCTTTCATGATTATTCCTTCCTCCTTCGAACATCTTTACTTTTAGTATATACAGCAATGTCTTTATACTCAACTGAACGGACTTAGAAAAATGGAATTGTTTTAGTTCCTCATCTCACTGAAACTAAACCTACTTCTTTTCAAATATTATGTTTTTATAGTTCTTTTATCACAAATAATAAGGTACAATAGTATTATAAAAATCATTAAAAAAATAAAAGGGGTGTGTGTGAATATGACTGAACTACAGCCGCTTTATGATAAAAAATGTGAATGTATGATGTGTAAAACCAAGTTTACGACAAAAAAGCTTCGCTCACGTTTTGTAGTAGTAAAGTCCTATGATACTGACTTTGCCCCTACGTATGAGAATATAGAAAATGATCCTAACCTTTATTTTGTTACGGTATGTCCGAAATGCGGATTTTCTTTTACAGATGACTTTACGCCTTATTTTCCACCAGGCAGCAAGGAAATCATTGATTCTAAAATAGCCCAACAGTGGCACCCCCGTAGTTTTGGTGAAGTTAGGACGTACCCAGAGGCCGCAAAAACCATCAAACTTGCCGCCTATTGTGGAACATTGAAAAAAGAAAAGCATGTATCAATTGCAGGTTTGTATATGAGACTGACTTGGATATACAGAGCACTTCTAGACCACGAGCAGGAGCAACGATTTATGAAGCTGGCTGTGGACGAATATATGGAAGCATATATCACTGATGATTATCGTGGAACGCAAATGACCGAGCTTCGGCTTCTCTATATGATTGCGGAGCTTTCTAGACGAACAGGTCAGATCGACCAATCCGTGAAATATTTTTCAAAGGTTATTGAAAAACAAGGAAGCTATAATGAGGCAAAGATCGTTGAAATGGCCAGAGATCGTTGGCAGGAAATACGCGAAGCGCAAAAAACAAAAATATAAAAAGGGTCTACCGATAAGGTGACCCTTTTTTGTATGTTAAAGGCTGTCTTCGTAAAGTTTGTTGTTTTGGAAAAATCCCAAAAGCCGGATTTTCCCCCGCATAACGCTGGGTTTATTGGTCTATTTGGAGAGTAGCTCTTTTCTAAAGATGAAAATATTCTGATTGGCTGTTGAAACATATGTTAATTTTCCTAAAAAGTGTGTATATAGCAACAATGTTTTAGAAAAGAGCCCTGTTAAAACATCGGATTTTCTTCTAAATACTGATAAATATTTTCTACCAGCTCATCAGGTGTATCCCCGGAGACCACTTCTCCATTTACTAGTGCAAATAGTGTTGATGCACATTTGCCACAATAGCCAAGACATCCATATTCAATGATATCTAGGTCATAATCCTTTTCTAGCTGTTCAAGTGCTTTTTGAGCCCCACTTGCTAAATTACTTATACAAAACTCTATAATTGGTTTTATCATTTCTCCCACCTCTACTAAGTAAATGTACCTTGTCCAACCAAAAAGTTCAAGTAGGTAGATTCCTTCCAAAAATATTAAATGTCAAGAAATTGTACTGAATATGTTGTGGTTTTGTCACAATTTCGTTATACTTTTTATGGTGTTTTTAAACATATATAATGTTTTTCTATTTTAATATGTCATCATATTGCAAACGTTTTTATAAGAGAGAATAGCAACTCAACTGTAGAGAAAAAGGGGAAATTGATTATGAAGAATCTCGTTATTCTCGGCGGAGGCTACGGGGGAATGAGAATACTCGCACGCTTATTACCCTCTCAACTTCCAGACGATGTAACCATCACGCTAGTTGATAAAATTCCTTATCACTGTTTAAAAACAGAATATTACGCTCTTGCAGCTGGCACGATTTCCGATCAGCATGTACGGGTAGCTTTCCCTGAGCACCCTAGGCTTACCATCAAATACGGAGAGGTTAAAGATATTAATCTTGAAGAGAAAACCGTTCTCGTGAATAATGATCAGATCACTTACGATGAATTAGTTATTGGTCTAGGTTGTGAAGACAAATACCACAATGTCCCAGGGGCAGACCGTTATACGTATAGCATTCAATCGATTGAGAAGTCCAGAACAACGTATCAAGCATTGAATAACTTAGCCCCTGGCTCTGTAGTCAGCATTGTTGGGGCTGGTTTGAGCGGTGTAGAACTAGCAAGTGAATTAAATGAAAGCAGACCCGATTTAAACGTTAAGCTATTCGACCGCGGAAATCATATCTTATCCGCCTTCCCTGTTCGTTTAGGGACGTATGTGGAAAATTGGTTTGATAATCACGGAGTAGAAATTGTTAACAATTCACATATCACAAAGGTAGAAGAAAATACTCTATACAATCACGATGAACCACTACACTCAGATGCGATTGTATGGACTGCAGGCATTCAGCCAGTAGAAATTATCAGAAACCTTGATGTTGAAAAAGATCATCAAGGGCGTGTGGTGCTAACTGTTCATCACAATTTACCTAATGATGAACATGTGTATGTCGTGGGCGACTGCGCAAGTCTACCGCACGCACCTAGCGCTCAATTAGCTGAAGGACAAGCGGAACAGATTGTACAAATTCTCTTAAAAAGATGGGCAAATGAACCGCTTCCAGAAACAATGCCGATTATTAAGTTAAAGGGAGTTCTCGGCTCTTTAGGTAAAAAACATGGCTTTGGTTTAGTAGCAGAACGTCCAATCACAGGACGAGTGGCAAGACTATTAAAATCAGGTATTCTATGGATGTATAAATATCACAATGGCTAATACAAAAGTGCTCTCCTACCATGATAGGAGAGCTTCTTTTATTGAGCAGGTACTTTACTAGAAAAGCTACGAATCACTTCTATAAACACTTCTCCATACTTGTTCAGCTTATTTTGACCCACACCGTTAACGTTTAAAAACTCTTCCGGTGTTTGAGGCATTTTTGCACACATGTCCTTCAAAGTAGCATCCGAGAAAACGACAAACGGTGGAACTTTTTCTTTCTCAGCCAAGCTTCTTCTTTTGGCACGAAGCTCTTCGAATAAAGGGTTGTCCACCTCCGTAATGGTACTCGTCTTTACGGCTTCCTTTCTGAGTACTTTCTCATTCCCAACTAACACTTCTCTTCCAGCAGGAGTGACATATATCGTTGGATAAGATCCATGCTCCACACCAATCAGT
Source organism: Robertmurraya sp. GLU-23 (assembly GCF_052983275.1). NCBI lineage: Bacteria > Bacillati > Bacillota > Bacilli > Caryophanales > Bacillaceae > Robertmurraya > Robertmurraya sp. GLU-23. The sequence goes on from NZ_JBRKCV010000013.1 coordinate 26,502, forward strand.
TCTCGAGTAATGAGAAACTCAATCTCCTCACTAACCTCTTTCGCACTTTTTGTCTTTAATATTCCGTATGTGCTCAACTGGTCAAAACGAAAGTCATAGACCTTTTTATTTTTTGAACCAGTTAGTACTTGAGCTACTAGATTTTTTCCGTATTTCTGCCCCATACGAATGATACACGATAAAATCATTTGCGCTTCCTTTGTAACATCCACGCTCGTTCTCGTATCTTTACAGTTTCCACATCTTCCACAATCAGTTGCCTCTTCTTCACCAAAGTACTCTAATATATGTGAGTGCAGGCATTCTTCTGTATGGCAATAGTCGATCATTGATTGAAGCTTTTCGAGCTCCTGACTCATGCGGCTGCGATCAGCAGATTGATCAATTAAAAACCGCTGAATTTGAACATCTTGAGGAGAATATAAAACGACACATTCACTTTTAAGACCATCTCTACCTGCACGTCCGGCTTCTTGATAATAGCTTTCCATATTTTTCGGAAGCTGATAGTGAAGCACATATCGAATATTCGACTTATCGATCCCCATCCCAAAAGCGGAGGTAGCAATCATCACACTACTTTCATCTTTTAAAAATAATTCCTGTTCTGAATTCCGTTCCTCATCACTCATCCCCGCATGATAACGTGTGACTGAAATTTTTTCTTTCTTTAGTCGCTCATATAGCTGATCGACCATTTTTCTCGTGGCAGCATAGATAATACCACTTTCTTTTTTGTTTTTCTTTACATAGCTCTTTATAAAGGCATTTCGATCTTGACCTTTGACAACCGAAAAAGTTAGATTCTCACGCTCAAATCCTGTAATCACACTGTTGGCATCGTTTATGTGTAAGGTTTTGCATATGTCTTCTCTTACTTGTGGTGTCGCAGTCGCCGTTAATGCTAAAACGACCGGTCTTTCTTGTAAGCTGCGAATGAACTTTTGAATTTGTAAATAACTCGGTCGAAAATCGTGCCCCCATTGTGAGATACAGTGTGCCTCATCAATCGCGATAAACGGAATCCGTATCATTTGTAGACTTAAGAGGAATTCACTTGATTCCAGCCGTTCTGGGGCAAGATACAAAAGTTTATATTTTCCTTCCTTCGCTCCAGTCAGCCTTTCTTGGATCTCTTTGTTCGTCAATGAACTGTTAATGTAGGTCGCAGACACGCCTGCCTGTAGAAGCGTGTCTACTTGATCCTTCATTAAAGATATCAAAGGGGAAATAACGATCGTTGTTCCTTCAAACAGTAGGGCTGGTATCTGATAACAAAGTGATTTTCCTCCACCTGTTGGCATAATACAAATTCCATCATTCCCGTTAAGCACCGTTTGAATAATTTGTTCTTGACCCTTTCGAAAGCTGGAATATCCAAAATATGATTGGAGTAAATGCACTGCTTGATCAATCAAAACTCAAGTCTCCTCTCTATTCGCTTGCCTTATACCCGTGCCTCTCCATTGCCGCATAGATTGTTTTTAGCTTCGGGTTCCCTTCCCCTACCACTTCATCTTCTAGGACAACAACCGGATAAAACATATCTTCCTCAATGACACGTTCAGCAAAGGCTTGCTTTTTTTCATCGTTTGGTGGTTGGTATATATCTACATAAGTTATTTGAAATGGTTGGTTTGGGTATTTTCTTCCAATTGCCGCTTCCAACCACTCGTAGGTTTCTTTAGATGATGGTAAATTCACACAGCTTGGGCAAAGTACTTCTGCCCCGTATACTACAAGCTCAATCATGTTCCTTCCCCCTTTTACTCACTATGTCTATTTTACATGATAAAAGGAACAGAACAACTAGTTTGACGATTTTTGGATTTGAGTATTACCAATAGATTTTTTTAATTAAAATGATTATAATAAGGGGTATGAAGGGAGCGATTTATATGGCAGAGCAAGAAATGTTTGAACAAGTTCAAGAGGTACTAAATAAATTACGTCCATTCCTTCTTCGTGATGGTGGGGACTGTGAATTAGTAGACGTTGAGGATGGCATTGTTAAGCTTCGTTTGTTAGGCGCATGCGGTAGCTGCCCAAGCTCAACAATTACTCTAAAAGCTGGAATTGAGCGTGCTCTATTAGAGGAAGTTCCAGGCGTAGTGGAAGTAGAACAAGTATTTTAATGATTGAAGAAAAAAGCGATTTCCTTCGAAATCGCTTTTTCTTATTTTTCTAGTCTCTTGACCTTTTTTTGCACACGACTTCCGTCTTTGTCAATTTGCAAAGAGTAGAACGAGACATGAGGCAAATAGGGCTCCATACGACCGATTACCTCTTGCCCAAGCCCCTTTTCTACAAAGCAGATGACACTTGGACCAGCACCACTTAGTGCAACTCCAAAGGCACCGTATTGAAGCGCTAAGTCTTCAACTTGCTCGAGTTCAGGCACTATTGATTTGCGATAAGGCTGATGAAACAAGTCCTTGCTCATCATTTTACCTGCCAATGGTAAATTCCCTTGTAAAAGAGCGGCCACTAGCACGTTAGACACAGAACTAGCACGTACTGCTGTTGCATATGAAAGCTCTGAAGGCAAGACGCCTCGAGAGGCTTTTGTCAGCAACTCTTCTTTTGGTACGACCATGACAATATCAAAAGCAAGATCTGAATAGGTTAAAAAATCAACCTCTTCCCCGATCTGCGTTCCTACAATCAAACCACCGTAAAGAGCTGCACCTGCATTATCTGGATGCCCCTCCATGACAGAAGCAATCTTCATTTTTTCCTCATCTGAAAGTCCTAGTTCGCCTACGTGGTCAGCGAGTTCAATCGCTGCAACAATCGCTGCAGCACTTGAACCCAAACCTCTAGCTAATGGAATATCACTTTTCATTTTAATCAAACATGGAGTTAAACTCTTTCCATATGTCTTAGCAATTTCAATGGCGGTAGAAACAATAAAGTTTGTTTCATCCTTCGGAAATACCTCAAGCTCCTCTGAAAGCATTTCAACTTTCCATTTCTCTGCTTTTTCTACTTCAAGTGATAAATAAAGATTTAAGGCTAACCCGACAGAATCAAAGCCAGGTCCTAAATTGGCCGTACTTGCTGGTACATCGATGATAAGTACAGCTTCTTCACTCATTGATGAACAACCCCTCGAATGTGGTTAGCAACAGCTTGTTCATCATTTGGTAGCAACACTGGCTTAATTGGGCTGCATTCGATTGCTGTATTAGGATCCTTTAATCCATTTCCAGTTAGTATTGCAACAATTTTACTTCCCTTGGCGATTGTTCCATTTTGCAATTGCTTATATACACCAGCAATAGACGCACATGATGCAGGCTCAGCAAATACCCCTTCTGTAGAGGCAAGCTTTTGATAAGCAGCCAGAATTTCTTCATCGCTTACTTCATCAATTTTCCCTGCTGATTCTTCAACAGCAGCAGAAGCTAAATGCCAGCTTGCTGGATTTCCGATACGAATCGCAGTTGCAATGGTTTCAGGGTTTTCAAACACGCGGTTATGAACGATTGCTGCTGCCCCTTCTGCTTCAAAACCATGCATCTTTGGTAGGGCCGTTCCTTTGGCCTCATGGTATTCCTTAAAGCCTTTCCAGTACGCACTGATATTTCCCGCATTTCCAACAGGAATCGCTAAAATATCCGGAGCTCCACCTAACTGGTCGCACACTTCAAATGCAGCAGTCTTTTGCCCTTCAAGTCGGTATGGATTCACCGAGTTAACTAATGTAACAGGCTCCGTTTCACTGATTTTACGTACCATTGCTAAAGCTTGGTCAAAGTTTCCTTCGATAGAGATAATCTCTGCTCCGTACATGATTGCTTGTGCTAACTTACCCATTGCAATCTTACCTTCAGGAATGACAACGATACAACGCATGCCAGCTCTTGCAGCGTATGCTGCAGCTGCTGCAGACGTATTTCCTGTAGAAGCACAGATAACTGTATCGCTGCCTTCTTCCTTCGCCTTAGCAACTGCCATAACCATCCCACGGTCTTTAAAAGAACCCGTTGGATTTGTTCCCTCTGTCTTAACGTAAAGTTCTACTCCCCACTCTTTTGAAAGATTCTCAAGATAAATTAATGGAGTATTTCCTTCGTTTAATGTTAATTTCGGAGTGTTCTCACTTACAGGAAGAAACTCTTTATATTCTTGGATTAACCCTTGCCACCTCATGTTTTACTTGCTCCCTTCCACTCGATACGAGCTCTTGATTTGCTTTGTTGTTTCTAGGTCTCTTAATTTTACTAAAATATCCTCGTAATCCTGTAAAGAAGCATGGTGTGTGACTAACACAATTTCTGCTAAGCCTTTTTCCTTCACTGGAAGCTGAAGAATTTTTTCAAAACTAACATGATGCTCTGAGAAAATAGAAGTGATGTTTGCAAATACACCTACTTCATCTTTCACTAATAAACGCAAGAAATACTTCGACCTGATTTCATAAGCTTCTTTCAGCTTTTTCGGATATTGTGGAGTTACTGCGCTTGTACCATTTACACCAAGACGCATGTTTTTCATCACTCCAACTAGATCTGAAACAATAGCTGTTGCTGTTGGAAGGCTTCCAGCTCCCGGTCCGTAAAACATCGTTTCTCCTACCGCTTCCCCGTATACGTATACAGCATTGTATTCATTATGAACAGATGCTAACGGATGCGAATCTACTAAGAATGTTGGCTGAACACTTACCTCCACTTTATCATCGTCAAGATCCGCGATACCGATCAGCTTCATTGTATATCCAAGCTGCTTTCCATATTCTAAGTCTTCTTCAGTAATATCGGTAATTCCTTTTACTTTTACATCATCTAAATCAATTTTCATTGAAAAGCCAAGTGTTGAAAGGATGGCCATCTTTCTTGCCGCATCAAGCCCTTCTACATCAGCTGTTGGATCGCTTTCAGCAAAACCAAGATCTTGCGCTTCTTTTAATACCTCTTCATACGCACTTCCGTCCTGTGCCATTTTCGTTAAAATGAAGTTGGTTGTTCCGTTTACAATTCCCATCATCTTCGTAATACGATCAGAGGCTAAACCATCTACTAGACCTCTTAAAATAGGAATTCCACCTGCTACACTTGCCTCATAAAACAAGTCACAGCCATTATCAGAAGCTGCAGTGAGTAGCTGGGAACCATAGAGAGCCATTAAATCCTTGTTTGCTGTCACCACATGTTTTTTATTATTTAGAGCTGATAGAAGATGTTGCCTCGTTTCCTCAACACCACCCATTACTTCAATAACCACATCGATTTCCGAATCTTGTAGTATATCATCAGGATTTGTTGTTAACATTTCTCTATTTAAACTTACATCTCTTTGTTTGTCGATATCTTTGACTAATACTTTTTTTATTTGAACAGGACAGCCAACTTGGTGCATGAGTTTATCTTGATGATTTTCAATAATTTTCACTACACCCGTACCGACCGTGCCTAAACCTAATAATCCAATTGAGATAGCTTTCATCCTTTTCCCCTCCTGTGTGTATTTCTGGAATGAACAGTTGTTTGTGTATAGTAGACATTATAGATGGAGGGACTCAATATTACAAGGGTTAATTATTGAGCGAATTTATTTGAAAACGCTTTATCCCTTGTATTATTTGATTATTTCGAGAAATATATTTTTTCTATATTATAGCCAATCTAACTTCGGTATCTTCAACCTGCGGACCGGTACCTCTGCCAGTTGATAAAAGGAAGATAAAAATTCTTCATGTTCCTTTGTTTGATCGAGACTTTTAATGAACCGATCCTGTAGACTATTTTTCTCCTGCTCGGAGCTGGTGATATAGTAACCCTCGACATGATCAAAGAAATGAAGGGGGAATAACAATCTAGCGTACAACAGTCTCCAGGAGAAAGAGGATAGAGGCATCACTGTTTGATAATCCTGAAAGAACTGACTTACCTCTGGCTCGTATAGCTTAATATTGGTAAAATACCGATCTCTTGTCCATTCAGCTAAATCCCGACTACAATGGTCAAACACCCAATCAAATGGATTTTTCATATAAATTTGGTTTCCCCATGTATGTTTTGTAAATCGAACATGACAGATCGTTCCACTGTCAACCGCTTGTGGATCATCATCTAGCTCCGTATCAACTAAGTATTGAATAGCATTTTCGGCAAGCCCCATATAATAAGGAAATGCTTCTAAAAACAATCGTTCAAATTCATGGTCTGGCTGCTTATAAAGCATATCATTCCACACTCGTTCCATTTGATCAAGCCGTTGTTCCCAGTACTGCTTCCATTTTCCGATTCGGTTGATTTTGTTTGTTTGGAAATTAATTGTTCTCCCCCTGTAATGGAATTTAGACAATTTTCGACCAATATGTTGCTGATTTCTATTTGTAGACATGTGACAAACAAGAACCACATACTTCCCCTGCTGACTCTCAATGACCGATTCTCCTGATTCTTTTTGTAGAAACTGACAAGTGTTCCGATCCCCCTGATTCAAGACATGTGAAGACAGCTGCATGAGCTCAGATAGATCTTCCTCAGGCAGTGAACTTACAGGTACGAGCATATACATTTGATTTTTTATTCTTCCTGACTCATAACGCCCTACCGAAAGAGGCTCTTCTAATTGAAGTCGAAAATGTTCATTTAAAATTTCTCGAAGCATACATCCACCCACTTTTGTTTGTTTTACTACTTATGTATATGTTCATGGCAAAGAAAACTTGTGTTTTGTTGCATAAGGGATTGGAAAGTGACAAATGCTTCAAAGGTAGACCGTGCACCCAAAATTGGTTCCGTGCATAATTTTAATGATATAGTTATATATATAGTGAAAATGAGAGAGAAAAGGTGAAGCGAATGGCTGAAGAGAAGAAGATGAGTCTATCAGAAGAAACAGCACGTAAATGGCTACACGAGCGAGGCGTGGAAGTTCAAGACATTGCTGACCTTGTCTATTTTCTACAGGAAAAGTACCATCCTGATTTACAGATGAAAGACTGCATTGAAAATGTGGAGCGAGTGCTTTCGAAAAGAGAAGTACAAAATGCCATTTTAACCGGAATTCAGTTAGACATTATGGCTGAAAAAAAATTGATGGAAGAGCCGTTGCAATCCATTATTGAGGTGGATGAAGGTCTTTATGGAGTTGACGAGGTTCTTGCTTTCTCCATCGTCAATGTGTACGGTTCCATCGGTTTTACAAACTACGGATATATTGATAAGTTAAAACCTGGGATACTAAAAGACCTTAATGACAAGTCTTCAGGAAAATGCCACACCTTCTTAGATGACATTGTTGGTGCGGTTGCCGCTGCTGCTTCTAGCAGATTAGCGCATCGTGCACAGCATACGGAATAATAAAAGAAGGGATGAACTCGATTGTTCATCCCTTTCCTTCCCTTATACTTCCCACTGATCCAACGAATCGAGGACATAAGTTGGTTGCTTTTCGTAGCCTTGTAGAAGCTCCTTCGTCGTTACTCCTGTGTGAACTAATAATGTGTCTAGACCTGCGTTCATTCCAGCCATAATATCCGTGTCATAATAGTCTCCTACCATGATGGTGTCTTCTTTTCTTGTTCCTAGTACCTCAAGCGCTTGCTCCATAATGATGGCCTCTGGCTTACCAATAAAAATTGGTTTTGTTGTGGTTGAAACAGCGATCACCGAAGTAAGTGATCCGTTTCCAGGCAACAATCCACGCTCTGTTGGAATCGCAATATCTGCATTCGTTGAAATAAAGGTTGCCCCCGATCGAACCGCTAAACACGCAGTAGCAAGCTTTTCATATGTAATGTCGCGGTCAATTCCACATACGACAAAGTCAACATCTGTCTCAGCTTGCTGAAATCCTTTCTCAGCTAATGCGGTTTTAAGTCCCTCTTCCCCTATACAATACACGGTTGCATCTTGTTTTTGCTTAGCAATATAGTTTGCTGTTGCCATGCTAGTTGTAAATACTTGATCATCGGTCGTTGGTATGCCGAAATCACGTAATTTTGTTGCAACCTGACTAGGAGTTCTTGAGGAATTGTTGGTTACAAATAAATACGGGATGTTTTGTTCCTTTAACTGCTTTACAAAATCGGCTGCTTCTTGAATTAACTCCGTTCCTCTATACATCGTCCCGTCAAGGTCGATTAAGTATCCTTTATACTTTTTCATCTTTTTAGCTCCTGTACTATTATTTTATTATCATTATTCTGCACAAAACGGAGAAAAAACTAAGCAAAGCCTCAGGCAACAGAGGCTTTACTTAGTTTTTAAATGCGGTGACTGGACCGAGTTCGTTCGTTAAGTACTGTCTAACCGATTCAGACACCTGTTTAATCGATGGAAGGATCCGTGAAAAAGTATTCTTCACATCTTCATGATCAATCCTCGTATAATCCTGAACAAGGGTTTTGCGATATTGAACCATCACTTTCAAGTCCTGGCTCATATCAATCGAAATGACCTTTTCATCCTCAAGAATATCGATAATATCCTCATAACTACCCGGATCACGCATGATAAAGCCATCGATCATTGCGTTGCCAACATCAAGGATCGATTCAATCATCATTTGTGTAAGGCGCTCAAGTGCAGCCTGTTCTAGAGCCGTACTCCACTCATTCTTTCCTTCAAACTGCTGTATTTGCTTTTCTAAATACAGTAGTCTTTCCTCAATTAATTCTCTATCCACAAAGTACACGTAGTGTCAGCTCCTTTTCTAATAGCACGGTTTTTGTTTATACAGAAGCTAGTCCATGTATTAACGAAGCGGGCCTAGCAAATAAGTATCCTTGTGCTAAATCGACACGATTTCTGAATAATACAGAGGCTTCCTCTTCACTTTCAATTCCTTCAGCGACCACGAGGGATCCGGCCTCACGGGCAACAAGAAGAAGTCCTTTAAGCATAGATTCTTTTAGAGAGTTTTTGTCAATATCCTGAATGACGGAACGGTCAATTTTAATAATATCAGGCATAATTTCACTAATCGTGTTTAATGACGCATACCCTGCACCTGTATCATCCACAGCTATACGGAACCCAAGATTTCTTAGAAGGTTGATATTATAAATAAAGTATTCCATACCATCGATGGAATCCCTCTCTGTAATTTCAATCGTAATTTGAGTCGGAGAGATATTTTTATATTTCCCAATCAGCTTCTTTAGATCACGAATGAACTTTTGATTTCCCACCGTAATCGGGGTAAAGTTAATGAAAATATCATGTGTACAGCCTGTTTCATTAATTTGTTGAAGTGCTTTTTCTAGAACAATTAACTCTAAGTCATATAACATTCCTGTTTGCCGCGCAACCGAAAATAGATGTAATGGATTTTCATATTCTGTTCCCTTTGGTCCTCTTGTTAGCATTTCCCAGGCACGAATTTCCTTTGTCGCTACATCAAAGATTGGTTGGGCGAGAAGCATAATATTCTTTTGAGCGACAATTCTGCTCAGACTATAAAGAAGCTCATTGAACTCCGTTTGCACACGCTTTTCTGCCATCGCCAACGCTTGCTGTCCTGCCTTTAATATCGCTTCCTGAATGGAGTATTGCTTCTTTTCGACAAACATATAACCTGATTCAAACTGAATGAATAAACTTAGAAATTGGCTACCTAGTCTAGTTTCTGTTTCCCGTAAGACTTTCTTCATTACCTGATCGATTTCAGATATACAGTGCTGTTCATGATCTACCTTAATAAATAATGTGATTCCATCACTGTTGTAATCGTGCAATAAAAGCAGATCATCATCCTCAATTTGCTCTTGAATGACCTGTTGAAAATTCATTTTCATTTTTTTAATAAAATCTATATATTGTATCTCACTTAAATGCTCATAAATATCTTTCATATTAGATATGTTAAAAACAATAACAGCCACTTCATGGCCTTGATTAAAGGCTTTTTGTACCCCTTGAATAATCGGATCTCTTACGACGAATTGTGGAGGATACATTCGAATGGACCTTAGAGGCCAGACTACCTTTCTCCACTGTAATAAGTTGTTTAATGACTTCGTGGTCCATGCCATTTCGTCTCATTCCTCTCAGAAGTTCGCAGTGAAAACTATTTCCATTGTAACATAAATCAGGAAAAACGGAGGCGTTTCCTATTCTATATTTCTCTTCAAAGCAAGCATCTAGTATGGGCTTGTTTGTTCTGTTAAGATGATAGTAGGCATTACATTGAGACAAAAGGGGTGACTAGGATGGGAGATCGTTTCTTTCTATACGATGAATTAGTGAACACAAAAACACGCTTTATAAGTTTTATGGGTGAAAACACTCGATTTGACTTAGCCATTATTCAATCAGATAGATATTATGGCAAACATATCGTTCTAGATATTCAAGGTAGTCGATTTGCAATTATTGGTCCAGATGATTTAAAAGAAGAAGGATATTTAGAGTATGCTTTTCAGCTTTCTGAGGAAGATGCGGAAGAATTACGCTCCTTTTTAATGGAATTAGTATAAGTTCTGAATTCTTTCCTAATCCTCTCACATACTATTGAAAGAGGGGGAAAGACCATGAGTGATGAGAAGTATACAGATTTTTCAAATGTAGAGGTGGGAAGAAGTTATATTCCTCCTCAACAAACACCTGAAGGTCCATATGGCTCTCCTTATAAGGCGGACGAGCCTCTACAAGGCAAACAAGAACTTGCAGGGGCAACGGAACAGCGTTCTTATAGTGCATTTAGTTACGAAAATAAAACGCTTCATGAGGGGCTCCCTAGACAAATGGACGGAGCACATCCAACGCACGATGATCCAACAAGGGATACTCAGGCTCCTTATAACAATCATCCATTCATGGACGAAAAATGACGTGTATCCGCTACACGTCATTTTTTATTGCATTGTTATTTTTTACACGCTTAGCTACAAAGTAGGGACATCCAAAGTTACAGTATTCATACAGATATTCTGTTAATGTACTGATTTTCGTGTCAAATGTTGCTTTATGATTACTATCCTCAAAGAACCCTCGTAGACGGAGCTGACCGTAACCCCAATCACCCACGATATAGTCATATTTCGTTAATATATCGCTGTAACGAGCCTTAAAGGCATCTTCATTGAATCCATTTGATCGTTCTTCTACTACTTCGTAACATATATTCCCGATACAGATCATTTGTCCACCTCACTAACTCATCTATTTTAAATTATAACTGATTCTCCATGAATTACTAAGAGGAAAAAAGAATTCTCGTGGTCATTCTATAAAAGAGGGGGTGTAAATCTTGAAAAAATCAATGATAATCCTTGGAATTTGTGCGATGACAACACTTACTGCTTGTCAAAATAATTTAGGTCGTGATGATTTTCAGAACGACCGAAGCAATGCTCTAAGCGTTAATGACCCAACTGGTGACATATACAATCGAGATAAGAATGACTCTAAAGATTTTGGCTATGTAAGGCATAAAAAGGACGAAATGGCTCGTACACAGTCACAAAATCACTATGCTGCCATTGATCGTGAAAAAGTGGCCGATATTATCGGTGAGTATTGCACAGATGTTCCTAATGTAGACGATATCTCCACATTGGTAACAGATGAGGAAGTTCTCATAGTGTACCATACCGATTCAAGTGATCGCAATTTAACAGCTGACCAAGTCAAGCGTATGGCGATGTCCGTTGTACCTAGATGGTACCATGTATATGTTAGTGATAATGAAGCTCTTCGGCCAAATGTAGAGAATTTTGCCAATCTCGGTCCGAACAGTGCAAATACGGAAACTGGAATCAATCAGCTCATTAAGCAAATGCTAGCCTCTCCTCAAGGGAAGAACATGAGCACAGGTGAAAATGCGAATGGTGAAGCTCAAGGAGAGCTTAATGAAAAAATGGACAAAGATGATATAAGCCAACAGATGAAGGCAAAAATGAACCAATAAGAAAAAGAGGCTTACGAACTTCGTAATGCCTCTTTTTTCTTATTATGCTTCCTTCGCTTCTTTTTCACCTAATAATTGTTTATGCTTAGCTGCTGCATTTACCTGCTCATCTGCATGGTAAGAGGAACGTACAAGCGGTCCAGCTTCACAGTGGCTAAAGCCTTTGCTTAGGGCAATTTCCTTCAGTTCAGAAAATTCCTCTGGGCGGTAGTATTTTTCTACTGGTAAGTGTTTTTTAGATGGCTGTAAGTACTGACCAATTGTTAAAATATCTACGTTATTTGCTCGTAAATCATCCATAGCTTCAATTAGGTCTTCCTTCGTTTCACCAAGACCGATCATAATGGAAGACTTTGTAGGTATATCGGGTTGCATTTCTTTTGCTCTTCTTAAGAACTCAAGTGAACGGTCGTATTTTGCACGTGCTCTCACACGATCTGATAAACGTTTCACCGTTTCAATATTATGATTCAGGATATCTGGACGCGCATCCATTAGCATACGAAGGTTCTCTTCGACTCCACCCATATCTGATGGCAGTACTTCAATACTTGTAAATGGACTCTTTCTACGGATTGCACGAACGGTTTCAGCAAATACTGCTGCACCACCGTCTTTTAAGTCATCACGCGCTACAGCCGTAACAACCACATGCTTTAGATTCATTAACACAACAGAATCAGCCACACGTTCTGGTTCTTGGAGATCAAGCTCTGTTGGAAGACCCGTTTTTACTGCACAGAAACGGCATGCACGAGTACAAATATCTCCTAGGATCATAAAGGTAGCGGTACGTCTAACGGCCCAACATTCATGAATATTAGGGCACTTTGCTTCTTCACATACGGTATGAAGCTTTTTCTCTCTCATCATCTTCTTCAAGCCTGTATAATTTTCGTTCGTGTTTAATTTAATTTTCAACCACTCGGGTTTACGTAAATGTTCTTGTTTTTTGCTCAACTTCCCACACCATCCTTATATGATAAGTGTTTTTTTCACACTATGTAGCTATTTCAGACTACTCCTGAATCACTTTAACATAATGAAGATTATACGACAAGCAAGAGACTTACTATTACCAGTAATTGATATATATTGTTTTAAATGATTTAAGACAAACTAAAGCATGTTAATTCTTTTGAAGGAGGATCATTGTGCGGAAACTGCTAAAAGGAATCTTTATTTTTCTTGTTATTATTGCTTTATTACCTTCTGATCGATATGCACATGCCCAAACCGATCAACAAACCATTTATGCCAAACGACTCGAGCTATATAAAGAAGTTGAAGCAGCTACCAATATTCCTTGGTACTATATGGCCGCTGTTGACCAATATGAAAGAAGTCTTAGGCAATCTCGACGTGATTTGCCGAAAGCGGAAGGTCTAACTGGCATTTACTACAAACCAGAGGTATGGGTTGGCCCGCTGAACCCAAATCTTGAAGATGAAAATCCGATATCCATTAAGTACTTTAACGGTTTTGGAATTGATGGGAATGGGGATGGCAAGGCTAGTTTGAAAGACGACGAAGATGTTCTCTTTGCTTTTGCCAACTTCATCCTATCTTATGGAACCGACCATGATAATATAAAGATTGGTCTTTGGGATTATTATAAACGAGACAAAACTGTAGGGATTATTATCGGCAAGTCCGAAGTTTATAAAAAATATGGTCGACTGGATCTTGATAGTCACGCCTTTCCAGTACCACTTAGATCCGATTATAGCTATCGAAACACATGGGGAGACGCTCGTGGCTGGGGTGGACGACGCATGCATGAAGGAACAGATATTTTTGCCCACTATGGTGTTCCTGTTCGTGCAACATCATATGGCATTGTCGAGATGAAAGGCTGGAACCGTTTTGGTGGCTGGCGAATCGGGATACGTGATATTAACAATAACTATCATTATTTTGCCCATTTAAGCGGCTTTAGTAAGGATTTAAAGGTAGGACAAATCGTTGAACCTGGAATGGTCATAGGCGGTGTAGGAAGTTCAGGTTATGGACCTCCTGGAACATCAGGGAAATTCCCTCCACATCTTCATTATGGAATGTATCGTGACAATGGATATACCGAATGGAGCTATGATCCGTTTCCACATTTAAAACTTTGGGAACGCCAAGAACGTGCTCGACGAAAATAAAAAGAGGACTAACGGATTCATCAAACCGTTAGTCCTCTTTCTAATTAATTAGCTTTTTTGCCTTTAGAATAAGCATTTGCCACACTTGCTGCAAATCCACCCCAAAGAATAACCATACCAACAACCATCATAACAATCGCACTCGTTGACATTATTTTGAAACCCCCTTGCTTTCAGTTGAAGGTAAATCTAATGCACCTTTTTGCCACTTGAAAGCAGCGAATACAAATCCAACAACAATGGCAGCTAATGCTACTCCCCAACCTGTATATAATAGGAAGCTTGTTGGATATCCTTCGTAATTGTCTTTTAAGTTATTGATGAAGTTTTGAATCATCATATATCCTAAAACAACTGGTGTAATAACTCCTAAGCAGATTTTCCACCATGCACCTAATAGTATATCTGACATGCTATCAGCATGCTGTTGAAGATCTTTTATTTCACGTAGTACCCACGCTACTAACACTACTTCGACAAATCCAGCCACAACGATACCAAACTGGTTGATGAAATAGTCTGCAGCATCAAGGAAGTATAATCCACCTTGAGTAGCAAATAGAATCGAAATGACCGCCGAGATTCCTCCACCAATGGCTACTGCCTTGTTACGTGATACTTTAAATTTGTCTTGAATACCAGCTACATACGTTTCAATGATTGAAATTAGTGAAGTTAAACCAGCTAATACCAAACATAAGAAGAAAATTGATCCTAATAAACCGTTAAACGCAGGGAATTCACTAATGATTTGCGGGAAAACTACGAAAGCTAACCCTACTCCACCTGCAACTACTTCACTAACAGCGACACCTTGCTGCTGAGCCATAAAACCTAAGGCAGCAAATACACCAATACCTGCTAATAATTCAAAACCAGAGTTAGCAAAAGCTGTGATAAAAGCATTATTTGTTAAGTCTGTCTTCTTTGGTAAATAACTAGAATACGTAACCATAATCGCAAAACCAATCGATAAGCTGAAGAAAATCTGACCGTATGCAGCAACCCAAACCTTAGGTTCTGCAATTAAGCTCCAGTTTGGCTTGAAGAATGCATCCAAACCTTGAGCAGCTCCATCTAATGTTACAGCGCGAACGACGATTACAAGGAATAAAATAACAAGTGCCGGAATAAAGATCTTGTTTGCTGCTTCAATACCCTTTTTAACACCTTTGAAAAGAACACCTAGTGCAATGACCCAAACTAGTACTAATGGAATAAAAACACTAGGAACGATGCTTCCAACCTGACCTGGTGCTTCAGCAAGCTTTAAATAGTCACCAAATAGGAATGCTCCTGGGTCCTTGCCCCATTTTTCTCCGAAAGAGAAGTAAGCAAATGACATTGCCCAAGCGATAATAACAGCATAATATGTTGAGATAACAAATGAAATCGCAACTTGCCACCAGCCAAGCCATTCAGATTTCTTGTTTAGACGAGCGAATGTTAATGGAGCTGATCCGCGATATTTATGACCTAATGTAAACTCTAGAACGAGAAGCGGAATACCAGCAGTTAAGATAGCGAATAAGTACGGTAAAAAGAATGCCCCTCCTCCATTTTCATAAGCTACTGCGGGAAAACGCCAGATATTTCCTAGTCCTACAGCTGATCCAACTGCTGCCATGATAAAACCTGCACGAGTCCCCCATTGTGGACGATTATCCATAGTAAAAATGACCTCCTACTGAGTCCCAAACTTTTTTCCTTATTTTAGAAAATAATTGGAACTTTTTATATTTTCTGATTATTTGATTTAATCTAAAATTAGTATAGCTAGTTTTTGTCCATCTGTCAAAACTTTATTTTTAGAATAATAATTTTGTTTAACACGTTAATATAGTAGAAGATGCGAAAATTGTGAAAAAACTAACATTTCAGAATATTATTCTCACATACTTTTCTCCCTCCTCTCTCCATTTCAGCCACCCCTTTCTTCAACTTTTCTATAGAAAAAAAGTCAGAAGAACACAGATTTCCTCTGACTTTTTCACTAACTGATTAATTGTCCATTGGCAACTCAATTGATGCACCAGAATCACCGCCGCCCCCGTTATAAAACTGTGGGACCTCACCTTTGATCAAACCAGTCGCAACCGGCACATCCTCTTTAACGGTAATAATTTCCGTAGCAAACGGTATGATGATCTGTACCTTTACTTCTACTTGAACATGTATTTCCACCCAAGTATTATTAATTCCCAATTCTTCTTTTATTGTCTTAAAGGTGGAGGTAACAGAACCGATTGAGTTAAATTTTATTGGTATTTTTGGTCCTAAGTTACCTAATAGGGCATTATTGGTAGCCTGACCTAATGGAACATAATAAACGATACCGTTTTCCTTTTTATCCGTATTGATTTCAATATCGGTGAAAGATTCAAGCTCTGAGAGATCTCCTTTTTCTGCCTTTTTAATATTGTCTTGTACCAACTCAGTTACTTCTGCTTTCACACGGTTTAGATGTTCTGCGTTTAGGAACACCACATCGCCATCACCGGTCTCTTCGAATTTTATATCCATAACATTTGTTATTTTTTTACTTACTGCATTATTTATGACGAGTGAAGCAATTTTTCGAGTTTGTGAGTTTGCATAGCTAACAAGTGTAGGCTTTAGCCCCTCATTTATAATCCAAAGACCAGCTGCTGTTGAAAAAATAAAAAACACGAAGGTAAGTAAAAAAACATATCTGAACGGCAATGGACCTCTCCGCGGCAGACGACCGCGAAATTTACGCAAGACAAATCCCCCCTTTACAAGCTATATGTATGCTGTAAAGGAGGGAACTAGCGCAAAAATATGAATTTTTTTAACTTTGATAGACTAGTTACGCTTTTTTAGGAAAGGTTGTATCACATTCAACAATCATTGTTGATAAGCTTTTGCTTAGGTCAAGTTCGTATGGGTCAATGCTTTTACCATCTTCTTCAATGATCCTTACAACCGGCCGGTCGCTGACTCCCATGTTTTGTTTGGATACAACTCCTTTACGACCATCATCAAGTATCACCGTAATTCCTACAGGGTAAATGGCTACCCCTTTACGAAATGCCTCTATTATTTTTGGATCAAAAAGGGTTCCTGACCCTGCAAACAAAATTTCTAGACCATGATGGGGTAGCATAGCATCACGATACACTCGATTTGAGGTAACCGCATCAAACACATCAGCTACCGCAATAATCTTCGCAAGCTGGTGAATATCTTCGCCTTCGATGCCTCGTGGATATCCAGTCCCATTTAGCCGTTCATGATGCTGATACGCACAATGAGCAACAATAAGGGACATCGCTGGAACATTACGAAGCATTTGAAATCCTTCTTCAGGATGCTTTTTAATCTCATCGTATTCTTGATCTGTTAATTTTCCTGGTTTCTGAAGAATTTCACATGGTACTTTCATTTTCCCTACATCGTGAAGTATGGCTCCCATCCCAAGTATTTCAAGTTCTTTTGGAGTTAACTTTAACTTCATTCCAATCGCTAGAGAATACATAGTCACATGTAAGGAATGTGTGAAGATATAGTTATCATATGTATAGACATCAGCTAACATGGTTAACAAATTTTTATTATTTTTCAACTCAAATAAAAGCTGTCGAATCAGATCTTTAAATCTTTTTGACGCTTTTTCAATAACAAATGTAGAATTAATTTTGCTATCCATTTGAAGCTCATGGAAAGTGGTTTCAATCGTTTGGACAGCCTGTCTGCGAATCGAATCGGGAAGTACCTCGATATACTCGATCCCTTCTGTTACAGAATCTTTTATATATATGTAGGTGATGCCCAGCAGTTGTAAGCGATTAAGCATTTTATCATTTAACTCTACTCCCTCGCTTAGTAAAATCTGACCTTTATCACTTCTAACTGTTTTTCCAAGTATAGTTCCAGATTCTACATTAGCGGTAGCTACTAGTCTCATTATAGTTCTCCTGTATTAGTCAGACTGACATTATTCAACAAGTCCTGACAAATTCCTACTTTATCTACTAAGATAACTCTATTATCGACTAAATATCAACATACTTTAGTACCTAATTTAAAAAATAAATAGGTCAATTGACTATATTTGCTTATCAATTAGAACAAACTAATTTCCTATTACCATTATTTCCAATTAAAACTAAAAAAAGCGCATACCCTGCGCCTTTTTAAATCATTTTTAACATGGCATCTTTTCCAAGCATACCCTTTGTAATCCCTAAATTTTCTGCTTCAAACGTTACAGATTCTAAAGGTGCCTCCAAAAGCTGCTCAATGGTTTTAACGCCAACGGCTCTACCGGCAATTACTTTTCTATCCTTAAGCTTGTCATTGAGAAGTGCCACATCAAGAGCACCACACATGATGTATCCTTTATCATTGCTCACAACGAGCAAATTTGTTTTTGGGAGTTTTACTGATACACTTAAAAAAGTGTGTCCATTGATTTCAATAGGTGAAAGCTCAATCACTTGCTACACTCTCCTTTCTTCCTTATCAATTTATGAAATAGGAAGAAAAAATGTGAGTTTCATTTGCCTAGCTATTGCAAGTTTTGAAGCTTCCAGCGTAATAAATCACGCATAAATTCTGGGAAAAAGAATACTTTATGCTCCGCTCTTCTAATCTCAGGGAACAGCTGACCAAAAGTAAACATGTCTGGAATGGCTAATTGATAACGTGTTTCTCTTTCCATTTTCTTACCATTAATATAAAAAGAGAGTCCATTATTCTCATGCTTCACCTCGACACCCTCAAAGATCATTTTCCCCATGAAAGTACCACGAAATCCAAACCCTTTAATTACCATATTTTTCCACTTCTCATCTAACGCAAGTCGAATGACTTCTTGATATTCAGCACCTGAGAGCTCGACCACCGTGGGATTTATGGGATGTGGACAAATTGTTAATAAATCGTATTCCGTAACCATTTCACTTGGTAAATCATGCAGTATTAACCCTTCATTTAAAAAGGCACTATCGACGTTACACCAGCTGCGAAGAGTTTCACAAAGAAGGCGTGCTAGCACTTCCCTGGATCGGTAAGGCTCTTTTATTCTAGCAACTTCGGTAAATAGCAAAGCCTTTCCTTCCTCATACAGCCGATTCTCCTCTTCCTTTTCGTTATCTACAAAGGGAAGTTTATTTGAATCATAAGCAATTGCTCGCTTTTTCATCACGCGAAGTGTCTTGCTATCAATCGTAAGTGTAATATGGCCAACAAACATTCCGTACTTTCCTGCAGCACCTAGAATGACATCATTTATTTCTTTTCCTTCATGAAACACATGATGGGTATGCGCCCCTAAAATCACATCAATTTCAGGAAATTGTTCAGCAATAGCTTCATCTTCATTTATGCCTAAATGAGAGAGAAGAATGATGATGTCTGCCTCTTTTTTTACTAGGGCTAGCTGTCGCTGTAGTTCTTCCATCGGTTCGGATAGTTCCCAGCCCAGCTGTCCATAAAAATGGGAGAAGTAGGCGGTCAAACCGATAACAGCCACGCGTGCTTTATTTTTCAGCTCATAAATATGATATGGCTCTACCCACTTAGGACGAGTACCTTTAGCTGTAAAAAAATTGGCTACAATCACATCAAATGTTCTCTTTTGATATAGAGTGTCTAAATCTTCGAAGGAGAGAGTAATTCCTTCATTATTTCCAATCGTTACGGCCGTGTATCCCACTTCATTTAATAACAGGGTGTTCCGCTTTCCCCGTGTAGCATCTGTAAGTGGATGCCACCGGTCCATATGATCACCTATGTCAAATAGAAGAACGTCTTCGTTTGCACTTTGGTGAAGGTCTCTTCTTCTCTGTAAGAAAGAGCTGATTCTTGTCCAGTGCTCGAAATGGCTATGTAAGTCGTTCGTGTGATAAATATGAATATCTTCTAAGGTCATACTGTCTCTCCCCTTACAAAAATGCTAAAACAAATCAAGCTGGCGAGGAGCTAAGTTTTCATACTCGATTCCGAGTAGATCAATCAGCTCAAGCGCGTTATCAGCGGCATCTCCACCAGAATTATTATTAAAAACAATGTATAGATGTTTCGTTTCTTTTTCTAGTTTTTTTATATGCTCTACCCATTGTCGCAATTCATTCTGATTATACCGATATAAGTATCTGACTTCCCGCCAGTTTTCTGTACGTTTTTGCCAACCATGCACGTTTCTTCCATGGAAACGAATTAGAAGCTTCTCTTCCCCTAGTGATTCGAGCACAGTAGGAACAGAACCCTCTCCGGATTGCGGTTCATCGCAAATGCTATGAATCCACTTTTCCTCCTTCATAAATTGAATGGTTCGTTCATAAAAGGAGGGACGAAACCACGATTGATGACGAAATTCGAGAGCACATGGGATATTCCCCATCTGTTTTTTGCACCAACGCAAGTATTCAACATGCTCCCTTTTACAATCAAACCAAGGCGGAAACTGAAACAAGACCATAGCTAACTTATTGCTTTCTATATAAGGTGTAAGAGAATCCTTAAACCCTTGAAACATTTGCTCTTTGCTTTCAAAAGGAATCTCTCCTCTCGAATGTCCTGTCATCCCTTGATATGCCTTTACAATAAAACGAAAGGAAGACGGGGTATCCTCGGTCCATCTTTGCGCATTTTTAGTAGGCTGTATAGCATAAAAGGAGGAATCAACTTCGACAGTTGGAAAAAAACCAGCATACTCTTTTAACTTATTTCTAGGTGAGGTATGTGGACCATACAAGCGATCCTGGTCACCCCAACCAGTCACTCCGATATAAATCATTACACCCCTCCAACTATTGTCATCATCATATCATATGTATGAAAAAACGTTCACCTTCTAGGGTGAACGTTTCCTTTATTTCTTAACCGATAGAACCTTCCATCTCGAACTTGATTAGACGGTTCATTTCAACTGCATATTCCATCGGAAGTTCTTTCGTAAATGGTTCAATAAAGCCCATTACGATCATTTCTGTTGCTTCTTCTTCAGAAATACCACGGCTCATTAGATAGAACAATTGCTCCTCAGAAACCTTTGAAACCTTCGCTTCATGCTCTAATGAGATGTTATCGTTTAGGATTTCGTTGTAAGGAATCGTATCTGAAGTAGACTGGTTATCCATGATTAGTGTGTCACACTCGATATTCGCACGTGCTCCGTCTGCTTTACGTCCAAAGTGAACGATTCCACGGTACGTTACTTTTCCGCCTTGCTTCGAAATCGACTTTGAAACAATTGTAGAAGACGTATTTGGAGCTAAGTGAATCATCTTCGCTCCAGCGTCTTGGTGTTGACCTTTACCAGCTAGTGCGATAGATAAGGTCATTCCACGAGCACCTTCACCCTTAAGGATTACCGCTGGGTATTTCATTGTCAACTTAGAACCGATGTTTCCGTCAATCCATTCCATTGTTGCATTTGCTTCACAAACCGCACGCTTTGTAACGAGGTTAAACACGTTGTTTGCCCAGTTTTGAATCGTTGTATAACGGCAGTAAGCATCTTTTTTGATAATGATTTCAACAACTGCACTATGAAGGGAGTTTGTTGTATAAACAGGTGCTGTACAACCTTCTACATAATGTACATGTGCGCCTTCATCAACAATGATAAGGGTACGCTCGAACTGACCCATGTTTTCAGAGTTGATCCGGAAATATGCTTGAAGTGGAGTTTCTACTTTTACACCTTTTGGTACATAGATGAAAGATCCACCTGACCATACAGCCGAGTTTAATGCAGCAAATTTGTTATCCGTTGGAGGAATCACTTTTGCCCAATGCTCACGGAAGATGTCTTCATTTTCACGAAGGGCAGAATCAGTGTCCTTAAACACAATTCCTAAGTTTTCAAGGTCTTCCTGCATGTTGTGATAAACAACCTCAGATTCGTACTGAGCAGATACTCCAGCTAAGTACTTTTGTTCAGCTTCTGGAATACCAAGCTTATCAAATGTTTGTTTAATTTCTTCAGGAACTTCATCCCAAGAACGTTCTGTCTTTTCTGAAGGTTTTACGTAGTACGTAATTTCATCAAAATTTAATGCCGCTAAATCTCCACCCCATTGTGGCATTGGCATATTGTAAAAATGCTCTAGTGATTTCAAACGGAAATCAAGCATCCATTGTGGCTCTTGCTTCATTTTTGAGATTTCTTCCACGATTTCACGTGTTAATCCACGCTTCGAGCGGAAGATAGACACATCTTTATCGGCAAAACCATATTTATAATCACCGATTTCAGGCGCTTTTTTAGCCATTGTCGTGTTCCTCCATTCGTAGGAGCATGCGTTTATGCTTCCCCTTATTCTTGTTCTTCTTTCATGCCTTTTTCCATTGCCTTCCAAGCTAAAGTCGCACATTTGATTCGCGCTGGAAATTTGGACACACCTTGTAACGCTTCTATATCACCTAAGTCTAAGCTATCGTCGTACTCTTTACCTTGCATCATTTGAGAAAACACTTCCGAAAGCTTTAATGCTTCATCAAGCTTTTTCCCTTTGATAGCTTGCGTCATCATAGAAGCAGATGACATAGAGATGGAGCAGCCTTCTCCTTCAAATTTCGCATCCTTCACGACACCTTCCTCAAGCTTAAGTGTAAGCTGAATCCGGTCTCCACATGTTGGATTATTCATGTTGATGGTTAGGCTATCGTTTTCTAAAACCCCTTTATTACGAGGGTTCTTGTAATGATCCATAATTACCTGTCTATAGAGGGTATCTAAATGATTAGAAGACATCGCTAAAATACTCCTTTGTTTTGATAAGCCCTTCCACAAGCTTATCAATCTCTTCTTCGGTGTTGTACAGGTAAAAGCTGGCACGAGCCGTTGCCGTTGCCTTAAGCCATTTCATAAGTGGCTGTGCACAATGATGACCAGCACGTACGGCAATACCTTCTGCATCAAGCACTGTTGCCACATCATGCGGATGAACATCATCGATATTGAAAGTAACCACACCAGCACGAAGACCTGGATCTTTCGGGCCATATATCGTCATGCCTTCAATTCGTGATAACTTCTCCATCGCATAAGCAGCAAGCTTATGCTCGTGAGCTTCTATATTTTCTAAGCCAATTTGCTCAAGGAAATCAATCGCAGCCCCAAGTCCAACAGCACCCGCAATAATTGGAGTACCTGCCTCAAACTTCCAAGGAAGCTCTTTCCAAGTAGATTCGTATAAATCTACAAAGTCGATCATTTCTCCACCTGTCTCAACCGGCTCCATTTTTTCTAGATGCTGTTTCTTCCCATAAAGAACTCCAATTCCAGTTGGTCCACACATTTTATGGCCAGAAAAAGCTAGGAAGTCGCAGTCTAGATCTTGTACATCAATCTTCATATGTGGAGCAGCTTGGGCACCGTCAACCACCATGATCGCACCATTTTCATGAGCGATCTTGGCAATATCTTTAATCGGATTCATAACACCTAAAACATTTGAAACCTTCATCACGGATACAATTTTGGTATTTGACGTAATGGTTGCTCTTACATCGTCTAAACTAATTGTTCCGTCCTCTTGTAGAGGAATGTACTTAAGAGTAGCACCCGTTTTTTTGGCTACTTGTTGCCAAGGAATAATATTCGCATGATGCTCCATAAAGGTGATCACAATTTCATCACCCTCACGAAGATTATCTGAACCATAGCTGTGGGCGACCATGTTTAAGGCTGTAGTTGCTCCACGAGTGAAGATTATCTCTTCGGTAGATTTTGCATGAATAAACCTTCTAACCTTTTCACGTGCCCCTTCATAAGCGTCGGTTGCTTTTGTCCCAAGCGTATGAACACCTCGGTGCACATTCGAATTATATTCTTTATAATATTTCTCTAACGATTCGATGACCGAAATGGGCTTTTGAGAAGTCGCTGCGCTATCAAGATACACTAATGGTTTGCCGTTCACTTCTTGATGTAGAATCGGAAAGTGACTGCGAATATCCTGAATATTCATTATCTTACTTTCCTTTCGATAACTTCCACTAGTTGCTTTTTCACACCTTCGATAGGAAGCTCGTTAACAACAGGAGCTAAGAAGCCATGAATAACAAGGCGTTCTGCTTCTGTTTTAGGAATTCCACGGCTCATTAGATAGTAAAGTTGAAGTGGATCCACGCGTCCTACTGAAGCCGCGTGTCCTGCCGTTACATCATCTTCATCAATAAGAAGAATAGGGTTAGCATCCCCACGTGCTTTTTCACTAAGCATTAATACGCGTGATTCTTGCTCCGCATTTGACTTAGTTGCACCGTACTCAATTTTTCCAATTCCATTAAAGATAGAAGTAGCACTGTCTTTCGTTACACCATGCTTAAGGATTTGGCCATCCGTGTGCTTGCCCCAATGAACAACACTTGTCGTGAAGTTTTGTGTTTGCTCCCCACGTCCAACAGTTACCATTTTCATGTCGCCAACTGATCCATCTCCAACAAGGTTTGTCACGTTATCAGAAATAGTGTTGCCGTCATTCATTAAACCAAGTGCCCATTCAATCCGAGAGTCACGTCCTGTTACTCCACGGCGGTTTACATACGTTGTTACACCTTTAGCTAATGTATCAACTGCACCGTATTGAACAGTCGCGTTTGTACCTGTAATTACTTCCGTTACGATGTTAAAAATTGAGCTTGCTTCTTCGATCGTTGAAATATAGTTTTCAACATAAGTCACAGAGCTATTATCTTCAGCCACTACAAGAACATGGTTGAACACATTTGCTTCCTTGTCATCATGAATAAATACCGCTTGAACTGGTGCAGAAACTTCTACGTTTTTAGGAACATATAGGAACACTCCACCGTTCATTAATGCCGCATGAAGAGCAGTAAGCTTGTGCTCATCAACCTTTACACCGTCTTTCATGAAGTACTTTTGTAAAAGATCCCCATGCTCACGAGCAGCAGTAAAGATATCTACGAATACCACGCCTTGATTTTTCAATTCCTCTGAAACAGAAAGAATTGTTGGGCGGTTATTACGTTGGATATATAATGTTTTCTCGCCTTCTTCTGTACCGATCAATGATTTTACTTCTTCCGGAAGATCAGCAAGAGTAGAATAATCTTCACTCTTAACGATATGCTTATCGAACTGAGTAAAGTTCCACTTTGTAATATTTGTTTTATCAGGTCTTGGAAATGAGAGGTTATCAGCTGAGGCTAACGCATTTACGCGAAGTTCTGTTAACCAAGCTGGCTCACCCATCTCTTTTGAAAAAGAAGTCACATATTCCTTATCGAATGGTAATACGGTTTCTGTAGTCATGTCTGGTCCCCCTAACTTACGCTTCTTGCCCGACAGTTTCGTCCTCAATGCCAAGCTCTTTTTTAATCCAATCATATCCTTCAGCTTCTAAACGTTGAGCAAGCTCAGGGCCACCAGATTTAACGATACGTCCCTGCATCATTACGTGAACGAAGTCAGGTGTGATGTAGTTTAATAAACGTTGATAGTGAGTGATCATTAAGCAACCAAACTCAGAGCTACGCATTTCGTTAATTCCTTTTGAAACAACCTTTAACGCGTCGATATCTAATCCAGAGTCGATTTCGTCAAGGATTGCAATCTTTGGCTGAATCATCATTAATTGCAGAATCTCGTTACGCTTCTTTTCTCCACCAGAGAACCCTTCGTTTAAGTAACGTTGAGCCATATCTGGGTCCATTTCTAAAAACTCCATGTTTTTGTCCATTTGACGGATAAATTTCATTAAAGAAACTTCGTCTCCCTCTTCACGACGGCTGTTAACAGCTGAACGCAAGAAGTCCGCATTTGTTACCCCACTAATTTCACTTGGGTATTGCATCGCTAGGAATAGACCAGCACGTGCACGCTCATCCACTTCCATTTCAAGTACATCTTCTCCATCAAGAGAGATGGAACCAGAAGTTACTTCATATTTAGGATGTCCCATAATTGCAGAAGACAAAGTAGATTTACCTGTTCCGTTAGGTCCCATGATTGCATGGATTTCTCCACCCTTAATTTCAAGAGTTACCCCTTTTAGAATTTCTTTCTCATCGATTGACACATGTAAATCCTTAATGGATAAAGTTGACCCTGACATATCTATTACCTCCATAATTTGAAAGAAAATTAGTTATCTCTTTGCTATAAAAACTTTATTTTCATTCTCATTTTATTCTCATTACAATCTTATAACAAATGAAATGTGATATCAACTCTTATGAACCTCATCTCGACATATTACCTACCTATTTTTTTCTCCGACTATCTTTTCTATGTACGATACCACTGGCTCAACAAAAAAACCAGTGGAATTCACCACTGGCTCTTTTTTCTTCTATATAATATACAAGCTACTAGGCATGAACCCTACGATCCAAATCTGCAATCATTCTTTGACTATGCAGATAGTTTTGTTGCCTTGCTTTTTCAATTTTCATTCTAACCTTATGCCTTCGACTGTAGGTTTCAAATCCCACTCCATGAGCTGCATACATCGCCTTTTCCATCTCACTCGTGTAGTTCAACCTTAGTTGACTGATAATGAATCCATCCCTTCCAAATATCGCTTTATTCGACTTTCTTTGGTCACATCTATCGTAACACAGGTCAATTCTTTGGAACAAAGCCGAAAAAACACGATATTTAAGGATGTATACAGCTAAGACTTTGTTAGAAAAACTCACCTTATGATTTCCAGTGTTTTCTAGCCAAATACTCTCGATAGGAGCTTAACTCACTGTTTTAATTGATTAAAATCATCCATTGTATTTTGGACAAGTGTAACAGCCTGGCTCAGAGCGGCTCCACCACCAAACGCTGCTGTAACGCCCACTGCTTCAAGAATTTCTTGCTCAGTTGCCCCTTGATCCATACATCCTTTGATATGGTAGATGATGCAATATTCATCCTGAGAATATAAGCTAATTCCTAATGCAATTAATTGCTTTTGTTTTTGAGACAAGACTCCTTCTTTAAAACATGCTTCTGTAAATGAATTAAAATGGCTAGCGATATCTGGCATTTTTTGCGTAAACGTGCCAAGTCCTAGTTTATAATCATGTAGAGCTTCTTCACTCGGATTATTTGCAATAAATCCTTGATCCATTTGTCCCACTCCAGTCTTTAAGTTATGTAGTATCACATATGTTAGTATCCTTGAAACAACACAAATTATTACAAAAAAACAGATGCCTCTTAAAGAGACATCTGCATTTTTTATTATTCTGATACAGGTACTACAGCACCTTTATACTTTTCAAGAATGAAATCTTGAATTTCTTTTGAGTGTAACACTTCTACTAAAGCTTTAATTGCTTCAGAGTTTTCGTCGTCTTTACGTACTGCGATTACGTTTACGTATGGAGACTCTTTGTCTTCGATTGCGATTGAATCTTCAATTGGGTTCAGACCTGCATCGATTGCATAGTTTGAGTTGATAAGTACTGCATCACCTTCATCATTGTTATAAATTTGTGGTAATAATGATGCTTCATACTCTGTGTCAAAGTGAAGGTTTTTAGGGTTTTCTGCGATATCTTCAACCGTTGCTTCTACATTGTTTACGCCTTCTTTAAGAGTAATTAATCCCTCTTTTTCAAGCATGGTTAAAATACGACCGTGGTCTGCTACTGAGCTGCTCATGATGATATGTGCTCCTTCAGGAAGGTCATCTAAGCTCTCGTACTTTTTAGAGTACACACCCATTGGTTCGATATGAATTCCACCAGCATTAGCAAAATCATAGCCATGCTCAGCCATTTGAGACTCAAGGTAAGGAATGTGTTGGAAATAGTTTGCATCAAGATCACCAGATTCTAACGCTTGGTTAGGTAGGATGTAATCTTGGAACGTTTCAATCTTTAATTCGATTCCTTTTTCCTCTAAAAGCGATTTTGCTTCTTCTAGAATTTCAGCATGAGGTACGTTAGAAGCTCCCACTACTAATTCAGTTGTTTCTGCTGCTTCTTCACCTTCACCACCGTTTGACTCATCATCATTTGCTGTACCGCAAGCTGCTAGAACTAAAGCAACTGCTAATGATAAAAATAAGCTTAAAAATTTCTTCATTTTTGTCTCTCCTATCTTTTATCTAGTTTTGATGTTATAGAATCTCCAATAAATTGGATAATAAACACAATTATTAAAATGATAACAGTAGCCACAAGGGTTACGTCACTACGACTTCTCTGGAACCCTTCGAGATATGCTAGGTTTCCTAAACCACCCGCACCAATCACACCAGCCATTGCTGTATAACTCACCAAAGCAATAGCCGTAACCGTAATACCAGATACTAAAGCTGGCAATGATTCAGGAATAAGCACCTTAAAGATAATCGTGCTAGTTTTAGCACCCATTGATTTAGCTGCCTCAATAACTCCTTTATCAATCTCACGCAATCCGATTTCCACCATTCTCGCGTAAAACGGAGCGGCACCAATAATTAAAGCCGGTAAAGCTGCATTCTCACCAATCATCGTATCTAGTATAAGCTTTGTAAAAGGAATCAAAAGAACAATTAATATAATAAAGGGAATCGAGCGGAAGACGTTCACGACAGAACTGATCACTTTATTCACTAATGTATTTTCCCAAATATTACCCTTAGCTGTTAAAAATAATAAAAGTCCTAAAATTAAACCAAGAACAAATGTAATAACAACTGATATAGCTGTCATATACAGGGTTTCATTCGTTGCTTCAATCATTTTTTCCCAGTTCACGTTTGGTAAAAGTGTCTCAAGCATTCGAAATCACCTCCACTCCAACCTGTTGTGATTCGATATATGCAATGGCCTTTGAAAGCTCTTCCCTTTCCCCATCTAAGTGGATAAAAAGCGTTCCATAAGAACCATTTTGTGTTTGTGATATTTTCCCTTGCAGGATATTTACAGTTACCTGGTAATGGCGAATAAGGTTCGTAATCAGCGGTTGCTCTGCTGCTTCTCCAACAAAACCTAGTTGAACGACTGTACCATGCGGATACAGTTCTAATAAGTGTTCAATTGTTTCCTTCGTTTCTTCAGGTTCTGTTACTTGCTGAACAAATCGTTTCGTAATTTCTTCCTTAGGATGCTTAAATACGTCAAGTACTGGGCCGAGTTCAACAACCTTTCCACCTTCCATAACAGCTACACGATGACAAATCTTTCTAATGACGTGCATTTCATGAGTGATAAGGACGATGGTTAAACCTAAACGCTTATTAATATCAACTAATAGCTCTAGAATCGAATCTGTTGTTTGTGGATCAAGAGCAGATGTTGCCTCATCACAAAGGAGAACTTTGGGATTGTTAGCAAGTGCTCTCGCAATTCCTACTCTTTGTTTTTGCCCACCACTCAATTGAGAAGGGTAAGCGTCTTCTCTTCCTTCTAATCCAACCAAACGAATAAGCTCGTCTACTCTTTTCATTCTTTGCCCTTTAGGAACTCCTGCAATTTCAAGTGGAAATGCAATATTTTCTCTTACTGTTCGAGACCATAAAAGGTTAAAATGTTGGAATATCATGCTTATTTCCTGTCTAGCTTTACGAAGGCTACTACCTTTAATTTTCGATACTTCATTATTTGCCACAATAACGGATCCCTCAGTAGGAATTTCTAACCCATTCAGCATACGAATAAGCGTACTTTTCCCTGCGCCACTATAACCAATTACACCGAAGATTTCTCCTTCAGTAATTTCTAAGTTTACATTATCAACAGCCGTTACTTTTCCTTGTCTTGAAGAATAAATCTTTTTTACGTCTTTTATCGAGATCAAAGGTTTCTCCCCCTTCCATTTCCGATTATTCTGATAAAACTACATGCTGTCATGCTACAGAAAGGTACAATACAACTTAGGTTCTATCATCCGGTTCATTCCTATTCGAATGAGAGCACTCTAAATGAACATAAAAAAAACCTTTCTGCATGAGCAGAAAGGCAGAAAGTATCACCTTTCTCTCATCTATCAAAGCAATACGCTTTGTGTGAATTGGCACCATTTCAATAATTTGACGGTTGCCGGGCTTCATAGGGCACATCCCTCCACCTCTCTTGATAAGAGCTTATCAATCTATATGAACTTTTTTAGTTGTAGTCTTAATCACGAGTGCTATCTTATCATGGAAAAACGGGAGTGTCAACGATAAATTTCGACAAAAATCTTATGGATTACACATGGCTAGTAAGCGAGGTTTTTCCTGTCGCTAATGTAATCGCTTGCTCTAAATCTTCAACTAAATCCTCCACATTTTCAATCCCAATCGAGAGACGAATTAAATCCTCTGGAACGCCTGCTGCTTTTAACCCCTCTGTGTCAAGCTGTTGATGAGTTGTGCTTGCAGGATGAATGACTAAGCTTTTTGCATCACCAACATTGGCAACATGTGCCCAAAGTTTGAGACTATTTATAAACGTTGCTCCAGCCTCTCGCCCTCCGTCGATTCCAAAGACAACGACAGAACCTGCTCCTTTAGGTAAGTATTTCTTCGCAAGCTCGTAGTCTGGATGCTTCTCATTTCCTGGATACATCACCCAATTAACCGCTGGATGTGCTTCTAGATACTCTACGATCTTCTTCGTATTTGCCACATGCTCCTTCATTCTCACATGCAAAGTTTCTAAACCTAGAGTGAATTGAAAGGCATTTTGAGGGCTTAATGCTGGACCTAGATCACGTAGCAATTGAACTCTTGCTTTTACAATATAAGCTGCAGCACCAATTGCTTCACTATATACAATATCATGATAGCTGGCATCAGGGGTTGTGAATCCAGGAAACTTCGCCGAATTCCAATCAAACTTTCCGCCATCCACGATAATACCCCCAAGAGTTGTACCATTCCCTAAAAGCCATTTTGTTGCCGAATGAATAACAATATCTGCACCATGCTCAATTGGACGACATAAATAAGGAGTCGCAAAGGTATTATCGATAACAAGAGGAATACCTGCATCATGTGCGATCTTTGCGACATTTTCGATATCCAGAATTCGCAAGCTTGGGTTTCCAATGGTCTCTGCAAAGATCGCCTTTGTTTTCTCTGTAATAGCTTGCTTAAAATTCTCTGGATTGGTTGAATCGACAAACTTCACATTGATACCATATTTAGGTAATGTTATAGCAAATAGATTATATGTACCTCCATATAGATTCGAAGCTGCAACGATTTCATCCCCTGCTTCAGCCAAATTTAGGATCGCCAGTGTAATCGCTGCCATTCCGCTCGATACAGCGAGTGCTCCTACTCCACCTTCAAGGAGGGCCACTCTTTCTTCGAACACTGTAGTAGTTGGATTATGAATGCGTGTATAAATATATCCCGGTTCAGCAAGTGCAAAGAGATTAGCAGCATGTTCAGTGCTTTTAAATTGATAAGCATTGTTTTGATAGATCGGTACTGCTCTTGCTCCTGTAGTAGGATCTGGACTTAATCCACCATGGACACCAAGTGTTTCTAACCGATACTTCTTCTGTTCTGTCATACCAGTCCCTCCACCACTCTTTATAAGAATTTTTATTAATCACGTAGATGATGGTATCATGGGTAAAATTGACAAGTCAATAATATTTTAGAAAGTTCAGAAAAATTTCAAATATTATTGGCATGCTTATATGGCTTTACTAAAAAGAACAACGTTTCTAAGTATAAAGCTGTTCTAAACGAGGATTGTAAGGAAATAAAATTTGATAATGTTGCTTGTCTGAGTTTGATTTCCCCACGGAGCAAGGATATAATATCTTCCTTCTTTCCTTGAAGATGTGCGTCAATATGATGATGATCTTTTTCGAATAGAAGTTCAACTTTCCCCTTATTTATATGGATAAAGAAGGCCTCATCTTCTGATCTAATACAAATAACAACGGGTGCCTTCTTTAAAAAAGGCAGTAAATGACTACGGTTATTCCATTCATTCACTGTTCTTTGTAACTGAACATGCATCGGTCTTCCTCCTCTAAATATACGGATACATATATATTCCACTCTGAGAGAAGGCTTACCTTTAATATCTTTTCGACAAATTTTCGGGGCGTTTGTCAGGGGTACCTAACAAGCTTTGTATCGAATGCTGTAGTTAGAGTTCATTTCCCGAGAAATATGTCACCTTTTTGAACGAAATTGCTATTACTGTCGAAGGGATTCGTGCATCCGCAAATAAAAAAAATCAGACTAGTACCGTCTGATTCCTAAAATGATTTTAAACTTTCATATAAAAATGGTACCGATTGAAAAGCATAAATTTTCTTAACTAGTTTATTGTTTCTTATAACAAGTAAACAGGGAACAGACTCAATCGAATATTGCTCAGCTAACGCTGGAACAAAATTCAGATCTGCCTTTAACCAGTTATGTTGTGGCAATAGCTGTTCAACGACCCTGAGCATTTTTCCTGCTACTTGGCATGTACCACATAATGGTGTGTACAAGTAGAGAAATTTTGTTTCCTCAACCGAGAGGAGCCGTTCCCTGTTACTATCTAGCAATTCTTGCATGTTGTTACCCCTTCTTACACTTTGTCTAAAAATTGCGTAAAGACGTCGATGTTTGCCCCTAACAACACAGTAGCTAAATGATGTTCTGGTGCGGTTGCGACCTCCCTGTAAGTTCGATCGATGTATAAATGGTCTGCTTCAGGAAATTCCCGTTTGAATAGTCTTCGAAGCTTTTCTCCCGCTTCATCAGCATCAACAAGGATGTAGACATCCTTTCCAAACAAATCATCAATGATTTCATCGAGCTTCGAAAGGGATATCGTTCCATTCGTACAAATAATGTCTACAGGCTCCTTAATAACCTTTTGCACCTTCTTTTTGTCTGACGTACCTTCTACAATAATTACTTTTTCAGGTCTCACTTCAGTCATATGCATCACCTGTGAACATGTTGTATTTTCTTTACTTTATTCATTATTCTCGAAAGAGGTGTACAATTCCTCTAACTATTTACGATTATAAAAAAATAAACAGCGAAAAAAAACCGCTGCCCTTTGATTAACACCATCCACCTTCATCACAATCCGTGTATCTTGGTTCGTCACTGGATGGAGTGGATACAAGCTGAAAAATCTTCTCTCCAGCGTTTTCAAAATGATGCTCAAGTTGCATATCACTCCCACTCGGTAAAGTTACCTTTCCGATTCTCTCATTTTCTAGATAAAGCACAATTTCGCCATTTTGAAGTTTTCCAACAACACGGTCTGTAATATCTAATTTTCCTTGCTGCAAAGTCATGTTGTTTGCCACCCTTTCTTTTCTATCTTAGGAGTAGCATGCCCATGTTTGCTAGAAAAAAAAGAGACAATAAAAGACACCTAAAAGGTGCCTTCTGTATTAGTCTTCGTTAATCATTTCTTCATATTGCTCAGCTGTCATTAGATTATTTACTTCACTTGCATCAGTTGGCTCAACAACAATCATCCAAGCTTTTTCGTATGGTGACTCATTAACGAACTCTGGGCTGTCGTTTAAATCTTCGTTTACTTCAACTACTTTTCCGCTTACTGGAGCATAAAGTTCAGATACTGTTTTAACAGATTCAACGCTACCGAATGGCTCATCAGCAGTTACTGTGTCACCTACTTCTGGAAGTTCAACAAATACGATGTCACCAAGCTCTGATTGAGCGAAATGTGTAATACCGATACGAACGGTACTTCCTTCTGTTTTTACCCATTCATGTTCTTCAGAATAACGTAGATCCTTTGGTGTACTCACGATAAAACCCTCCATTATTATGTATTAATTGTTGGTTACTTTGTAAGCCATACTTTTTCATAGTCTGCTTCCTTAAAGCCAAGCGTTACTTTCTCTCCATCTGTTAGCAATGGGCGCTTGATTAACATTCCGTCTGAGGCAAGAAGCTCAAGAAGCTCGTCCTCTGAAGATGTTGCCATTTTATCTTTCACACCAAGCTCACGATATTTTTGTCCGCTCGTGTTGAAGAATTTTTTCAGCTCAAGTCCACTTGCTTTATAGTAGGATTCAAGTTCCGCTTTTGAAGGAGGCTGCTCTACGATATGTACCTCTTGATACTCAATATTGTGAGAATCCAGCCATTTTTTTGCGTTTCGGCAGGTTCCACATTTCGGATACCAATAGAAGGTCAATGCCATGTTACCACCATCCTTTTACACTTTCAATTGCATATTAACATAATTAGGTACAAATTCATAACTTTGACTACGAAAATTTCGGGGAATTTCTCTGTTTACGAACGAATCCCCCCTTCATCTATTTAAAGGGGGGATTCACAGTACTTATAGGACAAATTTTTCTGCTTCGATTAGTTTTTCTGATGCTTCACGCTTTTTCGCAATGACGTTGATTGGTGTGTGTCTTGTAAATTTGCGAAGGGCGGAGATCATCATGCGCAGTGCGTCACCTGTTTCTGTTGCGACAAGTGTTTCTTTTGCATGCTGCTCGATTTCGTTGAACGCTTCTTGACAGAAAATTTGTGTGTATAAAAGCTTTTGCTTGCCCTTTTCTTCCCCGTCCTTAGCGATTGCTTTTTCTGTTCGTAGAACGACTGATTCCATCGCATAAGCATTCGATACGATATCGGCGATGTTTACTAAGATTTCCTGTTCACGCTCTAGTGCTTTGCCAAACTTTTGAGCCGCTAAGCCTGCCGCAAGAAGGCCGATTTTCTTCGCATTTTTCACTAAATACTTCTCTTGAGCTAGCGGCTCATCTCCTGGCTCTTCTGGCATAAGCATCATGAGCTCCTCTTGAAGGGCTTGCGCTTTCTGGAATAATGGTAGCTCTCCTTTAAATGCTTTTCTTAAATAAGTGCCAGGAACTAATAGACGATTGATTTCATTTGTTCCTTCAAAAATACGGTTAATTCTAGAGTCGCGGTACACTCGTTCAATTTCATACTCGCTCATAAAGCCGTAACCGCCGTGAAGCTGTACCCCTTCGTCCGCTACGTAATCCAACACTTCCGTCGCGAAGAATTTATTCAAAGAACATTCAATTGCATATTCAGCAATCGATGCTGCTACCGCTTTTCCATTTTTCACTTCTTCATCCGATAGCTTGCTCATGCGCTCTTCAAATAGACCAACAGTACGGTAGACAGAGCTTTCTGCCGCATAGATTTTGGAAGCCATGGTGGCTAATTTTTCTTTTGTTAAATTAAATTGAGATAGCTTTGTTTTAAATTGTTGACGTTGGTTTGTGTACTTAGTCGTAATTTCAAAAGCGGCCTTAGAACCTCCGACTGCCCCCACCCCAAGCTTATAACGACCAATATTTAAAATGTTAAAGGCAATAATATGACCTTTGCCATACTCTCCTAATAGGTTTTCAACCGGTACTTGCGCATCTTCTAAAATTAAAGTACGAGTGGAAGAACTCTTAATCCCCATTTTCTTTTCTTCTGGACCAACAGACACTCCTGAAAACTCTCTTTCAACGATAAAAGCTGAGAAATGCTCGCCATCAATTTTTGCATAAACAACAAATACATCGGCAAAGCCTGCATTGGTAATCCATTGCTTTTCGCCATTAAGCACATAATGCGTTCCTTCTGCATTCAAGACAGCCGTTGTTCTTGCCCCTAATGCATCTGAACCTGAGCCTGGTTCTGTTAATGCATAGGCAGCTAACTTTTCCCCAGTGGCTAGTGTGGGTAAGTATTTTTGCTTTTGATCTTCGTTCCCAAACAATACGATTGGCAGCGATCCGATTCCAACATGCGCACCATGTGAGATCGAGAAACCACCCGCACGCGACATTTTTTCTGCAATTAGTGCAGAGCTGATTTTATCAAGTGCCAAACCGCCATACTCTTCCGGAACGTCTGCCCCTAGAAGACCGAGTTCACCAGCTTCTTTTAAAAGCTTTACCGAACGGTCAAATTCATGGTTTTCAATATGCTCCACTTGAGGGAGAACTTCATTCGTGACAAAATCTTCCGTCATTTTAGCGATCATTTTTTGCTCATCTGTGTAATCCTCTGGCGTAAAGACTCGATCATATGAAACATCTTCGATTAAAAAGCTTCCACCTTTAATTAATTTATCTGTGTGATTAGTCATCTTTTTTCCTCCGTTCTTTTATAAAAGTTCGAACACTCCGGCAGCACCCATGCCGCCTCCGATACACATCGTAACAACCCCGAATTGTTGATTGCGTCTCTTCATTTCATGAATAAGAGAAAGGGTTAGCTTCGCACCGGTACAGCCAAGTGGGTGACCTAGTGCAATCGCTCCTCCGTTCACATTCACCTTTTCCTCATCAATTCCCAGCTCACGAATGACTTGAATCGATTGAGAGGCGAACGCTTCATTTAATTCAAATAATCCGATATCCGATAGCTCTAATCCAGCAAGCTTTAATGCTTTAGGAATAGCTACAACTGGACCGATCCCCATAATTTCAGGTGGCACACCTCCAACAGCGAATGATCGGAATTTGACAAGCGGTGTGAGTCCCCCAGCTTCTGCCTTTTCACGATCCATAACCATGACGGCTGCGGCTCCATCACTTGTTTGCGAGGAATTTCCTGCTGTAACGGTTCCTGTTACCGAAAAGGCCGGACGAAGCTTTGCTAATGTTTCTACCGTTGACTCAGGACGAACTCCCTCGTCTTGACTAAAAACGAATGGATTTTCGATTAGTTTATTGTCTTTTCCAACCGAGCGTAGAATTACGTCTACTGGTACAATTTCATCAACAAACTTTCCTTCTTGAAGAGCTTTTGCTGCTTTTTGGTGACTTCTTACCGCAAAAGCATCCTGATCTTCACGAGAAATTCCAAATTTTCTTGCTACCTCTTCTGCTGTGTGCCCCATCCCCATATAGTATTGTGGTGCTGTCTCAGCCAGTTTGACATTTGGTCTTACTACATGACCCATCATCGGTACTAAGCTCATTGATTCTGCTCCACCAGCAATGATGGTGTCGGCATGACCAATCATAATCTTTTCTGCCGCGTAGGCAATCGATTGAAGCCCTGATGAACAATAACGGTTGATCGTGATTGCAGGTACTGTATCAGGAAGCCCTGCAAGCGCCCCAATATTTCTTGCCATATTTAACCCTTGCTCTGCTTCAGGCATAGCACAGCCAATAATTAAGTCATCAATATTTCCATCGTAATTTCCTGCTCTCTTTAAGGTCTCTTTTACAACCAGTGCACCAAGATCATCAGGTCTAACGCTGGCAAGCGACCCTTTTTTTGATTTTCCGACTGGAGTTCGTGCCCCAGCAACGATAACCGCTTCTCTCATCACGTTCCCTCGCTTCCTATTTATGCTATAACTCTATCAATCTATTAGTTGCGCAATGGTTTTCCTTTTAGAAGCATATGCTGCATTCTTGCTTGTGATTTTGGCTCTGCAATTAAGCTCAAGAAAGCCTCTTTCTCAAGGTCAAGCAAGTATTGTTCATCAACTTCCGTTCCAAAAGGAACCTTTCCGCCCGCAATCACATATGCTAGTTTCTTTGCAATTTTCAAATCATGCTCTGAAATATATCCGGAGTAATACATCGTTTGCGCCCCTAGAAGTAAGGTCGCGTAACCCGTTTCACCGACGACTGGAATCTTCTTTCGGACTGGTGGCTTATACCCTTTGTCATAAAGAGCTAGAACAGCCTGCTTTGCATCATAAAGCTGATGGTCTCCGTTTACACTGACAGCATCTGCTTTATTCAAAAAGTTGTTTTCACGCGCTTCATCTCCCGACGTGGACACCTTTGCCATCGCAATCGTTTCAAACACTTTATTTGCCACGTTTTGTAGGTCAAATGGAACTCCGTTTGGCATGCTGTTTAAAAACTTCATGTATAGCTCTTTGTTACCGCCACCACCAGGAATAAGACCTACTCCTACTTCCACAAGCCCCATATAGGTTTCCATTGTCGCTTGAATATGCGCAGCTGGTAGACAAACCTCTGTACCACCACCTAGGGTCATTGCAAATGGTGCGGCAACGACTGGTTTTGTACTGTACTTAATTTTCATCATCGCTTGTTGGAAGTGACGAACGACCATATCAATTTCAAAAATATTATCATCCTGTGCTTCCATAAGAATCATGGCAAGATTTGCCCCAACGCAGAAGTTCTTCCCTTGGTTCCCAATCACCAAGCCCTTGAAATTCTTTTCCACTTCTTCAACCGCAAAATTAATCATTTGCACAATATCGAGCCCAATCGCATTACTTTGTGAGTGGAATTCTAGAAGAGCTACTCCATCCCCAAGATCAATCAAGCTTGCACCACTATTCTTCTTAATAACGCCCCGCTGTTTTTTAATTTTTTTCAGGTTGATCACCTTTTGGTTTTCTTCTACAAACTTGTAATCACCATTGGTATAGAAGAAAAGTTCACCGTTTTCTTTTTCCTGATAAAAGCTGGAATGACCATTTGCTAGCATTTCCTTTACCCAGCTTGGAACAGTGAGACCATCCTTCTCCATTTTGGCAATTGATGTTTCTAGCCCAATGGCATCCCATAGTTCAAATGGACCTTGCTCCCAGCCGAAGCCCCATTTCATGGCACAGTCAATCGCGACAATATCATCGGCTATCGTACCGAGTAAATCCGCAGAATACACAAGTACCGGACTAAAAATTTTCCATAGTAGTTCTCCTGCTCGATCGTTTGCATATACAAGCGCTTTCATTTTATTAACTAAGCCTTTTTCCTGTTTGCTCATTTCAACGGAGGCCGTTTTTAATTTTTTTCGTTCCACGTATTCAAGAGTGGCCGGATCTAATTCGAGAATTTCTTTTCCTTTTTTCAGGAAGAATCCTTGACCAGATTTGCTTCCAAACCAACCTTTTTCAAGCATTTGATTCATGAAGGCAGGTACCTCAAAAACTTCTTTTTCTGCACCATCCACTTGGTCATACACGTTTTTTGCTACGTGAGCAAATGTATCTAGTCCAACCACATCCAATGTACGGAAGGTTGCACTCTTTGGTCGTCCGATAAGCGGTCCTGTTACAGAATCCACTTCTCCAACACTGTATCCACCTTTTAACATTTCCCTTACTGTAACTAACAGACCGTACGTACCAATTCGGTTAGCGATAAAATTTGGCGTGTCCTTAGCAACAACCACACCTTTTCCGAGTATATCTTCCCCGTACTGCTTCATAAAATAAAGTACATCGAGTGATGTATGTTGAGTTGGAATGATTTCTAAAAGCTTTAAGTATCTAGGTGGATTAAAAAAGTGAGTACCAAGGAAATGCTTTTGGAAGTCTTCAGAACGACCTTCTGCCATTGCTTCTACAGAAATACCTGATGTATTTGAGCTTACAAAGCTACCTGGCTTTCGATACTGATCAACCTTCTCGAAAATCTGCTGCTTAATGGCTAAGTTTTCAACAACTACTTCAATGATCCAGTCAACTTCGCTGAGTCTTGATAGATCATCTTCAAAATTTCCCGCTTCAATGAGGGCTAAATTACTTTTTGAGGTTAATGGTGCAGGTTTTTGCTTTAACAGATTTTGTAGAGCTGTTTGGCTGATACGATTTCTGACCGCTTTATCTTCTAGCGATAACCCCTTTTTCTTCTCGTCGTCACTTAGTTCGCGCGGAACAATATCTAATAGCAATGTTGGAATTCCGATATTGGCAAGGTGTGCGGCAATACCAGACCCCATTACCCCTGAGCCTAAAACGGCAGCTTTTTTAATTTGTTGGATCAACTTTTGTCTCCCCCTTTAGCATTTTTGAGTGGATTCGTTAGTTTGAATGAATACTCATTCATTTTTAATTACTTTTATCATAAGATATTTAAAAATTTTACGCAATCCTTTGAGGTTGAAATTTGAAAATTTTTTGAAATTTACATTATTTTATGCGACCAATAGAATCCTATGATTGTGGATATGTTATACACGAGGAAAAAAGTTTGGGGGTGTACACATGGCAAAGATGAAGAAAAACCCATCAAAGGCTGGCGTAAGTGCCGCTAGTGTTAAGGGTGATGCTGGCCCAACTGTTGAAAATGATGGTGGCGGCAAACGAAACAGCCAGAACAACCAGTATAAGAGATAAATATGAATGTACCCGCACTGGATTTGGTGTCGGGTACATTTTTTGGGGGACAATTTCCCTTGCTTATTTTTTTAACATTCCCTTTAATACAAAAGCAACATTCGCTGGGCGTTCGGCTAGGCGGCGCATGAAGTAGCCGTACCAGTCGGTTCCATACGGGACGTATACTCTCATTTTGTAACCTTCCTGTACTAGCTCAATTTGCCGTTCTGGTCGGATGCCGTAAAGCATTTGGAACTCAAATTGGTCGTTACTGATGCGATTGTTCTTGGCGAGCTGCTTGGTGTATTCAATGATTGCATCATCGTGAGTCGCAACGGCGGTGTAGTTTCCGTTTAACATATGCAACTTAATAATCTTTTTAAAATTAGCATCAACGTCTTTTTTATCTGGAAATGCTACTTGTGGGGATTCTTTGTATGCCCCCTTCACAAGTCGTAAATTCGGATGGTACTCATTCAGCTCCTCGATATCCTTTTCCGCTCGATATAAATAGGCCTGAATGACTGTACCAACATTGTCATATTCACTTTTTAATCTCTTAAAAATATCGATCGTTTTCTGCGCACGAGAGTAGTCTTCCATATCTATCGTTACGAACACATCGTTCTTTTTCGCCGCTTCTAAAATTCTTCTCATATTGTGAAGAACAACGTCGTCTGAAATATCTAATCCCATCGACGTCATTTTTAATGATAATTGTGATTGAAGTTTTTCCCGTCCGATTGTCTCTATCGCAAGTATTGAGTTGTCGGCCATTT
Organism: Robertmurraya sp. GLU-23; assembly: GCF_052983275.1. Classification (NCBI taxonomy): domain Bacteria; kingdom Bacillati; phylum Bacillota; class Bacilli; order Caryophanales; family Bacillaceae; genus Robertmurraya; species Robertmurraya sp. GLU-23. The sequence goes on from NZ_JBRKCV010000013.1 coordinate 67,246, forward strand.
CACTTGCTTCTTTCTCATTGTCGACAAATTCTCCTAAATAATCAATTGTAACAAGTAGACCTTTTTGGTTGAGGTCTTGAATAACTCGTGTTGCAAGTTCAATCGATTCACCCGCAACAAACCGTGACGCACCGAATCGTAATCCATATCGCTTGGCTAGTTTCGTTAATGCTCGATTTTTAGAAAGGAATAAAAAGAAATCTCTCATCAGTTGTTCCATTGTGATATCCCTCCTGCAAGCGTTTACTATAGCTATATGAAAAGGAAAAGCAAAGCGTTTCTTACTGTCATTTTATGTACTGTTATTACTGATGTTGATTTCACTATGTTTAAAAAATAACCGGAAAAATTCCGGTTAAATTGGGAAATACCCATATTTCCTAAAGAATAAGCGGAGTTTTTCCGTTTATGTGATCCAAATCTTTGAATTTTGGCTTATTTAGAGCAGTTAACCGGAATTCCTCCGCTTATCTCTACTTCTTAAGCCTCCTTTCTATACATTAGCCGGAAATTCTCCGCCTATTAATTTCTCTTACCTATACGAAATCATCTATGAATAATTGCAGAACCCAAGTCCAAAGAAATTTTGCAAATAAAAAACACAGCATTTCGCCGTCCCATTTGCGAGGTAACAGCTGTAACCTTACATTTTGAAATACAAATTGGACTAGAGTTTTACGCCTATTTTTATAATTATTCGCGTTATATCAATAAAAATGACCATCAAATTCACATACAAATTGATGGTCATTTTTATATACATTTTGGATTTTTGTGACAGGTAATAGGACCCGTTACCAAGTTGGACTCGGTTTTATTTCTTCGCTTGTCTGTGCGCTTCGTTTAATTCTTTGATTTCGTTAATTGTTTCCTTAATCTCATTCTTAGCATCGGGATACGTGTCGTTCCAATGTTTAACAAGAGCTGGCATTGATTTACTCATGTGAGAGTAAAGGATCCAAGCCTTCACTTTTTCCACATGATCCGCATCTGCCTCACCTAGTAATAACTCGGTATATTTGGTTAGTAATCCATTGATCTTTTCATCTAGATTATCGCTCACGAGTTCCCTCCGTTCTTATGTACCTTTTTTGGTCGATTACAAGTTTGTGGACAAATTTTACAACGATCTGGCGTTCCTGTTAAGGCATAAAAGAAGCAGCATGTGGTACGTACACGAACTTCTTCTCCAAGATCAGGAATATAACGTTTATCATGAAAATGTCTTTTAATGGGGTTTTCATGATAATGTCCAAACAAGGATCCAGGTGCAAGTTGAGCAATGAACTGTAAATCCTCCACTGCACGCCCCCGAACCTCTTCATCTTCATGTTCAGCTAACACGGTTTCATACAGCCAGAAAATATAAATCGCAATATTTTCCCATAGTACGAGTTTGGATTGTTTTGACTCCATCTTCACACTCTCCACAATGGGAGTAACGATAGTGGAGAAAAAGTCAGCGATGGCTTCATATCTCCATTGGTCTCTATCACCCGTAGGTTCACTGATTCTCCACTTTGAGAAATAGAACGTCGGAAGCCAAAGTGGATCTTGTTCGTCTGTTTGAAGATGCATATGTTCAAGCTGGATATGAAATCGTTTGTTAAAAGCGGTCATGGCATACAAATAAATGGCTGATAAAAAAGCATATCTTTTAATAAACATCGAAGCTGTTACTTTTACATTGGGCGACCCAATATGCTCGGAAGCACGATTAATAAAGGTTCGAAGTTGATCTTTTTGAATTAGCTCATTTAACGTAATCGATAGATCAGATTCCTGATGCACTTTTTCCAAGGTAAATCGGTAATTCTTCAGTTGACTTAATTCGGTTTCTGAAAAAAAGTTATCCATTGACTGCTCCTGCCTGTCTAAATACCGTTCTTCCCTTTCCATATGGAATGCAAAGTGGCGTCCCGAATAATGGGTCAAAAGATATTTCGCAATCCATTCCGAATACTCTCTTCACAAGGCCTCTTGTCACTACATCCTCGGGCTTACCCATTGCTGCTATTTTCTTGTCCTTTACTGCCACGATATTATGGGCATAACGACACGCTAAGTTTAAGTCATGAAGGACCATCACGATCGTGCGATTTTCCCTCTCATTCAGCTCAAATAGTAAATCTAGGATTTCAATTTGATGGGTCATATCTAAATAGGTGGTTGGTTCGTCCAGAAGAATAAAGTCCGTATCCTGTGCTAAAGTCATCGCAATCCACGCTCTTTGACGTTGACCACCTGAAAGAGAGTCCACTGACCGTTCCTTTAAATCGAGCAACCCGGTGGCTTCAAGTGCTTTATAGACCTTCTCTTCATCCTCACTAGACCATTGCTTAAGCCATGTTTGGTAGGGATAGCGGCCTTGCTTCACCAGTTGAAGAACCGTTAGACCTTCAGGTGCAACCGGTCCTTGCGGCAACACAGCCATTTGCTTTGCCACATCCTTTGAGGACATTTTTACAATCTCTTTTCCATTTAATACGATTTCCCCGCTTTTGGGCTTTAATAACCGAGCAATCGAGCGTAAAAGAGTGGACTTTCCACAACCATTTCCGCCTATAAATACAGTAATTTCGCCTTTTGGGATCGTCAAATCTAATTCATCTATAATGATGGAGTCACCATATGATAGCGTTAATTGTTTTGTTTCAATGGCTTTTTTCATCCTAATTCGCACTCCTTCCCTGACATTATGCATTTCTTGTTTTAAAAAGAAGATAAATAAAGTACGGTGCACCGATACCTGCTGTAAACACACCTGCTGGAATCTCTAATGGAGAAAACATGGTTCGGCCAATCAAGTCGGCCACCATAACCAAGATGGCACCGATCAAAGCGGAAACCGGAAGTAATGCCCCATAAACTGAACCCACTAGACGTCGAGCCATATGGGGTGCCATGAGACCAACAAATCCAATTCCTCCGGCAAAGGCAACAGAACTTCCTATTAAAGCTGTGCTTATGAGCAACAGCATAAATCTTAGTTTTTGCACAGAAGTCCCTACACTTGTGGCTACATCATCACCTAATCCTAGGACATTCACTTTTCTAGCCATAAAAAAGGCAACCAACATAAGAGTCAATGCCCACGGAACAATCGTAAACACATTGGTCCAAGTGGAGCCATGGACCGTTCCTGTAATCCAAATATTTGCTTGGCTTGCCCGGTAAATCGGGCCAAGGAGCATCATCATCGTAGTTAATGCTTGGAAAAGGGCTGATAAACCGATCCCAATTAATACAAGACGAACCGGGGACACTCCGTTTTTCCATGCAAAGATATAGACGAGTAGGCCTGCAACAGCCGATCCAATAAAAGCTGCAAGCGGCATCCATTGAATGCTAACCGTTAACGCATTGCTATCATTACTAAAGATGGCCAAAAATAACACAACGGCTGTTGATGCTCCACCAGTAATCCCCAGAACATCTGGGGACGCTAGTGGATTTCTAATCATCCCTTGCAAAATGCCCCCAGCCACAGCCAGTGACATTCCTACGACTAAAGCGACAATGATTCTTGGCAGACGAAAGGATTGAACCACGAGCTTTTCCATTTCGGTTCCCCCGCCAAAGAAAACCGAGACAACCGTGACAGGGTTTATTTTCATATCACCTAAACCAGTACTAATAATGAAAACCACCATTGTCACTAGCAGCAAGCAAAGCATGACAAAGCTTGCTTTTCTATCTATTAATATAGACACTTTCCCTTGAAACCATCGAAGATTTTGATATTGCTTCATTTTGCGTTAAACCCCTTTCTAGCAATATAAATAAAGAAAGGAGTCCCTATAATCGCTGTCATTACGCCGACTGGTACTTCCTCAGGCATAATAACATACCTTGCAAGAATATCAGCCAAAAGTAAAAGAATGGCTCCTAAAAATGCGGAATAAGGAATAACCCATTTATGATCAATTCCAACAATACTTCTTGTTATATGTGGAATCACAATCCCAATAAACCCCACAGGACCAGCTACTGCTACGGACCCACCTGCTAATAAAATAACCATTACACCAATTCCAATTTTCAACAACCCCGTTCGAATACCAAGTGCTTTAGCCACATCTTCTCCCATAGATAAAACATTAAGCTTGGAAGCGAGAAGTAATGCACCAACCCATCCAACGACGAAGTAAGGGGTAACAGACACAAGAATTTCAAGCTTTCTCCCTTGAATAGAACCAGCTAACCAAAACAATACTTGTTCGAGTGCAACTTCACTTAATACAAGAAAACCTTGTGTAAAGGAGGAAAACATCGCAGCAATGGCAGCACCAGCCAATGTTAGCTTCATCGGAGTTAGCCCTTCTCGTCCGAGCGACCCGATGAAATAGACGCTGATGGCAGCAACCGCAGCACCTAGAAATGCAATCCACGCAAAGGCTTGTAAATGACTGATTTGAAAAAGTGATACGGCAATAACCACCGCAAAACCTGCTCCAGCGTTAATACCAAAAATGCTCGGTGACGCCAATGGATTCTTTGTTAATGTTTGCATTAAAGCACCAGCGATGGCGAGACTACTCCCCACTGCCGCTGCAATTAATGCTCTTGGCAATCGAACGGTTTCAATCACTAAATGCTCGTTTGATCCATCATTGTTTTGAAAGGCTTCCCATGCCATTTTCCACGATGTATCAGTATATCCATATACAATGCTTGCACCTATTAAATAGAGAAATAATAAAACGATAAAAATGAGTCCGACGATTCTTTGAGAATTATTTTTTAACAGCATCCTTCTTAATCCTTTTCTACATATTGTTACTGCTTACAAGATTCAGTCTATTGGATGCCATACTTACTGTCAATGATTTTGAGAATCATTTTCAATGATGCAAACAACTGTTTTTTATTATCTAATTGAAAATAAATCTCAATTACCTATTGACACCCTTTACAATTCATTTTATGATAATATCCGTAAGTGAAAATGATTATCATTAACAATTACATACACCATTGTAGGAGGAACTTATGAAACTTATTAAATTTTCTTTCACTATGTTAACCATTTTAATTCTGAGTCTTCTAGCAGCATGCGGAAGCACTGAAGAAGCGTCCCCAGGTACTAATAATGAGGATGCAAAGACGGAAAATACTAGCTATACCGTTGAGCATGCAATGGGGACAACCACTATTCCTGATACACCTAAAAAGGTTGTAATTTTAACAAATGAAGGAACAGAAGCCTTATTAGCATTAGGAGTAACCCCTGTTGGAGCGGTTCAATCTTGGACAGCAAATGGAGACCCTTGGTATGAGCACATTGCTGAGGATATGAAGGATGTTCAAGTGGTTGGATTTGAAACAGATACACAAGTAAATCTTGAAGCCATCGCTGCTTTACAACCAGATTTAATTATTGGAAACAAAATGCGTCAAGAATCGATTTATGATCAATTAAGCGCGATTGCTCCTACTGTATTCTCTGAAACATTACGCGGAGACTGGAAAGAAAACTTTGAGCTTTACGCAAAAGCGTTAAATAAAGTAGATGAAGGAAGTAAAGTGATTTCTGATTACGATAATCGTGTGTCTGACTTGAAAACAGAGCTTGGTGACCAACTTCAGAAAAAGGTATCCATCGTCCGTTTCCTAGCAGCTGATGTTCGTATTTACCAAAAGGACTCTTTCTCTGGTGTGGTATTAGATCAATTAGGGTTTGCTCGTCCTGAAAGTCAAGATGTGAATGAATTTGCGATCAAAGGCGCAACAAAAGAACAGATTCCATTGATGGATGGAGACATTCTATTCTATTTCACTTATGAAACAGGTGACGGAGCAGCCACTCAAGTTGCGAAAGAATGGATTGAAGATCCATTATTTAAAAACCTAGAAGTAGCCAAGCAAGGAAACGTTCATGAAATTGACGATGCTATCTGGAATACAGCTGGCGGAGTTATCGCAGCAAACCTGATGCTTGATGACATCGAAAAGTATTTCTTACAATAGTTAACTTCTTAAATTTGATATATATATGACTAGCTCAGATTTCTTACCCCCCTCAACGGAAATCGAGCACTCCCCTAAAAAACCCTCGCCATAATGGCGAGGGTTTTTAATCATCACTTGAAAACATGTACTTTTTATGGTGATATCGGATCGAGAAAATTAAGCTAATTGCTAGGAAATTCCCCATTATTGAGCTTCCCCCATAACTAATGAACGGAAGTGGAATTCCCGTGATTGGTAAAAGACCAATTGTCATTCCGATGTTTTGAAACACGTGGAAGGTAATCATACTAATAATTCCGACACAAATATACGTGTAAAACTCATTCTTCGTTTCCATACCAACCTTTGTAATATGATAGATCAGTAAGAAAAACACACTAATAATTACGCTAGCTCCAACAAAACCAAATTCTTCTCCCACAATACTAAAAATAAAATCCGTATGACTTTCTGGCAAGTAGACTTCTCTTGTACCGTAACCCTTCCCTGTCGTTTCTCCTGAACCAATAGCTAGCAAGGAACGGGTCAGCTGAAAGCCAGTAGAGCTTTGATAATTGTAAGGATCAATCCAGGAATAAATTCTCCCAAACTGATACTCCTTAACTCCGAGATACTTTTCTAGTATTTCAGGTTTCCATAGTACTAAATAGAAAATGACTCCGATCAAAGAGATTCCTGCTGAAAAGATTGGAAGCAGGATCTTCCATGATACCCCCGAAATAAAGATCATTCCTATCATAATCGCTATCATGACAAGAGATGTTCCTAAATCTGGTTGTTGCATGACGAGCAGCAACGGTACCATCGTGATTAGAACAATTTTTCCTAATAAAATAAAATCGGTTTGAATCGTCTTCAATCGGTATTTCTCATGATGATCTCCTATTGCTCTGGCAAGTGCGAGTATAATAAAGACCTTCGTGAGTTCAGCTGGCTGAAACGACCCCATAAATGGCACTTTATACCAACTCTTGGCCCCATTAATAACAGGTGCAATACTAGATGGAGCAATAATGAGGAAGGCCAATAGAAATACACCAAATCCGTAGGCATACCAGGAGAGCTTTTTAAGCTGATCCGAATCAAGTGTGATGACTGCAACAATAATCCCTATTCCAATTCCATACCAGATGATCTGTTTTAATAAAAAATTTGAATCATACTGTCCTGTCGATTGCGCACTGTAAATAGCAACACAACTCGATAAAAACAGAAGCATTAAGATAAATATTAAATGAAAGTCTATTTTAGACGAAGGCTGTTGATTTGAAGACATAATAATACTCCCATCTGAAAACATGGTATTCAATTCTCCATTATATTTTTAATTCTTATAAAGCACAACTCTTCTTTCTTGTTTGGGAATGATTACATATCAGACCTGTAACTAATGTACCGTACAAATGTGAAAAAAGTGAGAAACTGATATTTCTAACACTGTAAATGACATGCTTGTTTCCTTTTTTTCTTCTGAAAATGTGGATAGGCTCATATAGTAGCTATGGAGGTGTTGACATGAAGTCTTCAAAGCTATCATTTTGGACCTTTTTTCAGGGCTGGTTGGCTATCATGCTAGCTACGTTCTTATTTGCAGGAATCGCAACAACCTACTCAAATGCTTTTACTTCTGAAACCGTCAAAAAGTGGATTTCGAATATTGACACACATGAATGGCTTGTTTATTTTGTAAAATCGGAAAACCACCATATATATAACGAAAAAGCGAGTATAACCGTTTCTTCCTTATCAAAGCTCGCTCTCAAACTCGCAACTAATATTCAACCAGAGGATACAAGAACGTTTCTAGGAAGAGAACTCCCTGGATTTTCCGTGTTTGATACAAATATCGTAGTTGCTGGTAGCGGTACGAATTTCACTAATCTTCCGATCGAATCCGCTCCACCGGTAGAAATATTATTACAAGAAAGAGAAATAGCAAAGGAAATGCTAAAAGAGGCTGAAGGTGGCAATACCCCAGTTGTAGCAGGAAAGAAAAGTGTATTTATCTATCATACACATAGCTGGGAATCATTTTTACCATTATTGAAAAATGCCAAGGAACCTGAAGAAGCTACGAGTAACAATGAATCAGCAAATATTATTGCAGTCGGGAAAAAGCTTACAGAGGAACTAAATACGAATGGCATTAGTGTTCTTCACGATACAACAAGCATGCCTAACCTATTAAAGGAGAAGAATCTAACAACCGATCATTCCTACGATCTTTCCCGTAAACTCGTCCAAGAGGCGCTTGGAGGAAATGATGGTATCGATTACGTCATCGATATTCACCGTGACGCGCTTCGAAAAGACAAAACAACAGAGGTGATTAATGGCAAATCTTACGCAAGACTATTCTTTGTAGTCGGAAAGGCAAATAAAAATTACGAACAAAATCTAAAAGTGGCAACTGAATTAAATGAAATGATTGATGAAAAATATCCGAATCTGAGTCGCGGTGTTCTAGCAAAAGGACTAACAGAAGGAAACGGAGTCTACAATCAAGATTTATCATCCGGGTCGATTCTCGTAGAGTTTGGCGGAGTAGATAATAACTTAACCGAGCTGTACAACACGATTGAAGCCTTTGCAGAGATCTTTAGTGAATACTATTGGAAGGCAGAGAAGGTCAATGGATAAATATCATGTTCTCCCTCACCACTATTTATTTTTCACTTTTATTTCATCCTTTTTATTGTATCTCATTTTGGGCTACCACTTAATCACGATTGCTTGGCTTTCAGCTGGCATTATTACCTCGATTTACATTTTAATTGAGGATCAGCTCCTCAAATTTCAGCAATCAGAAAAAGACTTATGATGTGATGATTTTTTATCAGGTATGGTAAAATATCTCATATAATGAGAGGACGTGTTGCGATGAAATATGCAGTTGTTACCGGGGCTTCCAAAGGACTTGGTGCCTCGATTGCCGAAAGAGTTCTACAGGAACAATTCGGGCTCATTTCTATTTCTAGAAATGAAAATCCTGAACTTAAACAGCTTGCTTTGGAAAATGAATTATTTTATAAGCATCTAACATGTGATTTGACGAACAGTAGAGACACCGAACAAACCTTTTCTACAGTTGCCGAGATCATTTTTTCTAGTAAAGACAATGAAGTATTACTCGTTAATAACGCAGGTGTGGTTGAACCGATTGACCGAGTGGGGAGTTTAGATCATGAGGCAATTGAAATGTCCCTTCAACTCAATGTTGCTGCTCCGATGTTTACGACTAACCTTTTCTTACAAAAGGCAAACGGAACAAAGCTAACCGTTGTTAATGTTACATCGGGTGCTGCCGAAAGGCCGGTTCAAGGATGGAGTGTGTATTGTAGCACAAAGGCAGCATTAAATATGTTTACCAAAACTGTCGCAGTAGAACAAAATCATACAGGCAATGCAACGATTATTGGCTATAGTCCAGGAATTATGGATACTGATATGCAAGGAGTCATTCGCTCTTCAACGGAACATGCCTTCCAAGAAGTAAATAAATTTATTGCCTATAAAGAAAATGGGATGCTAAGAAGTACAAAAATTGTTGCCGATGCACTCATTGATTTGCTTCTTACTGAAGAGGTTGAAAACGGAAAAATTTATAGCGTGAATAATCTATTAAAGTAGCTTCCGTTTACAGAAGCTACTTTTTTTATGCTTGACTTGTAACTGGATGCTTAAAATAATCAGGCCATTCAAAAGGAGAAGAGGTTTTCACAAACAGTACATCATCAGTCGAATTTATTGGATGAACTTTGTAATTTTCAGGTTGATCAGGTGTAAAATGAAGATACACGTTTTCCGCTAACGATGATAATGCTTGAATTTGCTCATCTAAGACTACTTCTCTTTTACTTATACAATCAAATAAATGAATATCACTGTTGATCACTTTATAAATAAGAATCGATTCTGTTGATTCATCATAATAAAGATCGTTTGAAAACACATGAAGAAAATGGAAAAAGTTAATTCCTTCTGTATGCAAACTTGAAAATGCTTGTGACAATGGCTTTCTATTGGTACTGTAGTCTTCGAGTAAATAGAGGTCTTTTTCTAGGTTTATCTTTCTGAGCGTTTTATCATGTGTTTTTGTTGGGAGTTCTTTTCTGAAAAGATGTTCTTTTCTTCGACTAAATCCGAATTTCGGATAAAAATCCAGAACCGTATGATTCGCAAATAAATAATAGAGGTCTACCTGTTTGTCATAATCCTCAAACACTTTTTGTAGAAGAGCCTTTGATAACCTTCTGTTTCGAAAATGTTCGTCAGTCATAACCGTTCCAATTTGTACGGCTTTTTTCATTCTCCCATTTATAAGAAGAGTTAGTTCATTCACCGACACATTGGCAATTATCTTGTTTTTAACGACAAACGAATACGGAATATACCGCTCATTCCAGTAGCCTTTTTTATACCAATCTTCAAACTGAATACCAAAGGTCGATAATGCAAGGTCATTAAAACTGTGCCGAAGAGTCATTTGGTCTTTGTAATTCTTTACGAATTCCATATACTTTCTCCAATAATTAAAATTTTTTCCTATACATGTATAAAATGGTAACACATTGGTGATGATAATAGTACAAGTGTAATTCCCCCTTTTTCTTTGACCTCCCAGTAGTGGAGGTCTTTTTCTTTTTTCATGGTTGAAGGAACCCATTGTGAGCCAAACTATCATCGAAGGTATTCTGAAAGGAGCTCATAACATGACTAAAAAGTATAATAAGGGCAGTAATAACCAAAATTCTCCTAAAAACCATGGCGTCTTACAAGGAAGTGGCGACAATAGCAAAGGAAACAAACGTAATAAGGATCAAAACGATAAGACAGATCTTGATTAAGACATGAAAAAAGGTGCTGAATTTCTTCAGCACCTATCTTTTTGGATTAATCTTGATCGCTGGTGTGTTGTACATAACATAGGTGGGAAGAGGGTCGGCTGTTTGATCATGGGAAAATGCCTTATCAATTTCCAAATTTGCTTTCGTTGCTTCCGTGTCACCAGGACTTGAAGAGTGTACATCACTATCCTCAAGTCTTTCTGTCAGCTCAATATTTGCATCATTTATGGCTGCCACTTCATTTTCTTTATTTTGCAATTCACTCACCTCATGTATAGTATCTTTCCACTCCTTTTTCTTATCCATTGATTTATTTCCTACTAAAAACCCCGCCAACCATGGCGGGATTCCTACAAACTAATTTATTTTCCCCGTAAGAACGGCCACCAGTTGGCTTTTCCGAATGTTCTTACCATAACCGGGATAAATAATGGCAGAATCACAAGGGCATATAGGAATAATCCTACTAATACGATGGATGCAATTTGTAGTAAGGATAGCATTCCTGAAGGCATCATCGCAGCAAAGGTTCCACCTAGGATGACAGCTGCTGAAATGATCACCGTTCCCATTTTTTTCATTGATTCAAGCATTGCTTCCCGAATGGATATGTCCTTATATTCATTAAAACGGTCCATTAAGAAGATACTATAGTCAACTCCGAGTGCGATTAAGATAACAAAGCCGAAGAATGGTACGGCCCAGCTAATTCCTGTATAACCTAAGAGGTTAACAAATATCGCTTCATTAATTCCCATAGATGTATAGAACGTTAAAATCAACGATGCAATGATATACGCTGGCATAATCATTGAACGGAACAGAATGACTAAGATAATGGTGATCCCGACTAACATCAGCACAACAGTTCGCGAGTAATCTTCTCCTGAAATGGCATCAAGGTCAGCATTTGTTCTTGTCACTCCACCAACGGCAACCACGGCATTTTCAAGCTTCGTATTCGCTGTGGCACTCTTGACCGCTTCATTTAGTTTATCCACTTGATTGATGGCCTCATTGGAGTAAGGATTTGCTTCGAGTATGACATCAATCGTCATTACTTTACGATCATTAGACATATAGGTGTCCAATACCTGCACAAAATCTTCACTTTCAAGAACCTCAGGTGGTAGATAGAACGCACCATTGTCGTTTTCAGAAAGACCTTTAATATAGTCTTGTGCCGAGCCTAATCCATCTGAAATTTGATTTAAGCCATCCACACTTTGGTTCAAGCCATCTGTTAGTTGACCTAATTGACCACCTAATTCACCAAAGCCCTCTGCAAGCTGCTGTTGACCGTCACGAATTCCTGCTAAGCCAGAAGTTAGCTTTGGCATATTATCTACAATTTGCCCTTGACCGTTTGCAAGCTGATTGAGGCCGGCAAGCTGTTTGTCAATTCCAACGATAAACTGCTCTAAACCAGAAACAATTTTCTGTTGGTTCTCATTAATGACGGCAAATCCAGCATTAGCCTCAGCCATGCCACTAGCTACTCCAGCTAATTGCGGCTGAACCGTTTGAACCGTTCCCTTTAATCTTTGATAAGATTCATCCATTTGTAACGCAGGATAACTGCTTTCTAAAGCGGTAAAATACTGTTCAGTAGAAGCAAGTGCGGCAGAAAGCTCGTTTAAACCAGCTCCCATTTGTCCATAAACGCCAGCAAGCTTTTTATACTCCGCTAACAGCTGCTCCGCACCAGACTTCACGTTTCCAAGCTCTGTTTTGATTTGAGCAGAACCTGCTGCTCCTTGACGTATACCATCTTCAATTTTTGCTAAGTTTGTTTGAATTTCAGTTAATCCTGACTGAACCTGTGATGTACCCGTTACGAGTTCCCCAATCCCGGCTGTTGCCTGTTCAAGTTGTGGTGCCGAACTCTCAAGACCATCACTTGCTTCTTTTAGACCTGAGCTAATTTGATCAAGACCCTCTTTTCCTTCTCCAAGTCCTTCTTGTAACGTATCAGCTTGCTTCGCGATTAAAAAGTCTTCAATCGGTTCACCCGTTGGTCGTGTCACCGAACGAACGGTGTCTACTAGTGGTACGCGTGCTAACTGCTTACTAATTTCTTCCACTAAATTAATATATTCCATCGAATCCATTGCCTCATCATTTTTTAAAACGATTTGGGTTGGCATCGATTCCCCCGGTCCAAAGCCATCAGCAATGGCATTAAAGGCACGAATAGAATGGACATCTCCACTGATTTCTTCTAGAGAATTATAAGAAAGTTTACCATCGTATGTGACCAAGAACGGTACACAAACAGCTGCTACTATAAGAAGTGCAATCACTGGACGCTTCAGAGAAAATTGACCAACTACACCCCAGAATTTACTTTCTCCGTGTTCCGCCGTACTCTTTGAAGGCCAGAAGATTTTTCCACCAAGTACAGCCATAAAAAATGGAACAATCGTAAACAAGGCAATCAACAAAAGTCCTACTCCAACCGCAACAGCTGCTGCTGATTGATAAAGCACAAATTTTGAAAATCCGATTGCAGCAAAACCAATCATAACAGCTAATCCACTGAAAAATACCGTGCGGCCGGCATTACGATACGTCGCTACGATCGCATCAGCACGATTTTCGTAATGTGTAAGTTCTTCTTTATAACGGCTTAGTAACAGGATACAATAGTCCGTTCCTATTCCAAATAATATTGCCACAAGGAAAATCTGTGTATAACTCGAAACCGGAAAATCCAATTTATCTACTAAAATCGAGACAATCGATTGAGCCGCTAAATAGGAGAACCCAACCGTTAACAATGGGATGACCGGTGCTACCACCGAACGGAATACAAGTAGCAATACGACTAAAATAAATACAACTGTTATTCCTTCTGTCTTTTTTAGTCCTTCTTGAGAGCTTGTCATTAAGTCTTCATTGATTAACCAGTTACTCGTATAATCGTGGTCGACCTTCACATCCTCAATCGTTTCATAAAGGGCTTCACTTAATTCTTTTGGTTCACGATCCTTCCACTCAATGGATAGCGAGGTAAGAATTGCTTTTCCATCCTTTGATACCAACTGTTCTTCTAGAATCTCCTCATTAAAATGAGTTAGAATTTCTGTAATCCCAAGCTCTTCTTTTTTGTTTTCAAGTGCCCGAATCGCTTTTTCAGCTTCCTGTATTTCTTTATCCGTTAATTTTTCCTCACTATGAAAAACGAGGGCGACCTGCGTATCATCTCCTCCGCCTTCCTGTTCTTGGACATTTTCCATAATGTCAGACGCTAGTGAAGAGGAATATCCTTCTGGAACATCAATTTGTCCCTTCTCACGAACAAGGTCGGCCATGTTGGGAGCTAGCATGAATAGTCCAACAATTAGAGCAATCCATGCCACTAACACTAACCACTTATTTTTAATAATCGCATACATGGGCTAATCCTCCAGTTGATTCTTCTTTGTTTCTAAAAGTACATCATGCAATTTCTCGTATGATTGAATAAACATTTCGATTTCGTGTTGGTCGAATTTCGTGATAATCGACTCCACCAATTTATGAATTCTAGCTTCCGTTTCTAAATAAAGCTCGTTGCCTTTATCCGTTAACGTTAAGTACACCACTCGACGATCATTTTCATCTCTCGTTCTTTTTATAAAACCCTTCGTCCATAATCGAGTAATAATGGCAGTGATCGCACTCTTTTTCACAGAAAAAACGTCAGCAAGCTCTGACGATGTACAAGAATGATTTTGATAAATGTAACGCAACATATAATGCTGCTCACTTGTTAGGTCACAATCAAGCTGCTCCTTAACAAGTGCTTCCCCTATCTTATTAACGGAAAAAGATAGAGAAATATATTTATTTACCACTTCTTTAATATGCTGGTCTGGCACCCTATCACCTCTAAAAATAGTTTCATCATTTAATTGTTCAACTGTTTAACTATCTACTCAAATATCATAATGGAGACATATATTTGTGTCAATGAATAAAAAAAACGAACCAATAAAATTGGCTCGTTACTTTTGTAAGCTATGATGAATGACTTCTAGTGTTCGTTTGAGGTCAGTTACTTCTACTTGTCCTGGTGCTGATGCTTTCTTTAACGCTCCGAATGTCACGCTTGATCCAAATACTTCACCAGATAGGCGACTAATGGCGCCTTGCCCCGCCATAGACATGGTGATAATCGGAGTATCTGGATGCTTTTCTTGCATTTCAACAGTCGCTTCCAACAGTGCTAGCACATCTCTAGCAGAGGTCGGCATCACTGCTATTTTGGGAATATCTCCACCTAGCTTCTTACCGCGCTCAAGAATTCCCACCATTTTATCCTTAGATGGTGTAGAGGCAAAATTATGGCTAGAAAGGATCCCTAATCGACCATTCTCATGAATGATGGAGAGAATCTGACTAATATCCTCATCTCGATGACGTAGCTCAATATCTACTAAATCTACCAAACCTGACTTTGTTACCGCTTCATTCAAGTCGAAATAATAGGAAGGATGAATTTCCTTTTCCCCACCCTCTTCTAGGCTTCGAAATGTAAAAACAAGAGGAAGCTCTTTCAAACGCTGATAGATAGTTGATAGTGTAGTCATCACCTTACTGAGGTCTTCACTATCATTGAAAAAGTCTACCCGCCATTCAACCATATCGACAAAATCCTTATTTAATTGAATAAGATCTGCCTCTGCTAAAAGGTCTGCCTCTGTTCTCCCTGTCATAGGTACACAAATCTTCGGTGTTCCTACGCCAATACGAATATTTTTTACCGTAATAAAATTCCCCAAGCAACGATCCCTCCATTCTTTCCCTCTACTTTATCCTACAACTGCTCTTCATGACCACAAAAAAATAGGATACTCCCCAAAAAAGAGTACCCTTTTTCCGTCATGCAGTTCCCTGCTCTTGCATTCCTTACCCCATTGCCATAGCTAGCGCTTCAGTGTGGTTTTCTTCAAACCATTGGATCTTCTCCCTCAATTGAACAACCTCTCCCACTAGAATGATAGAAGGGTGAGATATTTGGTACTTACTCACTATCTCTTCAATTGTTTCCAACGTACCTGTCACGGTTCTTTGAACAGAGGTTGTCCCCCAATGAATGACTGCGACCGGTGTTGTTGCCTTTTTCCCATGAGATATTAGGTTCTCACAAATATTAGAAAGATTGTTTACACCCATATAAAAAGCAATCGTATCAATCCCTTTAGCGAGAGCCTCCCAATTTAAAAATTCACTTCCCTTTTCCACTCGCCCATGTGCCGTTACCATAGCAAATGAGGTGGCATAATCTCGGTGGGTGACAGGAATACCTGCATAAGCGGAAGCTGCGATTCCGGCTGTTACTCCTGGGACCACCTCAAAAGGAATCCCATGTTTGGCTAAAAACTCTGCTTCCTCTCCTCCACGACCAAATACAAATGGATCTCCGCCCTTCAACCTGGTTACAATTTTCCCTTTCATCGCCTGATCCACAAGTAGTTGATTGATTTCATCTTGAATCAAATGGTGCTTACCCGGTCTTTTCCCACTGTAAATTAGTTCACAGTCTTCTTTTGCATGTTTCAGTAATTCTTTATTCACTAACCGATCATAGGAAATAACATCAGCATTCTGAATGCATTCTAGCCCATACAAAGTTAGTAATTTCGGGTCACCAGGACCTGCTCCAACAAGATAGACCTTTCCTTTTTTCATCGAGTTCCCTCCATCGCTGTTTGAATGTCTGCATGGATCTTCTTTTCGTAATACTCGCGCATCTTTTCTTCTATAAATGATAGATTGATATGTTCTTTTACATGGTCAGCCAGCTGGTCGTACGCTTCCTCACGTTGGGAGCGAAAGGAAGGTCGGTCATGTTTTTCTTCTAGCCCCTTAACTTTCCGAATTTGATTTATAATAGCTGAACGATACGAGTCATTATCAAAGATTCCGTGAAAGTACGTTCCTATAATTTGTTGATTTTCACTTATCACTCCATCTGTGCTTGTACCATGAGTAATTAATGGTGTACACGGCTTTAGAAACGTCGTAACTCCCATATGAATCTCGTATCCTTCCACATTATGAGTTTGCTCATTTATTTGAATGGTCCCTTCTGATAGGGTGGTCGTTTTCTCAGATGTGATGGTTGTATAGATTGGCAATAGGTTTAAACCGTCTTCGATTGATACCTTGGATTCAATACCCTCTGGATCCTCGACCGTTGTTCCAAGCATTTGGTAGCCTCCACATATTCCATACACCATCGTTTTCCCATTTTTCGAAAGCCTCTGAATTTCTTCATACAATCCCGATTGCTTAAGAAACATCAAATCCTCAATGGTATTTTTACTGCCAGGCAAGATAAGCAGATCAGGGTCTTGAAGCTTTTCCTTGCTACAGACCAAGCGTACATGGCAGTCTTCTTCGGATAAGAATGGGTCAATATCTGTGAAATTTGATATTTTAGGAAATTGAATCACTGCAATATCTATTTCTTTCGCTGAATTTCTTTCTGTGCTGTATTGCTTTAAGGCAACGGAGTCCTCTGCATCCACCTTCACGTTCGTATAGGGAACGACTCCTAGAACAGGCACGCCAGTATACTCGGTAAACCAATCAAGACCTGGTTCGAGTAAGCTTACATCTCCCCGGAACTTATTGATAATCACCCCTATCACTCGGTCCCGATCACTCGCTTCAATTAACTGCAGAGTTCCGACCAAGCTCGCAAACACTCCGCCACGCTCAATGTCACCTACTAAGATAACAGGTGATTCCGTCAAATTCGCGACCCTCATATTTACTAATTCACGGTCATTTAGATTGATTTCAGCTGGACTTCCCGCTCCCTCAATCACAATTCGCTCAAACTGTTGATCAAGTTGCTCGTACGCCTCTTTAATTAAAGTTAGCCCTTGTTGGAAAAAATCTTGCCGATAAGCTCCCGCTTGCATATTTTTATACGGCTTCCCATGAACAACGATCTGTGCCTCATAGTCCCTAGATGGTTTGATTAAAATTGGATTCATATCCGTAGTCGCTATGGTTCGTGCGGCTTCGGCCTGAACTCCTTGAGCTCTCCCAATCTCCTTACCATCCAACGTAATATAAGAGTTTAACGCCATATTTTGAGATTTAAATGGTGCTGTTTTATAGCCCATATCCGAAAAAATTCGGCAAAGAGCTGTTGATATCACACTTTTTCCTGCATCTGAATGTGTTCCTTGAACCATAATGGATTGTGCTCTACGCATAGATGTACCCCCTACATCATGAAATAAAAAGTATTCTTCCATTTACAACGATTCTTCCATTTTCCTTCAATTGAGTACAGCAAGCTGTAAGAATATCTTCCATATTCCATTCACTCGTCGATAAAAACGGCACCAGGATTCCCTTATAAAAAAATCCAGGTGCCTATAAATTTCTCACAAATATGATTAATATACGGATACTAGTGAGAGATGTTCTATACTCGCCTCAACCAGGAGCTTTCTTTCCCCTTTATCCAGCCGTATCAAGGTTAAACTTGTTCCCTCACAGATGGGAGCAGACCAGAATTTATTTAGTGAATGTTTTTTCACGATAGATAAAAATGCCATGATGGTTACTCCGTGAGTGACAACTAGCACTCTTCCGTCACCGTCCATTCTTTCTATTTCTTGAAGAAAGTCTTCCACTCTTGTAATCACATCTGTAAAGGCTTCTCCTCCATCGTTGTAATAACGCTCTGGAGCATTCCAATAATGATCATACTCCAACGGAAACTCACGATGAATTTCATCATCCGTTTTTCCCTGCCATTTCCCTAGATGAATTTCCATTAGGCGCGGATCTGTTGTCACATTTGTTTCATATGGTCGGACAAGCTTCGTGGTGGTATACGCTCTTCCACTGGGTGAACAAATTACCTTATCAAAAGGCGTATCAGCTAAGTAGTCTCTTAATCGTTTAGCATCCTCCACTCCTTTTTTTGTAAGGGAGGAGTCCAAGCTGCCCTGCATTCGCTTTTGTACATTCCAAGTGGTTTGTCCATGCCTAGCAATATATAAATCAACCATTTTGGTCACTCCCTACTCGATTTAAAAAGTTACTTCATGATAATAATGTCCTGAGAGTTCCTTCACCATATGCCCTTTCTCAGCTGGAAATGCGATCAGGAAGCAGGTAGATGGTCCAGATGTTTTTTCTAAATTGATCACACTCTTCACTTCATTTTTTAAAAAATTTCGGTTTGAAAAGAGACGATTCATTTCATAAAGTATTCCTTTTGAGCCAACAGGCAATAAGACAGCGTCTTCTAGTTCTGAGAGCTCCTTCACTAATCGTAATGGAGCTATTTCGGTTTCCTGCTCTATTACTTCATTTCCAACAAGAGGAAGACCAATAACTGCCACTTTCGTATCCTCTAGAAAGGGAGTTGCGCTCAAGGGAGCATGACTTGTTCTTTTTCCTAATACCGTTAACCCAACGGCAGATTGGACAAGTGAAAAGTTACTTTCAGTGCTTCCATTGATCGGAATGCCTGGTAATTCAAACTCAAGTAGACCTCTTGTTATTCCCTTTACGAGTTCTTCCCACGCTCCCTCTCCACAGAAATTTTGAAGGATCACTGCTTCGGGAATAGCTCCCGCCGAGTAGCATTCCATCGCTGCCACACGGAAGGTATAATAACCAACAATATCGTAAGGAACTTTTACCGCATCGAGCTTTTTTAATCCGATCGCCCCGCTATTATCAGAAGCTACCACAAGGGTTTCTTTTCCCATTTTAAGCAATTGGACATCTCTCATTTTTGAAATTTCCCCGCTACGGCTGGTTTCATTATGCTAGCTAACCGAGGCGCAACGATCACAGCTAAAACGGTATTAAGAATAGATGCAATCAGTAATGATGGAACCATACTTACATAGAATGCTTTTGAAATTAAATAGATAAATGGCAGTGGTGCTGCAAAGGTATTTCCTAGCACGAATAAGATAGAAGCAGTCCACTTGCTTCCTTTATGATAAAAATACGCAAATACCCATGCTAACAAGGCCATTTCGATAGCAATTAAAAAATGCATCGGCCCAAGAGGCATTCCTCCAATTAACGCAGAGACCATATGTCCTAATCCACCGACGATTGCACCCGGAATTCCACCTAGAAGCGCGGCAGCCACTATTGCTGGAAACGAATCAAGCGCGACACTTCCAATGATTGCTGGAATTTTTATCGCACCTCCTACAACGGTTAAAGCTATAAATACAGCCATCCATGTTACTTTTGTCACCTTCATTTTTCTTCCTCCTTTTGGATTATAATCACTTTACACGTTGACCAATTCCGTACCAGATGTGATCCACTCGATCACATAATTGGACCGTATCCTGAAACGTCCATCCCGCATCATCGCGCCATTTTCGATCCATTTTTTCAACAGGGACAATTCCTCTTGTAATATCTGAACCAATGATAACGACCTTTCTCTTCCAACCATCCTTTTCCCAACAATCCCATTTCTGCATTGTTTCTTTCCATATGTTTCTTACTGTATCCGATTCATGCTGAAGCGATAGTTCCCTAATCCAATACTCGATTCCTTCGACCACCACTAAGGACGCGGCAAAATCTTCGCTAAGCCAGTCGTAATACGAGCAATCATAAGCCTTTATCCAACTTTCTAGCGGATACTGACACATGTCGTAATGGCTACGTACCCAATCGGCCTTTCCGTTACATGCTCCACCCATCACGAAGTGCAACCTCATCACCCTCCTTTTTCATATAAATCGGAACTCCTGCTTCAACTAGAACCGCTTCCTTTGCCATTGAAACGACCTGTTGGTTTAGCCTGCCAAGGAGCTTTGCGTACACAAGAACAAGGTCACTAGAGTAAATCGGTTCATTCAAGATTTCATTACTAACGACGATGAGGGTATGACAATTTTTCTGTATCGAAAGGATCCCCTCTATGATCGATTTCTTGATTTCTTCATGAAAAGACGGGTCCATCAGTCTCTCCTCGGTTTGGAACAAACGATTGTTTAATAGATTCGTAAGGCAATCAAAGAGCACAATATCATTCGGCTGAAAAAAAGTGGAGAGGTTATGTAAAAAGTAGGGCTCCTCCCATGTTGTCCATTGTTGCTCCCCTTCATTTCTTTGTACTTGATGTCTATGAATTCGGTCCTTCATTTCCGCATCAAAGGCAACTCCAGAAGCAATATAATGGAGATTTCCTTTAGTATTCTTTGTTAGCTCCATGGCTGTTTTCTCAGCAAAACTGCTTTTTCCACTTCTAACACCACCACTGATAAAAATCAGCTGTCCAGCTTCCGCCATTCCTTCATCACCTCTAATAACCTTTCATGCTCGGTCGGCCCCTTAATTGCCAGTCGCAGGCATTTTCCGTCTAGTCCAGGAAAATTCATTGTATGCCGTGGAATTATCCCCTTTTTCATTAAAAAAAGGAAAAAGGGAAATTGATCGCGGATTTTGTCATCTTTTAATAAATAAAAGTTTACGTATGAAGGGGAGTAAAAAAACTCATTTTCACGATAAAAAGACATAAGCCTTTCCCGTTCATTTTTTATTAGATGAATGGTTTGTTTTACATAGTCTTCTTCTGACAAACACCATTCCCCCACCTTCATGGCTATCGCATTAACACTCCAGTGCGGTTTATTAGACCTAAGCTTTGAAAGCATTGCTTCATTTGCAATGATGTACCCAAGTCGTATCCCTGGAATGCTGAACATTTTTGTCATCGAACGAAGAATGATCATGTTCTCGCAGGATTGAAGGCAGGAAACGGTTGATTCGTACTCTGACACAAAGTCGTAAAAGGCTTCATCGACAATAAGCATGGTTTCATATTTAGCACATTCACGGGCAAGAATCTCAATCGTTAGTTTCGGAAAAAACATTCCCGTTGGATTGTTTGGATTGCACAGAAATACAGCGTCTACTTCACGTAAGTTCACTAGTAATTCATCTAAACGTAATTCCCAGCTGTCAACATCCATCAGGTGATAGCGTACTTCACATTGATTCACTCGGCATGCTTCTTCGTATTCGGAAAAGGCTGGTTGTACGATAAGCGCTTTTTTACCAGAGAGCAGTCGTCCGACCAAAGAAATAAGCTCCGCCCCTCCGTTCCCCACTAAGATTTGCTCTTTTCTTACGCTTTCTTTCTTTGCAAGCAAACCTGTGAGCCTTTCTGCCGTTGGATCGGGATAATCAGATACAAGCGAGTACAGCTCATTCCACCTGTCTTTTACTATGGCTGGTGGGCCGAGCGGGTTAATATTGGCACTAAAATCAATCACTGATTCAGGCATGTCAAGATGAAGTGCTTTATATAAAAATTGTGGATTAGATCCGTGCGTAGGCCACTTCAACGATCATCCCTCCAATCCATAATAAAAGTAAAAATGTGAGTACTGTTCGAGTTAAAATACCATTGGTTTGTAAAATATGCTCTCCAGTAACAGGAAAATAGGGTTCTCCCATTTTGGCTCGATCGGAGCGAATGCCTTTGTAAAAGTTGATGCCTCCAAGCTGAATCCCAAGTAAGGCAGCTACGGCTGCTTCTCCCCATCCACTGTTTGGACTCGGATGTTTTTTGGCATCACGGAGAACAATTTTAGCTGACTCTTTAACAGTCGATTGAACTGGCTTATTACTGAACAACATGCAGATAGAGGTTAGGCGACTTGGAATCAGATTTAACCAATCATCAAGCTTTGCCGATGCCCAGCCAAACTCCATATATTTTTCATTTTTATAACCAACCATGGAATCACAAGTATTCACTGCCCGGTATAACATCGCAAAGGGCGCCCCACCGAGTAACGCCCAAAAAAGTGGAGCTGTTACTCCGTCACTTGTGTTTTCTGCGACCGTTTCAATTGTCGCGCGAACCACACCCTGTTCATCAAGTTGATCCGTGTCACGACCAACGATATACGATAGCTTGTGACGAGCTTCCACTAGATCTCCCTTTTTTAACGGACCATACACCGTCATCGCTGCTTCCTTTAAGCTTTTTTGTGCAATCGTCGTCCAAATGATCACCGCTTCAACCATAATTCCGACCATAAAATGAACTTGATAAGCTAACATCGTAATTAGGATCGTAATCCCCACGACGAGCAAGAGAAGCGTAACTACCATAGCGATTCCGTTCCATTTTTTCCGCGTTCCTTTATTCCACTTTTTCTCGAGCTTATAAATCAGTGTTCCGATCCACTTCACCGGATGTGGCCAATCGATGGGATCACCGAGAAGTAAATCAATAAAATAAGCAATCGTCATTGCGAATAAATGTTGAAGAAACATGATAAACCCTCCTTCATAAATATTTAACAAGTTGGACAGTTTCCACCCGAAGAAAGCCTTAGTTGCGTAGCAACACCAGCTTACGGAGGATGAAACTGGCCCACTTTTGCATAAAAAAACATCTCCACATAGAAATGGAGATGTTGGAATAAGCTTCTTCCTTATGTAAGAAACCGACCACACCACCTATCCTCGTAGGTACACGGTGTCAAGAGATAGTCAGGTTTCCTGGCTCATGGTCATTGCTTTCTGTACCTTCCCATGCATTTCTTTATTGCACAGTGGTTTTTACAGTATGCTCCCATATACAGTGGCGGGACCGCGTTGGACTTTCACCAACTTCCCTAGACTTCTAAAAAAGAAGTACGCCTATTCTTGCACAATATATATTTTTCATATTCTAATACTAATCTTGTAAACAGGGAATGACAAGGTAATCTATTACATTAATTTAATTGTTGTAACAAATGAATAAAAAGCCAGTGTATGATAGAAATTTCTTTCTACCATACTCTGACTTTTCTATCCTTTTTGCTTGGCAATAACGACGAGTCGCTGCTTGCTTGAGTACCTTGGGTGACAGGTGATGAGCGTAACAAGTGACTCGTCCGGTGTTGCAGAAAGAACACTAAGATCGGAGGGTTCAATGATTTTTTGTTCGATCACCTCATACTCAAACTGAATAGATGAGGAGGTGATTGAAAATGTATCCCCTTCTTTTAGCTTATCAAGCTCACTAAAGAACTCTCCAGTGACAAACGAGCGATGTCCAAGGATTACACTGTTTTCCCCCTCTACCCCAACTCGTCCCGTTCCTTCTAGATGAGTGACAGCAACCCGGAGATTATCCTTTGTTGCCCCTTCTAGTACGGGAATATCGAGTGAAAGCTTTGGAATAACGAGCCTCATGTCGTTCAACACACTCTTTTGATTAGTTACAACACCAGAAGGCAAAAGTGCCTCCGCTGTGTCGATTGTTTCGGAAAGTATCTTTTTCTCAAGATAGAACTGGTATCCATGCTGCAAACCTACGTAAGCTAAAACAAATACCCCTGATGCTAACAGTACATTTCCGATCCATTTTCTCAACTTTTATACCTTCCTTCTTCCTCTGACCACTAGTCCAAGAACAACGAATGCCGTTCCTAACATTAGAAGTGTCCATGTTGTAAAAGGAGAACCTGTTTTTGGCAACACCTTGATTGGCAAGTTCGTCACTGGTGTAGCTTCCTCTTTAACAGGTGTCTCTTTCTGAATTGGAGCCTCTGCAACAGGGTTGCTTTCCTCAGTAGTAGGCTTCTCAACAGCAGGTGGTTCTTCTATCGTTTCAGTCAGTTTAGAGAACATATTCATATTGTATTCAACAATCGTCTGTCCAACATGGATAATTCCATTTGTGATATAACTGTCTTCACCAGGAAGTGCTTCAACGGTTCTACCTTCAATTCGGCTATCATAAACCGGATAACCATCCTTTTTAGCGATGATGTAATAATCACCGTCAGCAAAAACCATCCACGCGTATTGGCCATCACTTGTTGTGTATTGATTGTTACGGTTTTGGTTCGGTGCAAAATCCTCTAATATTGGTAAATTAACAAGTGTATGTGGTTCTCTTCCATATTTTCTGTTCGTTTCCGTATCAGCCCAGTAAAGTTGCATGTCGACACCTTCAATTGGCTCTAACGTATCTGGGTCACGAACAATTCCGTATGGATCAATTAAGGTCGACTCAATGGATGCAACCCCATCTTCAGGGATCGTTACAGTCATTTTTTGACCTGCAAGAATCACATCATTTCCATCCTTGTCTTTCACTATTACAGTAACTGCAAAAGTGTATGAATTTCCTTTTTCTCCACCTGTGATGATGTACTGTCCTGTAGGAGTAATGTCTATATTTACACCGTCAACTGGTTGTACGGTAAATCTTGCACCCGGTACCATCGAAGTGATACTTTCTGGTTTACCGGTTTCTTTATTTTCCATAAAGAGCTGCCCGATAACCGTGTGGTCTGATTTAAGTTGTTCACCTGTACCAGAAGTTTCTCCTACGTTTGCATCCTGTGTGAATGTTACAGGAACTTCCACTCCTTCAACCGTCATCGTTGTAGTAATTTGTAGCTTGTAATTCCAGTTTCCTTTCGGTACGACAATATCGTACTCACCGTTGACATTTGTTTTTACCACTGTCTCAAAGTCAACAACACCATCTTTATTAAAATCTTCCTTGATTGTAATCGTTGCATTAGGTACTGGTTTTTTTGTAACAGAATCTATAACTTGGCCTGATACTCTTGCTGGAACAAAGGTAATATTCACCGACTTTGAATCCACTAAGCCTTTGTCGGGATTGTTAACTGATGCGGTTACCTTTTTCACAATGGACTGCAGGTTTCCACTTAAGTCTGGGGCAATCAGTATCACAGTCGCTTCGCCTTTGTCATTGGTTGTTGCTTCTGTTGACTTTAACGTGCCTAGTTCGGTATCAAAGACCACCTTCTCATTTGCGATTGGTTCTCCAAGGCTATTTTTAATTACTGCTTTTAGTGTGACTTCCGTTTTCCCATCTCCTACGATCGAGCTTGGTGTTGCCGTTAGTTCCATTTGTAGGGGAAGATTTGCGATTGTTACCACTTGATTGTCTTTAGTCGTTTCATTATAGAACGTATCAGTTAACGTGACTTCCACCTCATAATCAGCAGGTATCAGTTCTTTTGTTACTTGATGTGACCATTTGCCATTTACTATGTTCACCGGAGCCGTTTCAACCATTTCCCCGTTTATATCGTGAATAACGATTGTTGCTTTTCCTTCTACCGCTTCCTTTACTTCTCCAGTTAACAATGGGGTTCGGTCTACAAAGGTCTGTTTTTCTCCACCGTCAATCGTGATGGCTAGATTTGGTTTTACCACATGGACCACGACTATCATTTCTACATCAGAATGATATCCATCGT
The DNA here is from genome assembly GCF_052983275.1 of Robertmurraya sp. GLU-23. Taxonomy (NCBI): domain Bacteria; kingdom Bacillati; phylum Bacillota; class Bacilli; order Caryophanales; family Bacillaceae; genus Robertmurraya; species Robertmurraya sp. GLU-23. The sequence continues at coordinate 93,314 of NZ_JBRKCV010000013.1, forward strand.
TTACTAAAAGAGTAAAGGAGTCATCTCCCACGAAATCCTTATTTGGCTTGTAGGTCCAAGTGCCGGATGCAGTTACTGTTGCCTCGCCGTGCTCAGAGTTAGTTCCTACCTTGTACGTCAAGGCATCGCTCTCTTTGTCAGTTGCCTTTACTGATCGCGAAACTTCTGTGTTTTTCAAGGTCGTTACTTCGTCATCTGTACCACTTGGTGCCTTGTTTGGTATGAAGAAAATGGTTATTGTTTCATCATCTACAAGACCTTGGTCTGGATTGTGAACCGAAACGGTGATGTTATTATTTATTGTCGTAGTTTCACCTGTTAAATCCGGAGCCACCAGTATCACAGTCGCTTCACCTTTGTCATTGGTTGTTGCTTCTGTTGACTTTAAGGTGCCTAGTTCGGTATCAAAGACCACCTTCTCATTTGCGATTGGTTCTCCAAGGCTATTTTTAATTACTACTTTTAGTGTGACTTCCGTTTTCCCATCTCCTACGATCGAGCTTGGCGTTGCGGTGAGTTCGATTTGTAAGGGAATGTACGCAATCGTTAACGTTTGGTTATCTTTCACTGTTTCGTTGTAGAAAGAGTCTGTTAGATTGGCTTCTACCTGGTATTCGTCTGGTGAAAGCTCCTTTTGTACTTGGTAGGACCACTTTCCATTTATTACAGGGACCGTTGCCTTTTCAACTTCTTGACCAGCCTTGTCTCCAATAGATACTTCCACTGTTCCGTTAACTATTTCATTTACATTACCTGTTAAAAGCGGTGTTCTGTCTACAGTGGTGTGTTGTTCTCCACCATCAATTGTGATCGAGAAATTTGGTTTTACTACATGTACAGTGACTTCTAACTCTACGTCTTCATGATTTCCGTCGTTTACTAAAATAGTAAAGGAATCATCTCCCACAAAGTCTTGGGTTGGTTTGTACGTCCACGTTCCTGAAGTGGTTACTGTTACTAGACCGTGTTCTGCACCAGTTCCCAGTTTATACGTCAAGGCATCATTTTCTTTATCTGATACGTTAGATGATTGAGTTACTTCCGTATTTTTAAGGGTCGTTACTTCGTCATCTGTTACAACCGGTGCTTTATTTGGGATGAACTCTAGATTAATAGATTCATGATCCACAAGACCTTTGTCTGGGTTGTGGACGGATACGGTGATTACGTTAGTGATTGGGTCCGTCATGTTCGTTAAATCTGGAGCGACTAACATGACTGTTGCTTCACCTTTATTATTGGTTATTGCTTCTGCTGACTTTAAAGTACCTAGTTCAGTATTAAAAGAAACCTTTTCGTTCACAATTGGTTCACCAAAGACATTATTAATAACTGCCTTAAGTGTAACCTCTGTTTTCCCATCTCCTACAATCGAGTTTGGTGTTGCGGTGAGTTCGATTTGTAAAGGGATGTACGCGATTGTTAGTGTTTGTTTATCTTTTACCGTTTCGTTGTAGAAAGAATCCGTTAGATTAGCTTCTACCTGGAAATCTGCTGGTGAAAGCTCCTTCTCTACCTGATACGACCACTTTCCATTTACAACAGGGACCGTCGAATTCTCGATCACTCTACCGTCTTTGTCTTTCATAACAACGGTAACTTTGCCCTCCACCATTTCTTTTACTTCACCTGTTAAAAGCGGTGTTCTGTCTACAGTGGTTTGTTGTTCTCCACCGTCAATTGTGATCGCGAGATTTGGTTTTACTACATGTACAATGACTTTTAACTCAACGTCTTCATGATTTCCATCGTTTACTAACAAAGTAAAGTAGTCATCTCCCACAAAGTCTTGGGTTGGTTTGTACGTCCAAGTACCAGATGATGTTACGGTCGCTTGGCCGTGTTGCGCGTTTGTTCCTACCTTATACGTCAAGGCATCATTTTCTTTATCTGATACGTTAGATGATTGAGTTACTTCCGTATTTTTAAGGGTCGTTACTTCGTCATCTGTTACAACCGGTGCTTTATTTGGGATGAACTCTAGATTAATAGATTCATGATCCACAAGGCCTTTGTCCGGATTGTGGACAGATACGGTGATTAGGTTATTGAATGGGTCTATTTCATCCGTTAATTTTGGAGCAACTAGAATAACAGTTGCTTCACCTTTTTCATTTGTTATGACGGAAGTTGACTTTAGGGTCCCTAATTCCGTTCTAAAGGTGACTTTTTCGTTTACAATAGGTTCGTTTGATTCATCTGTGATGACAGCTTTTAAATTAACTTCTGCTTTTCCATCTCCCAAGACGGATTGTGGAGTGGCAGTTAAGTTCATTTGTAATGGAACTTGTACAATTGTGAGAGCTTGCTCCGTCTTTGTTTGTTCCTTGTAAAAGCTGTCCTTAAGAGTTACCTCCACTAGGTACTCTTCAGGGTTTGTCTCGGTTTTCAACTGGTAGGTCCATTTTTCATTTTCAATTGGAACACTTTCTGCTTCAATCGTGTTACCTTCCTTGTCCTTAATAACCACATCTACATTACCTTGAAGCATCCCTAATGCTTCTCCTTTTAAAAGTGGCGTGTGATCAACCGTACGATCTTCCGCTCCACCATCAATGGTAATGATGAGGTTTGGCTTTACTACATGAACAACCACCGTTAAAGGTACAGATTGATTATGCTGATCATTCACAAGGATCGTGAAAACATCGTCACCAACGAAGTCTAGATTCGGCTCATATGTCCAAGCACCATCTGCTGTAACTGTCACTTTTCCATTTTGTCCATCTGTACCTAGGGTGTAGGATAATAGGTCCTGCTCTGCATCAATAGCTTGTGCGCTTCCTTCAACCTTTGTATGTTTGAGTGTAGTTACTTCGTCATTTGTCACAATAGGAGCTTCATTTTTACTCTCTGGCTCCTTCACAGGAAGTGGTTCCATTTTGAAATCGTAATTCACCATCGAGTATCCAACACGGATTATTCCATCTTCTACAAAGCTATCTTCGCCTTCTTTGGCTGGTGCCGTTCTTCCTTCTTCTAAACTACTATAGCTATAATAACCCTCTTTGTTCGAGACGATATAATAGTCTCCTTCAGGGAAAACCATCCAGGCATAAGAGCCTATAGTGGAGGTGAACTGAGAGTTTTGATTATTGTTTGGTGCAAAACCTTCGATGATTGGTAATTCTACTTTCGTATTTGCCACTCTTCCGGCTAGTCTGTTTCTTTCCGTTTCAGCCCAATATAAAGTAACTTCTGCGTCTTCAATGATTTCGTTTGTCTTCGCATTTGTTACGGTACCATATGGATCAATTAAGATTGGTAAAATCGTAGCCTGTCCGTCTTCAGGAATTTTGATTTTTACTGTTTTCCCAGCAAAAATGTCATCTTTATGTTTAATAGTAAATCTGACATTGTATGTTTTTCCGATTTCTCCACCTGTCACCTTGTACTGACCAGACTCTGTTGGGACAATCTGTATATTCTCGGTAGGATGCTCAATCTCAGGGACAATCGAAACGTCTCCTAGTGCTGTCTTAATATCTTGAAGAGCATCAGTTTCGGGGTTTATGACAAATACCTTACCTGACACTGTGCGTTCCGCTTTCCTCTCAAAATCTGTTTCTTCTCCTCCATCAACCTTCACACTTTGAATAAAGGAAATAGGTACCTCTCTACCTTCTACAGTAGTAGTAGCACTGATTTCAACGTCATAAGAGGTGTTCCCGCGTTTTACCGGGAAAACATAATTCCCAAGCGAATCTGTCTTACCCTGATACGTAAAAATTTCACCATCTTCATACGTCTTATTTACACGTATACTTGCTTCCGTAATCGGATCCCCTGTAATGGCATCAAGTACTATTCCTTTCACGAATGCAGGTACAAAAGTGAGTAAATAAGGTGCTTCTGCCTGTAATTTCTTTTCTTCATTATTAACAGACGCCATTGCTATAACGGTTTGACTCGTTGTCTTTCCGAAATAGTCTGGAGTGATTAATTCTACCGTTGCTTCACCATAAGCATTCGTTTTTGCTTCTGTAGCTGTAAGCTGCCCTTGTTCGGCAGCGAATTTGACCGTTTCATTTGCCGCTGGCATCATGTCCTGGTCAGTCACTACGGCTTTCAGCGTCACTTTGGATACTCCATCCGCTACAACTTTCTCAGGGGTAGCTACCAAAGTAACTTTATAAGAAGCATCGTATACGGTAAAACTCTTCGTATCTACCTCCTGTGTTCCAAGCTCTGAATCTCTAATAACAGCTTTTAGTGTATATTTCCCTGCCGTAAGCGTTGGTGTAACATATTGCCAGTCGCCATTTTCCGTCATGGAAACTTCAGCACTAGTCACTTCCGTACCTTCCTCTGATAAAAGTTGAACAGTTAAAACACTATTTATTGTTTTCTTAGCCGTTCCAGTAAAACTTGGTGTATGGTCATCGGTACGTAGGCCTGGTAAGCCGTTGATAGCCACATCCAATTCTAAAATTTGAATTGTGATTGTTGCTTCTGCTTTATTCCCATTTTGGTTTGTGACCTCTACTATAAAACGATCCTCACCTAATTGATCAAGATTGGGCTCATAGGTCCAATTTCCTGTCGCATCAATCGTTGCTGTCCCTTTTTCACCATTTGACTTGATCGTGTATAGAAGTGATTCGATATTTTGATCAGCAACAACTAACTCACCTGATTTTGCTTGGTTTTTAATTGTATACGCATTGTCATTTGAAGGCACTGGCTTCGTAGGATCTATAATGGTGAATTCACGGGTGATTTTCGCATCTTCTCTATTTACTTGCTTCGTATTTCCAAGCTCATCCATTCCAGAAATGGTAATTGTATGCGTCCCATATGCCAATTCACCCGTTTGGAATGTCCAATTTGTATTTGTTTCTGACACATCTTTTAGATTAATAATTTTAATTGGACCGTCATCTACTTGAATTGACACATCACCTAGTGCTTCCCCAGTACCCGTGAATATGTTGTTAGTTTTTGAGTACTCTGTCGGTGACACTAGTGTAACCCCAGTTGTTAAGTCCAATAGTAAATTTTGTGTATCGGGTGCAGAGGTTAAGCCGTTCTCTTTCGCAACCGCTGAAATCTCATGAGATCCTTCGGTTAAAGCCGTTTGTAAAGGAAGTCTCCATTTCCCGTTATTTACCATCGCTGTAAGAGCTGGACCATTATCAATCGATACCTCTACTATTCCATTGTTGGAGACGGATGTTTTTCCATATATGGTTGGGGTAGGATCGTTTGATACGGTTGAATCACCATTTGCGATGCTAACAGTGATATTACTAGTTTGATATGTTACAGGAAGAGATTGCCCCACGGCTAAGTGATCGTCATACGCTTTTACTAGAAATGTATGTGTTCCTAGTGAAAGCTGCGTGTCAACAGTAGCTGTCCAATCGCCTGTTGTATCATCTACCTTAACGCTTTTGTAGAGAACTTCATCTACCCATAGCTCAACTGTTTCTCCTTTTTCTCCTGTGCCTTTTACAACTAATTTCCCATCTTCTACAACAGGAGTGGTGATTGTTGGAGGTGGGATAATATGGATTATTTTGTTTGCTTCAACGGGAACTGAATCTTTCCCAGTTGATCTCCCAGAGGCTTGTAAAGTATACTCACCCAACTCTGCTGTATTTGCAAAACTTGTTGGAACTGTCCATAAGTTACTTGAGGGGTTAACAGGTTTGGATGTTACAGTTCCTCCTTTGGTAACATTCGTAATTACAAGTTCTACTTGTTTATTCCCACTATCTGAGTTAAGGAATTTTCCTGTAACGTTAACGGGAAATTTATAAAGCCTTTCAACAGCAGGTCCATCAATAGAAATTTCTTTCCCTATTTGTATCGTACTCTTCGCTGTTGCCATATTGCCTTCTTCGTTCATAACTGTGGCAGTGGCATTAAAGGTTCCAGTTGGTAAATCCGTTGGGATACTCCACTTACCTTCCATTACAGTTCCAGTATAGGTTTTACTGTTTGCCATAAGCGTGACCGTACTACCATTTACCGCATTTGTCGTAATACCACTAATAGCCGGATTAGGATCGTCAAATGTCATAATTGGATCAAACAGGATTGTTGGCTTATAAATTCCAAACGGCACAAGCTTCACATTTGCGCCCTGTTCAGCTGCTTCTAATCCATCCTTATTAATAACTCGTAGATTAGCAGATTTAGAGGTATTAAAACCAAATGATACGTTCGGCTTACTCGTATCTAAATCAGGGATGATTTCTTTTATTTTTGAAATCGGGATTTTAAAATCTAAAAAATAATGTCCATTTTCTGCATCCGAAATGCTAGTTCCGGGAACAGCAGAACCTGTTGAGTCTGTTGTTGTTACCTTCAATACCTTTTCCTTGTCAGGACTAGCTACAAACAGATAGTCCTCATGTGGGCTTTTCCCATCAATCCCAACGGTTGCTCGGTGCGACTCATCTACTAGAATATCCACATTCCAGACCGATGATAAAAAGCCACCTTTGCGATCATATGGATCCCCTAACAATCTCATGCGAAAATAAAGATTGTCCGAGTCTCCATACACATAAAAGCTTGGCTTGTCTCCTACCTCATTCCGGCCATCGTTCCCGCTAGTAAAATCTACTTCATCTGGAGAAATACCTGGCTCATTGGTAGGATCGTACATGATTTGTCCCTCACTGTTTTCATAAGGGATAAATTGGGTTGTAATGGGTGTGCCCGCATCTGTAGTCACCGCTGATACAACATTACTTAATGGAGTCACTAGTAATGCTATTACAACCAAAATATTGCTGCATTTCATTAACCATTTCTTCCTCATACTCTGCCTCTTTTCGACATTCTTCAACATACAATATCCCAATAGTATCATAGGTATTTTGTACTATCAATACGGTAGGAAGTGTGGAAAAGCTATTATTTATTCATAAATTTCCCCTTCGCTCAAAATCTACCAAATCAATGTTCTGTCATCTTTCTTTACAAGTCTCATTCTATTTGTTAAAATTTTTAAATAATTTAAAACATTAACACCATCGTGTTTTGATAGATTGGGAGGGAATTAGATTGGCAGAATTAAGAAGTAATATGATAAAAAAGGGATTTGATCGTGCACCACACCGAAGCCTATTGCGTGCGGCTGGGGTAAAAGAAGAGGATTTTGGTAAACCATTTATCGCGGTAGTTAATTCCTACATCGATATCGTACCAGGACATGTGCACTTACAAGAGTTTGGAAAAATTGTCAAAGATGCTATCCGTGAAGCAGGTGGAGTTCCATTTGAAATGAACACAATCGGTGTCGATGATGGAATTGCAATGGGTCATATCGGCATGCGCTACTCGCTTCCAAGCCGTGAAATTATTGCTGATTCAGTTGAAACGGTTGTCGCTGCTCACTGGTTCGATGGAATGGTTTGTATCCCAAACTGTGACAAGATTACTCCAGGTATGTTAATGGCGTCACTTCGTTTAAATATCCCTACTGTTTTCGTAAGTGGTGGACCGATGAAGGCTGGAGTGACTAGTGAAGGCAAAAAGATCTCACTTTCTTCTGTATTTGAAGGTGTAGGTGCATACCAAGCTGGAAAACTTGATGACAAGGGACTTTTAGAATTAGAACAGTTTGGTTGCCCGACATGTGGCTCTTGTTCAGGTATGTTTACAGCAAACTCGATGAACTGTTTAGCAGAAGCTCTTGGATTGGCTCTTCCTGGTAATGGAACAATTTTAGCTGTAGCGCCTGAGCGTAGAGATTTCGTTAGGAAATCAGCAACTCAGTTAATGGAACTGATTGAAAAGGATATTAAGCCTCGTGATATCGTTACAGAAAAAGCAATCGATAACGCGTTTGCCCTTGATATGGCATTAGGTGGATCATCTAATACAGTTCTTCACACATTAGCATTAGCTCATGAAGCAGAAATCGATTATCCAATCGGAAGAATCAATGAAGTAGCGGCTCGTGTTCCTCATTTGTCTAAGCTTGCTCCTGCTTCTGATGTATTTATTGAAGATTTGCATGAAGCGGGTGGTGTGTCTGCGGTTCTAAACGAATTATCTAAGAAAGAAGGAGCTCTTCACTTAGATACATTAACGGTGACAGGGAAAACACTCGGTGAAAATATCGCTGGCTGTGATGTAAAGAACTTCGATGTCATTCATTCCATTGATAACCCACATAGCGAAAAGGGTGGCCTAGCTGTATTGTTTGGTAACCTTGCTCCAGATGGTGCCATCATTAAAACAGGTGGAATTACAGGTGGAAACCGCCATGAAGGACCGGCTGTTGTATTTGATTCACAAGACGAAGCCCTTCACGGCATTGCAAACGGAAAAGTAAAAGAAGGCGACGTAGTTGTTATCCGTTACGAAGGTCCAAAAGGTGGACCTGGTATGCCTGAAATGCTAGCTCCAACTTCTCAAATCATGGGAATGGGACTTGGTGCGAAGGTTGCTCTTGTAACAGATGGCCGCTTCTCTGGAGCTTCACGCGGATTGTCTATCGGTCACGCTTCACCAGAAGCAGCTGAAGGTGGACCATTAGCGTTTATCCAAAATGGAGATCAAATTGTCATCGATGTTGACGCTCGTTCCATGGACGTTGTTCTTTCTGACGAACAATGGGCCGAGCGTAAAGCTAACTGGAAAGGCTTTGAACCAAAGGTGAAAAAGGGTTATCTTGCTCGTTATTCAAAGCTTGTAACATCTGCTAGCACCGGTGGAGTTATGAAAATCTAATCATTTCTCGACACTCATTCACGATTTGTGGATGGGTGTTTTTTTATTTTTATAAATTTTTTTCCTGCCTACAGCCTCAGTTATGTAAGCGTTGCCTACACTTCCCTCTATCAAAAACAGCTGTTGACACTTCTCCCCTATTAGATTTATGATTCATGTAACAAATTAATAAGACCTTTTACTTATCAAGAGTGACTGAGGGATTAGGCCCTATGACGTCCGGCAACCTCCATTTCATGGAACGGTGCCACTTCCTACAGAATGATTCCATTCTGAAAGATAAGTCGTATATATAACGATGCCTCTTTCTGACTGGAAAGAGGTTTTTTTGTATTTTTATAGCTTAAGGGGTGACATGAATGATCGAAGTAAAAGACTTGGTGAAAGTCTATCAAACAAAAAAAGGTGAAGTAATAGGTGTGGACCATGTGTCACTAACCGTGAACAAAGGCGAAATTTTTGGAATTGTAGGGTATAGCGGCGCTGGAAAAAGTTCGTTACTACGCTGTTTGAATTTATTGGAGGCTCCTACCTCAGGAGAAGTTAAGATCGACGGGGTTTCTCTTACGTCACTGCGAAAAAAGGAGCTACGAAGTGCTCGCCAGAAAATCGGGATGATTTTCCAACACTTCTATCTCGTAAGCTCAAAGACGGTTTTTGAAAACGTAGCTTTTGCTCTAAAAGCGGCTTATAAATCGAAAGCAGAGATTGATGCAAGAGTAACTGAGCTACTTGATATGGTTGGCTTGTCAGATAAGCGTGATGTGTATCCGTCTCAGTTGAGCGGTGGACAAAAGCAACGAGTAGGAATTGCGAGAGCGTTAGCGAATAACCCTTCCGTTCTCCTTTGTGATGAAGCTACCTCTGCCCTAGACCCGAGCACGACGAAATCGATTTTATCTTTGTTAAAAAAGATTAACCAAGAGTTAGGGTTAACAATTGTACTGATTACACACGAGATGGAAGTCGTAAAAGAGATTTGTGACCGAATGGCAGTTATGCAGGACGGGCGAATTGTTGAGGAAGGGCCAGTGTATGACTTGTTCGCAAATCCAATAAACGAACTTACCAAGGAATTCATTAATACCATTCTACAATTTGATTTACCAGAACACTTGCTATCTTCAAGCAAAGGAAAAATTGTAAAGATTCATTTCCGCGGGGCGATTGCTGAAGAATCAGTGATTTCAGATGCACTACAGAAGTACCAAGTGAAGGGCAATATTTTACACGGCAAAATCGAGTACATAAAAGACACTCCACTTGGAATCTTCATTATGGAACTTACAGGTGACACCGCTGAAGTAGAACATGCGATTCAATATATCACATCTCGCACAGAAAGCTTGGAGGTGATCCGAGATGCCGCTTGATAGCTTAATAGAGTTGCTACCCGATTTAAACAAAGCCTTTTTTGAAACGATTTATATGGTGGGAATATCGATTGTGGTAGCTATGATTGTCGGATTGCCCGTGGGAGTCCTATTGTTTGTTACCGACCGCGGATTATTTTTAGAGAATTCCCTATTTAATCAGATTGTTGGATTTTTAGTGAACATGATTCGTTCGGTCCCGTTTATTATCTTGCTCATTGCCCTTTTACCATTGGCTGACTTGATCGCTGGATCAACAATTGGGCCAACTGCCGCTTCTGTTTCACTCTCAGTAGCTGCGATTCCTTTCTTTGCAAGATTGGTAGAACAGTCACTGCGTGAGATAGATAAAGGAGTGATTGAGGCAGCGGTCGCGGTCGGAGCTTCCCCGTGGATGATCATCAAGGAGGTTCTTCTTCCAGAGGCCAAACCAGGGATCATCCAAGGCGTGACCATTACGATTATTAGTTTAGTCGCTTACTCCGCGATGGCTGGAATTGTTGGCGGTGGTGGTGTTGGGGACCTTGCCATCCGGTTCGGGTACTACCGATACGACAACACCGTCATGATCACCACCGTTATCATCCTAATTTGTTTAGTCCAGCTCATCCAATTTTTCGGTGACCGACTAGCAAAAGCAGTAAACAAAAAATAAATCACATGTGACCACTGTCCATCCCAGAAGGACAAAAACGCACCAACTGTCCACGAAGGGTGACAGACACCATAAAACTATTGGAGGAATATTTACGATGAGAAAGTTATTTTTGAGTTTTGTCATTTTGATTGCTATTGCGGCTCTTGCAGCTTGCGGTGGAAGTTCTGAGGAAGCTTCTTCTTCTGAGGAAAGTGCAACTACGAAAAAAGAAGTGAAAATTGGAGCAACCTCTGGTCCATATAGTGACATGGTTTCAAACGCAATTAAGCCTTTATTAGAGGAAAAAGGCTATGAAGTAGAAGTAGTAGAATTCAGTGACTATGTTCAACCAAATCTCGCTCTTTCCAAGGGAGACATTGACGCGAACCTATTCCAGCACAAAATCTACATGGAAAACTTCGCAAAAGAAAATAAGATTGAACTAACTGATGTTATTTCCGTACCAACTGCACCAATGGGAATCTACTCAAATACGTTTACTTCTATAGATGAAATTGCTGAGGGTGCTGATATAGCTATTCCAAATGACCCAACAAACGCAGCACGTGCTTTCTTAATTTTAGAAGATCTTGGGTTAATCACATTAAACGCAGATGCTGACCCATTAACGGTTTCAGAAAAAGACGTAGAAAAGAACGTAAAAAATCTAGTATTCCAACCAATTGAAGCAGCTCAGCTACCACGTGCGGTTGACAGCGTGGACCTTGCTGCTGTACCAGGTAACTTCGCTTTAGCAGCAAAAATGGACTTATTAGACGCATTACAGCTTGAAAATATGCCAGATCAATACCGTAACCGTGTGGTAGTTGACACAAAGAATATTGACAGCCAATTTGCAAAAGATCTGAAAGAAGTTGTTGAATCAGAAGAATTTGAAACCATCATCGACGAGGACTTCCAAGGCTTTGGTAAACCTGAATGGATGGTAAATCGCTAATTGATAAACTAGTAAAAAACAACGCCCTTACCGGCGTTGTTTTTACTAGAAAGGAATGAAGACAATGACAAAACTCGAAGTGCGTGGTGCTCCCTCCTATTATGCATGTCATGAGGGTTCGTTAAATGACCTTGAAAATCTACTTCTCTTGAATTCAATTCATCACTGCTTAGTCATTCACGGAGAACAATCTTGGAGAGCAGCAGCATCCTATTTTCCAAATATGTCAAATGTAAAGCTCACCTTTGTTTCCTATCGGGGGGAGTGCTCATTAATTGAAGTACAGAGAATCTCTACGATCGTCAGTGGTACAAATATCGACGCCATCATCGGTATCGGCGGAGGAAAAGTGCTTGATCTGGCAAAGGCAGTGGCAAATGAAACAAACAAAGAAGCCATTCTTATCCCGACTCTTGCCTCCACCTGCGCTGCTTGGACTCCATTAAGCGTGTTTTATACAGAAGAAGGCGAATTCACGCATTACACCATTTTTCCGAAAAGTACATTAATCGTCTTAATAGAACCGCGTATCATTCTTCATTCACCAATTAAATATGTTCGAGCAGGGATTGCAGACACATTGGCCAAATGGTACGAAGCTGATGTGTTAGTACGCGACTTACAAGACCTTCCGTTGCCTGTAAAAATCGCCCATCAAAGTGCGAGGCTTTGCCAGATTGTTTTACTTGAACATAGTCAAACTGCACTGAACGCGATGGAAGCAAACACTTCTTCACCTGCTTTTCTTCAAGTAATTGAAACGATCATTGTAGCTGGTGGAATGGTCGGTGGATTCGGAGACCGGTACGGGAGAATTGCTGCTGCCCACTCGGTTCATAATGGATTAACGGTAGCTCAAGAAACCCATCATCTATTACACGGTGAAAAAGTAGCATACGGTATACTTGTTCAGCTAGTGCTCGAGGAGAATTTAGAAGAAGTTGCCTCTCTTCTGCCTTTCTACAAAGCTTTAGAGCTTCCAATACTATTAAGAGATCTAGGCCTAAACCACGATGATCTCGAAAAACTCAAAGCAATCGCCGAGAGAACAGTAGCTTCTGATGAGTCCATTCATTACTTGGAGAAGGACTTTACTTCAGACGATCTATTAACCGCAATTCTATCACTGGAAACCTTTGTTGATCCCCTTGTCTAACAGAACAAGGGGTTTTTTATCCAAATGGAACATTTTTATTCAATGTTCACAAAATGTTATCAACTATTATTATCAATTTTTAGTACCTAGTAATATATATCACATCATTTTCCCATACTACATGCTAGAATCTAATGGAGATTAAAAGAAATGGGTGATAATCATGAATTTTCCTCAGTTAAAAATCGGACATATGCTTCCGAAAGCTCCGATTATTCAAGGTGGCATGGGTGTTGGAATTTCCCTTAGCAAGCTTGCATCTGCTGTTGCAAATGCAGGTGGAATTGGCATAATTTCTGGTACAGGGATTTCCGTTGAAGAAATGAGAAACCATATTCGTCAAGCTAAAGCGCTTGTGAAGAAGGATGCAGGATATATTGGTGTAAATGTATTATTTGCAATGAATGACTTTGCAGAGAAAATGAAGGCGGCTCTTGAAGAAAAGGTCGATTTTATTATTTCAGGGGCTGGGATTTCAAGGGATATGTATGCATGGGGCAAGAAAGCAGGTATTCCGGTTCTTTCAATTGTGTCCTCAGCGAAACTAGCGAAAATGTCTGAGCGCCTCGGTGCAGCGGCAGTTGTTGTTGAAGGACATGAAGCGGGTGGCCATCTTGGGACTGAACGTCCATTATTTGAGATTCTTCCTGAAGTAGTGGAGGCCGTATCGATCCCAGTTATCGCAGCGGGTGGAATCATGACAGGAGCAGACATTGCCAAAGCGTTCAGCATGGGAGCTTCTGGAGTCCAAATGGGAACTCGGTTTGTTGCGAGTGAGGAATGTGATGCACCACTTTCCTTTAAGCAGAAATACGTCGAAGCGACGAAGAAAGATACGCTCCTCGTCAAAACGACAGTTGGTCTTCATGGTCGCGCGATTGCGAATCACTTTACAGAATTAATCACTACTTCTGAAAAGCTAAAAATCACGAAATGCCTGGATTGCTTGAAAAATTGTTCGTATCGCTTCTGTACCCTTGATTCTCTATTAAAGTCTATGGCGGGCGATGTTGAAAATGGACTTGTGTTTGCAGGAGCAAGAGTTCATGAAATTAAAGAGATTCTTCCTGTGAAAAAAATCTTTGAAAATCTAACAAACGAATATCGAGTAGCGATTAGTAAATAAATATCGAGAGGGTTAGCTGAAGTGGCTAACCCTCTGAATATTATGACAGAGACTCTAACTTTTTCTTGCCTTAAATGTCATAACATTCACTTTATGACTTATCTCCATCCATTTCCCATGCCTCACACGTCATAACCTTCACTTTATGACCTCTCTCCCTCCTTTTCCCATGCCTCCCGCGTCATAACTTTCACTTTATGACCTCTCTCCTTCCATTTCCCATGCCTCACACGTCATAACCTTCACTTTATGACCTCTCTCCTTCCTTTTCCCATGCCTCCCGCGTCATAACTTTCACTTTATGACCTCTCTCCTTCCTTTTCCCATGCCTCACACGTCATAACCTTCACTTTATGACCTATCTCCATCCATTTCCTATGCCTCACACGTCATAACCTTCACTTTATGACTCGAGCCCCCTCCTATTCTATCCCCTTCAAGTCATAACCACGCTCAACCCAAACAAAAAAATACCCCGACCAAAGTCGAGGCATGCAGTCTTTATTGTTTTAGCTTCACTCGCTGTAACCGTAATGCGTTTAACACAACTGATACAGAACTGAAGGCCATGGCTGCTCCCGCAAGCCACGGAGCTAAGAAGCCCAGTGCGGCAATCGGAATACCTAGTGTATTGTAGGCAAACGCCCAGAATAGATTTTGCTTAATATTTGTGATCGTCTTTTTACTCATATAGATGGCATCTGCAATGCTGTTTAAGTCACCGCGGATAAGCGTAATGTCCGCTGCTTCCATCGCTACATCGGTACCTGTTCCAATCGCCATACCGATATCAGCGATTGCCAAAGCTGGAGCATCGTTGATTCCATCGCCAACCATCGCCACTTTCTTTCCAGCAGCTTGTAGCTTTTTCACTTCCTCGGCTTTTCCTTCTGGAAGCACTTCGGCAATGACGCGATCTACTCCTGCTTCTTTTGCGATTGATTGAGCGGTTTGCTCGTTGTCACCAGTAATCATGATCACTTCAAGTCCCATTTCCTTCAAGCGCGCAATGGCTGACCGTGACGTTTCTTTTATCGTATCAGCAACTGCAACGATACCAGCAAAAGTGCCATCAACCGCTACTAGCATCGCTGTTTTCCCTTCTTTTTCAAAAGAGACCATGTGTTCAAGAACCATTTCTTCTACATCAATTTCATACTTCTTCATCAAACGACGAGTCCCGACTAACACATCTTTTTCAGCTACCATAGCCTTAATTCCGAAGCCAGGAATCGCTTCAAACTGAGTCACATCGACAAGCGCTGTTCCTTTTTCCTTAATTCCTTCCACAATGGCTTGTGCAAGAGGGTGCTCCGATTGCTTCTCCGCAGAACCGACCAATGTTAAGAATTCTTCTTCACTCATGGAAGTTACTACATCCGTTAATACCGGCTTTCCATTGGTAATCGTACCTGTTTTATCAAGAATAACCGTTTGAATGCGGTGCGTCATTTCTAAGTGCTCGCCGCCTTTAAAAAGAATACCGTATTCTGCTGCACGACCAGATCCTGCCATAATTGAAGTTGGTGTAGCAAGACCAAGCGCACAAGGACAAGCAATCACTAGAACGGCAATTAATTTTTCTAATGCTTCTGGGAAGTCACCAGGTGCGACCCAGAAAAACCATACAAGGAAGGTTACAACTGCAATTCCGACTACGATCGGGACAAAAATACCTGAAATATAATCAGCCAAGCGTTGAATCGGGGCCTTTGATCCTTGTGCTTCCTCTACCACCTTAATGATTTGTGCAAGAGCTGTGTCCTTCCCGACTTTGGTTGCTTGCACCTTTAAAAATCCATTTTTATTAAGTGTTGCTCCAATGACCACATCACCCACTGTTTTATCAACTGGAACACTTTCACCGGTAAGCATGCTCTCATCAAGTGCAGACTGTCCTTCTAAAATGACGCCATCCACAGGAATCTTTTCCCCAGGCTTAACCAACAACACATCGCTAGCAATTACCTGCTCTAACGGGATTTCTACTTCCGCTCCATCCCGAACAACAAGAGCTGTTTTTGCTTGAAGCCCCATGAGCTTTTTAATCGCTTCAGAAGAGCGACCTTTTGCTTTCACTTCAAACAATTTTCCTAATATGATTAAGGTGATTAAAACTGCACTCGTTTCAAAATACAATCCGACACCGTGAGCGTTGTGACCAATGGTTCCAATGGCAATATACACACTATAGAAATAAGCGGCAGATGTTCCGAGCGCAACAAGCACATCCATGTTCGCACTTTTGTTTCGTAGTGCTTTATAGGCACCTACATAAAACTGCTTACCAATGAAAAATTGGACAGGTGTCGCTAACGCCATTTGTACCCATGGATTCATGAACGCTTCGGGAACATATAAAAAGGAACTAAATGAAAAGTGCCCTACCATTGCCCACAAAAGTGGAAGAGATAAGATCAAAGAGAAAATAAACTTTCCTTGCTGCTTCTTAATTTCCTTTAAACGGTGATCGACTGTTTCCTTTTCATTTTCGTCGGATTTCACAGATGCCCCGTATCCAAGCTTTTCTATTTTTTGAATCATATCCGTAACAGATACAGTCGCTGGATTATATTCAACTGATGCTTTTTCTAAAGCGAGATTCACGTTGGCACCGACGACACCGTCAAGTTTGTTTAAACCTTTTTCAATACGTGTGGAACAAGCTGCACACGTCATACCTGTCACATTTAGCTCTGCTTTTTCAGTGATTACATCATACCCGAGGGCACGAATCTTCTCTTGAATGTTAGCTGGTCCTATTACAGCAGCATCAAACTTCACCGTCGCTTTTTCGAGTGCCAAATTTACATTTGCATCCGTGACACCATCCATTTTTTTCAGACCTTTTTCAATGCGAGTAGAACACGCAGCACAAGTCATACCAGTAATTTGAAATTGGCTTTCTAGTACTTTTTCACTCATACGAAAAACTCCTTATACCTATACAGGGTATATTTTTTTTGAAAAGAGGACGTGCTATTTCTAGCACGTTGTCTTTTTGTCTAGCTCCGCCTCCTTGCCCCTCGAGTCATAAGTCATTCCCCTTCGGAAAGCAGGCATTCCTGCGTGGCCTGCCTTATGCTTGTCGGGCCAGAACAGTCGGCTCCGCTTTTCTGTTTACTTTACATCATAACCTTGATCATCAATCGTTTCTTTAATTGAATCTAATGATACTTTGTCAGCATCAAATTCTACAGCAACTGATTTGTTTTCTAAGTCAACCTTTACAGCTGCAACCCCTGCTAATTCCCCAACGCTACCTTCTACTGCTTTTACGCAATGTCCGCATGACATACCTTCTACTTGTAGTGTTACTTTTTCCATGATTAACCACTCCTTATTTTTTCATTAATTTTTGAATTGTGACAAGTACTTCATCTAATACTTCTACATCGCCCTCTTGCAGACGATCAACCACACATCCCTTTAAATGGCCTTCTAGCAATATTTTTGCGACACTGTTTAAAGCTGATTGTGTGGCTGAAATTTGTGTAATGACATCGTCGCAGTATGTGTCTTTTTCAATCAGTCCCTTGATTCCACGAATTTGGCCTTCAATGCGGTTTAGTCGTGTGACAAGATTGCTTTTCACTTTATCTGAATGATGACTTTTCCGATCACTGCTATGGCAGCTTTCCTCTTCATGTAGCAAAGAATCATCTGGATTCATATGACTCCCTCCTTTTATGCTTTTATAATAGCATACCCCTGTATAGTATGTAAATGAAAAATAAAAGAAATATATGGATATTTTTCGAACACCTTCTATATGAAAAAGGCTCCCCAAAAGGAAGCCCTATGATTCATCTTTCACCCGAAGCAATCGTAGGCTGTTCAGTGTCACAATTAGCGTGGCTCCCATATCTGCAAAGATGGCAATCCATAATGTAAGCCAGCCTGGGACGATTAATAATAGAGCTAATAGCTTAATACCAAGTGAAAAAGTGATATTTTGTTTAATAATATTTAATGCTTTTCTACTCAACTTTACAGTGAACGGTAGCTTTCTTAAATCATCAGCCATAAACGCAATATCCGCTGTTTCAAGGGCAGTATCTGTTCCTGCTCCACCCATTGCAATGCCAACGGAAGAAGCTGCTAAGGCAGGTGCATCATTTACACCATCCCCAACCATTGCTACCCGCTGATAAGTAGCACGTAATTCTTTAATAAAAGAGAGCTTTTCTTGCGGGAGAAGATTCGCTTTAACCTCATTTACTCCTGCCTTCTGTCCAATCGCCTTAGCCGTACCTTCATTGTCTCCTGTAAGCATAATGGTCTTTTGCAGTCCGAGTGAGTGAAGCTGTTGTACCACGTCTTTTGTTTCTTCTCGAATCTCATCGGCCACTGCTACAATGGCAAGGAACTGTTGAGATGAACAAACAGCCATCACCGTTTTTCCTTGTTCCTCAAGCTTAGAAATTCTTTCACGATAGACGTTTGCCAAGCCACCCTGAAGTTGTTCATGAATAAAACTTGGACTTCCAATATAGTACACCGTTCCTGCAATTTTCCCAAAGATGCCTTTGCCCGTTACAGAGGAGAAATCCTCAAGTACTAAATGGTCGAAATTTAATCCCCTTTGATCTGCCTTTTTTAAAATAGCAGAGGCAAGTGGATGCTGAGAAACCTTCTCTAGTGCTGATATAATGGCAAATGTCTCGTTGGCAGGAATGTTCGGAGCAGTTTCATAGTCGGTGACTACCGGAATGCCTTTAGTTAAGGTGCCCGTTTTATCAAAAGCAATCGCCTTAATGGCACCCATTTCCTCTAAATGAATGCCACCTTTGATTAAAACGCCCCTTTTCGCTGCATTTCCAATGGCTGTTACGATAGCAACAGGTGTAGAAATAACGAGAGCACATGGACACCCCACTACTAACACGGCTAAGCCTTGATATACCCACTCATTCCACTCTAAGCCGAACAGTAATGGTGGGACAACCGCTACTCCGAGAGCAAATAGCATAATAAGCGGTGTGTAATACTTTGCAAAGCGGTCAACAAATGCCTGTGAGGGCGCTCTTTCCGCTTGTGCTTCTTCAACTAAATGGATGATTTTCGCAATCGTGGTATCTTCCACATGCTTTGTTACCTTTACCTCAAGGAAGCCCTCTTCATTTAGGGTTCCTGCGTAAACCTCATCGTTCACGCCCTTTGCAACAGGTACCGACTCTCCAGTAATAGCTGCCTGATTAATGGCTGACATGCCTTTTACGATGATGCCATCCATCGCTAATTTTTGGCCAGGCTTTACGAGTAGAATATCATTGATTTGGATGTCTTCTACGTCAACGATCATCTCTTGAAGTCCACGTCGTATTACGGCTTCTTTCGGAGCGATATCCATAAGTGAGCGAATCGATTGGCGAGCTTTATCCATCGAATATGATTCAAGCACTTCACTAATCGCAAACAAGATAACAACTGTTGCTCCTTCGCCCCATTCACCGATAATCGCAGCTCCAATAACGGCTATGGTCATGAGTGTTTTCATATCGAACTCTAGGCGCAGTAGATTTCTGAATCCTGTGTTGAACAGGCGATAACCTCCTAAAACCATGGAGGATGCATAAGCTATCATCGATGCTAAGGATTCTTCGCCACGGAGCTCACCAATAATCCATCCTATAATTAAAAGCACAAAGGAAGCAAGAACCGTCGCATGCTTTTGTAGAAATGGCTCCTTCACCTCTTGAATACGAGCCTTTTCAGGTTGAACCTTTATACCGTCGAATGCACCGGCTTTTTCAATTTCTTCTATCGTTGCCTCACCAAACACGGTTAGTTTGGCAGCACCAAAGTTTATATTTGCATCAAAAACACCATCCAGGTGCTTTACGTTCGTTTCGAACTTTTTAGCACAACTGGCTCAAGAAAGCCCTTGAACGCGGTACACTTGCTTACTATTCGTCATTGCAGTTGAATTATCCACGTAATGCCACCTCCTTTTGATGGGTAAAGGCGATGTTAACGAGTTGTTTAACATGCTCATCGTCTAAGGAATAGTAGACCAGTTTCCCTTCTTTTCGATATGAGGCAAGACCCAGGTTTCGAAGGAGTCGAAGATGGTGCGAAGCGGTAGCAACCGTGCATCCAACTATATTAGCCACATCGCATACGCAAAGCTCCTCTTCCACACTTAGCGAATAAGCAATTTTCACACGCGTGTCATCCGCTAATGCTTTAAAAAGCTTCGAGACCTCCATTGTGTTTTGCATATTAAGCTCATTTTTTACTTTCGTAACCTTCTCCTCATCAAAACAGGTGACCTCACATACATCCTCTTTCGCCATTACACTTCCCCATTTCATTCAAACGTTCTTTTGAATATTATAGCATATGAGATGAAATGATAGTTGTGACAAATCTATAGATAATGGAAAAAGAGGACAATTTAGCTGTCCTCCTACCTATTATTCCGTTGTAGGCTTTTTTCGGAAAAAGATTTCTGGTTCAAAACGGTGTAGAGGATGTGTTCGATTCTGCGCTGGTTCTGCCGAAATCCTTGGAGCCTCCTCCGGCCTTCGCGGATCTTGCGCTGCCCTTGTTAAAGACTCGGTTAATGGACCCCATCTTCTTAACATCATCACAAGAAAAAATATGACGCATCCAGCAATCGTAAAGACGATCGAAGGAGAGGCATTGTTCACACCGCCTACATCTAACAGGCGGCCACCTATTGTTTTTCCTCCCGCTTCCCCTAGTCCATACACCACATTTGATAACGCAAAAAATAAACTGATTAACTCTGGTTTGGATAACTGGGAAATCGTGCTATCTACCGTGGGCAAAATCATCATTTCACCAATCACAAAGATGGCTCCACTTATTATAAATAGGAAAAATCCGTTTGAGAAAAACAACGATGATATCCCTGCCGTAATAAACAATACTCCTATTCCTAGTGCAGAGATCGGGTTTACTTTTGTAATGAAACGTTTGGTTATGAAGCCTTGAAGGGTGATAACGATAAAACTGTTGATCGTCCAAATTAAAGAGATATTTTTCGGGTTGTCCAACACGACTGTTGCCCGCAGTGGCAGTGCAAGTGAAAACTGTGCATACAATGCCCAGATCAAAACGGTTACGACACTAAACATGATAAATGACCGATGCTTTAAAGCTTCCCCATACGCCCCTAATGGCAGTGATGGACAAGGAATGTCACCGCAATTTTTCGGAAGTAAAAGCCAACTCACTAAAGCCAGCCCTACATAAATGGCAGCCGCGATAAAGAAGATGGTTCTTGAGGCTTCAGCTAAAAGAAAGAAAATGATAAGGCCACTTGTACCTGTTCCTACATTGGCCGCAATCCCACGAAGTGAAAAAGCAGTCGTTTGGTTTCCACTTGAAGAAGCAAATGTTGCAATCGCTGCCTTCGTGGAGGGAGCGTTTAATCCATTGCCAAGGCCCATAATGGCTGCCGAAACCAGAAGAAACAGGTAATCGGTAAATATGCCAAAGCTCATTACTCCACCTGCTGTAATCAGGGCACCCAAGCCGATGATAAAACGTCGCCCTATTCGGTCTGCAAGAACTCCTCCTGTAATACTTCCAAATTGAAAAGCAATGGCTATCGTTGCTAAGATCGTCCCAATCTGTACCAAGGTTATTTCTGTTTCAGTTGTTAGTATGATAGGAAGCATAGGCATCACAAGATAGGAACCTAGGTGTGCAAGCAATACTCCTAACAAAAGAATTTGCAACGGACGATCAAGTTTTTTATATTCCATTAACCCCACTTTGATTACACCCTTCCAACGTTCAACGTTTCTTTTCCTACTTTTCCCCATTACATACTATTTATGAAAAAAGCCTGCTGCCCCTATCGTTAGATAGGAGCAACAGGCTATCAACAGTCAGTATTAACTTTTTAAGATATCTTCAATTTGTTGTATTTCTTCTGTGGAAAATTCCAAATGATTGAGTGCGGCAACGTTATCCTCAATTTGGCTAACCTTACTCGCACCTATTAATGCAGAGGTTACTCTGCCTCCGCGAAGAACCCAAGCAAGAGCCATTTGAGCAAGGCTTTGTCCTCGTTCACTAGCAAGGGCATTTAACTTTTGCACTCGACTGATTACTTCCTCGGTCACTTGGTCCGTACCTAATGCCCCCGTCACTTTCACTGCTCTTGAATCACTAGGTAGACCTGTTAGGTACTTATTGGTTAGTAAACCTTGAGCGAGTGGGCAAAAAGCAATCGAGCCCACTCCATTTTCCTGAAGAACATCCTGCAGCCCATTTTCAATCCAACGATTGAGCATCGAATAGCTTGGTTGGTGAATAACTAACGGCGTACCTAGACGGTTTAATATACTGATTGCCTCTGCTGATTGCTCTGCACTATAATTGGAGATTCCTACATATAGTACCTTTCCTTGGCGAACCATTAAATCGAGTGCCCCCATCGTTTCTTCAAGCGGGGTATCCGGATCAGGTCTGTGTGAGTAGAAAATATCTACATAATCTAGACCCATACGTTTTAAACTTTGATCAAGACTAGCCATTAAGTACTTCTTCGATCCCCAGTTCCCATATGGTCCTGGCCACATATAATAGCCTGCCTTCGAAGAAATGATCATCTCATCCCGGTAAGGGGCAAAATCGGTTCTTAACATCTGTCCAAACATCTCTTCAGCCGAACCTGCCGGTGGTCCATAGTTGTTTGCTAGATCAAAATGTGTAATCCCTAAATCAAATGCTCTTCTTAGCATCGCACGGCCATTTTCAAATGTATCTACTCCACCAAAGTTATGCCATAAACCAAGAGAGATGGCAGGGAGTAATAGACCAGAGTGGCCACTATTTATAAACCCGGTGCATTCGATTGTGCTGTGGTTTGCAGTCTTCTTTCTTTTCCATAAAGAACGATAAATACACATGCCAAGCCTGCAGATAGAGTATAGACCGTAATCATATGGTCATAATTGATGAACTCAGAAATAAGCCCGAACAACAAATATCCTACTGTAGATCCAATCTGTGTTGTGTTCATGTAAAGAGTCGTTGCTGTTCCCGGTGCTTCTGGCATAAAATCCTGAAAATATGAAATAGCAATCCCAGACGTAATGGAAACCTGTGCGGCACTTAAAATCTGCAAAGGATAGATTTGCCAAGGCTCGGTAACAAAATTAAATAAAAGAAAATACGTAAAGGCAGTGACAAATCCAATTTTCACAAGCAATGCAACATCCATTCTTGTGGCTAGTAAACCTAGCCCAATCATCATCGGAACTTCAAAAATCGGTGGCACACTAAAAATTAAACCAACATCCATTTCCGTTCCATGAAGTACCTTCGTAACAAATTGAGGCACATTTAACATATGAATAGAAGTCGCTGTCGATAACAATAGTGCCGCAGCTAGATTGGCAAAAATATGCGGTTTGATGATCGATTTTTTCACCGACAATGCCTCTTGGCTCACAATCTTCTGTTTTGACACTTCCTGTAATAAAAACACAACTGTTAGAAAAGCAAGCAAGTACCCTGTAGCTACGAATAAAAACAACCCTTTGAAGTCAACCAATATTAGGAGCCAGGCCCCTAGAGCAGGTCCCACCGTCCAAGCCAAAGCAAAAAACATTCGAAATATATTCATGATAAAAGGCGTATCTTCCGCTGGGATAGCTGCCTCTTTTAAAGCATCTCTTGCATATGCCCATAATTGTGGAACAGCAGCTGCTGATGCCCCTAATAAAAAGAATGCGGTTACAGACAAAGCAAAATAATTCCGTAAGTAAGCAAATAATATATACCCAATCACCCCAGCGAAGGTAGTGAGGATAAGCAGGTATCTTCTACTAAGCTTTGTATCTGATAACTTTGCCAATGAACTGCTGATGGTAACTCCACCTAATGCCAGCACGGTCATAAAGACACCAAATGCTGCGTTACTCATTCCGACTTCATCAATACCGAAAAGAGATGAATAGGGAATAAAGAAGGAAGTGGAAAAACCAAGGATGGTGTTAATTAAAAAAAGGACTGGTAAGGATGGAATTTTCCAAATAAATAGTACCTTTTCCTTTGTTGCGGTAATTACGTTCTTTTTCATATCATCAATCCTTCTGTTGGACTATGAAGCTATAACTTTTATACAACTACATGTTTCGGTGTTTGATTATTTAATGCTAATAATAAATTATCTGTTGCTAGATGGGCCATTTGAAGTCTCGTTTTTATGCTCGCGCTCCCTATATGAGGAAGAGTCACTACATTAGGCAGTGTTAATAACCGATGATTTCGGGGAACGGGTTCTTCCTCAAATACATCCAATCCAGCTGCCCAAATCTGGCCCGACTGCAAAGCATCAAACAAGGCATCCTCATTTACAATGCCACCACGTGCGGTATTGATTAAAATGGCATTGCTTTTCATTAAAGCTAATTCTTTTGCTCCAATCAAATGTTTCGTTTCCGGAGTATAAGGTGTCATAATACAAACAAAATCAGATTCATTTAATAACTGATCCATTTCAACATAGGTGATAGAAAACTTCTTTTCGAGATCCAGCTTCCGAGAACGATTATGATAGAGGATTTTCATGTCAAAGCCCTGGGCTCTTTTTACCAAAGCAGCTCCAATCCTCCCCATACCGATGATTCCTATTGTTGCTCCGTACACATCTTGACCAGTCAATTGCATAGGAGACCATGTTTTCCAGTCCCCCTTTCGCAAATAAGAAGATGACTCTATTAATCTACGTGCTGTTGCCATTAATAACGCAAATGTTAAATCGGCAGTTGTTTCTGTTAATACCCCGGGAGTATTAGTAACAGTAATTCCTTTTAACTTTGCTTCTTCAATATCTATATTGTTAAAGCCTACCGCCATATTACTAACTACCTTTAATCTTTTTGCCTTTTCTAATAAAGCTTGATCGATGCTGTCGGTTAACAAACAAAATAACCCATCCACTTCCTGAATTTCTTTTTCTAACACGTCTCTAGGTACAGGAATATCTACTTCCTCCCACATTCGAATCACGCAATACTCTTCTATCCTTTGAATGATTTGATCGGGAATTTTTCTTGTGATAAAGACCGTCGGCTTCAAGTGTGGCCTCTCTCCTTTCAGATTCTAATACAATACTAACACCTTAGGGCTATCTCCCTTTACTCCCGTTGTGCTTCCTAATCTATATTAAACCATAAGAAAACTCGCTTCACCATTAGGGGAGCGAGTTGAAATCTTGTTTTATTAAACCTTTTCAGGTGTGCCCAATTTCGGTTGTTTCGGTGAGCGTTTCACCCAAATCATTGTAGTCATCAATGTGAACAGTAATAATATTAAACCTAATACAAATGGGTAAATGATATTCACATCATAAAGTAGCCCAGCAAGTGTTGGTCCAAGAATATTCCCGATACTCATATACGCGTTGTTCATCCCCATGGCAAAACCTTGTTCATGACCAGCAAGCTTTGAAATAAGGGTGTTTAACACTGGACGTAGAATAGACGTTGCTAAGAAGATGATTAAAGTGATACCAAAGAACAGCACATAGCTTGATGCAAAAATCGATAACAAAAACCCTACTGTGGCAACTCCTAAAAAGATATTTAGGACCTTCTCTTCCCCAAGGTTTACCACCAATCGATCAACAACAAACAATTGAACAATCGTACTGATGATGCCTGTTGCTGTAATCATTAAGGCAATTTCCTGAGGAGACGCACCAAACTCATTATCAACAAACAATCCTAGTACGGATTCATAAGCCATTAATCCAAAGCTCATAACGAGGGTAATCACTAATGGAATAAAATAAGGCATCTTTACTGATCGAACAAGCTTTTTTGCCATCGATTCATCATCATAATGAATGCCTTCAGCTTGTTCCTGTTGACTTTCTTTTAGAACAATAATTGAGAATATAACTGCTACTAGCGAAACAATCGCAGAGATTAGGAACGGTACTTTTAATCCGTATTCCGTTAAAAAGCCACCAATCCCTGGTCCAATCACAATTCCAAGTGACATAGCAGCTGAGATCAAACTGTTTCCTTTGGCACGCTGCTCCATCGTTGTAATGTCTGCAACATACGCAAATATGGCAGGTACAAGAAGGGCTGCACCAATTCCACCGATTACCCTTGAAAAATATAACCACCAAATGGTATCAACGACATAAAAAATAAACATCGATGCTGTTAATCCAACTAGTCCGTAAATAATCATTTTTCTTCGACCGTATTGATCCGTCCATTTTCCGGCAATCGGTGAGAAAATAAGCTGTGCTCCAGCAAAAATCGCTATCATTAGACCGGCTGCTGTTCCTCCCTGTCCAATCGATTGCAAATATGCAGGCAAAATTGGGATAATAATACCGAAGCTCCCAATTGCTATAAACATATTTATCATAAGTACAATTAATTTTTTCCTTTGTTCTGCGCTCACTTGCGCACCTCCATCTCCCTGCGAGAAGTAGGTAAACCATATATCTCGCCTCAAATACACCTAAGTATACCACCAAACATTCTTAAAAATGTACGCTAAAAACCGACTTTACTAAAATTTAACCAAAAAAAACCGTAAACATTCGCTGTTTACAGTTTTTTTGACAATATTCATTTATATTTACTTGTTCTTACGAATTTTATCAACTTCATCGGCAACGAACTGCACTTGGGTTCCGACGATGACTTGAATACTGTTTTGCCCGACAATATTGATCCCTGGAATGCCTGTTGATTTAATTTTCGCTTGGTCAACAGCTCCCATATCCTTTACCTCTATGCGAAGACGAGTGACGCAATTGTCTACCGAAGTAACATTGGCATCTCCCCCTAAACCTTCGTAAATAACAGCGGCCATTTGTGCGAACTTATCACGACCAGTCGCTACGGCCTCTCCTGTTTCCTCTGTTTCTTCTTCACGACCAGGAGTCATTAAATTGAACTTTGTAATTAAGAAGCGGAATAAGAAATAATAAATAGCTGCAAATACTAATCCTTGCACAAGAAGCATATATGGTTGGTTAGCTAGTGGCAATCTTGAGCTTAATACAAAGTCAACGAAACCAGCACTAAAGCCAAATCCAGCTGTCCAGTGGAAAAACGCTGCCACAGCTAAAGAAATTCCCGTTAACACCGCGTGAACTACATATAACATTGGTGCCACGAACATAAATGCGAATTCTAACGGTTCTGTTACCCCAGTAAAGAATGAAGCAAATCCTGCTGCAAGCATTAAGGAAGCTACTTGCTTTTTACGAGCGGTTTTCGCTGTATGATACATGGCAAGGGCTGCGGCTGGTAAACCAAACATCATGACTGGGAAGAATCCAGCTTGGTACATACCTGTAGTTCCTTTTGTTCCATTTCCAGACCAGAAGTTACCGATATCGTTAATGCCAGCCACATCAAACCAGAATACAGAGTTGAGTGCGTGGTGTAACCCCGTTGGAATTAACAAACGGTTAAAGAAGCCATACAATCCTGCTCCGATAAAATCAAGCTTACTGAATGCTGTCCCAAATGAAACCAACCCAGTGAATATAACTGGCCATGCAAAGAAAAGAACTAATGATACCACTAACATTGACACAGCCGTCATAATTGGTACGAGACGTTTTCCACTAAAAAAGGCAAGGGCATCTGGCAGCTTTACATGACTAAAACGATTGTAAGCAAACGCTGCGACTAACCCAGATAAAATACCAATAAATTGATTCCCAATCTTTCCAAACGCGGCATTTACATCTGCTGGATCAATCCCTTGAAGCATCGCCACAGCGTTCGTTGAAAGCAAGGTTGTAACAACCAAATACGCAACGAGACCACTTAGGGCAGCAGATCCATCTTTATCCTTAGACATTCCTAGGGCAACCCCAACCGCAAAGAGAATGGCCATATTATCAATGATGGATCCTCCTGCTTTAATCAGGAACGCTGCAACTGGACTACCTGCTCCCCACCCAGAGGGGTCTATCCAATAACCAATCCCCATCAGAATGGCTGCGGCTGGTAAAACGGCCACAGGAAGCATAAGTGAACGACCAATTTTTTGTAAATACTTCATCACCATTTTGTTTCCCTCCTCTTTCTCCTCAAAAAGTTATTTATATAAATTTCTTACTAACATAGGGATTCTTTCTTTGTAGCGATCAATTAATTGTTGATTATGCAAACCAGCATCGTTTGCATTATTGCTTAAAAACACGGGCGGCTCTTTTCCCTCTTCAAGCATCCGCTGAACGGTTTCAGCCATGATCGCATTCACGATCGTCATACCGATAATGGAAGAACCAGAGCTAAACCCACTTGTACTCTTTGGATGTTGCAGAAGGGTATCGCCAATTTCTATGTGATTATCAATGGTCAAATCAGCCATCTCAAACAAATACTTTCCACTTTCATGCCTAGAAGCTTGTGTGGCTGCATAACGAGGGGAAGTAATCGCAATGACATACGCACCTCTCTCCCTCGCAATTTCAGCCACTTCAATCGGAACGGGATTTCTTCCAGAAGTAGAAGCCACGATAACGATATCACCTGCTAGAATATTGCTAGAAGTTAGATGTTTTTTTGCTAGACCACTCTTTTTTTCTAGATTAGATGATTCAACCGCTCCTTTATGCAACATCAAATCTTCTATGAGAATCGGGCTAATCGGAGCGAGTCCACCTGCGCGGTAAAAGAGTTCCTCTGCGAGCATATGGGAGTGTCCAGAGCCAAACACATGGATGATGCCATCATTTTGGATACATCGAGCAATCTCATGAGCCGCTTCTTTCATTTTTCCCTGTTCCTCATTTTCAACCTCATCGAGTACGTCTCTCAGTTTTTGAAAATACTCTTTCATCATGTTCTCTCACCTCCCCTTCTATCTCTTCATGTCGATCATAAACTTGTAGCGATCTGCTCGGTAAGAGGACTTCACCACTTCAATGGGGGTTTCATCTTCAAGATATGTGTTTCTCTGAATCAGCATGATTGGTGCACCCTCTTTGATGCTTAAATACTCTGATTCAATTTGATTCGCCACCGACGATTCAATAATTTGTCTTGCATGATCAATTTTAAAACCTAACGTACCCTCGATATACTCATACAACGAACGATTCACAATCTCTTTTGTCAGGCCCTTTACCTTTTCTGCGGATATATAGGTAGTTTCAAGCGCCATTGGCACCTGGTCAGCGAGACGAATTCGTTTGATTTCGTATACAGGACTACTTTCCTCAATAGATAGATATTTTGCGATACGAACAGGTGCTGGAATGACCTCGAAGTTTATCAGCTGGCTTCCCGGCTCCAACCCCCTTGCCCTCATATCCTCGGTAAAGCTTGTTAGCCCATGCAGTCCTTGCTCTACCTTTCTTTCTGCTACAAAGGTACCTTTCCCTTGGAGTCGATATAAGTACCCGTCATTCACTAGCTTTGTGAATGCTTGGCGAACCGTCATTCGACTAATTTGGTAAGTTTCCGCATATTCCCGTTCCGGTGGAAGGGCATCTCCAGTCTTCAAATCCCCTTTTTCAATTTGGTCCTTTATCAGCTCCTCCAACTGATAATAGATGGGAATAGGCGAGTTTTTATTAATCATACGTAACTTCCTTTATCTTTAAATTTCCAATCGCAGCTTCATCTGCAATGATAGTGACAGAAGGATGTTGCTTTAAGATGGACGCCGGAAACTGCTCGGTCAAATCTCCCGTCAATAGTTTGGCTAGCGCATCATGCTTATGCTCTCCTGATATTAGTAAGAGAATTTCCTTGCTCTTCATAATCGAAGCAATCCCCATGGTGACGGCCTTTTTCGGCACGTCCTCCATTGTCTCAAAATAGATCGAGTTTGCTTCTCTAGTTGACTCAGCTAATTCCACCACATGCGTATACGATTCAAAAGAAGCACCCGGTTCATTAAACCCAATATGACCGTTAGACCCGATTCCCAATAACTGAAGATCGATTCCGCCTTTTGCTAGAATTTGCTCATCGTAATTTTGACACTCTTGCTGTAAATCTTCCGCTGTTCCATTTGGCACAAAGGTATTCTTCAGATTAATATCAATATGATTAAAAAAATGATCATTCATATAGTAACGGTAGCTATTCGGATTCTGTCCTGTTAACCCAATATATTCGTCCAGGTTAAAGCTCACAACTTGTTTGTAAGATGTTTTTCCACGCTTATAATCCTCAATCAGCTTTTCATACGTCCCTAGAGGTGTTCCCCCTGTTGCTAAACCAAGCGTAATGTTTGGATTAGCTCGGACCTTCTCACTGATATAACTTGCTGCTAGTTCACACATATGCTCATAGTTTTTTACTTCAATTAGTTTCATCATCTATTCCTTTCTCTGAAATGCAATCGCTCCCCGACAAACTGTCATTTTCACATCAAGATCTCCATCTAAAATGACAAAGTCAGCATCCTTTCCAACGGTAATGCTTCCTTTTCTGTCGTAGACGTTTAATTGCTTTGCAGGGTTAATCGATGCCATATGCACAACATCCTCAAGCGTACAATTCGTGTATGTGATCATATTTTTCACAGCACGTTGGGTTTCTAATATACTGCCTGCTAGTGTTCCATCTGAAAGCGTCGCCATTTCATCGTTCACATACACATCTTGACCACCAAGTTCATACACTCCATTTTTCAGGCATTTGGCTCTCATAGAGTCTGTGATTAAGATCAGACCATGCTTCTTCTTTTGCTGAAAAGCAAATCGAACCATTTCTGGATGAACATGAATACCATCAACAATTAACTCGGTCTTTAACTCTTCTAATAAAAGTGCTGCTCCAGCTAAACCAGGCTCCCGATGATGCAACCCTCTCATTTGATTAAACAGATGGGTAACATGAGTAGAACCTGCTTCTACTGCTTCCTTTACTTCTTCAAAGGTTGCATCTGAATGACCAATGGAGGCAATAATATGGTGGTCACTTAAATATTTGATAAGCTCCAATCCACCAGGAAGCTCGGAAGCAAGGGTAACCAGTTTGATCGTATCTTTTGAAAGGGCTTGCCATTTTTTAAACAGCTCGGTATTTGGATGCAGCATATGTTCCACAGGCTGCGCACCAGCTTTGTCAGGATTCACAAATGGTCCTTCGAGATGGATACCTAGAATTTCTGCTTGTGGTGTTACTTGATTGCTTCTGATATATGCACCAGCTGCTTCTAAGGCATTTTCAATCTTTTCATGAGACTGTGTCATGGTTGTGGCCAAGAAGCTCGTTGTTCCTTCACGTGGAAGAGAAGTTGCCATCGTATATAAGGCATCCTCGGTAGCATCCATGACATCTGCACCATTGGCTCCGTGAATATGCACATCGATAAAGCCAGGGAGAAGATTAAAATGAGGAGGAAGTTCAATCACTTCGAATCCACTTTCTTCAGGTAACATCTCGAGTGATCCTACTTCTACTATTTTTTGATTACTAGTCTTAATATAACCGCTTTCAATAATGCCCTGCTCTGAAAACACTCTCATCCCTTTTAATAAAAGGGGTGAATGAGAAGAAGTCATCCTCTCTACCTTCTTTCTTATAGACCTTTTTTGCATGTTCATCATATCACTCTATACATATAGTTGTCTAGACCAATTTTTATACCAAATAAAAAAGCTGCCGATTGCTCAGCAGCTCTATTTTTACACGCGATGACTCATCGGCAGTGAAAATAAGTAAATATTGATGATACCTAGTAACAGCATTAATCCATAGTAAGGCATCATAGCTTTAAAACTTGCCTTTTTCCCCATCTTGTATGCCGTATAAGAAGAACCTAAAAATCCTATTGTAATGATGAGATATTGAAGCATTTGTACCGTTGATGTTGAGGCCAAACTTAAGTCCCCACTTGTAACCTCTTTCCCGATAAAGGCAAGTGAATTAAACCAGATTGCTTTTCCTTCTGTGATGATATGGAACAGATTATGTCCAAGATGCCCGGCAAGATCAAGCGGAATAAAGGCATATCCAAAAAGAATAAAGTTTTTCTTGATCGTATTAGGCATACCTAATAAGGTTGCCAGTTTGGCTGCACCTAATAATAGTAAAATTGGAAGCGCCATGGAGATGATAAAGGCAATCGTAAAATTGACAACATAATTAGAAGTACCCGTCACAATAGATATTGTTTCGAGAATTTGTCCCCATATTTCAAGCATCGTGATGTTTTGTACAAACACAATTCCCATGATCACAGCTGCCAGTGAGGCATGCTCAAGCTTGGGATTTTTGAGACTCCAAAGCTCTTTTGTTGGAACACGTACATGTAACTTGATTGAATCATTCGGGCAATTTTTCACACAGTTTCCGCAAATATTACATTCCGCACTCGAATCCATGGTTCGAACGAACTGAAACATCGGACACCCTTCCGCTTGTTCACTCCCCTTAAAGCAGCTTTGTGTCTTACACGT
This sequence comes from Robertmurraya sp. GLU-23, assembly GCF_052983275.1. Lineage (NCBI taxonomy): Bacteria > Bacillati > Bacillota > Bacilli > Caryophanales > Bacillaceae > Robertmurraya > Robertmurraya sp. GLU-23. The sequence continues at coordinate 125,649 of NZ_JBRKCV010000013.1, forward strand.
TCTGCAAATATCGGCTGTTCCTCTTAGTTCTAACGCTCCTGATCGAGAGTAATTCCCTGCTAATCCTCCTAAAAAGCAAAGCGTTTTACAAAACGTTCTTCTTTCATAAAAGACGGATGTGGCAACCACCATTGTGATAAGTAAAAGCAGCAAATACCCTGATCCACGAGGTGACTCCACAATTCCCCATACATGATCGCTATACGTAATGGCAATGAAGAATAAGTCGATTAGCCATATTCCATACTTTCTTAAAAACTTTGGCATGGGCCTCTCACTTCCTACCATTTTTCGAATGATATCACTCAGTTTTCCAAATGGACAGATAGCGCACCAAAAACGGCCCATGGCTATAAATAAGATCGGAATAATCGGCCACCATAACACCCACGTCATCGTTGTTCCAAAGTTACGATGTGGATTCACCGTCCCTGCTACTAACTCTACCACGATAACAGAGAAGAAAACTAACACCACCCATTGAAAAATACCTGGATACCATTTGCTTTTAATAAACTTCTTTATTATCGGAATCGACAATAAATCGATAGAAGATTTCTTATTTGTTAAGGCCATGATTGTTTCCTCTCTTTCTAACTTTGTTCCAAATACCAATTAGAAGGAATCCGGCATTTATTGATGCAAAACTCGATAATACGATGTAGTTAGGTCCTGTCTCTTCTCCGGTGAACGTACCATGTGCACCCTCTTCGTTATGGGAGCTGGAGTCATCATGGCCACCTTCATCAACGGTGGTTTCAGAATGATTTTCGCTGCCATGATTGGATGTGGCATCTGTTTCATGAGAGTCGTGTGAACTGGAACCCTCAGTCTCATGTGTACTTCCTTCTATCTCGTGAGAATCGTGTGAGTCCGTGACTTCCTCTTCGGTGTCTGAATGATCATGTTCGTTAGTGGAGATGTCCTTTAAGTAGTTTTCTGTCTCTTGTTCATTCCCTTCATGTGCAAGTGCTGCTGAATGGTTTGTGAAAAATAGGAACAGTATGGCAAAAAGAGCGGATTTCCATTTTTTCATATAGAATTTTACCTCCGAAAGTATTGAATAATTTCTTAGATAAAATGTAATCGGAGGATATGCAGAATTTATGTAGATTGTTTGTAGAATTTGAGAACAGTAGATGTGGTATATCACTCTGGATTCGACATACATTTAGATACTCCTTGACAATACTGCACATAAGAAAAGGAGCCCTAACAAAAGTAGGAGCTCCTAGAAATTGAATTATATTTTTTCATAGATGAGAGTAGAGTAGCGCGTGCAAATTTGAATGAGTGGTCCAATCATCAACATAATAATCACAGTTCCTAAACCAATCGGTCCGCCAACAATCCACGCAAAAGCTAAGCCAATCCCCTCTAAAATGGTCCGAGATACATTTAATGTAATATGAAATCGCTCACTTATAATAAGCATCGTACCATCATACGGCATGGTTGGAAATTTAGAGGTTAAATAGATTCCGATTCCAATACCCGTAAGAACGATTCCAGCTAGGAAGGCTCCCCATTGCATTGTCCATACAGCCTCTGTGAGTTGTACATTCTTCAAGGTAACACCCATTTGAAAATCAATAATTACTCCCCATAAAAGTACCGTAATTACTGATTCAAACTGAATTCGTTTCTTTGATAAGATAGAATTAAACACTAAATAAAATGCCTGGATGAGCATAACCCAAATTCCAACGGTGAGGCCTAATTTAGCGACAATTCCCACAAAAAATGCATCCCAAGGTCCTGCTCCTACACCGGACTTAATAATTAAGCCTACTCCTAAACACGCAATCACTAACCCAATAAAAAAGAAGGATGTTTTCTTTAACATCACTAGTTCCTCCATAACCTGCTCTCATCCGTCATTATCCGGTGTAGAAAGAGGTAAATTAATTTTTTCCATAGAAAAAGCTCTGGAACGATATGCCCCAGAGCATTTCATATCGTGCTTTTATGCTTCAACTTTCGTGAAGAATTGTGGTAAATGCTCTTTGTGAGCTTCTAACATTTCATCAACGATTTGCTTAGCAAGCTTATCAGATTGCACAAGCGGGTTAATCGTTAATGCAAGAACGGCTTTCTTGTAGTCTCCTGTTACAGCTGCTTCTGCTGCCACTCTTTCGAAAGACTTGATTTGTTGTACAAGTCCTCTTACTGCTACTGGAAGATCTCCTACAGCGATTGGCTTAGGACCCTCTTTTGTAATGATACAGTTTACTTCTACAGCTGAGTCATCTTCAATGCTAGCGATCGCTCCGTTGTTACGAGTGTTTACTGGTTGGATATCACGCTTGTCATTGTAGATTGAGTTGATTAAGTTACATGCAGCGTCACTGTAGTATGCTCCGCCACGCTTTTCTAATTGTGGTGGCTTGATGTCTAGGTTTGGATCTTTGTATAGTTCGAATAGATCTTTTTCAAGAGCTTGAACTACTTCTGCACGTGTACCTTCTGCTGCTGCTTTTTCATGTTCTTCTTCAAGCATTTCACCTGTTTTGTAGTAATAACGGTGGTATCCACATGGAATAACCCCTACACCTTTGATGAAGTCAGGCTCCCATGATAGACCTGAAATATTCTTCATAGTCATTGCATTTTCTGGATCAGCCATTGCTTCAATTACTTGATCCATTACACTTACACCGTCAAGGTATACATTTAATCCGTATACCATGTGGTTTAGACCAGCAAAGTCCACATGTACCCGCTCAGGCTCAACTTTCAATGCCTTTGCAATTCCCATTCTCATACCGATTGGAACATTACACAGACCCACTACTTTTTTAATATTGCTGTGGCGTAGTACAGCCTCTGTTACCATACCAGCTGGATTTGTGAAGTTGATTAACCATGCGTTCGGGCAAAGCTCTTCAATATCCTTACAAATTTCAAGGATGATAGGAATCGTACGAAGACCTTTGAAAAGTCCACCAGGACCGTTAGTTTCTTGACCAATTACGTTATATTTTAAAGGAATTCTTTCATCTTTCGCACGAGCGTCAAGTAGACCTACACGGAATTGAGTTGTGACGAAATCTGCACCTTTTAACGCTTCTCTTCTATCTAGAGTTAGATGAATCTCCATTGGAACACCTGCTTTAGCAACCATGCGCTTAGCAAGATTTCCTACGATTTCTAACTTTTCTTTCCCTGCTTCTATATCAACTAACCAAAGTTCTCTTACTGGTAGCTCATCGTATCTTTTAATAAATCCTTCGATTAATTCTGGAGTATAACTTGAACCTCCGCCAATTGTGACGATCTTAATACCTTTACTCATTGTTCATCCTCCTAATTAAGTACTGTTTTACTAATACCTATTTTAGAGGGGAATTGAACTTTTGAATATAGTTTTGGAAGCGTTTGATTTGTTTCACACGAAAAGGCATTTGTTCCATAAAAATAACACTGTGTTTCTCTGTTAGTGTATAATATTAAAAGTGAAGAAAAGCGGGAATATGTAAGGGAGAGAAGGCTTTGTTTACGAATGAGGTAATTGCAACATTCAACGAACTAGAGATGCTACTTTACAACTACATAACACAAAATAAAGAGAAAGTGGTCTACATGCGCATCCGCGATCTAGCAGATGAAACCCATGTATCCACCTCAACGATCATGCGTTTTTGCAGGAAATTAAATTGCGAAGGGTTTTCCGAGTTTAAAGTAAAACTAAAGCTATTAATTGATGAAAAAAACGAGCCAAGCATAAAAAGTAGCCAACATGTGTTAGCAGAGTTTTTTGAACGAACGCAAAATGAAAGATTCACTTCGAAATTAGAGGAAGCAGCAGAGGTAATTGCCAAAGCAGATAGCGTAATTTTTATCGGGATTGGTAGTTCTGGAATACTTGCGGAGTACGGAGCAAGATATTTTTCAAGCTTAGGGAAGTTCTCCATGTATATTAAAGATCCATTTATGCCGATTCACGCAAACTTGAATAATAGTATCACCATTGCCCTTTCTGTTTCAGGTGAAGGAAACTACACCATCTCTCATATCCACCAGTTAAAAGGAAAAGGCAGCAAAATTATAAGCATTACCAACAATCGTCAATCCACAATCGCCAAATTAGCTGATGTGAATATTTCTTATTACGTCTCTGAAGAATTTGTAGACCACTCTAATATAACAACACAAATTCCCGTAATATATATATTAGAAGAAACTGCTCGACTCGTATATGAGTTGGGTAGGAAGAAAAACTACGAGGAAACCCCTCCTATGTAATAGATTTTCACAAAATAGCTCCAAGCAATAAGCTTGGAGCACTTTTTTATATTATTTCTATATTTTATTACTACGAACAACTATGTTTAAAGTTCCTTATTTCATTCATAGAATACTTTGCAAAAAAACCGTAGATATTTCTCTACAGTTCTTATCATTTCATTATAACTAATTAAAAGCTAGAAGTAGTTAGGTCCAAAAATTCGTAATTGTGAAGCTCCCCTTTTACGAACCTGTTCACGAGAACTTAAATCATCATTTATGGTTTTTCTCATCTTACTATTACCACCAGTAAGCTCCTCCATTTTTTTTACTGCTGTTTCAAATTCTGATTGGGACAGTTGTTTTGTTGCAAGAAGAGAACATAACACGGCGTACGCAATAGGTCTTGTGTCTACATCAATATTCACTTGTACATCGACATCTGAATTACCACTATGTCCAATGCTTGCTTGATTACTATCTAATTTTGAACTCCCCTTATTACGAAACTGGTAGACATTCCTCTTGCTATTCCCTTCTGGATTTTCAATCATTGTCTACCCTCCTTTGTAAAATTGACAAGATTGGAATATCCAATCTTGCCGTATTCTCCAATTAATCTTGTTCAACATCCTGCTCAACATCTTGATTGTTGTCTTGATCCTGTTCTGAATCTGCATTCGCTCTAGAACGTGAGCGAACACGAGCATTAGAATCAGAGTCAACGTCAATGTCCAGATCGATTCTTGCATTTCCTGAATTAATAATTTTAGCAACGTTCGTATTCTTATCAACATTTTTTACATCATTTTCGTTTTGCACATCTGTTCTTAATTCATTATCATTTTCAAAATCAAACTCTACATTTGAATCAGATCTGCTATCGCTGTCGGAACGACTTCTACTGTTACTATTCACCCCCCTGTTTTCTTCATTGTTACTACCACGTCTTGGAAACCAAATATTGCCCATTCCATATTCCTCCTAATAATTTTCTCAAGATTAATATATTATTTAATCTTAAAGATGCATGGACAAGCACCCTAGCACAAGCGTGGAAAGTTTTAAAAAAAGGCTATTTAAAATATTTGTTAAAAAAAAAAGAGTATCCCTTTTTCGAGATACTCCTTCAAACTGCTAGCCTCACTAATGAGCTTCTTTTTCAAAAACTAAAGAAGTAAGCTTCCGCAAATAATTATAAAAAAAAGAGAGCAGTCATGTTGACTACTCTCTTTTATCAGGTGCCTGGCGACGTCCTACTCTCACAGAGGGAAACCCTCAACTACCATTGGCGCTGAAAAGCTTAACTTCCGTGTTCGGTATGGGAACGGGTGTGACCTTTTCGCTATCGCCACCAGACTTTAAATTTTGAAGGTTATTCCTTCAAAACTAGATAAAGTGTCAAAGTCAAAAGAATGAGTATCATTTTGCATAAACGAGCTCCGGCGGCTAGTCCCTCGGGGTCATAAGCCAAAGCCTTCCAGAGGTCAGGACCTCTTACAGTCTTCGTCTTATGCCTGTCGGGACTAACCAAGC